>JAUVVY010000078.1 GCA_030604405.1 bacterium | reverse complement strand
TTGCCCACCCTCCCCTCTCTATCGCGTGGCACAAGCTTGCCCGCCATAGCTTTAGCGAAGGCGGGGCTTTCCCGCAGGGGCTGAGCTTGTCGAAGCCCAGCCTGTGAGTCGTTGCCGTTTTCCCATCTCCCTGCGGGAGAGAGGAATTAGAGGGGTGAGGGCTGTCCTTGTCCCGGCATCCCCCCTGCCGCCTCAATTTGACAATCCACCGCTCAAGATGTATCATTAACCAGTTAATCACAAACGCTTCTATAGCATTGCTATATGATTAAAGATGATTTGCTTGACCAAGTTATCGGACCGGCACGATACATAGGCTGCGAACATAACATAGTCGAAAAAGACCCGCAATCCGTGACGCTGCGTTTCGCGCTGTGTTACCCCGACGTATATGAAGTAGGCACCTCCCACGTCGGCTCGCACATCCTGTACCACGTACTCAACAGCAGGCCCGACACCTACTGCGAGCGCGTCTATCATCCCTGGTCCGACGCTGCCCAGGTGCTGCGGCGCAGGAGTATCCCTCTCTGCTCACTGGAGACCGATACCCCGCTCAGAGATTTCCACATCGTCGGCATCACTCTGCAGCACGAACTCAACTATGCCAGTGTGCTTTCGCTGCTGGACCTGGGCGGCATTGCGTTACGGGCGGCTGACCGCGCTCCCACCGAGCCGATTGTCATAGCCGGCGGGCCTTGTGCGGTCAATCCGGAGCCGATGGCGCCGTTTTTCGAGGCTTTGGTCATCGGCGAGGGTGAGGAAGTCATCCACGAGATAATGGACTTGCTGGCCGGCTTCTCTCCTCCGTTTGCCGATGCTGAAATCCGCAGCCGCTTCCTTGGCGAGCTAAGCCGCATAGAGGGCGTCTATGTCCCCTCGCTATGGCCGGTCGAGCAGGTGGGCAGATTCATCGTGCCGCAGCCGCCCTCGCCGGACAAGCCGGCGGTACGCAGGCGCATAGTCGAGGACCTCGACGCCGCGCCCTTCCCTACCCGGCCGCTGGTACCGTACCGCGAGTCCGTACATGACCGGGCGCAGATCGAGATAAGCCGCGGCTGTACCCGCGGATGTCGCTTCTGCCAGGCGGGGATTATCTACCGCCCCACCAGGGAGCGCTCGCTAGAAACTCTACGCAGGCTGGCCAACGAGATTATTGATGCGACCGGCTACGATCAGATCTCGCTGTCATCGCTGAGCTGCACCGACTACACGCGCATCGAAGAGCTGCTCGAGGGCCTGCACCAGGACCTGAGCGACCGCCGCGTGTCCATCGGCCTGCCCTCGATACGAGTTGATGCTTTCGGGGTAGAGCTTGCCAGGCGCGTGCAGCGAGTCAAAAAGAGTGGTCTGACTTTCGCACCCGAAGCCGGCTCTCAAAGCCTGCGCGATCGTATCAACAAGAATGTGACCGAAGCCAATCTGGCCGAGGCTGCGACGGCGGCGCTGCGAGCCGGCTGGCACAAGATCAAACTCTATTTCATGATCGGGCTGCCTGGCGAGACCGACGAGGATGTCCTGGCCATCGCCCGGACGGTTCAACAGATGCTCGACTTGGGGCGTGAATGTCTGGGCAAACGCAGCGGCCGCTTACGATTGAATATCAGCGTGGCGCTTTTTATCCCCAAGCCGCATACCCCGTTTCAGTGGGTGGCTCAGGACAGCCTCGACCAGTTCGACTACAAGCGCCGGCTGCTGAGGCAGCGTCTGGACCGCCACAAACAGGTTAAGCTGAGCTGCCATGACGCAACCGCCACGATTGTCGAGGCCTTCCTGTCGCGGGGAGATCGCAGCGCGGCGGACGTAATCGAGAGCGCATTCCGCTCAGGAGCCATGCTGGACGCCTGGACCGAGCATTTCGACTACGACCGCTGGCGCCGGGCGGCGGCTGAGCATGATATTGACATACAAAAAGCAGCTTCGACGCCGATACCGCTAGATGCCGCCTTGCCGTGGGATCACATTGATGTCGGGGTGACCAAAGAGTATTTGCTTGCTGAGCTTGAAAAGTCGCAGGCAGGTGCTACTACCCAGGACTGCCGGGACAGTGGCTGTCATGACTGCGGAACTCAGCGTCTGGTCGCCAGGTGCTTCAGCGGCGGGGATGCAGATGAGCCAGCCTGAGCGCTACTACGCCCTGATAACTTACGAAAAGAGCGGACCTCTGCGCTATCTTGCGCACCTGGATATTGCAAGGGTGTTCGATCGGGCTGTACGTAGAGCGCAAATACCTGTAAAATACAGCGAGGGCTTTACGCCCAGGGCTCAGATCAGCTTCCCGCCACCACTGCCGGTCGGCGCCGAGGGCACTGCAGAACTCTGCGCAATCGAACTTGTCGGGCCCGCAGAAGCCAGGCAGATATACGCGGCATTGGCACCGGAGCTTGAGAGATTTCGCATTGCTCAAATTCAGGTGCGGCGGGGCATTGGGCGGCTGGCGTGGGCGGAGTTGCACGCCGCCACTTATGAGCTGGTGCCGGATTTCATAGACGAAGTAGAGCCGGCGGCACTGGAGAGAGCGGCTGCGGAGTTCATGGCCGTTGCAGAGGTCATCGTGGAGCGCCAGACCAAGAGTACAACGCGCTCGATTAACATAAGACCGCATGTTTACGGGCTGGGCGTTGCCGCCGATACTGTGAGCATGTGTTTGGGAATTACTGAGGAGACGCTGGTCAAGCCCGCCGAGTTACTCGCAGCGCTCGCCGCTATTATGGGCATGACAGCAGGCGGCTGGCGTCGCTCAGTCCGCACTGGTTTGCATTTTGAAATACCGCTTAAAGACGCGTGTATACCGACGCCAAAGCCGTGAGGGTTTTTTGTCCTGGCCTGAGCCTGCTGCAAGTCCTGAGCCTGTCGAAGAGTCGAAGGCAGCGCGCCGCCGTTGCCTTGCTCCCCTCTCCCTGTGGGAGAGGGGCCGGGGGTGAGGGCTGTCGTTCGGCGGGCCAGCCCGCGAATACGGTTAATTCATGCCGCATCCAGTGCCCTACCCGGAGAATATGGGTAAGGCCATAGAGAACACATTTTGCTGCCATTTGTGCAGGCAGTCTGGGGAGAGCTCCGGCAGACTGTCGCCTCAGAATCGTTGGCAGCGCTAGAAGAGGTCATTGATACATGAAAACGGATATTATTGTAGATGTCAACCCGCGCGAGACGCGGGTGGCCATCGTCGAAGATGGCCAACTGGCGGAGTACAAAGTCGAAAGAGAACAGGAAGTCGTAGGCAACGTCTATATGGGCCGCGTGGAGAATGTTGTCCGCGGCCTCGACGCTGCCTTTGTTGACGTGGGCATAGACAGAAACGTCTTTCTCCACGTCTCAGACGCCCTCACCGAAGAGCCTACGCGCCACCAGATGCGCCACAAGATGGGCTCTCTTCCCCCGATCGGCGAAGTAGTCAAGAAGGACCAGGAGATCATGGTACAGGTCACCAAGGGCCCGATGGAGCTTAAGGGCGCGCGCGCCACGCGACGCATATCCCTGCCCAGCCGCTACCTCGTACTCGTAGCCGACGGCAGGAACAAAGTCGGAGTGTCCAGGAAAATCGAGGACGAACAGGAGAGGCGCCGCCTCCGCGACCTGGCCCAAAAGGTCAAACCTGAAGGCTTCAGCGTTATCGTCCGCACGCGTACCGAGAGCGCCAGCCTCACCGAGTTCGAGGATGACATCAAGTTCCTGATGAAGATCTGGCGCTCGATTCAGAATAGACAAAAGCACACCAAGGCCCCGGCATTGATCTACGAGGATACCAGCCTCGTCTATGGCGTATTCCGCGACATCTTTGATGCCGAAATCAACTCATTTGTGGTCAATGAGAAGATGGCCTATGATAGAATCCTGAACCTTTGTGACAACGTGGCCCCGCATTTGCGCAAGAAGGTGGAACTCTACCGAGGTGATGAGCCGATTACGGTGCACTACGGTATCCACCAGGAAATCGAGCGGGCCCTGCGACCCAAGGTATGGCTGCCTCATGGCGGCCACATCGTCATCGAGCAGACCGAAGCACTGACCACAATAGATGTCAACAGCGGCAAGTTTGTCGCGGCCAAGAGTCTTGAGGACACCGTGCTGCGTACCAACCTGGAGGCTGCCGATGAAATCGCGCGCCAACTCCGCCTCCGTGACATCGGCGGCATCATCGTCATTGACTTCATTGACATGGATAACAGTCGCCATCGCCGCAGGGTCGCCAAAACTCTCCGCGAGGCGTTCGCCACCGACCGCATGAAGACACGAATCCTGCACATCACGCGACTGGGCCTGGTCGAAATGACTCGCAAGCGCACCAGCCGTAGCCTGGCTCGCCAGATGCAGGTCGCCTGTCCCTGCTGCGAAGGCAGGGGACGTATTCTGTCCGCTGAAACGATGGCGACCCGCATCCAGGATGAACTCCGCGCAGCCAGATCCGACAACGACCACGAGGCGTATCTGATATGGGCGGACCCGGCGGTGGTGCTGACCCTGATCGGCCCGCACGGCGAGTACATCGAGCAACTCGAAGAGGCGGCGGGAGCAAAGCTCTATGTCCGATCCACTTACGATATCCACCCTGAACGCTACGAGATAATCAGCGGCTCGGATCGCAAGTTCCGCAGCGAACACCTGCCGCATAGCGTCGGGCAGGTCATCCAGATCCATCCTGATGACGTTATCTCAGTACCCTCCGTGAGCCTGGTGGCCGCGGTCAACGGCTATGCCATCGAGATTCCGGAAGCCTCACCCAAGGTCGAGCAGGCTCTCAAGGTGCGATTGACGAAGGTAGAGAGATCCTACGCTCACGCCACCCCGGTGTCGTAGCCGTATCAGGGGTCATAAGTCCATCCAGCAAGTAACCTGCACTATTGTCAACTCCCGAACGCTACGCCATGATAGTTTTCGCAACTCTCGGAAGTTGGAATAGATGAGGGTGGATTGACATGACAACAATATACAGCTGCGAGAACTGCGGCCACACTGTGACCAAAACCACTAGCGTATGCCCAGGCTGAGGAGTCAGGCTTGCCGGCATTAGGTGCGCCCACTGCGGCTTCATCGGCTCGGCATCCGACTTCCCCAACGACCGCTGCCCCGAATGCCACGGGCATGTGGACACGTCCTCAGGACCATCCTCATACGCGCCTGCGGACGTGGAGTTTCCGGAGATAAACTGGGCAGCCCTGGGCCGGTGGCTGGTTGTCCCACTCAGCTTCCTGATGGTATTGCTTTGTATGGGGTTGTTTATTGCCACCTACACCGGATCGGTCCCTGAAAACGAAGTGGCCGCGAACCGCCTCGGCAGCAGCATCTCTATCGGCCTGGGCCTGTGGGTACTCATCGCCACGCGGGCCGGACTGCGGCGGGACCTGAACACTGGCGAGAAGGCTCTTGCGGGGCTGTGCCTGGCTCCTGGCGTGGGATTGATGGTCGGCAGCGGGATGCACCTGGTAGGAATCATGGGCTCGCAGCCAATGGCGTGGCATGGGCCGGCCATCTTGCTGCTAGTCGGATTCCTTCTCATCGGCGCCTGGATATGCGCACGCTAGGCCCGATTGCTGACGAACACCAGGCCGCAAAGCCTGACCCACGCCTTGATCAATAATCCAAGGTTACTCCTCGCTGGCGCGGCTCTTCGAGGCTTCTGCAGTGCCCCCGTAAGCACCCATATTGGCCCTGCCGCCATTCGGCTGCAGCTCCGCAGAATACGGGTTGGCTGGGTCACCCGCATCTATACAAGGACTTGTTGTATCATCACAAACCCAGCTTTTCCCATTCCATCTTCCATATTGCGATCTAAGGCGGAAATCGCCGGCTGTTGGGTCTGCGAACAGTGGGTCGGCACTCATATCGCCAACCCCAGGCGAGCAAGCAGTATAATCAGTATCGTTGCCCCACAGATTGTTGTATCTAATCACGTCTGTATCTCCTGCCAAACGAATCCCGTACTCGTTGTGCGCCACGATATTGTTTGTGAATAGGTTATCACTCGTCGGCGGCTGGGTTGGCGCAGTTTTCACCCAATGCACGAATACACCGAACATGTTATTTACGAGGGTATTATTGGCAAATAGATTGTTGCTTATCGGCAGTTTTTCGCTTGGTTCACCTTTTGACCAATGGACGAGTACACCATATCGTACCTCTCAAACCACACAATTCAGTATCTTGTTGTGCGACGCTGAAATGTTGAAACCCGTAACATAATGATCTGGATGCATCCCAACAGCAATGCAATTGACGAATTCGTTGTACTCGCTGTCCTCCTTGGCCGCAAAATGCTCGCAGCCGCTAAAAAACGACCTGCAATTCACTATCCTGTAGTAGCTTGACTTATGTCTCATGCAAAACCCATGACCGGACCAATGATGCCCCTCTTCCGCATAGCCCCCTGCTGTGCAGTTTCTGATGACGTTATTCGTGGAGCCCTTGCTTATCGCATAGTAGTAGTCGGCATAGCTGCCCAGCTCCTCCTCATTGAAGCTCCTGCAATCTTCGATCGCAGTATTAGTGGTCGCAGCGGTCAAGAGGAAGTTGCACATCTCGTTGTTGTGAGCCGTGCAGTGCCTTATGACAACATCGTGGCTTCCTGCAAAATAGATCCCGTGGTGATTCTTGTACGGTGTAATGTTGTGTAGATTGATATGATGTGTGCTCAGATCGGCGTCTGGGTCACTGCGACCATAAAGACCGACCAGGTATCGGGTTATCTCAAAGCCATCTATGGTGATATAAGACTTTCCAGCGATGAGAATCCCGTATCCCTTGCCATCCTCTCCGTCCAGCAGCGGCGTTCCATTATAGCCCTTGAACACAATCGGTTGGGCGGCAGTTCCTGAGTTAGATAACACCACATGCTCGTGACCGTAATTGCCCTCTTCGACGCAAACAGTATCCCCGGCCTGCGCCTGCTGAGCAGCGTGAGCGATCGTTCGCCAAGGCTCGGTCTTGGCTCCGGGATTGGTGTCATCACCAGTGATTGAGACATAGTATGTGGCGGCATTCAACCCGCCTGCTGCCGCAATGAACCAAGCACAACAGATAATCGCCAAGAGCATTCGTTTGCTCATCGCCTATTGCTCCTTGTAAGTGGTGCGGTTTACGAACACACAGGCTTTACAAGCTCAACGTACAAGAGCCCGGCACACGTAGTTCGAGCGGAGGCCGGGCTTTCCCCTTCGACGTTGCTCAGGGCGGTGAGCCTTGCCGCAGGCCCTGAGCCTGCCGAATGGGTCGAACCGCAGCCTGACAATGCCTTTTACCTCTCCCGTGGGTCGGCCATCTCAACAATGATGCCGTGAGCGCGGCCATCCCAAAGATATTCGCCTGGCTCGTGCTCCACAAATATAATTCCGTGGGTCGGGCATCCTGCCCGACTCCGTGGCCGTTGCCTTTGTCGTAATCGAGGGGCCGCATCGAACCGCGTACCCGCTGGGCAGCAGCGGGTGCGGCCGGCCCGCGACCTCCCTCACCGCGTGGGCCAGGCTTTCCAGCCTGGCAGTGCCCTTTTAGCTTTCCCATGGGTGCGGCTTCCTGCCCGACGCCTTTGCCGTTATCGTTGTCTTTCGGAAGGGCGGGGTACCCGCGCCGCAGGCGTGGGTCAGACGGGAGTTTGCCTGCAAACTCACGGCCATCCGGCCCAGCCGTTGCCGTTTTCCCCTCTCCCTCCGGGAGAGGGGAATACAAGGGGTGAGGGTGCCGTTGCCGT
>JAUVVY010000008.1 GCA_030604405.1 bacterium | reverse complement strand
CGGTGGCGACGGGTCGCGTGGAGCGAGGCAGGATTCACACAGGCGACGATATCGAGATAGTGGGGATCACGGCGACGCAGAAGTCGGTGGTGACGGGCGTGGAGATGTTCCGCAAGATCTTGGACGATGGTCAAGCTGGGGACAACATCGGTGTGCTTTTGCGCGGTATCGAGCGCGACGAGGTGGCGCGGGGTCAGGTGATAGCGGCGCCGGGCAGCATCACACCGCACACCAAGTTCGAGGCGCGTGTGTACGTGCTGAGCCACGATGAGGGAGGTCGTCACACGCCGTTTTTTTCGGGCTATCGTCCGCAGTTTTACTTCCGGACGACGGATGTGACTGGTGCGATTCGGCTTCCGGAGGACATCGACATGGTGATGCCGGGGGATCACGTGACGCTGACTGCGGAGCTGATCAATCCGATCGCGATGGAGGAGGAGTTGCGGTTTGCGGTTCGTGAGGGCGGCCACACCGTCGGCGCCGGCGTAGTAACCAAAGTAATAGAGTAGGTGACACAGCCAGGTCATCATCGCATAGGTCAGGCTTCCCGCAGGCCCTGAGTTCGTCGCAGGGCAGCCTGACACATCCCTACGCAGGAAGAATAGTATGCCACAGACAAAGTTCATACTTGCGTGTTCAGAGTGTGACGCGCATAATTATGTTACATCCAAGAACCGCCAGAACATGGAGAAGAAGCTGGAGCTAAGCAAGTTCTGTCGGACGTGCGGGCGTCACACCAAGCACGTCGAGACACGCCTTCGCAAGTAAGAATTCATATAGCAGGGGCATAGCTCAATTGGCAGAGCAGCGGTCTCCAAAACCGCAGGTTGTCGGTTCAAATCCGGCTGCCCCTGCCAGAAGACTTGGCAAACCGCTAGCGCAAAGCCGGTGCCGTGACGATAGGCGGCCCGCAGGCGCGAATTCGTTGAATATGGACTGGGCAATCTCATGGCAACAGCACAGCAAGACAAAGCCGGCTTCATCAGCCGGATCAAGCGGCCCTTCACCAACCTTATCGCATTCCTGCGGGATGTATGGCTAGAACTGCAAAGGGTCAAATGGCCGACGCACGAGGAGACATACGCATTCACAGTAGTTGTAATCATCGCAATTATCATTGTCTCGATATGGGTCGGTATCTGGGACCTGACTTTTACGCGGCTGCTTGCGCTGCTGAATATGTAATGCTGTGGGTCTCTGCGCCCGTTCGCATCATGTGTGAGGAATAAGCGATGGGCAAGCAGGAGACATACGCATTCACGGTAGTTGTAATCATCGCAATTGTCATTGTCTCGATATGGGTCGGTATTTGGGACCTGACTTTTACGCGGCTGCTTGCGCTGCTGAATATGTAATGCCGTGGGTCTCTGCGCCCGTTCGCATCATGTGTGAGGAATAAGCGATGGACAAGCAGTGGTATGTGGTACATACCTTGACGGGAAAAGAAAACAAGGTCAAGACGAACATCGAGAAGGTGGCGGAGGCACGCGATCTCGCACACCTGCTGGGCCGGATCCTGGTCCCCACCGAGACGGAGATACGCTCGGCGGCCGGCAAGCGCCGTGAGGTCCAGCGCAAGTTATACCCCGGCTATGTGCTGGTGCAGGCTAATCTCACCAACGAAATGCGCAATATCATTCAGCAGACATCCGGCGTGACGCACTTTGTAGGCTCAGGGTCGCAGCCTGTACCATTGCGGGAAGTGGAGGTCCGCGACATTCTCCAGACGATCGGAGAGGAGGCCCAGAGGCCGAAGGCTCTTTGGGCGGCGGACCAGAGCGTGCGGGTCATCGAAGGCCCATTTGCGGAATTCACCGGCAAGATTGTGGACGTCAATGCAGAGCGGGAAACAGTCAAGGTTTTAATCTCCATCTTTGGGCGCGAGACCCCGGTAGAACTGGATTTCACGCAGATAGAGAAGCTTTAGGGGGGCAGGTCTAACCGGGCCGCGGCACTGGGCGCGCCGCAGCGACGCGCAACGCCCGGTTACGCAATCGCACTTCCGCACGGGGCACCTACTCCGAAGCAGCGGGTCAGGCTTCCCGCCTGCCGTGAGCTTGTCGAACGGTCGAAGCGCAGCCCGACATCAAAGAGGTACATCGGTATGGCAAAAAAGGTTCTGACCATAGTCAAGCTCCAGGTCCCGGCAGGAAAGGCCAACCCGGCGCCGCCAGTGGGACCCGCATTGGGGCAGCATGGCGTAAACATAATGGAGTTTTGCAAGACGTTCAATGAGAGGACGGCTCAGCAGATGGGTGACATCATCCCTGTTGAGATCACCGTCTATCAGGACCGCAGCTTCGCGTTTATTTGCAAGACGCCGCCGGCCGCCAGCCTCTTGCTGAAGGCCGCCAGGGTGGAGAAGGGCTCCGGGGAACCCAACCGCGACAAGGTCGGACAGGTGACGGTTAGCCAGGTCCACGAGATCGCGCAGCAGAAGATGGCAGACCTCAACGCCCGGGACTTGGATGCGGCGATCAAGATCATCGAGGGCACTGCCAGGAGCATGGGTATCACCGTGGTGTCGGACGAGGAAGCTGCCGCAGCGGCAGACGAGGCCGTTGCCGCCGTAGCGGACGAGCAAGTTGGCGACTAGCAACTACTGCTACGTTGCAGAGCCGCGTCTGATACTATTCGCCATTTTTTCCATTCAGCCGTGACGTGCCACGGGCTTCCCGCAGGCTCTGCTTGTCCGCCATTTTATCCGCCGTAGCTTTAGCGAAGGCGGAAGCCTTGGCGACGGCGGGAGCAAAGTCGAAGGGCAGCCCGACAGCCCAATCATCATCGCGTAGGTCGGGCTTCCAGCCCGACAATTCTTGCGAAGAGAATATCGCACAAGTGAGTGAAACGGATGGCCAAGCACAGTGGTCGCTACGCGACCTCAGCCGAGAGAGTTGACAGAGAGCGCTCCTATAGTCCCGAGGAGGCGGTAGGCCTCGTCAAGGAGATGGCGACGGCCAACTTCGACGAGACGGTGGAGATAGCGCTCAAGCTCGGGGTTGATCCCGACAAAGGCGAGCAGAACGTTCGCGGCACGATGGTGCTGCCGCACGGCACTGGCAAGGTTCCGCGCGTGGCGGTGTTCGCCGATGGGGCTGCCGCACAGGCCGCCGAGGAAGCCGGTGCCGATCGTGTGGGTGCCGAGGACCTGGTCGCCGCAATCGAGGCAGGCTGGGAGGGCTTTGACGTGCTGGTGGCGCACCCGGCGATGATGCCTATGGTGGGCCGGCTGGGACGCACACTCGGACCCCGCATGCCGAATAAGAAAGCTGGTAACATCACCGAAGATGTCGCAGCAGCCGTCAGCAATCTCAAGGCCGGCAAAGTCGAGTTCCGCATCGACCGCGGAGCGGTCGTCCACCTGCCAGCGGGCAAGGTCTCTTTCAGCGACCAGCAGCTCCTGGAGAACCTGGCGGCGCTCATAGAGTCGATCTCGGCCGCACGCCCGGCGGGTGTCGCCGGCCGCTTTATCGAATCCGCGAGCCTCTCCTCCAGCATGGGCCCGGGCGTTAAACTTGACCTGCGCGAACTCGCAGGGCTAAAATAGTCTCACGGCGACAGGCCGGTGCAGCAAGAAAACTGAATACTAACCGCGACCGAAGACAGCGGGTGTTGTCAGGAAGCTTAATGAACGGAAACGTTCGCCAGCCGAGGTCGGAGTTACCCCGCGGTTGATTGCGACCGCTCGGTTCACTTGAACCGCATTGTTGCTTGCAACAATATCATGAAGGGGAGCCCGACGCGCGGCTCCCCTTGTTCATTGTTATCGGGGCTGGCTTGTGGTTAGCGGATAAGCAAAGGGGGCGTATGTATTGCCGACAGAGCAGAAGCGCGAGACAGTAGCACGATTGAAACAGGCCATCGAGAGCAGCGAAGGCCTCTATATTGCCGAGTTTTCGCTGCTTTCGGCGAATGATATGGGCGAGTTGCGCGGCCAGGTCAAAGCAGCCGATGCCCAGTTGGTGGTCGTCAAGAACCGGCTTTTCCGGCTTGCTCTTGAAGGCACCCAGGCCGAAGCGCTGGCCGAATTGATGACCGGCCCCACAGCGGTGGTATTCTGCTACGGCGACCCGGTTGCGCCGGCCAGGGCGATCGCCAAGTTCGCTGATGACCACGGCGGCAGTATCGTCATCAAGGCTGGTTTCGCAGACGGGCAGCTCCTCGACGAGCAACAGGCCAACCGGATGGCCACTTTACCGTCGCGGCGGGAGCTGCTGGCGGGCGTGGTAAATGGCGTCGCTTCGCCGGTGACGGGTCTGGTCTATAGCCTCAGCAGCCTGGTCTCAGACTTGGTGTTCACCTTGCAGGCGGTTGGGGATCAGAAGGCCGAGACTGCCGCCTAGTGTAATTGCCCGTAACTGACGGGCTAACGATTGAAAGCCTTTCACATTGAACAGAAATCCTAATCCCGCGTAGGTCGAGCTTCCCGCAGGCCCTGAGCGTGCTGAAAGTCCTGAGCCTGTCGAAGGGTCGAAGGGCAGCCCGATACCAATGGAGGTTGAGAAAATGTCGATTGATGAGATCATGGAAGCAATAGACGAGTTAACAGTACTGGAGCTCGTGGAGTTGAAAGACAAGCTGCAGGAGAGGTACGGGGTGACGGCTGCTGCTCCGGTTGCTGTGGCCGCGGCCGGAGCTAACGCAGCCGCCGAAGAGGAAGAGCAGTTCTCTTTCACAGTGGTGCTCGACAGTGAGGGCGACAGCAAGATCCAGGTTATCAAGGCCGTTCGCGAGGTAACCAGTCTGGGTCTGAAGGAGGCCAAGGAGCTCGTCGAGGCGGCCCCGGATGCAGTGGTGGCCGAAGAGTTGTCGAAGGAAGACGCCGAGAAGATCCAGAAGATTCTGGAAGAGGCGGGCGCTACAGTCAAGCTTACCTAGGACGGCCTGTCCGCATATCGGCCTGACTACCGTGGCAGTCCTCTGAAGTCGTCAACAGAATTTCTCACAGGGAGGATTCGGTCGCCGATGTGGGGAATTGACCTGACGGTGCGAAACTGTCGGCTGCCGACCAGGGTGACGGAATTCATGGACCGAGAAAGAATGGACGCAATCTACGAAAAGCTGCATCAGCTCCAGCGATGGGAGACGGTAGGTCTCTTCAGCCGGGCTTTTTACGAGCTCATCGCGGCCGAGTTGGCTGACGAAGACGCCGCTGCGGCAAGCGTCGCGCTGGCGTTTGCGGACTTTCTGACTGTGGAGGTCAACTACCACCGCCGGCTGGCAGTCCTGGCTGACCGCGACGAAATGCTTGTCAGCGACTTGCAGTCACTGGCCGAGAAGCGCCGCGTAAACCTGGAGGCGATCGCCGAAACGGTGGCAAGTGCGCCGGCCAGCAACCGCAAGGTCAAGGGGATTCAAGACTTGCTGCTTGCGGAGTGTTACTACCACCAGCGCAAGACACACAGCGTCGTAGAGCATCTCCGTTCGGGCATCGAATGTGGCCTGGACCACTACCTGATCCATTTCGCGCTGGGCTATAATATCTACGCGCTGGCCGTGGAGGACTTCACGATAGCCGGTGATGAGGAGACCAGCCTCGCTATCACAGACGACATCGCCTTCCAGCAGTATTGCCTGGTTGCGGCCTCGGCGTTCGAGGCGAGTTTTTCCGGCACGGCATTTGATGCCCAGGTTTACTGGTGGATGGGGCACGTCCTGGAGAGTATCGGCATGGTGGATGCGGCGCGAGACCTACACAGCCACGTGGCGAAGGCTGGGGGCGACCCTCAGCATGGCGATGACGACGCAGCACCATATCTGTCCGAATTCGAGGAAGCCGCTAGAGCGCCAAGGCACCTGCCGGAGATCAGTAAACAGGAGATCCGGGAGGCGGGCCAACTGCTGCGCGGGAGCTTTTCGCTGTCCGAGGTGCTTGGCTACGATCCTGGTGACCAATAGGCCGCGACAGAATCTGTGAGCTATTGCAGGTCTTAGGGACTTGGTGCGGAATACATTGTGTGTTATAATGTCCCAGGCCGTTGGATGGAGTATTTGTAAAGTCAAAGAGCGCGTGAAGGTCAGACAACACGAAAGGATGGTATGTATGTACAGGCTAGTGGCAATAGCGATATTGGCTTTGGTGCTGGTTCTGGCGATGGCAGCGGCTAGCGGCTGTGCGAAGAAGCCGCCACCACCGCCTCCCCCGCCACTCGACCCGGGAATGATTCCCGAGGCGCCGATGCCGGGAGAGATGCCTGGTCCTCCTCCAGAGGAAGTAGTTCCGCCTGGAGAGGCTCCGCCGGTAGAAGAGGCGCCGCCTGAGGGCGAGCCGGCAGATGAACCGCCTGTCGCGGAACCGCCCGCCGAGATCCCGCCTGGCCCATAGGTACCACCACCAGGCGGCTAACCACAGGCAATTGTGGCCAAAAGGAGCCAGGATCCACCGAACACACCAAGATCCTCGCTCCCAGAAAAACTAACAGCCCTGGAATTATCCAGGGCTGTTTTTCTGTCTTAGCCCGAAGCATCCACCAACGCGTGGGGCAGCCGCCCCAAATCCCTGCCGCTCAGTACGAGCCGTCCAGCAACTGTGGCGCGAACGGTTCCAGGTAGTCGCGCCACGCCTCGTTGCGCAACGCCGCTCGGAAGGTGGCAAAGCTCAGATACGGTATGAAGCGTGGCCGCCGCGGCCGCTTGATCAGTTTTATCCCCGTCTGGCGCGGCGTGCGGTTGCCCTTCTTATTGTTACACTTCCTGCAGCAGGTCACCAGGTTCTCCCAACTATGGCGCCCGCCCTGCTCGCGTGGTATAACGTGGTCTATGGTCAGGTCCCGCGCCGATTCGCCACAATACTGGCACTTGTGGTCATCGCGCGCCAGTAGTGCGCGCCGCGAAAGCTTGATCTCCGGCAGAGGCCGAGAAATGTAATCATACAGCCGCACCACGCTGGGCATCCGAATCTCTTGACTCGGAGAACGCAGCATAACGCTGTCGTGCTCGACGCTGAGCGCCTTGCCGGTGTAGATCAGCGCGACAGCGCGCTGCCAATTACAGATATGCAGCGGCTCATAGTTCTGATTGAGTACCAGTACTCTCCCATCCATGAAACAGCCTGAACCTCCAGTGTGCCGTATGCACACATAGTATCCGGGCAATGAAAAAGCCCACCCGGGCAATACCTCTGGCAGTGGGCTTACACATACTCCAAATCGGCGATCTTGAGCATTGATCGCAATACCCACTGGCGTATCCGAAAATGTGCGGCCTGATGCAGCAGGTCGCTTGCCGCGCTGTCCCAGCGCACGGCTGTCTCGACCATTCCCCAACCGAGATGTTGCTTATAGCGCGTTTCCATGTTAATCGTGAAAGATACTTGCGCCCCTCGATGGTGTTACAGTGGCTCAATACCATGATATTAACAAATCGCCCGAGACGCTGTCAAGCAATACTCAACTCCGACGTATCAGCCGGCGTCATTTCTGCCGATTCTCGTGGTCGGTCTCGCGCACGGTCCAGGCACTCAGGCGCGCCTCCAACTCCTCCAGGCGGCCTCGCGCGACAGCCTCACGCAACTGCGCCATAAAGTCGGCGTAAAAACGTACATTGTGCAGGCTCAGAAGCTGCCAGGCGGCTGCCTCGCCACTACGATGCAGGTGATGCAGATACGCCCGCGAGTAGTTGGTGCAGGCCGGGCAGGTGCAATTCTGGTCAATCGCTCGCTCATCGGTGCTGAATTCGCGGCGGGTGATCTTGAGCGGTCCTTGCCAGGTCATCAGGCTCCCGTGTCGGGCGTTACGGGTGGGCAGCACGCAGTCGAACAGGTCCGCTCCGCGCCGCACACATGCCACCATATCCAGCGGCGTGCCCACTCCCATCATGTAGCGGGGCGCCTTGGCCGGCAACTCAGGCACAGCGGCGTGTAGCGCGGCCAACATCTCCGCTTTGCTTTCGCCAACCGACAGTCCGCCGATGGCATAGCCTTCAAAGCCGATATCTGCGGTGGCCGCGGCACTTCGGGCGCGCAGGTCATGATAAACTCCGCCCTGCACTATCCCCAGCAATGCCTGCTGCGGGTTGCTGTGTGCCTCTTTGCAGCGTAACGCCCAGCGTGCGGTTCGCTCGATCGCTTCGGCCACATACTCCTTTTCAGCCGGATACGCCACGCACTCGTCAAGCACCGTCGCCGCATCGCTGCCCAGTTCGTTTTGGAGTTCCACCGACTTCTCCGGGGACAGATGCAGCATCTCGCCGCTGAGGTGCGACCGGAAGGCGAAGCCGTCCTCGCTGACACCGGAGTTGCCGGCGATGGAGAATGCCTGAAAGCCGCCGCTGTCGGTCATCAACGCGCCGGGCCATGACATGAACCTGTGCAGCCCGCCCGCAGCGGCGATCGGTGCTGTGCCGGGCCGCTGCCACAGGTGGTAGGCGTTGCAGATCATCACCTGGATGCCCTGCTCGGCGATCAAGTGCGGCGGGCAGGCCTTGACTACTGCCACGCTCGCGCAGGGCATGAAGGCCGGTGTGCTCACGGTTGCGTGAGTTAGTTGCAGCTTCCCGCAACGCGATTTCTCCGGCCCCTCGGCTGTGATCGCAAATTCAAGCACTCCAACGCTCCCGTTCAAATAATCAGCATACAGTCACCGTAGCTATAAAAGCGGTACTTCTCAGCGATGGCGCTTTCGTAGGCCGCCAGTATCCGCTCCCTCCCGACCAGTGCTGCGACCATCACGATGAGGCTGGAGCGGGGCAGGTGGAAGTTGGTCAGCATCCCGTCAACTGCGCGGAACGTGTGGCCGGGTCTTACGTATATCTCCGTATCGCCTGAGCCGGCCTGAACGCGCCCCGCGTCGTCGCAGCAACTTTCCAAAGTGCGGACGACTGTCGTCCCCACTGCCACAATGCGTCCGCCTGCTGAACGCGCTCGGTTGATGGTATCGGCGGCCTGGTGCGATATGCTGTAGGTTTCAGGGTGCATCTTGTGCTCTTCGATGTTATCCGTGCTGATCCGGGCAAAGGTGCCGAGGCCCACGTGCAGTGTCAGGAACGCGGTTTGCACGCCTCGATCGGCCAGCGCCCGCAGAATCTCAGAGGTGAAGTGCAGACCGGCAGTCGGCGCCGCTACTGCTCCGGCCACTGCCGCATACACGGTCTGGTAGCGCTCGCGGTCGCAGGGATCTTCGACCTGCCGGCGGATGTATGGCGGCAGCGGCGTGATCCCGGCTTCGTCCAGCACATCTTCGAAATCGCCGTCATATTCGAGCCGCATGACGGTCTTGCCCAAATTCGGCTCCTGCAGCACCGTGGCCTGCAGTGACTGGCCGAAATGGACAGCAGTACCGGGGTGCATTCTGCGGGCGGGTCGCACCAGCGCCTCCCAGTCGTCGCCGGCGAGTCTTCTGAGCAGGAATACCTCAGCCTGGCCGCCGCTAGCTCTTGTCCCCAGCAGCCGCGCGGGGATGACTCTAGTGTCATTGAACACCAGGCAATCACCGGCGTTGTGCAGCTTTGGCAGCTCGGCGAAGCGCAGGTGCGCAAAATCGCCCCGGTCCAACGGCACCAGCATCATCTTTGAGTCGCCGCGGTGAGCCGGAGGGTACTGGGCTATCAACTCGGCGGGCAGATCGTAATCGAAAAGCGAAGTGTCCACAGCCAATAGAGTAATCTCTGCATCCGGCGGCGTCAACCCTCGGCAGGTGTCAGTTCGCGGCGAAGCGAACTGTCACAGCACATACATCTATATGACGCGCAGCCCGGCCCGCGCCCAACCAATACCTTACATTCGCATTACGACGACACGGCCGAGAGCAGCCAGGAACCCACAGAGGTGACATCTAGAGTGCCCACACTGACAGCCGGAGCAGCAGCCATAAATATTACGCCGCCGGTCGGCGTTGACCTGTGCGGCTTTGGTGGCAGAGCGGGCCCCAGCAGCGGCGTCCACGATGAGTTATACGCCAAGGCGCTTTATCTGTGCGCCGGCGGGCAGGCCCATTCGACAAGCTCAGGGCAGGCGCTGGTCATCACCTGCGACCTGATCGGGCTGGATTACGACTCTGTGGCGGCGGTGCGCGAGGGCGTCGCCCAGGCCACCGGCGTCTGTGCCGACGAGGTCATGATCGGCTCCAGCCACACTCACTCCGGCCCGGTCACGCCTTGTCTGCCGACGATGGGCAAGCTGGATGAGGATTACGTCAAGATACTGTTGCGGCAACTGGTCAGCGTCGGCGAGTTGGCCTACGGGCGCGCCCAGGAGGCGTGGGTCGGTCGTAACCGCGAACCGGTTTCAGTTGGCTTCAACCGCCGCGAGGTCTCCTGGCCGCGAACCGAGGAGCCTGTTGCGGAAAAAGGCACCATACTCGACCACGTGGACGTCCTGGCGGTGGACGGCAGCGACGGGCCGATGGCGCGGCTTTTCGTGCACGCGGCTCATGGTGTGACGCTTGGCCCGGACAATTTACTGATATCCGCCGACTGGCCCGGCTATGCGCAGCGGCTTATCGAGCAGCTTGACGAGGGCTCTGTGGCGCTGTTCGGGCAGGGCTGTTGTGGGAACATAAACAGCCAACCCCGGGGCACCTTCGAGATCGCCGAATCCCAGGGAAGGGCGATGGCCGGCGCGGTTGTAAAGGCAACCGAGTTGGCGGAAATGACTAATGATGTCGAAGTCGCCGCCGCACGCGAGCAGTTCCGCCTGCCTTGCTTCGACCCACCCCCGGTGGACGAAGCACAGCAGATATTGCAGCAGGCCGAGGCAGAGCTTGAAAAAGCCCAGCAACAGCAGCAGTACGGAAATCTGATCTTCTGTGATGGCACGTTGAAATGGGCCCGCTGGCTGCTGGAGATGTCCCGGCAGCAGGCCACAGGGCTGGCTATTGATTATGAAGTCCAGGGCTTCAGGGTCGGGGATTTCGCACTCGTGGGACTGCCCGGCGAGGTTTTTGTCGAGTACGCCATCAACATTGATGGCCGTTCCCCCTTCCAGCAGACTGCAGTTATGGCTTATACTAACGGAAATCCGGGCTATATTCCCACCGCCGCCGCTTATCCACAGGGCGGGTATGAAGTTGAGGGCGCTTACCGCTTCTACGGTGGCGGCTACACGATGATAACCCCGGACTCGGAGCGCCTGATTCTCGATGCCACCGACCGGGTGCTTACACGTCTGCTGAGTCCGGGAACTTGATAGGTCGGCACGGCGTTTATTTCAACAGCCACATCCAGGCTGCGCTTCGGGCCTAATGGGTCGTGTGTCACGCAGGAGGTTTTCTGGTCATGCGCAGGTATATTAGCTTGGCCGCAATCATATTGACAGTTTACGCGTTCTGTTTCGCCAGCGGCTGTTGGCTGTTGCCACTGGAGGACACGCATACTCACAATGGCGATGAGCACGAACACGAGGGCGAGCACGAGGCGGAGAAACCACCGCCCGCTGAGGAAGACCTCGATCCTGAACTGGCTATGCACCCTCCTGAGGTGCGCGAGCAGGTCAAAAGGACTACCGTGGACGAGGCCATCGAGATGATGAAGAAGGAGGCGGCCAAGGACGTCATAGCGGACCCCGTAATGATCTCCAGATACCTCTATCGAGCGGGTTCCGAGCAGGATCGCAAGCGGCTGGAGCAGGCCGCTGTTGATCTGCTACAGAACTCCGACGTGGCAGCCGCCCGTGGGAACGCCCTTGCAATACTCGCCAGCTTCAACAATTCCCGTTTCGACCTGCGGGTACGCGCGGCCAAATCAGACCCCGATACAGGGGTCAGGCGGGCGGCCGTTATGACCCTCATCAACGATGGCGCGGCGGCAGCCTCTGTATTGCGGGAGCTGACCAAGGATCCGAACGCGGACATCAGGCAAATGGCCCAGGACATTTACAGCCAACTGATGAGTCGCATGGGCGACGAGGGCATCATCGCACTGGTCCAGGACCTCGGTGTCTATCGCAACGACGCCAGTGCGCTTGCCTCAACCCAACTGGTAGTGCAAGGGGCCCCGGCCCTACCGTATCTGATAGATGCGGTGATGAACGACAACAACAGGCACCGCCGCGCTGCTGCGACCACATGTATATCCATGATCTGCGCCGGCAACAATCCCTCGCTCGATGAATTTGCCGAGCGGGCCCATGCCACCAGGCACGAGGAATTCGAGCCCCAACGCCGCGAGGCTAATCTCGAAGGTCTCGAGCCGCTGCTGTACGTGCTGCAAAATGATCCTTACGCTGTGGCAAGAGAAGCCGCGGCACAAGGCCTCGGCTATTTGGGCTCCGCAAAGACCGCTCCCGCACTGGCCAAGGCCCTGTACGATCCCAACGACCATGTGCGACGCCGCGCCGCCGCTGCGCTGGAGACAGTGTCTGCTGTGGGCGTTGTTAAGCAGCTTGCGGATGTGGCTGCCAATGACGAGGTCGCTCAGGTGCGCGCTTACGCGGTCAGAGCGCTGGGCAACGTCGGCGGCCCACGGGTAATCGAGGCTCTGGCGAAGGCCACCCAGGACGCCGACGCTGAGGTCCGCCAGCACGCGGCCAACGAACTCGGCCGCCTCCAGGCACAGCAGGCCCTGGGTGCGCTGGTTGAACTCTTCGACGACGAGGATGAAGACGTGCGCTGGGCCGCGGTACGCGCAGTCGGCGACCTGCGCAACAAAGCGGCTACGCCGTACCTCGTCAAGGCCCTGCGGGACAAGTATCCGCAGGTTTCCAACGCTGCCGAGCGGGGCCTGCAGAAGCTGGGCGTCGCCAAGCGCAAAGGCACCGGCTTCGACGAACAAGGCTAGGACGGCGCATAGAAGAACAAGAGCGGCCAAATAATAACCCGCCTCGCGCAGGCGTGTGCGGTCTATCAGCCGAATCAGAAAAGCGCAACTCCATCAGGGGTTGCGCTTTGTCACAATATTCCGAAGGATGCGCTCAGTGCATCGTCTGGCCGCCGTCAACGTTCAGCGCCTGGCCGGTGATATATGACGCCTCATCGCTGCACAGAAACAGCAGCGTGTCGGCCACATCGTCGTAGGTGCAGCCCCGCTTCAGCGGCACCTTATCAATGTACATCTGCCGCACCTCTGCTTTGGTCTTGCCCCAGCGCTGTGCGTATTGCTCGTAGAGACTATCCACCCACAGCGGCGAATCGAGCAGGTTACCCGGACAGATGGCGTTGACGCGGATATTGTACTCGGCCAGTTCCAGAGCCAGGCTCTGGGTCAGCCCGATGCCCCCGAACTTGCTGGCAGCGTAGGCGGAGTTCTTGTGGCTGCCGGTCTTGCCCGACTTGCTGTTGATCTGTACGATGACGCCTTCGCCGCGCGGGATCATCGCCTTGGCCGCATACTTGGCGACGATCATATAGCCGACGAGGTTGACCTCGATGACCTTACTCCACTTCGCAGCCTCGAACTCCGTTATCGCTCCGGAGATGACAATACCGGCATTGGACACCACAATATCGAGCTTGTCGAATTCTTCGAGCGCTTCGTCGAAGGCGGCGCGCACCTGCTCCTCATCGGTCACATCGGCGGCCAGGCCGATTGTACGCACCGCGCAGCTTGCGGCGATCTCGGAGGCGGCGGCAGCAGTTGCTTCCGCCTGCAGGTCCAGCAGTGCGACATCTGCGCCCGCCTGTCCCAGCCGCTCGCCCAGCGCCCGGCCTAACCCCTGCGCCGCACCGCTCACCAGCGCTGTCTTGCCGCTCAGCGTTTTGTCATTATCTGACATAGCTACTCCTCCACCAGGAAGTGCCCCAGCAGTGCCGCTTCTGCCTCGCGGGTCCACTGCAGGGCCGGGCCGAGCTTGGCGGCCACCTCGGGCAGGATGCCACCCAGGTCCTCCAGCCGCGTCAGCGGCAGATTGGCAATCTGCGGATAGATGACGATCTTGCCCGAGAAGGTCCCGTCGCGCACCGCCTCCATCCCGTCCCAGACCGCGTCCATGCCCCCGATGCCTGCCACCGCCCGGTTGGGTGAAAGCTCGCCCGTCTCGGTCATCTGAATCGTCTGCGCGAGGTCTTGAATTCCCGAGCCGCTGGAGCCGACGAACCGCACACCATTAAGCGCAATGGCAGTCGCATCTATCTCGGCAGTCGTGCCCCTGGCGATGCCGGCAAAGACGTTGAACATGCCCTCCCTGGCGAGGTAGGCCGCCGAGGCGGATATCAGTTGCGGCACCGCGACCATCATCACAATATCGTCGAAGCCCTCAGGTGCCAACTCACGTAGTCTGCCATCGAACTCCTCAGGGCTGATCGTAGTTGGATTGACGGTAATCATCTCTACACCGTTTTCTCTTGCGGTGTCGCCGAGGCGCGTCACCGTGGTGGCCAAGCGGCCGTCGTCAATATCGCTTACCAGCACTTGCGCGGGCCGGTTGCTGCTCTCCAGCGCCAGTTGCAGGTGCATCTGCCCCATCGGCCCGGCCCCGCCGACGAGCCAGGCTTTCCCGCCCGGCTTGAGGTGCAGCGGCCGTATCTTGCGGTAGGCGGCAAGCGGGTTCTTCGGACTGGCACCGGCGTAGTAGGTCTCGTCGTAGTGTATGCGCCCCACGTCTAGATTGACTGGCCGGGGAAGAGGCTTATCGGTGACGATGGTCAGCCTGCCACGCTTGTTCAGCGACCGGTCGGCGACCTCGACGGCTTCCGGACTACCGCTGCCGAGCACGAACACATCATCAAAGCCCTTGCCGCCCGTGTAGTTCTCCACCAAGCCGGCTTCGCTGATCTCGCTGAAGCGGCCCGTCGTCGTCACCTGTACACCGGCTCCTGCGGCGAGGTTGCGGATTTGCCCGGCGAGTCCTTCGGGCACATCGGTCATCACGACCTGTCGCGGCACGGCGGCATACTCGGCACCGGGGAGCCGGTAATCCTCGTCCTCGGCTCCTGGGGTGCCGATGATCCAGACCGCGCCGCCGGGTTTCAGATCGCTGCGGCGCACATCGCGGTACGCCCGCACCACACACGCCCACGGCTCGGCCAGCGCGGCCTCGGCGTAGCCGGTCTCGGCCTGCACCGGCACCAGGTAGCAGCCGTCGTCCCCGTCGAGAATCTCCTCGCCGATCAGCACGTACTGCTCCAGCGCCCCGGGCAGCATATACCCGAACGCCAGATTCACCCCGTCGAAGTAGATATCGGCCTGCACGACGAAGCGATCCCCGACTTTGTACTGTTCGCGGCGGTTTTCGCCTACGGCGATGATCGTCAATGCGGCCTCGTGCGCGGGGATGATCGGGTCGTTGGCCAGATCGCGGCCGTACAGGCGGGGGTGGTCGCCGCCCAGTTTGATTATCTTGGTATCGGAGAAGCACAGACCAGCCGCGTCAACCCGAGCCAGCAACTGGTCAGGGCCTGGCGCGCCGATCTGTGCATGCTCTGGCGTTTTGTCTTTGCCCAGTACCTCCAGGCCGACGCCATACAGGTACCACACGATTTGCTCTTCGGGCAGCTCCTGCTCGCCCGACCGATACTGCTCAAATGATTCAAACATTGCCATCCCTTCTCGTCATCATTGATTATCGCGTAGCTCGGGCATCCACTGTACTTATGCAAATCTTGCTAACGGCTGGGCCGGATGGGGGCCCCACCCACGCCTTCGGCGTGGGTACCCCCCATTCGGCCCCTCCGAAAGGCAACGTCTCAACCCTTTAGCGCGTAGGTCGGGCTTTCCAGCCCGACGTCGTTGTCGTTGAGTCCTCTGGAGGGGCCGCCGCTCTCACCTCTCATCCAGCCCTTCTTGCCTGTATTTTTCATCATCTCGGCTGGCTAGCCGGCTGACGTCTTCCGCGCTCAGGGCATGCACGCCGCCGGCCACGCAGGCCCCCAGGATGATCCGCGCGGTCTTGTCCAGCATCGCGGTGATATTCTCCACCATCGCCGGCGTCTTGCCCGACGCTATCAGGCCGTGGTTCTGGATCAGTATTGTCCGTGGCGGCTGGCCGTTGCGATCGGCGTACTGCGCCACTCGCTGGCGCACGGCCCTGGCCAGAGGCAACCCCGGGTCGGTGTAGGGCACCAGCACGTACTCCTCCCCGCAGACGACGATTTCGTCGGGGAACAGCCGCTGGGAGAAAAGCTCCTGCCAGTTCTCCGAGCACAGGATGCTGTTCACGGCGGTGGGATGGGTATGGCCGACGAAGCGCACATCCGGATATGCGAGCAGCAGCGCGTGCAGCACTGTCTCGACCGACGGGCGCTGTGGCCCCGGCTCCAGGCAAGCCGCGCTCAGCGCCTCCTTGATCTGCTCATCGCTCAGGTCAGGGCCATCGAGCAATTCCAGCAGCGGCTCGCTGCAGACCTGCACGAAGCTTTCGGGCATACTTTCGACCAGTTTAGCACCGCTGGCTTTGACCCAGAAGCTGGTCTCATCCGCTTGCGCGGAGGTATTGCCTTCGCCGAGTATGACATATTCGCGTTGCGGCTCGGCCAGCCACAGCGACATGGCCACAAGTTCATCCAGCACCGGCGTGTGTTGTTTCATCTAACTCCGCTTCCATCTTTGCTTGTGATTGCGCCCACACACGATTTCGCGCCACAGCACCGAAATACCTGCCGACGGCCGCGTTGCAGCCGATTTGCCGGGCTTTCCTCCGGCACCACGCCGGCGGGCAAAAGGAGGCACTGACCCTCGCGGCGAAGAATCTATCGCGTATCCAGCAGGAGCGCTCGGACGACTGGCAGTACTCGTACTGGGCAACTGCACGGCAAGGGGAGGATGCAAATGCCAGAGCAAGCGCGTGGCAAATCAGGCCTGCTGTACAGCGCAGACGAGCTACTGCAAGCTCTACGCAGCGTCGGGCCACGGCGACCGCTGCTCGAAGAGTTGCTGCCAGCGCCGGATGCGGTAGCTGTCACAGCAGACGCACGAGCGTATGTCAGCGCGCGTTTGCCCGAGCCACACGACCTTCCCGCTATCCCGCTGACCAGCTACACACTCTACCGCGAGTATGCCCGCACCGGCAGCCGCAAGGGCTACGAGGGCCCCTATTTTGCAAAGCGCCAGCGGCTGTGTCAGGCTGTTTTGCTGGCCGCTTTTGTTGACGACAATGCGCTCGGCCACGTCTGCGACTACGTCTGGGACATCTGCGAGGAGACTAACTGGGTTCTGCCGGCGCACGAGCAGGTCAAGATTGACCTGTTCTCGGCCGAGACTGCCTTGATTCTGGCGGAAACGGTGCGACTGCTCGCCGAGCAGTTACCCGATGAGGTTTCGCAGCGGGCCAGAGACGAAATCTACCGGCGGGTGCTTGACCCTTTCCGTGCCAGTACTGACGACCTGTGGTGGTACGAGGGCACCAACAACTGGAATGGTGTTTGCAGCGGCTCAGTCGGGGCGACTGCACTCCACCTTGAGGATGACGAAACCTTGCTGGCTGGCGACATTGCGAGCATCCTCCACAGTCTCGACGCCTTCCTGGCCGAGGCCTTCTGCGATGATGGGACCTCCACTGAGGGCGTGTCCTACTGGCACTACGGCTTATCTTTCTATGTGCTGTTTGGGGAGCTGCTCAGGGCCCGCACCGGTGGCGCAATAGACATCCTGGCCGGTGAAAAGATGCGCAAGATCGCCCACTTTCCACTGTGCATGACCCTTTCGCCCGGAAGGTTCGCTTCATTTTCTGACTGCGTGGAGACGGCGGCATTTGGTCGCGGCTTCATTGCGCGGCTGGCCGAGCGCACCAACACTCCCGAGCTTCTCGGCTTGCTCAGACCTGATGACAACAATCGGGCGGCCGCAATCCGCCTGCCGATGGCTTTGCGCGAGCTCTACTGGTGGAACGGACACTGCGCTGAGCCGCCGGCACAACCGTCTGCCTATCTGCCAGACGGCGAGGTAGCGAGATTGAGCGCGATGGCGCCCTCGGGGGCCCCGCTTGTGCTTATCGTCAAGGCCGGGCACAATGCCGAGAACCACAATCACAACGATGTCGGCTCATTCATTCTGCACGCGGCGGGCGAGACGCTCTTGTGCGACCCGGGGCCGCCGGACTACACCCGGGAATTCTTCAGCCCCACGCGCTATGACAACGTTTATGCCAACTCACGCGGGCACAGCGTGCCGGTTGTCGGCGGGCGGCTCCAGAGCCCGGGCCCAGAGTACCGTGGCGAGTTTGTCGAAACAGACCTGGAGGCTAGCCGGCTCGTTATCGAGTTCGCGCAAGCTTACGACGCCCCGGAGCTGAAATTACTGCGCCGAAGCTGGGAATTGCGCAAAAGTGGCCAGCGGGTCAACGCACTGACCATAACCGATCTATTCGACTTGGCCGAGCCCGCACACATCGAAGAGGCGCTAGTCAGCCGCCTGCCGATGCACTGCCAGGGCAACGAACTCATCATCGAGGGTGAACGAACGCGAGTCGTGGCAACCTGCGGCAGCTCGCCAGACGCGGTGTGGGAGATAGAGCCGCTTGAAGAGAGTCCGCTGCGAGCCGGCCAAGAGCGCATCCTGCACCGGGCGAGGCTTGCATTCGGCATGCCGGCAGGTCGAACTGTTGTAGAGATCCTATTGCAGCTCTCTCCAGCCTAGAACACGGCGGTGATTGAGCCGCAGAATCCTTCAAACGTAGGGAGAATGGCTGATGAGTGTAAGATGCTGGCCTTTGTTACTCATTCTGCTGGCCGGCTTGTTGATCGGTCCAGCACATGCCAGGAAGCTTTACTGGGAGCGGGTTGATGTTGACATCAAGGTCACGCCTGAGGGTGTCCTGGATATCACTGAGGTGCAGGAATACGTCTTCGACGGAGCCTGGAACGGTGGCTACCGCGACTTGCCGCTGGCGAAGGTGGACCACTACAGCGACATCTCCATCTCCGAGGGCCCGCAGCAGTACAAGAAAGGCAGCATCAAGCACAAGGGCGGCTTCATCTTGCAGCGCCTCGGGCGCAACTTGCGCATAAAATGGCGCAGCCGCGAGGTGAACGACCCGCCGTATGCAAACGAGCATGTCACCTTCACGCTCCGCTACAAGGCCCACGGGGCGATCAACCACGGCAGCGACTTCGAGCAGTTGTACTGGAAGACGATCTTTCCTGAGCGCTCCGCCTCGATAGACTACGTCAATGTACGCATCAGCCTGCCGGATGCCCTACCCGCGAATGCTGATGTCCGGGCTAAACTTTTCGCCCTCACTGTCGGCGCAAACCTAGCGGTGAATGATGACAACACCGTCACAGCTACCGCTGAGGATGTGCCGCCAGGGGAGGACATGGAGGTGGAGATTCGCTTCCCGAAATGCGGTCTGCCCCGGACCTTCTCGCCAAGTCGGCTGTTCAACGAGTATGCGATATACCCGACCTTTTTCCTGCTGCCGATTATACTGTTCCTCGGCATGCTCGTGCATTTCATGGGCGTCGGTCGCGACAAACCTGTCGCCGACTACGCGCTTTATGCCACCAGCCCACCGACCGATATCTCTCCGGCATTGGCGGGCACGCTGATAGACGAGAAGGCGGGGATGAAGGAGGTAGTTGCGGTCATCCTCGATCTGGCCGCCCGCGGCTACCTGGAAATCCACGAGCACGTCAGCACCGCCAAGTTCTTCCTGTTCAGCTTTGAAAACAAGAACACCACGCTCACGCTCAAAAAGGAGATAGGCGATCTGCAGGATTTTGAAAGAGCCACTTTGCTCGGGCTTACTCTCAGCCGGCCCGGCCACAGCGTCAAACTCGCATCGCTGGATGAAAAGTTCCACGCGGTCGCCCAGAAGCTGCAGAAGCGCTTCTACGAAAAGGTGGCCGAGATCGGATACTTTGAAAGATCTCCGGCGGTCACGCGTGCTGCGTACGTTGGTTACGCCTTCCTCATTGCCTTCAGCATTGTGGCGCTGTTTCTGGACCCGGCCTTGGTCCCCTGGCCCTGGCGCATTCTCATGCACATCGTGGCAGGCCTGGTTGCGCTGGGCCTGTGGAATCTGCTGCGCAAGGATACGGCCAACGGTTTCCTGTGGCTGGGTGTAGTGAGCTTTGGGCTGTTTGCGCTTTCGGTCAGCCCGGGCGCCCTGCTGGGTGTCATGTACTATGGGTGGGCAATTGCAGTGGCCGTCGTCTGCGGCGTGATAGTAGGAGCCTTTGCCAACTGCATGCCGGCCAAGACGCTCCTGGGCAGCCGCGAGCGAGCCAGATGGAACGGATTTCGCGACTACCTGCGCAATCTCCAGCTATATGGCGGCCTCGCCCGCGCGCAGGAACTGGTCGAGAAGTATATGCCCTACGCAGTCGCCTTCGGCATCGAGCGCGACTTTGTGGCACAGTTCGCCAAAATGCCCACTGTCGCGGGGCCGTCGTGGTATAGTGTCAGCCACTACGGCACCATTGACGTTGACTTTACCAAGGGCACGATTGACACCGGTTTTGCTAACGCCCAGCCCATCGAGACCACGGTCGGCACCATGCCGTCTTTGCAGTCTGTCACCGACAGTCTGTTTTCGACGCTCAACTCCATGTCAGCCGTCCTGAGCAGCAGTCCCGGCGGCAGTGGTGGTAGCGGAGGCGGAGGAGGAGGCGGCGGCGGTGGAGGCGGTGGTGGCGGCTGGTGATGCCACGGGCCGCCTGGGTTACATCAAACCAAAGAGTCGGGAGCGCTTTACCGATGAACCAGTCAAAGCTCGTGGCAACGATCGTAGTGATAGCGGGCCTGTTGTGGATGATCGCAATCGCGGCGTTCTTCTACTCGGGCCTGCACAGCGGCGAACTCGACATTTCCGCCATGCTACTGGGCCTGATTCTATTTGCTGCAGTCCCAGCCGGTGCGGCATTTGCTGTTGCGGCTGTTCTCTACGCAAGGGGCGGACGGGAAGACAGGGAGCTACGCAATCTGCGCCTCGAACAGGCCGTCCTGCAGCGCGTCAGCACCCGGGGCGAAGTGATGCTGGGCGACATCGTCACCGAACTGGGCGTGTCGAAGCAACAGGTCGAGCAGGCCATCTATTCCGTAGTTGGCAAGAACCTGTTCACCGGCTACGTTGACTGGAAGGCGGGGCGACTGATCTCGGTGGAGGCGTCGGAGCTTCCCTCGGACCGCTGCCCGAACTGCGGGGGCGAGATGGAACTGGCCGGCAAGGGTATTGCCAGATGCGCCCACTGTGGCTCCGAGACTTTCTTGCCACAGGAAAGCTAGCAGGAGAAAAAAGGCCTGAGTGCCGTTTTGCTGAAGAGTAGGCAGAGAGTTGATAACTGTTCGCCCGTGGCTTGAAGGGAGCTTCGTGTGATGCACTTGGCGCCAGTGTGGATTATTAGTGTCGTGTCATGCTTGCTGGTTGCAACCTTTGCCGCCGCAGAGGCCGCGACGAGCAAAGCTGACTTCTACGTTGCGACCGATGGCAACGACGCTTGGTCAGGACGCTTTGCCGTTGCCAACGCATCCGCTAGCGACGGGCCTTTTGCCAGCGTTGCCCGGGCCCAGAAAGCCATGCGCGAGATTCGCGCCGACGTCTCGGATCGGCCGGTCAGTGTGTTGATCCGCGGTGGCATCTACCGGCTGGCCCAGCCCCTGACCTTCACACCCCAAGACTCGGGCTTCGAAAACGCGCCGACAATCTACGCCGCTTACCCGGGTGAACAGCCAGTGTTCAGCGGCGGCAGGCCTATCACGGGCTGGACAAAGGGCGAAGGCGAATTGTGGATTGCCGAAATCCCGCAGGTCAAATCGGGCGACTGGTATTTCCACCAGCTTTTCGTCAATGGCAAGCGTCGGACCCGTGCACGGCATCCCAATGAGGGCTACCTACGAATCGCCGGAACCCTGAAGCCGCTGACCGATCGCAGCGCCGCGCGCGGCGACACCAGCTACAAAATCGGCTTTCGCTATCACCCCGGTGACATCAAGCATTCCGACGGGCTCGAGGACCTCAACATAATCCTCTACCACTCCTGGACGGCGTCGCTGCACTGGATCAAGGAGCTTGATGAGCAGAGCAATACCGTGCATTTCACAGCTCGCTGCGCCTGGCCCGTGGCCTATTGGGACGCCAATGAGCGCTACCACCTGGAGAACTATTTTGAGGCCCTTGATGCGCCCGGCGAGTGGTACCTGAACCGCAAAACCGGCATCTTGTACTACTGGCCATTCGAGGGCGAGGACATGCAGGAGGCTGAAGTCAATGCACCGCGTCTGCAGCACCTGGTCGAGATCCGCGGCGATGCGCAGGCGGGAAATACGGTCGAGTATCTCGTTCTGCGCGGGTTGTCATTTCAACACGCGGAATGGGTCCATCCGAAGAACAAGATGGCCGACGGGCAGGCGGCGATGCACCTGAGCGCGGCAGTGGTCGCCACGTGGGCACGCCATTGCAGCATCGAGCGCTGTGAGATTGCGCATGTAGGCGAATATGGCCTGATCCTGGGCGAAGGCTGCAAGCACAATCGCGTGTGTCACTGTCATATTCACGACCTCGGCGGCGGGGGTGTTCGGCTGGGAGAGACGCTCCTGCATACAGACCCGGAGAGGCAAACTGACCACAACGTCGTGGACAACTGCTTCATCCACGATGGCGGCCATGTCTTCAAGGCGGGCATTGGCGTCTGGATTGGCAGGAGCAGCTACAACACCGTCTCACACAATGAAATCTGCGACTTCTACTACTCCGGCTGCTCGGTCGGATGGAGTTGGGGATACGCCCCAAGTTCCGCAAACCACAATGTTTTCGAGTACAACCACATTCACAACCTGGGCAAGGGCGTCCTGAGCGACATGGGCGGCATCTATTCACTCGGTGTTTCTCCGGGCAGCGTAGAGCGCTTCAATCTTATCCACGATGTCTATTCCTACGCCTACGGTGGCTGGGGCCTGTACACTGACGAAGGCAGCACCGATATACTGCTGGAGAACAACGTCGTCTATAACTGCAAAACCGGATGCTTCCACCAGCACTATGGCCGCACTAACACAATCCGCAATAACATCTTTGCTGTCGCCCAAACCGGCAACATCGTCCGCTCGCGGCAGGAGGAGCACCTCTCGTTCACGTTCAAGCGCAACATAGTGCTGACCAACAACGGCGTGCCACTGGGCGGGAATTGGGGCAACGGGAATTACCGGATAGATTACAACATCTACTGGGACATCGCGGATGAGGACATTGAATTCGCAGGCATGGAATTTGAAGAGTGGCAGGAGCTGGGCCGAGACCGACATTCGCGCATCGCCGACCCGCTGTTTGTGGATGCGCAGAATTACGACTTCCGCCTGCGGGAAGACTCACCTGTGCGCAAGTGGGGCTTTGAGCCGATTGATATCAGCAAGATCGGCCTTTACGGGGAGACGGAGTGGGTAAATGCGCCCAAAAAGATCGTGCGCAAGCCGCTTGATCGCCCGCCTGCTCCCGAACCGCAGCCGATCATAGATGATTTCGAGGATACCGAGGTGGGCGAGAACGCAAAGCTGGCGCGGACTCACGGACAGTCAGCAGGCGCCGGCATCCGTGTAACCGACGAGCAGGCGGCAACCGGCAACCACAGCCTCAAGTTCACGGACGCCCCCGGCCTGGAGCACGACTGGCAGCCGCATATGTACTATCAGCCGCGCTTCAGCAAAGGCCTGGTGCGTTTCAGCTTCGATCTGCGCGTGGAGCCGGGCGCAATCTTCTGGCACGAATGGCGAGACGCGCATTATCCCTATCGCGTCGGGCCCTCGATTTCGATTGAAAAGAACGGGGAGCTGAGGGCCGGCGGAAATCCTCTGATGACCGTCCCGCATAGCAAGTGGACCCACATCGAAATCGCATGCGGCCTGGGAAAGATAGCGGGGGCCTACGACCTGAAAGTAACGGTGCAGGGCCAGGAGCCGCACAGGTTTGAAAAACTCCCCAACGGCAGCCCACAGTGGCGGCGGCTGAGGTGGCTTGGGTTTGTGAGCCTGGCCACCGACACTGCGGTGTTCTACATAGACAACGTTAAGCTGGACGCTGAGTAGCGCTGCGGCCGCCTCCTCCCAAGCCATAGCCGCGAAAAACCGGACTTACCCTTGATAGTATTGCGGGGGGCAATATGTATGCAGATTCCTGTCCGCGCGGTGTGAATTGGCGCGTTCGCGTAGTACAGCTCAGTAGTTGTCAAAGCTGAATCCAGACGTTTCCAGGAGGAATGGACATGGAGTTCAAATTCTCAATTCGCGAAGCAATGGCCCCAGGGAGCACCATCGCCGAAAAGTTCGAGAGCATCGCGGAGATGGGCTTTGCCGGCATTGAAATCACCAGCGCCCCTACGCCAGAGCTTCTCAAGGAAGTCCTCCAGGCATCCGAAAACACCGGCATCGTGCCTAACATCGCTTCCTCGGAGCATCACAACATCCTCGACCCGCGCCCTGATGAGCGCGAGCGGTGCGTCCAGAGCATCAAGGAGGCCCTGAGCTTCTGCGGCGAGGTGGGTGGCGTCGGCGTCATCGTCGTACCGCTGCTCCCCACCAAGATGGGAAACCTGCCGCGCATCCCCGACCTGTCGCCCTTCATGAGCCAGGCGGAACTGGAGCGTGCGGTGCTCAAGAGCATCCTGACCGAACTCGCCGACCACTGCCAGGAAGTAGGCGCCGATGTCATCGTCGAGCCGCTGAACCGCTATGAACAATGGTGGCCCTGCACGCTGCAGGACGGGCTGGCCATCTGCGAGGATGTCAGCAAGCCGGGGATCTCGATGATGGCCGACTTCTTCCACATGCACATCGAGGACGCGCACTTTGACGAGAGCATCCGCGCGGCGGGCAAGTACATCAAGAACGTGCACCTGGCCGACAGCCAGCGCTCGCTGCCCGGCTACGGGCACACCGACTTCCGCCCTGGCCTGGCCGCCCTCGACGAGATCGGCTATGAGTACTACATGGGCTTCGAGTGCGCGATCCCCGGCGACCCCTTCGAGGAGCTGCCCAAGGCGATGGACTACATCCGCGAGCAGGCTCCATGAGGAACATTATGGCGAAGCGTCTTGACCCCCCTCAGCAAGCGCTTGCTCAGGGGGGTCAAAGTGGCGTTTTACTCCCCTAGAGCAAAACTGCGCCGAAGCCACGAGGCCCTGGTACTACGGGCTTTGTTACTAGGGGGGAGCAAATCTACTTTGCATGCAAGCCTGCCAGCTTGCAAGCTACCAGCGGATTTTCTTGGCGGGAATCACTTGTACCCCCCTGCGGGGGGTACAAGTGGGCCTGGATGGCGGCTTTAGGTGAATAGAAACAAACAGCGTGAAAGCGGCGGGCTAAATGATGTACAGTTCCAGTTCCATTAGCCCGGCGAATTTTTCCAGCAGTGGCAACTGGTCGCCCCTCACTAAAGCCACATGGTGAGAGCCGCCGTGATAGAGATAAGAGTCGAGGAAGATATTGAGGTCGCAGTTGGGCTGGAGTTTGCAGTGCGGGGTTGAGCCCTCAGGCAGGGCATAATCGAGTATCTCGGCGGCACTAGCGATGAGTTTTACCCGGCCGCCAGCGCCAACCGTCAGATTGAGCATCGTGACCGGCCCCGGGGCGAAATCGAACGCGACCGAGCTGGATACGCCGCCGCTTCCAACCCAGCCCTCGCGACGGATCAGCCGCGGCTTGTCAGCAGCGAAGTGCAAGTTGCCCTCCGCAAAATGCGACATCAGAATCGCCCCGCCATCGAAGTCCATGCAGAACATCTCGGTGAAAGTGCTCAGACCGGTCAGATAGTGCATGGCCGTGACGCCGGCGGCGGAAGTGACATCACCCTCGCCGCCGAAGCCAAGGCCCTCGGTGATTAGCTTGGTAACTGCGGTGAAAGGCAGCGCAGTGAAGCGCGGATCAGCGCCGAGGACCTCGTAGTGAATCGCCAGCGCGTCGAGACCACGGTCCGCGACGACTTCGCGCAGGGCCCACTCGGCACGCGCTGACTCTAAATGCTCCTCCTCCGACAGCTCCGGGGTGATGTCGAAGTTCTGCTTGTCAGAGGCGACGATATCGTGCAAATCCGCCTCCGGAGCCTGTCGCAGTGCATCGGCGAGTTCGTCGAGGCCAATATGCTGAACGTGGCAGCCGACCTGGTGCATGAAGGCGGTCTCGTCCACCCCAAAATCGCCCATGTCCTGGAAGGGATAGCCGATGAGGCCGACTTCGGTTTCCCGCATTCGGCGAGCAGCCACGGCGGCCTGCGCCCACTCAGCCAGCTCGTGCAGCGTGTCAGCGTCTTCCCAGTAGCCAGTGACCGCGCCGAAATCGCGGCCGGCGCGGACCAGCACATTAGCCAGGTCCTGCTGCCCGTGCATGCCGTGATTCTCCAACACGTCCTGGCTGGAGAAGTCGTCGCCGATGCCGCGCTTGCGCTGTGTGTTGAAGAGCACCACCGGCCGGCTTGTGCGGATCAGCGCCTGCATAGCAATCAGGCTTGGCGAATATGAGAAGTGGACGACAACGACGAGGTCAACAGCAGCGGCCTCGAATGCGGCCATCGCCTGCTCCACTCCGGCGCGAGTATTGACGATGCCGGTGAAAGTGACTTGGGCGAACTCGTCCAGCTTCGCTGCAAGCTGACCGGCGAATTGCTCCTGGCTGGGGCGCAGATCAGGATGGGACTTGTCGTATAATTCAAGCATCAGGCCGAGCAGTCCGACGCGCGGTTTGGTGTCCATAGTCATGATTGGTCAGCTCCCTTGCCAGTGTTGTGATGTGGTGATGAGTTCCACACATTGCACCGACGTCCCTCCCTGAGCACTCAGCGAGAAGAGAGGGTGGGTACAAAGGTCGTCGGCAAATGGGAAAAAAGCGCCCCTTGTGTGTTCGTAGGGGCGTGATTTATCACGCCCTCCAGGGCGCTGCTGAGTGGGCGCAATGAATTGCGCCCCTACGGACGAGGGTGTGACGCGAAACGGAGTCGGGCAGGATGCCCGACCCACGGGAGAGAAGAAGCATTGTCAGGCTGGAAAGCCTGACCCACGCGATTGTATCCAGGATGCCCGACCCACGGGAGAGAAGAAGCATTGTCAGGCTGGAAAGCCTGACCCACGCGATTGTATCCAGGATGCCCGACCCACGGGATAAATAAACAGCATTGTCAGGCTGGAAAGCCTGACCCACGCGAATATATTTGGGAAGCGCGACCAGGCTTCGCTAAAGCTTCCGCCTTCGCCCCTTCGGCAAGCTCCTTTCGGCAGGCTCAGGGCGCACGCGGCAGGGCTTTCAGCAAGGCTTCGACGGACACGATGGCGGGCAAGCCCACGGGATAGTGATTGGCGATGGCGGGGTTTCTGCTCCCACTATCAGCTAACTTGCCCTACCGACAATCCGCACACGCAGGCCGGCTGAATCGCGAATCCGGCAGGTGAACGAGGCGGACAAGAGCAACTTAGTAGGTGCACGATCAGACAAGTACTGACCGCGGTTGATGGAGCGCGGGGCCGAAGTCTGCGCATCCTGAGACGGACGAGGCGAACGTCGAACAGCGGCTGCGTTTGGCTCTTGGCAGCTCGCTCTGAGCGCGCTGAAGGAGAGGACGTCCATGGGACTCGATTCGCGGTGCATCAGCATGACGTTGCCTGTTGTAGTGGCTCTGATTGGGACAGTGGCCGGGTGGGCCTTTGGCGCCGGCCAGGCGGCTGGGATCAAGCACCCGGTGCTGGAGCATAGTATTGATCCGGCCAGGGCGGCAGAATACGAAAAGGCCGTTGAGCGTGTAATGGCGATGAGCGAGGAGGAGATGCTGTCGTGGATGCCCGAGCAGCGTCCGGCGACATTCGTCCGCTGCCCGAACTGCTACAAGGGCATAGACAGCAACAACATCAAGTGGTCGGTAGATCGGCCCGATGAGTTGAGCTGCACGATCTGCGGCACCGCCATCTGGCCCAATGAGAAATGGCCCGAAAAGGACATCATGGAGGGCAAGAACAGCCTCGGCGAAACGGTGCGCTACAAGGCGTGGTATGCCAAAGACATAGACTACTACCACTGCTTCAGCGCCTACATCGCCGGGCGCAAGCGTAGCTGGCTGATGCAGCAACTGTACAACCTCGGCAAGGCCTACAGCGCTACCAGCAAGGAGGAGTACGCCCGGCGCGTGGTGCTGGTTCTGGACAAGATCGCCAACGTCTATCCGCACTATGTTGTGGCGATCCACGGGAGCAATCAGAACCGGTATTTCCGCATCAACAAGAATCAGCAGCCGCCGTACAACTGGTCCGCCGGCAAGTGGGGGTGGCACAGCCCCTCCAGCGAGGTGCCCTTCCATACCGTTCGCACGTATGACCTTGTCTATGAGAGCCCGTGGTGGGACAAGCTTTCGCAGGACCGCGGCTACAACGTGCGCGAGCGGTTCGAAAACGACTTCGTACGCGACACAGTGGCGGCGGCGCAGGCTTACCCGACTCACATCAGCAACTACGCGCAATACCTCGGCAATGTGGCCAGAGTCGGCATGGTTATCGGCGAGCCGGCGTACGTTCACTGGGCTTTCCGGTGGCTGCTGCGCAACGTCAATGCAGGCTGTTTCTATGACGGGATGTGGCACGAATCACCGTCTTACCATTACATGACGATGGGCGGATTGCGCAGGTCGTTTTCGTACTTGAAGGGCTATTCGGATCCGCCCGGATATCTGGACGAAGAGGACGGTACCCGCTTCGACGATCTGGATACGCTGGCGGCTGTGCCGTTCTGGCAGAAGGTGCAGCATGCGCCCGAGGTGCTCGACTTCCCGAACGGCTGCTCCACTCCGGTGCATGACACCTGGGCCAACGAACGCCGCTCCAGCCCGCGGACGACCACCGCCTCCACCATTCTCCCGGGCTTCGGTCATGCCTCGCTCGGCCGTGGGACGGATGCGCACCAGATGCAGGCGCAACTGCATTTCTCCGGCCATCACGGGCACTCGCACTACGATAACCTCAACCTGACCCTATTCGCCAAACAACGCGAGATGCTGTCAGATATCGGCTACACGTGGACCAGGATCCGCTGGTGGGCGGGGTCCACTGCAAGCCACAACCTGGTTGTGGTGGACCGCAAGGAACAGGGCCGGGGGATTACTGACGGCGACTTGCTGAGCTACTTCCCCGACGTCAACGGTATTGCGATGGTCGAGGCCGACGGGTTGCGGGGTTACAACAACCTGGAGCATGTCAGCATGTACCGGCGGATGCTGGTGCTTGTGCCCGTCTCCGAGGAAGACGCCTACGTCGTGGACATCTTCCGCACGCGCGGCGGCTCCACACACGATTGGCTCCTGCATGGCAGCGCCGACGAGGACATGACCGCAACCTGCAACATTCCGCTTACCGGCAGGCGCGAGGACCTCAGCGAGCCGGCTGACAGCGACCGGGACAATCCACAGGCCGGATGTCGCGGCTACAGCGTCATGCGCGAGCTGAGCTTCGCCGATACCGACGCCACCTTCAGCGTGACCTTTACGTACAGCGACGTGGCGGATACCTCGGTGCGCACGCACGTTCTGGGCAACGCTCCGGCACGCGTGTTGCTCGGGAGCAGTCCGTCAGTGCGGCGTGCGGGCGTCGGCAGCAAAGGCGACAACGCCAAGATACTCGACTTCTGGATGCCGCAACTGGTTGTGCGTCGGCAGGCCGCCGATGACGAGCCGCTGCAGAGCATCTTTGTGGCAGTGGAAGAACCGTTCCGCGGCAATAGCTTTATTGACAGCATCGAGCTCGTGCAACTGACGCCGTCAGACGAAAATGCAGTCGCCCTGCAGGTAAGGCACGGCGATACGGTTGACACGATCATCAGCACACTTGATGAAGCGCCGTATCCGGAGCGCAAGACAGCGCACGGTATCACTATCAAGGGCCGCCTCGGCATAGTGCGACAGGTGGACGGCGAGGCCACGGGGGCATGGCTGTTTGAAGGAGCGGGGCTGCGCGGCGGCGGCTGGACGGCAGATACCGCAAACAGCCGCTACACAGGTCAGATACAAGCCGCTACGCGCAAAGCGGACGGGGCTGCAGACGATGCGTTCATCACCGATGCCGAGTTGCCTGAAGGTAACGGCCTGGCCGGGGTGTGGATGATTGTCGCTCACGGCAATGGCTTCACGCACGGCTACCCGATAGAGCGCGTAGAGAAGCAAGACGGCAAGACCGTGATCGTACTGAGCATGGATCATGGGCTGAGGCTAGAAGGGGAGCAGACCCAGGAGGTCTTCTACCCGCAACGGACGCTCGAGGGGATGAACAGTTTCGTCATCCCGCTGGCGGTGACGGTGACGAAGACGGAATGAGGACAGGCAACGACCCACAGGCTGCGGTTCGACAAGCTCACCGCCCTGAGCAACGTCGAAGGAGAAAGCCCCGCCGTCGCTAGGCTATCGCCTTCGCCAAGGCTATGGCGATTAAAATGGCGGGCGAGCTTGTGCCACGCCACAATAACGTTGGAGGAGTGATGGATATGTGCAACTCCGATGGATTTAGTATTCTTTATTTGGTCTCAGTATATGCAGTGGTCGTGGCTGTGCCGGCTCTGGGCGCTGGGCAAGCTCTGGGCATCAAGCACCCGGTGCTGGACTATGGCATTGACCCGGCAAATGCGGCCCAATATGAGAAGGCCGTCGAGCGCGTCATGGCGATGAGCGATGAAGAGATGGTTTCCTGTGTGCCGGACAAGCCGTTCTCTCGGCACTGCTACTGCCCCAACTGCCACGGCGGCGCGCAGGGCAGTGGCATATATGAGTGGAGCATTGACCGTCCCGAGGAGCTGAAATGCAAGTACTGTGGCATGGTGTTCCCTAATGAGAAATATCCAGACGACCAGATAATGGAGGGCAAGAACGCGCTGGGAGAGACAATTACGTATCGCTACCACCAGGACCAGCAGCGCGACGACCTGACGATCTTTATCCGCGCACACATCCTGATGCACAAGCGCTCCTGGATAATGCGCCAATGCAACGCCCTGGCCACAGCCTACCACGCCACCGGCAACGAGGAGTACGCGCGGCGTGTAGTGCTGATACTTGACCGCACCGCGCAGGTCTATCCGCACTATCCGGTGATGCAGCACCCGATCACCAGCTTTGGGTTCGCCAAATCCCAGGCCCCGCCGTTCGCCTGGAACGCGGGAAGATGGGGGAACTTCCACAACGAGATCCCCAAGTCCGTTATCTGGCCCTATGATTTGGTCTATGAGAGCGAGGAGTTCGACAAGCTATCGCAGGAACGCGGCTATGACGTCAGGGAGAGGCTGGAGAATGACTTCCTGAAAGTGACCTATGAGGCTGCCGCCGCCAGTAAGTACCATGTGGGCAACGTGGTGGGCTATGATGTGACCGGCGTCGCGATACTCGGGCGGGTCATCAACGAGCCGGCCTACGTCCATCGGGCCTTCGGCTGGATGAAGCAGAACGTTGATGAGGGGTTCTTCTATGACGGCATGTGGCATGAGGCGCCCTCCTACCACTACATGACTATGGGTGGTCTGCGGTCGGCATTCAACACCGTAAGGGGCTATTCGGACCCTCCCGGCTATGTTGACGAGGTTGATGGCACGCGCTTTGATGATCTGGTCCCCGAAGAGGCAGTGCCGTTCCTGGCCAGGTGCATAGATGCGCCGTCAGTGCTGGATTTCCCTAACGGGTGCTCGAGTACAATTCACGATACCTGGCCCGGCCAGCGCCGTTCCAAACCCCGGACGAGGACGGTATCCACTATCTGCCCCGGGTACGGACACGCCTCGCTGGGCCGCGGCGAAGGACCGCACCAGATGCAGGCACAACTGCACTTCTCCGGCGCCTACGGCCACGCCCACTCTGACAACCTCAACCTGAGCCTTTTCGCCAAAGAGCGCGAGATGCTGTGCGACATCGGCTATACCCACACCAAGCTGCGTAACTGGACGGTCACTACCGTCGGGCACAACCTGGTGGCGGTCGATCGCAAACAGCAGACCCACAGCCGGTCCGACGGTGATCTGCTGGCCTTCTTCCCTGATGCCAACGGTGTGGCGGTGGTGGAGGCAGACGGCAAGCGCGCCTACGCGAACATAGAGGGTCTCGATATGTACCGGCGGATGTTGGTGACGGTGCCGGTGTCCGACGAGGATGCTTATATTGTGGACCTGTTCCGTGTCAGGGGCGGGACGATTCACGACTGGCTGCTGCACGGCAGCGCCAATCACGAGATGACGGCGCAGTGCAGTGTGCAGCTTACCGGCGATCGCGAGAATATGCTGGAGCCCGGTGACGAATGGCAAGAGCCACGGACCGAGGGATCCAGATTCAACCCCTACGGCGTAATCAGGGAGGTGGCAGAAGGTAAGACCGATGGCGATGTTGCGGTGACTTTTGCCTACGTTGACAAGCCGGAGCAGGGAGTGCGCGTGTACCTGTTAGGGGATGGTGAGACCGAAGTGTACCTGGGGCGCAGCCCTTCGGTGCGGCAGGCAGGAAGCGAGAGCGCCAAGGCATACGACTACTGGATGCCGCAGCTAATAGCCCGTCGCAGGGGTGAAGCGCCGCTGGCCAACACCTTCGTCGCAGTTGAGGAGCCATACTCGGAAAGGCCGTTCATCAGCAGCGTCGAGCCGCTGGCGCTGACGCCACCGGACGACATGGCAGTCGCGCTGCGCGTGACCCACGGAGACACCATTGACACCATTATCAGCACGCTTGACGAGCCGCCATACCCGGAACGTGCCACGGGCGACGGCATCACGATCAAGGGGCGGCTGGGAATCGTCCGCCAAACAAATGGCGAGACCATCGGCATGTGGCTGCTCGAGGGCGAAGAGCTGGCCGCCAAGGGCTGGCGCATCAACCCGAAGAAGAGCTGCTATGCAGGCCAAATACAGGCCGCCACGCGTAAGGCGGAGGGTGCAGAGTACGACGCCTTCACCACCGATGCTGAGTTGCCGGCCGGCAGCGCGCTGCACGGGATGTGGATGATTGTCACGCATGGGAATGGTTACAAGCATGGCTACGAGATAGACCGAGTTGAGAAGCAGGATGGCAGGACAATAATCATGCTGACAGACGACCACGGACTGCGAATTGAGGGCGATAAGACGACAGAAGTGTACTTCCCGCGCCGGGAGATCGAAGGCACGAACAGCTTCGTTATTCCGCTGTCTGTGACGATGACGAAGACGGAATGAGGGCAACGGCCCACAGGCTGGTAAGCCCATGCTACGCGATAATAGCGTTGCAGGAGTGATGGATATGTGCAACTCCTATGGATTTGGTATTCTTTATTTGGTCTCAGTATATGCACTGGTCGTGGCTGTGCCGGCTCTGGGCGCTGGGCAAGCGGTGGGGATCGAGCATCCGGTGCTGGACTATGGCATTGACCCGGCAAAGGCGGCCCAATACGAAAAGGCAGTCGAGCGCGTCATGGCGATGAGCGAAGCAGAGATGCTCTCCTTCGTACCCGAAAAGCCGGTGTCAGTATTCTGCTACTGCCCCAATTGCCACGGTGGCTCGCAGGGTAATGGCGTCTTTACCTGGAGTGTGGATAGGCCCGATGAACTGAAGTGCCGCTACTGTGGCATGGTCTTTCCCAATGAGCAGTATGGCGACGACCAGGTCATGGAGGGCAAGAACGCACTGGGCGAAACCATCACCTACCAGTACCATCAGGATAAGAAGTACCCCGACTTGCGAGAGTTTTTCGGCGCGCATATCCTTTCCCGCAAACGGAGCTGGGTCCTGGCTCGCTGCTTTGAGCTGGGGAAGGCGTATCAAGCCACCAAGAAGCCGGAGTATGCGCGGCGGGCGGCGCTGATACTTGACCGCATCGCTCAAGTCTATCCCCACTACCCCGTCGTCAAGCAGTGGACCGGAACATTCGATTTTGTCGCTTCCCAGGCTCCGCCGTATCCGAGCAATGGTGGCAGGTGGGGCCGCTGGACGGCGAGCGAACTGCCCGGCCAACCTGCGCCATGCTATGACCTTGTTTATGACAGCGATGAATTCGATAAGCTGTCCGAAGAACGCGGCTATGGCGTGCGAGAAAAGCTAGAGAATGACTTCTTCAAGGCCATATTCGAGGCCAATAACACACCGCCTCTGACCGAGGGCGGACAGCTTTCGACCCGCAACCTGCGGCGCGCCGGCATCATCGGGTGGGTTATCAACGAGCCGCGCATCGTGCACTGGTCGTTCGGCTGGCTGAAGCACATGGCTTGCCAGCGCTGTTTCTACGACGGGATGCTGAACCTGGCGCCCTCGTACCACTACCAGATCCTGGGGGATTTCAAGCGCGCCTTTGCCAATCTCAACGGCTATTCCGATCCTGCGGGCTACCTGGACGAGGTTGACGGCACCCGGTTCGACAATCTGGTCCCGGAAGAAGAGGTCCCATTCATAGTCAGGGCGTACGATGCGCCATCGGTGCTGGATTTTCCGAATGGCTGCTCCAGTCCGATCCACGATACCTGGCCGGGCGAGCGGCGCTCGAAGCCGCGCGACAAGACTGTCTCCACCATCTGCCCGGGTTATGGACATGCCTCTTTAGGGCGCGGTGAGGGGACGAACCAGATGCAGGCGCAACTACACTTCTCCGGCGCTTACGGCCACTCGCACCGCGATAACCTCAACCTCATCATCTGGGCCAAAGAGCGGGAGATGGTGTCTGACCTGGGCTACACCCACACCCGCGTTCGAAGCTGGAATGGGGGGACCATCGGGCACAATCTGGTTGCCATCGATCGCAAGATGCAAGACGGTGGCGGAAATGCGTCGGCCGGCGACTTGTTGTGGTATTTCCCGGACACCGAAGGCATCAGCGTGACCGAAGCCGATGGCAAGCGCGGCTACCACAGCATCGAAGGCGTCGAAAGGTACCGGCGGCTGCTGGTGCTGGTGCCGGTATCTGATGAGGACGCCTATGTCGTGGACATATTCCGGACCAAGGGTGGCTCGGTGCACGACTGGCTGCTGCACGGCGATGCGGACCATGACATGACCGCCACGTGTAGTCTGGAGCTCGAACCCGGGCGTGACAATATGCTCGAAGAAGGCGAAGAATGGGAAGAGCCTACACGCGAGGGATCGCGCTTCAACCACTACGGCGTAATCAGAGACGTGGCTGAGGCCAAGAGCGATGAGAATGTGGTGACAACATTCAGGTATGCACAAGAGCCTGATAGAGGCATCCGTGTCCATGTGCTTGGCGATGAGGCAACAGAGGTCTATCTCGGGCGGAGTCCGTCGGCGCGCCGGGCTAAGAACGAAGACAGCAAGGCCTTTGAGTACTGGATGCCGCAGCTTGTCCTCAGAAGGCACGGCGCAGGTGCCCTGCAAAGTACCTTTGTCGCAGTCGAGGAGCCGTTTGGGGGCGAGCCATTCATTGACAGCATCAGCCGTCTCGAAGTGAACCCGACAGATGAAGGTGTTGTGGCCCTGCAGGTGACTCACGGCGATACGGTTGACACCATCATCAGTACGCTCGATGAAGCGCCATACCCAGAGCGAACAACCGAAGACGGCATCAGCATCAAAGGCCGGCTGGGAATAGTCCGACAACTGGCAGGCAATACCATCGGCATGTGGCTGTTCGAGGGAGAAGAGCTCGTCGCGAAAGACGGCAGCATCACATCGGAAAAAGGCGCCTGCAGCGGCGAAATACAAGCCGCTACGCGCAAGGCCGACGGCGCAGATGAAGACAGCTTCATCACGGATGCCAGTTTGCCCGAAGGCCAGATGCTCCAAGGGGTATGGATGATCGTAACTCACGGCAATGGCTTCACCCACGGCTACCCGATAGAGCGCGTGGAGAAGCAAGACGGCAAGACCGTGATCGTGCTGAGCATGGATCACGGTTTGAAGGTGCATGGGGACAAGACTGGCGAAATATACTTCCCGCAGCGCGAGATCGAAGGCAAGAACACCTTCGTCATCCCGCTGGCCGCAGCGATCGTCAATCACTGACCCGCAAAGCGCACATTCAGTTGCAGTTGACAGAGAACAGGAAAAGGATGTGGAGCATGGTGAACACGTTTGAAACCAGTCTGAGCAACACAGCGCACGTACTCAGCGTAATGATTGCACTGGTGAGTGTGGCAGGCACTGCGTTTGGTGCGGGGCAGGCGCTGGGCGTCAAGCATCCGGTGTTTGATTACAAGATTGATAAGGACAATGCGGCTGGCTACGAAAAGGGCGTCGAGCGCGTCATGGCGATGAGCGAAGAGGAGGTGCTGTCGTTCGTTCCGCCGTACGCTATTGTCTATTACTGCGAGTGCCCGAACTGCTACGGCGGCGTCGAGGGCAACAATATCTTCATCTGGAGCATTGACCGGCCCGACGAGCTCAAATGCCGCTTCTGCGACGAAATCGTCTATCCCAACGACAAGTACCCCGAGAACCAGCTCATCAAGGGCAAGAACAAGCTCGGTGAAGAGATCAGCTTCCCTTACTACCTCAACGAGGACAAGGACATCCCCCACTTCTTCAGCACCCATCTGCTACGCCACAAGCGCGGCTGGCTCGTTGGCCAGTTGATCGCTCTGGGCAGGGCTTACCAGGCCACCGCCAAGGCGGAGTACGCCGCACGGGTAGTTCTCGTTCTCGACAAGTTCGGCCAGGTCTATCCGCACTACCCGGTCATGCAGAATGGATGCCGCAGGTTCAAGTTCCGCGAGTCGCAGGAGATGCCATATCCCTGGGACTCCGGCAAATGGGGGTACTTCCACAACGAAATACCCAAGCCGCTCCTCACAGCCTACGACCTCGTCTGCGAGAGCAAGGAGTTCGACAAGCTCTCCGAAGAGCGCGGCTATGACGTGAGGGAGAGGTTGGAGAATGACTTCTTCAAGGCCACCTACGAAGTCATCGCCGCCAGTCCCTACCACGTCAGCAACGTCGTCGGCTATGATATTGCCGGCGCTGCCATACTCGGCCGCATCATCAATGAGCCTGCCTACGTCCACCGGGCCTTCGGATGGATGAAGCAAAACGTGGATGAGGGGTTTTTCTATGACGGTATGTGGCACGAGGCGCCCTCCTATCACTACATGACTATCGGTGGCATCAGAGCCGCGTTTGACACGGTCAGAGGCCATACCGACCCGCCCGGATATGTGGATGAGATAGACGGCACCCGCTTCGACGACTTCGACCCCGACACGCAGGTTCCATTCTGGGCCAGGTGCGTCAGCGCGCCTGCAATAGTCAGCTTCCCCAACGGCTGTGTGTCTCCGATCCACGACAGTTGGGCAGGATCGAAGTATGGCGCACCGGCGCGGGCCAAGACGGTCTCGACGATCCTGCCCGGGTACGGGCATGCTTCGCTGGGGCGCGGCACAGGTGGCGACCAGATGCAGGCGCAACTGCATTTCTCCGGCGGATACGGCCACACGCATCTGGACAATCTCAACCTGATACTGTGGGCCAAAGGCCGCGAGATGCTGCCGGACCTCGGCTATACCTGGACGCAGATGCGCTACTGGTGCGCATGCACGCTCGGTCACAATACTGTTGTCATAGACCGTCAGGATCAGAAGGGGAGTGGGTCGGACGGTGACCTGCTCTGGTTTTTCCCTGATTCCAACGGCGTGTCGGTAGTAGATGCCGACGGCAAGCGGGGCTACAAGCAGATCGAGGGCCTTGACATGTACCGGCGGATGCTGGTGATGATTCCGGTGTCGGATGCGGATGCCTATGTGGTGGATGTTTTCCGCGTCCGCGGTGGCTCGATGCACGAGTGGGCGCTGCATGGCGACGCTGATGAAGATACAACGGCCACGTGCAGCCTCGACTTGTCAGGAAGCCGCAAGTGGATGCTGGAAGAGGGCGAGGAGTGGAAGGAGCCGACCATCGAGGGCGCAAGATTCAACCCGTATGGCATGATCCGCGATGTGGCCAATGCAGAGACTGAAGGCGACTTTCAGGTGGATTTCAACTATGTTGAAGAGACGACCAGGGGCGTCCGCATCCACATGCTCAATGACCAGTCCGCCGAGGTGTGGCTCGGTCGGGCTCCCTCGGTGCGCAGAATGGGGGTGGGCACACGCGGCGACATGCGCAAAGCATACGACTTCTGGATGCCGCAACTGCTGGTGCGCAGGCAAGCAGAAGCACCTCTTGCCAGTGTGTTCGCAGCGGTCGAGGAGCCTTACTCCGGCAAGCCGTTTATCAGGAGAGTAGAGCGGGTGCAGTTGACTCCTGCCGATGACAACGCCATCGCGCTGCGCGTCACTCACGGCGACACCGTGGACACCATCATCAGCACTCTCGACGAGCCGCCCTATCCGCAGCGCGTCACAGCCGACGGTGTCGCCTTCAATGGCAAGCTGGGAATATTGCGCGAGGTGAATGGCAAGACAACCGGCGCGTGGCTGTTTGAAGGCGAGAAGCTGACCGGGGGCGGCTGGATGGTCGCTTCTGAGAAGGGCCGCTACGATGGCCAGATACAAGCCGCAACGCGCAAGGCCGACGGCGCAGAATATGATGCCTTCGTTACCGACGCGGAGTTGCCTGCCGATGATGTGCTGCACGGTGTGTGGATGATCGTCACCCACGGCAACGGCTTCACCCACGGCTACGAGATAGACCGCGTGGAAGTCCGCGACGGCAAGACCTTCGTACTGCTGACCGACGACCATGGGCTGAAGATAGACGGCAGCGTAACTGAAGAGGTCTTTTTCCCGCAGCGCGAAATCGAAGGCACCAACAGCTTCGTGATTCCGCTGGCAGTGGCGATGGTCAAGGGGCAGTGAGATGCAGGCGAGCAACGTTTCGGACCAATTCCCCAGAACCTTAGAAAGGGTGGTAGATATGTTGCTTCACGCAATTGATGAGGTGAGTTATGTGCTGGTGTTGGCAGTGATGCTGACGTTGGTTTCAGCGTCTGGGTGCTTCTGCGCCGGGCAGGCAGTGGGAATCAAGCACCCGGTGCTGGAACACAATATCGATCCGGCAAGGGCCGCCGACTATGAGAAGGCCGTTGAGCCGGTCATGGCGATGAGCGATGAAGAGATGCTGTCATACGTGCCGGAGAAGCCGTTCGTGCGCTTCTGCTACTGCCCCAACTGCCACGGCGGTTCACAGGGCAGCAGCATATACAGTTGGAGCATTGACCGTCCCGAGGAGCTCAAGTGCAAGTACTGCGACATGGTCTTCCCCAATGACCAGTATCCCTGTGACCAGGTCATCGAGGGGGAGAACGCCCTGGGCGAGACGGTCACGTACCGCTACCACCAGGACAAGACGCGTGGTGACCTGCAGATATTCATCCCCGGGCACACCCTGATGTTCAAGCGCGGATGGATAATGGGCCAGTGCCGCGCTCTGGGCAGAGTATACCAAGCTACCGGCAAGGCGGAGTACGCTCGCCGGGCGATACTGATACTCGACCGCATTGCGCAGGTCTATCCGCACTACCCGATGATGCGGCAGTGGATTACTATGTTCGTATTCCCTGACTCGCAGGATCCGCCTTACTCGGGTGCCGGTGGCAAATGGGGCCGGTGGATGGCCAGCGAGCTGCCCTCGGGGGTCCCCGAGTGTTATGACCTCGTCTATGACAGCGAGGAGTTCGACAAGCTCTCTGAGATACGCGGCTACGATGTGCGTGAGAAGCTGGAAAACGACTTCTTCAAGGCCACCTTCGAATATGTCAATACCTTCGCAGGCCACACGGGCAACATGTCGCCTTTCTACCTGACGGTGGCCGCGCGCATCGGTAGAGTGATCAAACAGCCCAGTTACGTGCACTGGGCGTACAAGTGGCTGCTTGAGATACTGGTGGGCGGCTGCTTCTATGATGGCATGTGGCATGAAGCGCCGTCGTACCACTACCAGGTGATGGGCGGGTTGAGCAACGGGTTCGAGGATCTGCGCGGCTACAGCGACCCGCCCGGCTATGTTGACGAAATTGATGGCACACGGTTTGATGACCTGGACCCCGACAAGGACATCGCCTTCTTCGCCAAGGCGAAGGACGCCCCGGCAGTAGTGGGCTTTCCCAATGGCCGCGTCAGCCCGATCCACGACACCTGGGCCAACAGCGCCCGCGCCAAGCCACGGGTCGAGACCATCTCGACGATCTGCCCCGGCTACGGACACGCCTCGCTGGGACGAGGCGCTGGCCCCGATCAGATGCAGGCCCAGTTGCATTTTTCCGGCGCACACGGGCACTCGCATTACGATAACCTCAACCTGAGCCTGTTCGCCAAAGAGCGCGAGATGCTGTGCGATATCGGCTATAGCCACACGAAACTGCGGCGCTGGACAGTATGTACCATCGGCCACAACGTGGTGGCGGTTGACCGACAAGACCAGGTCGGCGGTGACTGTAGCCTGCTGGCCTTCTTTCCGGATTCCAATGGCGTGTCAATGGTGGAAGCTGACGGCAAGTCCGGCTACCGCGAGATTGAGGGCCTTGACACCTACCGGCGGATGTTGGTGATGGTGCCGGTCTCCACCGGGGATGCCTATGTTGTGGACATCTTCCGGGTCAGGGGTGGTAGCACGCACGACTGGCTGCTGCACGGGAGCGCCAACCACGATATGACGGTGGAGTGCAACGTAGAGCTGACGCCGGGACGCGAGAATATGCTGGAAGAAGGCGAGGAATGGGTCGAGCCGAAAACCGAGGGGTCGAGATTTCCCCCGTACGGTGCAATCAGGGAGGTAGCCGAGGGCAAGACCGACGGCGATGTGGTGACAACTTTTGCCTATGTTGACGAGCCGGACAAGGGCGTGCGGGTGCATATACTCCAGGACGGTGAGACCGAAGTGTATCTGGGACGCAGCCCTTCGATCCGGCAAGCTAAGAGCGATAGCGCCAAGGCGTGGGACTACTGGATGCCGCAGCTTGTTGCCCGTCGCACCGGCGAAGCACCTCTGGCGAATACCTTTGTCGCCGTCGAAGAGCCGTTCAGCGGGGAGCCGTTCATTACCAGAGTGGAACCCGTCCAGCTTGTGCCCGAGGCCGAGGGCGCCATCGCCCTGCGCGTCACTCACGGCAACACCGTTGACACCATCATCAGCACACTCGACGAGCCGCCGTACCCGGAGCGTGTGACTGCCGACGGCATCAGCATCAGCGGCCGGCTGGGGATAGTCCGGCAGCAGAACGGTGAGACGGTCGGGGCGTGGCTGTTGGACGGTGCGGCCCTGGCCGGCGACGGCTGGTCGCTGAAGACAGATGCAGGACCCTATACCGGAGACATCATCAGTGCCACGCGCAAAGCAGATGGCGCGGAAACCGATAGCCTCGTCACCGCCGCCAGGTTACCAGCAGGCAATGCGCTGCACGGGGTGTGGATGATCGTGACGCATGGCAACGGTTACACGCACGGCTACGAGATAGACCGGATCGAAGACCAGGACGGCAAATCGGTGATAGTGTTGACTGACGATCACGGGCTGAGAATTGAAGATGACGTGACCGGCGAGGTGTACTACCCGCGCCGCCACATCGAAGGGATCAACAGCTTCTATATTCCGCTGGCCGTGACCATGACCAAGGCGGAATGATAATGGGCGTGTGATGCGGCGGGATGTCGAAGCGCATGATTGGGTGCTCGGGCTGGAAGCTTGACCCACGGGATAATACTGTTAAGGGAGTGATGGATATGTTGAGCTGCAACGGGTGCAATCTCGTTGACCTGCTGGTAGTCTGTGTGATGGTGGGGGCGGTTGCTCTACCGGCACTGGGCGCAGGACAGGCCGTCGGCATCAAACATCCCGTGCTCGAGCACAATATTGACAAGAACAATGCCGCCACCTACGAGCAGGCGGTAGAGCGCGTCATGGCGATGGACGAGGAGCAGATGCTCTCCTATGTTCCCAACCGGCCGATGCGGGTATTCGTCCAGTGCCCCAACTGCTACGGCGGCGCCTACAGCGGCGTGTTCTCATGGAGCATAGACAGGCCTGATGAGCTGAAGTGCAAATACTGCGACATGGTCTTCCCCAATGCCAGATACCCCGACGACCAGGTAATCGAGGGCGTCAATTCTCTGGGCGAGCCGTTCAGTTACCGCTACTACCACGAGCCGAAGAAGGACATAAATATGTTCTTCCGAGCTCATATTATTACGTTCAAGCGCGGCTGGGTACTGCAGCAGGCCGGTGCCCTGGCGATCGCCTATCACGCGACAGGCAAGCCCGAATACGCCAGAAAAGCTGCCCTGATTCTGGACCGGATCGCCCAGCTTTATCCGCATTACCCGGCCATATATCAGTGGATTACGGCGTTCCACTTCCCGGCCAAGCAGGAGCCGCCCTGGCCGCGAGCAGGCGGCAAATGGGGGCGGTGGATGGAGAGCGAGATCCCATCTGGCATGGCCGAAACTTACGACCTCATATACGACAGTGAGGAATTCGACAAGCTCTCCGAGATACGCGGCTACGACGTGCGCGAGAAGTTCGAGAATGACTTTCTCAAGGGTACCTGGGAATACATCAACACCTGGGACGATTTCACTGACAATATCGCGCCCAGTTACCTGATGAATACGGCCAGGATCGGTCAGGTCATCAATGAGCCGCACTACGTGCACTGGGCCTATCACTGGATGCTGGAGATACTCTACGGCGGCTGCTTCTATGACGGCATGTGGCGCGAGGCCCCATCGTATCACTACCAGACCCTGTCGCGCATCGGGGCGAACTTTAACGAATTGACCGGCTATTGTGACCCGCCCGGGTACGTTGACGAAGAATACGGCGAGCGGTTTGACAACCTGGAGCCGAAGAAGGATAACCCCTTCATCGCCAGAGCACTGCGCGCGCCCTCGGTGCTGGATTTCCCCAATGGCTGCTCCTCGCCGATTCACGATACCTGGCCCAACGAGCAGCGCTCCTCCCCGCGCATCAAGACCGTTTCCACCATCACTCCCGGCTATGGGCACGCCTCGCTCGGCCGCGGCGAAGGCCCACACCAGATGCAGGCGCAGCTTCACTTCTCCGGCGCTTACGGCCACTCTCACCTCGATAACCTTAATCTGACGCTGTTCGCCAAAGACCGCGAGATACTGTGTGATGTGGGCTACAACCACACACAGGCGCGGCGGTGGTGTTCCTCTACCATCAGTCACAACCTGGTGGCCGTTGACCGACAAAACCAGGCCGGCGGCGACTGCGATCTCCTGGCCTTCTTCCCCGATTCCAACGGGGTGTCAATGGCGGAAGCCGACGGCAAACGCGGCTACCGCAAGATCGAGGACGTAGATATGTACCGGCGAATGCTGGCGCTAGTGCCGGTTTCGGACCAGGACGCCTACGTCGTGGATGTGTTCCGCGTCAGGGGCGGCAGTATTCATGACTGGCTGGTCCACGGCAGCGGCAACCACGACATGACCGCAGAGTGCAACGTGAACTTCACCGGCACCCGCGAGAATATGCTCGAAGAAGGCGAGGAATGGGTCGAGCCACGCGATGAACAGTCCAGCTACAATGTCTGGGGCTGCATCCGTGACGTGCAGGAGGACAGCGCAGACGGCCTGGTGCAGACTACCTTCCGCTATGTGGACGAGCCGGACAAAGGTGTCCGCACACACGTGATTGCGGGTGGACAGGTGCAGGTCTATCTCGGGAAAAGCCTGACGCCGCGCAAAGCCAGCCACGACACCCGCAAGGCCTTCGACTACTGGATGCCGCAGTTGGTGGTGCGGCGAACGGGGGATGCGCCCCTGGCCACCACCTTCGTGGCTATCGAGGAGCCCTTCAGCGAGAAAACGTTCATTGACTCCGTGGAGCCGCTGGCAGTAGAACCCGCCGCCGTGGGTGTAGTGGCACTGCGCGTAACCCACGGCGACACTGTTGATACCATCATCAGCACACTCGACGAGCCGCCATACCCGGAGCGCACAACCGCCGACGGCATCAGCATCAGGGGCCGGCTGGGGATAGTACGCCAAGTCGGCAGCCAGACCACTGGCGCATGGCTCTTTGAGGGGGAGCGACTGTCGTGCAGGCAGTGGAGTATCAGTACGGAGATCGGGGCGTACCGTGGCGAAATCTCGGCCGGCTTGCGGCAGGCCGATGGTGACGAGTACGACGCCTTCGTGACCGCTGACGACTTGCCACTGGGGAACACCCTGCGCGGCGTATGGATGATCGTGACCCACGGCAACGGGTACACACACGGCTATGAGATAGAGCGCATCGTGGAGCAGGACGGCGAGCGCGTGATCGTGGTCACCTACGACCACGGGCTGATGATAGAGGGCGACACGACCAAGCAGTTCTATTTCCCGCGCCGAGAGATTGAGGGTAAGAACACCTTTGTGATTCCGCTGGCGGCGACCATGGTCAGAGCGGACTAGCCCACAAGGCAAATAATTTTAAATGCTGGCAGGAATCTGCACTTGCCACGTATAATCTGTAAGATGTAAGGGTACGCTGTACATAGCGAAGCCAATCATTAGAGGGAGGCATATCATGTCACGGAAAGGATTTACGCTCATCGAATTGTTGGTTGTGATCGCGATAATCGCGATCCTGGCCGCAATCCTGTTTCCCGTGTTCGCCCGGGCGCGGGAGAAGGCGCGGCAGGCCAGTTGTCTCAGCAACACCAAGCAGATGGGCCTGGCGGTGATGCAGTACGCGCAGGACTACGACGAGACGTATGTGTGCGGCTTTCTCCGAAATGTCCCAACCTCGAATAGGTTTTGGTATCAACTGCTTCAGCCTTACATTATGAACTATCAGGTATTTCGGTGCCCCAGTGCCGGGTGTGTGAAATGTCCGACCAATGGCTCGTTTTATTGCGGCGCCTATGGCCCCGTTGACTACGCGTGCAATCACCGCCTGCTGGCGGTATGGGGAGCCTACATCAGAGTAGCTTCAGTCAAGTACGCGGCCGAGACCGTGGTCATCGCAGAGTCCGACTGGACGCGCTGCCCCTCTGACTATGGGAGTAACGCCTGGCGCATCTGCGAAAGCAACCATGCGAGCTTCTTCGTACCCCAGCGGCACAATGATGGCGCCAATCTCGTATTCGCCGATGGACACGCAAAATGGCACCACGTCAAGCTTTATCCCAACTCGCCCTATTCCGGCCCGGTTAAGTACACCCTCCCAATCACAGACCTCTGCTGGTTCCCCGACGGCCGGCCGAAGTACTGAGGGCGGATTGCACCGGCAGATGAAGTCGGCGGCAAGTCCTGCTGTCCGCGGCTAGATGCGCGCGCTGACAGCGGGTGTTTTGTTCTGCGCGGCAGGATATTGTGCTTGAGTGTCGAAGTAAAACATGATATATATATATGTATATATATATTATATGTATGTATCGCGTACGGAGTGGTCAGCAATCGGAATGGAGATGATGGTGATGAAGAGGCAGAAGGGTTTTACGCTCATCGAATTGTTGGTTGTGATCGCGATAATCGCGATCCTGGCGGCGATTCTGTTTCCCGTGTTCGCTCGGGCGCGGGAGAAGGCGCGGCAGGCCAGTTGTCTTAGCAACACCAAACAGATGGGTCTGGCCGTGATGCAGTACGCGCAGGACTACGACGAGACGTATGTGTGCGGCTTTCTCCGAAATGTCCCAACCTCGAATAGGTTTTGGTATCAACTGCTTCAGCCTTACATTATGAACTGGCAGGTATTTCGGTGCCCCAGTGCCGGGTGTGTGAAGTGTCCGACCAGTGGCGTGGCGCGTTGCAGCGCCTATGGCCCCGTTGACTACGGGTGCAATCACCGCCTGCTGGCGGTATGGGGAGCCTACATCAGACTAGCTTCAGTCAAGTACGCGGCCGAGACCGTGGTCATCGCAGAGTCCGACTGGACGCGCTGCTACTCTGACTATGGGACTAACGCGTGGCGCATCTGCGAAAGCAACCATGCGAGCTTCTTCGTACCCCAGCGGCACAATGATGGCGCCAATCTGGTATTCGCCGATGGACATGCCAAATGGCACCACGTCAAGCTTTATCCCAACTCGCCCTATTCCGGCCCGGTCAAGTACACCCTCCCAATCACAGACGTCTGCTGGTTCCCCGACGGCCGGCCGAAGTACTAAACAGGCGCGGCGTTGGTACAAGCGGCTGTCCTTACCTAACCCCCTAGCCCCCTTCCCTGGTAGGGAAGGGGGAATCAAAGGGGGATAGGTGCCCGGCAGGGCGGAAGGAAAGGCAAACCTAACCCCCTAGCCCCCTTCCCTGCAGGGAAGGGGGAATCAAAGGGGGATAGGACGGTGGGCATGGACAAGTCAGATATCGTTCTTGGTCACCACTCTCGCGAAAAGCGTCAACTGGCTCATGAGATGCGCCGCAATATGACGCCTGCCGAGGCAATCTTGTGGGAGAGACTACGGGCCAACCGGCTGCAGGGCCTGCATTTCCGACGTCAGCAAGTAATTGATGGCTTCATTGTGGATTTTTACTGCCATGCCAAGGGTCTGGTTGTGGAGGTGGACGGAGGCGTTCACGAAGCTCAGGCCGACTATGATGCCGAGCGCGATAGTATCCTGGCCGCACGACAGTTACAGGTTCTGCATTTTTCCAACGAACGCGTGCTCAATGAAATAGAAGGCGTCTTAGAACAGATCCGTGCTGCAGCGGACCTAACTGCTTCCTAGCCCCCTAACCCCCTAGCCCCCTTCCCTGCAGGGAAGGGGGAATCAAAGGGGGATAGGAAAAGAAGATCAAGGGTCATCCCGCTGGGGATGGCCCTTTTGGTGTGGCGCTATTGTTGGCGGTTGGCCGGCTATTGCTCCATCTTGCGGCGTACGGCATTGGTCACGCGGGCGGGCAGCGCCCAGATGTCTATGAAGCCCTCCGCCTTGCTCGCGTCGAAGCTGTCAGCCTCCCCGTAACTTGCCAAGCCGAAGTCATACAGCGAATATGGCGAGGTGCGGGCGACCGGCTCGGCGGTGCCCTTGTACAGCTTGACCGTCACCTCGCCGGTGACGGTTTTTTGCGTCTCGGCCATGAAGGCGTCAATGGCCTCCCGCAGCGGCGTGAACCACAGCCCGTAATAGACCAGCTCGGCATAGCGCATCTCCAGATACGGCTTGAAGTGCATCGTCTCGCGGTCGAGCACGAGACTTTCGAGGTCCTTGTGGGCCGCGAGTAGAATCGTGGCCGCCGGCGTCTCGTAAAGCTCGCGGCTCTTGATGCCGACGAGGCGGTTCTCCATCATATTGACGCGCCCGACACCATTGGCACCGCCGATCTGATTGAGGGTACTGACCAGTTGCGGTCCGGGCATCTGTTTGCCGTCGAGGGCCATCGGCGCGCCCCGCTCGAAGGCTATCTTGACATAGGTCGGCTGCTCCGGTGCCTCGAGCGGACTGACGGTCCACTCCCAGGCGTCCTCGGGCGCTTCCACTGACGGGTCCTCGATAAGGCCACACTCGATCGAGCGGCCCCAGAGGTTGGTATCGGTGGAATACGGGCTGTCCTTGCCCACCGGCACGGGGATGTCGTGCTTTTCGGCGTAGTCTATCGCCTCTTCGCGGCTCATGCCCCACTCGCGAGCGGGCGCGATGCACTTCAGTTCGGGCGCCAGGGCCTGGTAGGTGGTCTCGAAGCGCACCTGGTCGTTGCCCTTGCCGGTGCAGCCGTGAGCAACATAGGTTGCCCCCTTCTCCTGGGCTATGCGCACCTGGTGCTTGGCCAGCAGCGGGCGTGCCAGGGCCGTGAAGGCGGGATACTTGCCCTCATACATCAGATTGGCCGCCAGCGCCGGCAGGATGTGATCGTCGTAGAACTCGTCCACAGCGTCAACCACTATCGCTTCGACGGCACCGACCTGCTCGCCTTTTTTGCGGATGCCCTCGTAGTCCTTCTCCTCGCCGACATCAACGGCGACAGCAATGACATCAACGTCGTAATTCTCGGCGATCCAGCGTATTGCCACGGAGGTATCAAGCCCGCCGGAATACGCCAATACACACAGTTCCTTCGCCATCTCCATCGTCTCCTTCGCTTACCAACGCGTGGCTCGGCCTGAGCTTTGTCTTTCTTCACAAAGCTCAGGTGAGAACTGAGGAAGCTCTGCTTTCTCAGTTCTCAGCTTCCAGCCCGAGGTCGTCAAGGCTGTGTCATCTTCAGAGTCTTCGCCAATCACGCGAGCTAAGGGCCGTATTATACCCGATGTGGGCAGATGCTGACAAACCGCTGCGGCCAGAGGGAGTGTGTGTAAAGATTGCCGGTACGTGATGTTGGGTGGTGGTGGCAGCAGAGACGTCGTCTTTGCCATAAGGAGGGGCCGGCTGAGCCGGGTACCCGCTGCGAAGCAGTGGGTGCAACCGGCCCGCGTGCTTCCGAGGGACTCACAGGCTAGAAAGCCTGTGCCACGCGATACGAGCTGGAAGGGCCGCGGGCGTACGCCGTGTCACCCACACCAACAGTGTGGATACCCGACAATACCGCCAATGGCTAGCAGGTGCAACTCCCGCTCACAGGGAAGATTCGACAGTCCCAGGCGACTTGCTTGTGCGCATCGGCCTGCTAAGACAGGGAGCGATCCACCTTGATTGTTGACTGCCACGTACATCTGCACGGCAATGGCGAGACTCCTGCCGCCAATGTGGACTTCCGCCTCAAATACGCCGACCGGCTCGGAATCGATCTTCTCGTATGCTCCCTGGGCGAGAGCTTACGACGCCAGCCCACCGCGCAGGAATTGGAGCTGGACAATGCCTGGGGCATGGAGGCCATCAAGCATTGTCCGCAGCGCATCATCGGCCTGGTGTATGCCAGCCCGAATCACGTTGACAAGAGCCTGCAGCTTATGGAGCGCTACATTGCCAACGGGCCGATGAAGGGCTTGAAGATGTGGGTGTGCCGGCGGTGCAATGACCCCAACTGTGACCCCATCGTTGAGTACGCCACTGAGCTTGACGTGCCTATTCAGCAGCACACCTGGATCAAGAGCACCGGGAACATGCCCACCGAGTCGACCCCGGCTGACCTCGTCGAGCTGGCACGGCGACACCCAGCCGCGCAATTCGTAATGGCACATTCAGGCGGCAACTGGGAGTGCGGCATCCGCACCGTGTCTCATCAGCCGAACATCGCGGTAGATGTCTGCGGCGGCGACCCGGAGGCCGGCCAGACTGAGTACGCTGTGGCGTTTCTCGGCGCGCAGCGGGTGCTCTACGGCTCAGACGCCTCGGGCCGCAGCTTCGCCTCGCAACTGGCCAAGGTCATCGGGGCCGAAATACCGGACAGCGACCGCCGCATGATACTCGGCGACAATGCAGTGAGGATGTTCAAGCTATGATAATAGATTGCAATGCGCATCTGGGCCACTGGCCGTTTCGGCACCTGGAGAATTCGCAGCCCGACGACTTTGTCGCCCTGATGGACCGCTGCGGGGTGACGCAGGCCTGTGTCGCGCCGTTTCAGGGCTTGCTCTACGGGGATGTGCGGCCGGCGAATGACTGGCTGATCGAAGCCATCGCGCCGCACCGAGACAGGCTGATCCCACATGCAGCAATCAACCCGAATTTCCCGGACTGGGAACGCGACTTCGGGGAAGCGGTTGACGGCGGCTGCGTCGGGGTGCGGCTATATCCGAACTATCACAGCTACGAGCTGGGAGATGGATGCCTCACTGACCTGATGGCAGCGGCGAAAGAGCACAGCGTCACGGTGAGCATCCACCTGCGAATGTACGACGAGCGGCTGCATCACCCGCGCTGCATGGTGCCGCCGGTGGCAGTGACAGAGGCCGGGGCGGTGGCACTAAAGTTCCCCGAAGTTAGTATCGTGCTCTGCAATATCAAGACGGCTGAGATCATGGGCATCGCCGAGGACATCAGATCGCTGCCCAACCTGTATGTGGAGATATCGAACCTCGAGGGCACCGGCGGAGTGGAGAAGCTGGTCGCGGAGATCGGAGCGGCCAGCATCGTGTTCGGTACCCACGCCCCATATCAGTACATGGACGCGGCACTGCTGAAGATGAAAGAGGCGGTGTTGTCCGAAGAGGACAGCGCGGCGATCTTCTACAAGAATGCCCAGGCGTGGATGACGGCGGCCTAGTGGTTATTCTCGAGACTGGTCGTGTATTGCCTCGAAGCCCTGTTGTAGGGCGCGGGCTTGTCCCGCGCCGGTCGTATAATAGCTGCGGCGGCGGGGCACAAGTCCCCGCCCTACAGAACGGCGCTGGTATAAGTACCTGTGGCGGCGTGGCTACTTGTCTTTCTCCGCCTCGTGCAGTTGCTTCTCGCGGTCCTTGCTCAGATCAGTGCCTGCGAAGTCCACGATAGTCGTCGGGAGCATCAGATAATAGCGGCTGGTCAGATCAATTGAAATGACGGCCTGCTCGACCTCGAAAGCCAGGACATGGCCGCCGCCGGTGCGGGCGATGTTCAGGAAATGCAGATGATCCCCGACCACGTTCACGCCCTTGGCAAACGGCGGGCAGCGGAACCCCACTATCGTCCCGACGACATTGTGAAACTCGAACTCCGGCTGATTCTTTGTGACCTCGACCAGCGGCGGATAGGGCTTTTTCTGGCCCGGCACGCTGCGCGTCTTCATGAATTTGAAGACCCCGTCCACGCGGATGGCGTAGAAATAGTTGCTGCTCGGCACCAGGCTGTCAATAAGCTTCGTCAGAGCCGCGAAATCCATGCCCGCCGGCACCTGGGCATAGTAATCGGTGTCGAAGAATGTCATGGCGGCGAACGGAGTGTGAGCGGCCGCCGGATCAACGCGATAGGCCTTGCCGTCGGCCTTAATCTGCCAGATCGCGCCATCGAAGGCGATCATCTCGCCATCGAGACCGTTGAAGGTGCCGATGCCGAAATCGCCGTACTGCGAAAGCTGCGCATAAGTCATCTCGCCATCGAAGACCCCTGCCAGCAGCGCGTCAATGGTAGAGGTCTGGACGAGCACCTCGCGGTCGGCCGGCTGGGCCTGCGTGAGGCAGCAAGCGACCGTGACCGCCAGAAGGATTCCAATCAATCGAAAGCAACGTATCCGCATAACGGTTCTCCTTTTCTTCCCCCACCCGGCGCAGAAGCGTGAACATTCTACATCTTCTGCAAGAATGGTTCCAGGAGAATGCCGCTCGGGCATACAGTGGCGAAGGGAGCTGACGACCGACGGCCCTTACCAGAACGCTGCCCAGTAGAGCACCTCGCCTGTGGTCGAGTTGAGCGCTATGCCCCCCGAGTGCCCGTGGTTAGCCGGTTCGGTCATGAACTCGGCGTGCTCGTCGAAGCTGCTCAGGTCATCGCGCGAGGGACCGTAGAAATGGTCGCGAGGCTTCATCTGAGATTTCTCGTCAACTTGGCCGAGGCGACGCATTGATTTACGCACCCTCGCCAGCTCGCCTGCATCCAGCACAAAGCGCAGCTCCATGAAACCGGCGCCCTGCATAATCATCGGTTGATAGTGAAACCGTACATTCTCGGCGGCGCCCGGTATGGACCGGGGAAAGTGGGTGATAAACTCCGCGGATCGGTACTTTTGCAGAACGTGATCGTAACGCGCTGGTGTGCGTATGGGCATGAACCATGAGAGCATATGATTGACGGAAAGCAGGATGAGTGTGATGACGACCATCACGGGCGCGCCGCAGCCCAGAGGCACATGCGACAGCTTGGGGTCGCGGGTCGCCATAAGTGTGAGCGTCAGGATGAGTACGCCAGGGATCAGATTACAGAAATGAAGGAGGAACAGTATGTGTGTGCCGTAGCCAGAAATCCAGAAGTAATCAGCCCACAGCCCGCCGAGCAGGAACACGGCTCCCAAGGCCCAGGCTATTGTGTTAACGCGGTCGGGGAACCTGCGCCACAGCAGCCACACGGCCAGCAGAAGGCCACCCGGGGCAAAGTGAAACAGTACAAACGGCCAGTCACGCCGCAACTCGAAGTCGAGAGAACCCGAGAGCGCCGCGAATGCCTGCCACGCAGTGATGATGATGGCCAGGATCAGGAAGGCCGCCGCGCCGCGGCCAAGGCTCCTCTGGTGTTTCAGTAGTCTGTTTTCCATATTCCGGCGTTCTGACATGTCCACAACCAACCTGATCCCCTTGCCGCGTGCCTCAGGGGACAGCCAGGACGAACATCATGAACAAATGCGCGACGGCGGCAAGCCCCAGAGCGAGCGAAACAAGGGGGACCCCGACACCCAACAAGAGCCATCTCCTCGCGCCACTGCCTGCAAGCCAGCAGAAAAGCAGTGCCAGCAAGCCCGGCAAGAAGGCGAGTATGTGCCAGTGGACAGTCGAGACAGGGATATTGAAGCTGGCGACCCACACGCCGCTGAGCGGCAGCCCGCCAGCAAGCAGCACCATGGCGGCAATCCACGTCACCTTGCGGCTGATCTCGATAGCCGAGGCGACCAGCAGCACCAGTAGCTGCACCACGCCCGCGACACCCAGCCCGGCCAGTACAAACCAGGCAGGTATCGCAGGGCCCTCGCCGACCTGGGCCGCGATGAACACCACGGCAACCAGCGCCAGCACCAACGTTGCCGCTGTCGTCACGGCGAGAATTGTCTTGCCTCGGGCGTAACCTGCATCCATTGGCGATTCTCTGAGTGCTGCGGAATAAGCTGTGGCTGCACCAGTGATTATACAGCCACAGGGGGAAAGAGGGAATAGCTGAGGCGAGAGGTGGTTACAGCTCGCCGACGACATGTAGCAGGGCGCGGATGTAGCCGATGGCGTAGGCGCGGGAGGCTCGCCGGGTCTCGTCACCGTCCATTGTCGGCATGTGGTCGGGCATCATCATGTGCTGGTACCCGACCTCCTTATAGACCTTCATCGCCTCGTACATGTCCACGTCGCCGTCGTCTATGAAGCTCTCCTTGAAGCGCGGGACGGTACCGGTGACATTGCGGAAGTGACAGTGGCTGATCCTGTCGCGCTGTCCGAAATAGCGAATCAAAGCCAGCACGTCGGTATCAGCCATCGAGGCAACTGTGCCCTGGCAGATATTGAAGCCGTTGGCCGGGCTGTCCACTTCGGCGACCAGCCGCTTCATGTCGTCGAAGGTGCTGAGGACGCGGCCCTCGCCTCCCAGTTCCTGTGTCGGGGGATCGTTCGGGTGCACCGCCATTCGCACACCGGCTTGCTCCGCCACCGGCATGACGCGCTCCATGAAATAGATGATGTTTTCCCACATCTGCTCAGGACTCATTTCAATGGTGCCTTCGGGGCGTTCATCTCTGACGAGGTCATAGTCGAAGAACGATACGAGCGCCCCGCCGCGCCCGGTTTCGTAGCGCGGGTACGCACGCCCGCAGATCCGCGTGATATACCAGGTCCACTCCACGATAGGTACGCCCAGGCCCCCGCAGACTCGGATGGTCTCGCAGACGTCCTCGATTTGCTTGTCACGCAGCGAGGGATCGCCCAGACGCGCATGCCAGTACTGCGTATTGTGCCGCTGTGGCAGCACAAGCACGTAGAGCTCGATCTCGTACGGCTTCAGCGTCTCCTGCAGCGTGCGCAGTTCGTCAGCCTTGACCACCCCGCACTCGCCCGCTTCGCTCATCAGTTCCTCACGTCCATGAATGCCCACGTGATGAACGCCCAGTTGCGCAACAAAGCGATACTCCTCATCGTCGAAGCAATTCAGACGGCTGCCGAGTTTCATCCTGCTCTGTCCCTTTCCCCGCTAGAGTTCGCCCACGACGTGGAGCAGGGCCCGAATGTAGCCGATGGCGTAGGCGCGGGAGGCCCTGTGTGTCGGATCGCCGGTCATGCCCGGGCAATGGTCGGGAACGAAGACGTGCCGGTAGCCGACCTCCTTGTACACCTTCATTGCCTCATACATGTCCACATCGCCGTCATCAATGAAGCTCTCGTCGAAGACCGGCACGGTACCCTTGACATTGCGGAAGTGGACCATATTGATTCTGTCGCGCTCGCCGAGATAGCGGAGCAAAGCCAGCACGTCAGTGCCGGCCTGTTCCGCGACGGTCCCCTGGCAGATATTGAAGCCGTTGACCGGGCTGTCCACCTCTTCGATCATGCGCTTCATGCCCTCGGGGCTGTTGATGATGCGGGCCTCGCCGGCGAGCCACTCGGTCGGGGGATCGTGGGGGTGCATGGCCATCAGGACACCGGCCTGCTCGGCGACGGGGCAGATGCGCTCCATGAAGTAGATGATATTGTCCCACATTTCCTCGGCGCTCATGTCCACCGCGTAGTCGGGGCGCTTGTCCTTGATGAGGTCGTAGTTAAAGCGCGACACGTGTGCTCCGCCTCGGCCCGCGGTATTAGGTCCCGGAACGCGGCCGAAGGTATCCGGGATTGACCAGGTCCACTCCACCACCGATACGCCGCAGTCGCCACAGACCTTGATGGTCTCGCAGACGTTATCTATCTCCTGGTCGCGCAGCGGGTGATCCCCGAAACGCGCGTGCCAGTACTGCGTATTGGGGCCCTGTGGCAGCAGGAACATGTAGGCATCGATGTCATACGGGTTGAGAACTTCTTGCAGCTTCTTCACCTCGTCGGCCTGGAGCACGCCACAGGCACCCGGCTCGCTCATCGTCACCTTCCATGAAGTAATCCGGACGTAATGCACACCCAACTGGGCAAGGAACGTACATTCTTCATCAGTGACATTGCCTACCTGGTCGCCGACTTTCATTGTTTCATATCTCCTTACAACTGTATTCAAGAAAAGGCTCTGTCCCCTTTTTCAGGGCTATAGTTCGCCCACGACGTGCAGCAGCGCGCGGATGTAGCCCACCGCGTAGGCCAGAGCTGCCCGGCGCTTCGGATCACCGACCATTCCAGGGTAGTGGTCGGGTATGAAGCAGTGCTGGTATCCGACCTGCTTATACACCTTCATCGCCTCATACATGTCCACATCGCCGTCGTCTATGAAGGCCTCGTCATATACGGGCACCGAGCCCTTGACATTGCGAAAATGGCAGTGGTTGATCTTGCCGCGCTCCCCGAAATAGCGAATGACGGCCAGCACATCAACGCCCGCCTGTTCGGACAATGAGCCCTGGCAGATGTTGAAGCCATTGACCGGGCTGTCCACTTCTTCGATCAGCCGCTTCATGCCCTCGAAGTTGCTGAGGATTCGCGCCTCGCCCGCCAGCACCTCGGTGGGAGGATCGTGGTGATGCATCGCCATCTGCACGCCCGCCTGCTCGGCCACCGGCATGATGCGCTCCATGAAGTAGATGATGTTTTCCCACATCTCCTCCGCGCTCATGTCCACGGCGTACGGGGGGCGCGTGTCCTTGATGAGGTAATAATCGAAGCGGGGGGTCGTAGCTCCGCCACGGGCGACAGGCGCGGCACCAATCCGGCCATACACATCCGGGATTGACCAGGTCCACTCGATCACCGGCAGACCACAGCCGCCACATACACGGATCGTCTCACATACGTTTTCGATCTCTTTGTCGGCTTCAGGGGATCTGCCAAAGCGGGCATGCCAGTACTGGGTGTTGGGGCCCTGGGGGAGCAGGAATACGTAGGTTTGCATCTCGTAAGGCTTGAGGGTTTCTTGCAGCTTGCGGAGTGCGTCAGCCTTCATCACTCCGCACGCGCCCGGCTCGCTCATCAGTTCATCCCATAGGTTGAACTTGACGTAATGGACGCCCAACTGCGCGAGGAACCGGTAGTACTCGTCAGACGTCTCTCGCAAGCCGACCGCCAGCTTCATTTGCTGCATCTCCCTGGATGACATTTGCTGCAACGTTGCCGCTCTATTCTTGCTTGCAGGCAGGGAGTCCTTCTTGCCTGAGAAGTTTTTTCCGCAATTCCGCGAATTATTACTCGGCAGGTCGGAAGATAAGATCGCATACGCCGATGTAGCAGCTCTCGGCCTTGGGGTTCTTGCCGGTTGTCTCCAGCTTGAGAGTGTGGGGCCCCGGGCTGAGTTGGTGTGCGCCCAGGTCAGCGATGCCGCCGCGCGGATCGAGGCCCGCAAAGTACATGTCAACCGGCTCCCCAATCCGCTCCTCGTCCAGATACGCCTGGAAGATGCCGTAGCCGCTGTATCGCGTATAGCGCAACAGCAGGCGGCACTTTCCGTCAATCGGCGGCTTGAACTCGTAGGTCAGAAAATCGCCCGGCTCCTGGCTGCGATAAAACATCGTGTCAAGCCCGCCGAGAGGCTTGCTGACCTTGCCGCTGGAGGCGATTATCGGGATGCTTTCAAAGGGTAGGATATATCCGAGCGTGGTGAAGTTGAGATCATAGTATGCGAAATTGGCCAGCACATCGCTGACCTGGACACAGAGAGCGTATTCGTCTTCGGCCATGCGGTCCCCGTCGGGTCGCAGCGTGATGCGCCATTTGCCCGCATCGCGGCCGGTAAGCTGGCGGGAGTGAACCGACAGTGGCACAACGCCCGCGCGCTGCCCCACAAGAACCGCCTTCACGCTGCCGGCCAGAAGCCGACTTTCATCCTCGAATGTCAAGCTGATCCGCGTGGCCGAGGCCACGTAGCCCAAGTCGTCGCCGACGCTGAGTTCGCGGCCATCGGCGCTGATCGCAGTCAGCACCGGCGCGTCAGCATCGTGCAGGTCAACAGGCCCGGTAGCCAGGTAGAGCCATACCTCCGAGGCATCCAACTCCTGCGGGCTCAAGCGCACGGTTATCTGGCCCTTATCGGCGGAATATGGCATCGGCTGCCATTGGCCGCCCGGGACCCTGGCATAGACCTGACGCTGCTTGCTGCTGCTGTTGGCGGGAACCATCACCCGCCCGTCCGGCAAAGTCTTCCCGTCCACGAGACGCAACTGCGCCACTTCGCCCTGCAGGTGCCAGGTGTTTTCAGCCAGCATTGTCATGCTGGCGGTCGGCACAATCGTGAAACTGTCGTCCGGTTTCAGAGCGAATATCGGCTCACCGGCTAGCTCGATCGTTGTCTGCTCGCCGTCGCGCACGATCTGCTCAACGACGTACGCACCATCGGAGCGTCCGGCGATCATCATCTGCTGGCCGGCCCAGGATTTGCCGGCCGGGATGTCGCAATCCACTGCCACCGTGTAGTTTTCCTGGTCCAGCGACAGGATCTTGCCCTGGTATCTGGGAGTGCTCTCAAGGCTGACGGTGCCGTATGCGATGCTTTCGCCGCCGAGCATCCACATCTGCTGAAGCGTCTCGCCCTGCAGGCTGACAAAACCCATCCTGCCGGTGAAGCTCAGCGCAGGATACTCCGGGACAGCAATCGCGCCGGCGGCCGCCTCTTCGTCGGCGATGACGGTGATGTCCACCATGTCCTCATACTTGACCTCGACAGCGCGGGCCTGGCCGGCCTCGGTCCTGGCAGCCAGCTCACGGGCCTGCAAGTCCGAACTGCCCTTGAAGGCTTCGATGACCGACAGGAACATGTTTTCAGGCCCCGGGCGCTGGACCAAGACCTTGTACATGTCCACCTCGGCAAACGGGGTCGAGCGATTGCGCAGACCGGGAGCCTTGGCGTAGATGAGTTTGGTCTGCTCAGCGGCCATCATGTGCAGGCGCGTGCCCAGGTTCGTTTCCCCGTCGCTGATCCACTCGGCGACAAACGCTAGCGGCGCATCGGCCCGCTTGACCTGCTTTAGCCAACTGTAGCCGGTGCCGCCCTCGCCGAGCTCCTTGGGATCAACATCCTGGTAGGGGAATAGAGGAGGCTTGAATACCTCGCCATCGGCGTGGAAGCCGTACTGGTGATCCTGGCCGCCCTCGACTTCAAAAAGGTCCACGAGGTAGCGCCTGCCGATGCCGTGATCCACAAACAGCAGATAGCGGCGGTAAGTGTCCACGATGTCCTTGTAAACAGCGGGCGCTGAGGCTATCGTCGCCTGCACATTACCATCGCCGCAGAAGCCTTCGAGCTCTCCGGCGGCCCGTGCCTGCGGCTTGCCATCCACGATGACGTGGTGGTGCGAGGCGGTGCATCTGATCCACGGGTGGATGGGATGACCGGCGCCCAGGTAGCCCAGATCAGTGACCATCTCCTTGCCGAAATCGTAATAGATGATGTTGAGCCTGTCCGGGTGCCCGTGGCCGCTGCCGTACGGGCCGTAGTCAATCATCAGCGCCGCGTCGCTGCGGCCGTCGCCGGTGCGCATGATCGCCCAGCCCACGTCAGGACGCACGATGCTCTTGGCCGACGCCTGCAGTGGCTTGACGTCTGAGAAATCCAGGTCGGGCTCGCGGCGGAACAGGGCGTATTCGCCGCCGGTGTCACCGATATTACCCCCGAACGCCCAGGCCATAAGCCGCATATTATACTCGGTCGGGTACCAGAAGTACTGTTGCTCGGTGCGGGCGCGCGGATACCTGGCACCCAGCGTCGAGTCATTTGTCGCCGGCAGGCAGCCGTCAGGCATTGTCTCGGGAGCGCCGGCAACCAGTATCTTTTTCATCAGCGGATGCCGGAAGAGGTCGAGGTGGTCATAGCGGTTGTCTTCTTTGTAGGCGGGCGGATCGCTGTAGCCGCGCAACGCCTCAGGCGTCACGTACAGGCGGCCTAAGGTCATGCCCTCGTAAGATGGCGAGGCCTCATACCAGTGACCGTCACGATAGAAATAGTCTTCGAGAAAGCCGAGGAGGCCGTCCGGCGGCTCGATTGCCCAGGCGATGGCTTTGTGGTCGCCCAGCATCAGCCCGGCCAGCGCTCCGGCGGCCATTGCAGTGGGGCCATCGTTGATGCAGCAACCGCGCGGGCTGGTCTCTGTCATCAGGCGGGCGAACTCGCGGAAGCAGTTCTCTTCGATCTTCACCTTGTCCTCATCGCTGTACACCCCGCTGTTGTAGGTCAGATCATAGGCGGTCGCGAGTTGTATGAACACACCGGCGTCATGCAGCTTCCAGCCCGACATCTTGCCCGACTGCAGATTGCTGTAATCCTCGAAGATGCGCCCCCAGTCATGCGGCAGATAGTGCGGATACACATCCGCAAGTCTCAGCAGCACCTTCCTGGCCTTTTCGGCATAGGCCATATCTCCGGTAAAGGCGTACGCCTTGCCGAGGTTGCCCAGGCTGCTCAGCCTACCGATGCGGTGGTAGCGCAGCCGCCCGCTGAGACGGTAGGTGGGACTTTTGGCCGAGCCATAGACCGTCGAAGGCGTGCCTTCATAATAGGGGATCTCCTGCTCGTCGCCGACTGGGTCCGGGAATGTCTGGACTTTGTCCTCGGGATAGTCGGGATCGGGCCAGGTGAAACCGCAGCTGCGGCACTCGATCTGCTTATCGTTGCCACTCCACGCAAAGCGCCAGCCGGCATGGCACTTGGGACAGTCAACAACCCTGAAGGGAGTGATATCCGGTATCCAGTAGGAGAGCTGCTCATCAGTGCAGTCCATCCAGAATTTCGAAGCGGACTCAAAGCCCGCCAGCGTCGCTTTGGCCCAGGCGTACTTTTCGATGTTGCGTCTTGCCCGCTCGATGTCGGCCCCTTTGTACAGGCCGCAGGGATGTTTGACATCAGACGGAGGCTGGGGTGTGCGATCATACATGGATTTCGCTCCAATGCCGAATTCAATATCGTCGAAATAGCCTGTCGCCACATTTGCTGAGTAGCTATTGGCATGCAGCGTAATCGTCGCCGTGTCCGCGGGCACCTTCGTGCGCTTCGTCTGGCGGATCCACTTGCCCCTGCCGGGAGAGCCCCATGACCGTGCGTGGTTCTGAGGCCGCTTGCCATCGGCGGTCCAGAACTCGATATACATGGACTGGTTATTGCCCTGCTCGCCGTAGTACCACCAGCTCACCCAGACGTACTTGCCCGGCTCAACCTTGATATGGGAACTGCGCAGGCCGACTGCATTGACCGGGTCTTCGTCCACCAGCTTGAGGCTGTATTTGCCGCCGTGGACCTGTTCGGTGGACAGGCTTATGGTGTGCACCTCGGTGAAATGTGTCCAGGCCTTGGGCAGCGTGCCGGCTTCATCAGGCGCTTCGAAGTCCTCCGTAAAAACTGGCGGCACCTCTTCCCCCATCTGGGCGACAACTGCTGATACGGCGAGTAAGAGTACCAGGACAATCATCCACGTGCAACGCATCTGGTGGCCTCCTGAGATGCTATTGGGCATGTACACCTGCGTAACATTCGCCTCAACTCGCCGATGCCCTGCCACAAAGAAAGCGGCCGGCGCAGTAGCGCGCCGGCCCGGGGGCGTCTTCGATCGGAAATTACGACAACACCTCAGCCCTTCAGGATGATACTGGTCGGAGTGATGGTGAGGCTGTCGAGCGTAGGCGACAAGGGTACGTCTTGCAGGTCGAGTAGTGGATTCAGCTTGGAGAGCAGGCTCCTGACCGGTCCCGAAGGCAGTGGCACGCCATTGACGCTGACCCTGGTCGGGATCAGATTGATTTTGCGGTGGTCAGCCACCTCAAGCTTTGCCTCCATCAGCAGGTTGTGGCCGAATATGGCCTGGTACTTGCCGGTGAAGGTGAGCTTGCCGGTGCCGAAATCCACTTTCGGATTCTTAATCGGCATATCTTTCATCGCCAGTAGCTTGTTGAGGCTAGTTTCACTTATTTTGGCATTAATTGTCGTATTCTTCCGCTTGCTGGTTTTGATCTCGTTCTTGTAATACAGCGTGTACAAATCCAGAGTCACGTCAAAAGCCTTCACATAGATGGGGGCGACCGTAATGCCCTTGCGCGAAATCGAGTCGGCCTTGAAGACAATGGCCTGGAACCGACCGGCCTGCGTCAGACTGTCGTTCTGAAACGGCACGACCTTGATCTGCAGGTTCTTACACGTCCATCTCTGCTTGACAATTCTGCTCATCTTCTCGGCGATCTTCTGCGGCGTCACCTGTCCGGCGACCGCCAGGTTGGCCGCTGCCATGCTCAAGATGCAGGCAATAACTATGTGAGATGTGCGCCCGGTTTTCCCACAGTACATGATAAAAGCTCCTCAAAACGCCCGGAAAATCTACTACAGCTTGTAGTCTATCACCCCCTCCCCACAATTGCAAGACCTGTCAGCACCTTGCCCTGAAGCATTAGTGCCTGATGTTTGGCTAGTCACAACCACGCGAATTGCAAGGATAAATCCCCGCAGTGGCGAAATGCCACGCAACCTGTCGGAGTCTCAAATAGGAGAGTGAATATTATGGCGATCGAAGTTGGGTTCATTGGGTGCGGGAGTATCAACAATGACCACATGAGAAGCATTGCCGCCAATCCCGACGCCGATGTCGTTGCCGTATGCGACATTGAGCAGGAACGCGCGGACAAGGCCGCTGCCGAATATGACGCAGAGGCATTCACGGCGTACGAGACGATGATCGGGGAGGCGGAGCTGGATGCGGTGTATGTGGGAGTGCCGCCTTTTGCGCACGAGCAGCAGGAGACAATGGCCGCAGCGGCCGGTCTCCATCTATTCGTGGAAAAGCCGGTGGCTCTGGATATGGACACCGCCCGGGCCAACGAGCAAGCAATCAAGAAAGCCGGCATCATCTCGACAGCGGGCTTCCAGGACCGCTACCTGGCTGTGATAGCCAGGATGAAACAGGTCCTGGCCGACAACAAGCCCGGCCTGATGATGGGCTATTGGATGGGCGGCATTCCGATGGTACCGTGGTGGCGCGTGAAGGCGCAATCCGGTGGCCAGGCCGTCGAGCAGACCATCCACATCTTTGACGCCGCCCGCTATCTGTTCGGCGAAATCGAGAGCGTCCATGCCGTGGGCTCCAGGGGCCTGGTGACCGAGTTGGAAAACTACGACATCGAGGATGCCAGCGCGGTCAATCTCAAATTCGTCTCCCGGCTGTGCGGGACGATATTCTCCTCCTGCTTCGCCGGCGCTAATAACAAGAGTGGCATTGACGTGTGGTGCAGGGAGCTTTCGCTGAAGTATTCGGAGCGCCGGTCACTGAACATCATCCACGGCAACGGCGACGCGGAGTTCATGACTGTGAAGGCTGATCCCCTTGCCGAGCTTGACAATACCTTCATCGCTGCGATCGCCAAGAACGACCAATCGCTGCTGAAGAGCGATTACGCCGATGCGGTCAAAAGCCTGGAAGTGGTCCTGGCGGCAAACAAATCAATGGACACCGGCGAAGCCGTGAAGCTGAGGTAGTACGTGGTTTGCTCACCCCAGGAACTGCTCCAGGAAAGCGTGGGTCTGCTTGGCTCTGGCGGTAGTGTCTTGATAGTCTTCGCCGCCGAGGCACTCGACCAGCAGCGGCCCGTGGTCGAAGCCGCCATCCCGCAGCGCGTCGAATACGCCTGCGAAATCCACCATGCCCTCGCCCGGCAGCAGTTCGACGCCTTCCTGGTGGCCGGTGCAGTCCTTGACGCAGATCCCGACGACATGGGGCGCGACCATGCGCGCTTCTTTCACCGGGTCGAAGCCCCCGTAGTAGAGCATATTGCCCGGGTCGTAGTAGATGCCGAAGTTGGGGTGGGCGATGGCCTCGACCGCCTGCAGAAGGTCGGCCCCGTGCATTGATATGCCGCCGTGCGGCTTCAGGGTCACCATCACACCCAGCTCGGCACCGATGGCAGCACCCTCCCGCATCACTTCGTAATAGGCCTCGCGTTTGGTCTCATCAGCCACGCCGCAGCTCAGGAAGTACTCGGCGCTCACGGCGGCGCATTTTTTCAGCAGCGTGCCCAGTTCGGCGACCGCGCGATCAACACAGCCGCTGAGGTCAAATGTGCCCAGCACCGTGCTCATCTGAAGCCCCGCTTCAGCGACGGCATTGTTGACGTACGCCACCTGCTCGTCGTCGGAGGCGGCGCTTATCAGCGCCTCGCCCTGCTGGCGCATCAGGCCGGTGTGGCCAAAGCCCGCCTCGGCAATTCCCCGAAGCGCATCTTCGTACCTCAACCGGCTCCAGGGTCGGTTGAAGCAGCCTGGTTGGTAGGCCATGAAGTTCACTCCTTTTCGGCACTAGCGGCCGCTCTTGAGTCCATGTTGTCGCCTCGTTGTCAGCGAGATAATTCCGCTGCCGGTCGGCGTTCCCCTCTACAAAAACGGACAAAGTTGGCAAATGGATATTGTAATACTGCCGCGAAATTAGTATCCTATAGTGGCACGTGGGGGCACAAAGCCGAGGAGCGTTGGCGCGTATTGTTCACGGGCGCGCAGTTGGGCTTGCCTTGAGCTTGCTGAAGGCCCTGAGCCTGTCGAGGAGGCGAAGGGAGCAACGTCGAAGGGCAACCCGAGGTCGTCAGAGCTGTCGGCGGCGGGAGGATAGCTTATGGACAACGCAATTATCAAAGCACTCGTGATCGACGACTCTACGGACGATGTCGATCAACTGCGCGAATCCTTTTCAAAAGCTGGCGTCAATGATTTTGAGTTTACGCATGTCCTGCAGCTTGCCGAGGGCCTGCTGATTCTCGATGTTCAGGACTTCGACGTAATCATACTGGAGCTTGACCTGCAGGACAGTGCCGGGATAACCAGCCTTGACCAGACCACTGCTCGCGCACCCGACCTGCCGATTGTTGTACTGACCAGAATTGACGATGATGTCATGGCGATGAGCGCGATGCAAGCAGGCGCACAGGATTGCGTGGTCAAGGGTCAGATTGCCGGAGCCGCGTTGGCGCGCTCGATCCGCTACGCTGTCGAACGACACCGTGTCCAGTCCGAGCAGTTCCGCGCGGCGCAGGAAGAACCACTTGGCCGGGTCATTGCTCTTATCGGTGCCAAAGGTGGCGTAGGGACTACGACCGTTGTCTCCAATGTTGCCGCCGCCCTGGCCCGTGAGAACAATAAAGTCACCATTCTGGAGTTGCGCTCCGACTATGGCACCCTTGCCCTGCAGCTCAACCTCGCTCCAGACTACAACCTCAGCCATTTGCTGCGTGTCTCAGCGGACGCTCTTCTGGAGAGGAATGAATTGGAAGCACGACTATTCAGCCTCCCCTACGGGCCTCGTGTAGTGTTCGGACCGCAGACGGCTGATGAGTTCATAGAGATCGAACCCGAACAGGCCAACATCGTCATCAAGGCCTTGCAGGGGATCTCTGACTACACGATCATTGACCTGCCCTGTAACCTGTCGGCGGCAACTCAGCTCGCCATCCGCCTCAGTGACTATGTGGGCGTGGTTCTGCAGCCCGAATCCTACTGCGTAAAAGCTGGCAAAGTCAGAATAGATCAATTGAAAGCCTGGGACGTCAGCCTGGACATCATCGGAGCGGTAGTTGTTAGCATCGGCGCTTCCTATTCGGAAGTTGAACTGGCCGAAATAGAGGCCCGCCTCGACTGCAGAATCGTGGGAGTGATACCGCCAGCCGCTGAAGCCTGCGCAACCGCGATGGAACTCGGAGTGCCGTTGGTGCTGCACCAGCCCGAGCAGATAGCCGCCGTCACACTCACCGAGATGAGCCAGAGGCTGGCGGCCGAAGAAATAGAAGCCATGCGCTTGTAGCCCCAGCAATTCACAATTCGGCAATTGTCTCCACGCGAATTCCGGAATTGTCTCCACATCCACCAATCCGCTCAGAAGGTAACCCCATTGCATTCACGGCTTGTATTTCACGATGATAGCTGCGCGGTCTGCAAGGCCGAGGGCGAGCTGATCCGCATCAGCGAATTCGGCAAGGCGCTGTGCAGCGAGTGTTTCCCCGGCTTCGTGCAGCGCCGCGTTGAAAGCCTGATGCGGCGCCGGCTCATGTACAAACGCGGCGATACGATAGGTATTGCGCTTTCGGGTGGCAAAGACAGCGCCACGCTGGCCCATATCATGAACTCGCTGCGCGCGCGGCTGCGTATCAGCATCGTCGGCCTGCACGTCAACATGGGCCTCGGCGAATTCTCAGATACCGGCGAGCAGACCGCGGCCAGGCTTTGCGACCACCTGGGCATCGAACTGCATGTGACCAAAGTGGCCGATGAGGGCGTGAGAATCGAGCCGGTAGGGCAGTTTCGCCAGTGCAGCGTGTGCGGGGCCGTTCGTCGGGCACTTCTGAATCGCCTCACCGACCGCCTCGATGTCCAGGTCCTGGCCACCGGCCACACCCTCGATGACATCCTCCAGTTCATGCTGAAAGGCATTCTTTCCGGTCGCCTGGACGCTCCCCGGCCGATGCTCGAGCCGGCCTCACACCGCCCCCGCAAGATTAAGCCGCTGTACTTCACCCCAGAAACCGCCACAGATGTCTATGTTAATCTGCTTGACGTACCCTGTACCGACGCCGTATGCCCCGAATTTGACCCGGCCGGCCACCGCTTCAAGGAGATCTTCAAGCTGCTCGAGGCCAAAGCGCCGATGGGCACCATTCAGTTCGCCCACACCATGCTCAAGGCGATGAAGCCGGCGGAGGCCGAAGAAATGCAAAGGACCTGCGCCATCTGCGGGGAACCTACCAATGCGACCTACTGCCCAATCTGCCGGCTGCGCCGAGCGCAGCAAGCACAGTGAATTCGTTGCCGTTGAGTCGTTCGCACAGTGTATGTCAATAGGAATTCCCCCGCCTGGCGAGAAACCAAGCCAATGCTGCGGGCTGCGAGGCGCCAGGGCGGTCTACGGTGCGGCTGGCCCACTGGCCTGATCCGTGGCGAAAGAAACGGCGTTGCTATGGAATTTGGCATCTAGCTGCGTCGGGATCGAGATGTAAAGGGCGGACACAGTCATCACGATGTTAACACCTGGCCGCTCCGGCCTCGGTACAGGGCAAGACCACGACATCTCGCCCTTGCTGCCGTCCTTCCTGTTATACGGCAGGTCACGTCCCGCGGAGTTGTCTATGAATACGCTGCCGCCCAACAACCGCCCTGTACTGCGATCGCACCCCTGGAACATGAACGAGCCCCTTATCAGGCCCACTTCCTCTTTCGGCCAATTGATCTTGTACTTGACCGTGCCGGAGAAGTTAGCGTCTTGGCGTGTCCACGTCAGGTCGTGGAGGTAGATCTCCTTTCCCTGCGCAAACACCTTCTCTGCTTCTTCGTCGTGCTCCGCACTGCCCTTAGTCCCACATCCCGCCAGCACAACGACAATACACACCAGCAGCGCCATACCACAGTTCGCCCTCATATTGCTCACCTCCGAGACTGTTCCAAAAGTCTGCGACAGGTCATATTGGGCGAGGGTAGATGTCAAGAGACGCCTCTGCTGAAACTGGCATAATTGGCGTGAGCGCCACTGCTTAATGATGGTGATACAGCCATGCAAGGACCCCACAGCCGAACTTTGCCATGTACCCGGCGTCCCTCAAATTCCAGAGTTCGCGCCTCAACCCTCAGAAACTGGCTTTTACCATATACAGGTTTGAAACTGGCCTTGGTGAGGTCAGTTTGCGAAAGTCAAAAATCTGGAAAACTACCACGCCGGTGCCCGAGAGCGTAGTCATGGGGGGCTCAAGGTCGATGGAGGCCACGTAAGCTCCCGACGCGGCATCCTGGTCTGTTTCAGGCTCCCAGTCGAGCTTCGCACAGACCAAAACGCCCCAGTCACCTGATATCGACAACGGGCCCATCGACAACGACCTGGAAGCAATCTTAACCAGCTTTGCAAAGTCCTTCGCAGCCTGGGTGAGGTCGGGGACGCCCTCTTCCCTCAGGCCGGCGAGCATCAGGCATCGGTTCTTTACGTCCCATGTCGGCGAATCGTTCCAGGTGTAGTGAACGATAAAGTCCTCGAGATCCTCTTCTTGCTCGACGGACACAATAGCACCCAGGGCCTGGCCTTGCGAAAGCGGTATCGCTTCTCCTGGTAGGAGTGTTGGCTCTGCTCGCCCCGCTTCGCCGATACTGGCTTCCATATCTTCTTTCACTGCACCAGGCAAGGTCCTGCCCAGGCGCGGAACCAGGTACACTCCGGCGCCAGCAAGAATCGCAACTCCCAACACGCCAAGGGTAACTTTGAGCCAGAGACGCGAAGCACGCCGACCGGCACTTGCCCTGCGGCCGATGCGGGACCTGGGAGACGCAGCCTCAACGGCCGGCGGCTCCGGAGATACAGGCGCCTGCGTTTGCTCTTGGGCATCCGTCTCCGGTATGGTGCTCTCGGGCACCGGCACAGTGAACCGCTCTCCGCATCGGCGGCAACGGCCGCTCGAACCTGCCTTCTCCTCTGGCACGCTATATCGCCTTCCACAACCGGGACACTTGAACTTGATTGGCATTGGTTTGCCTCCCTCTGGTTCGCCGAGCCCAACGACCGCAAGCGCAGAGACGGGCCGCCTGACCGACTCCGATCCACCAAACTTGCGAATCTCCGGCCCACACTACCCCAGATTTGCGATACAGGTTCTTGCTGCTTGTAACCTTCTCTGCTTAGTACGCGAATTCCTACTAATGCCAACTGTCTGTCTGCAACAATCGCCGGTGGGCACCATCCAGTTCGCCCACACCATGCTCAAGGCGATGAAGCCGGCGGAGGCCGAAGAAATGCAAAGGACCTGCGCCATCTGCGGGGAACCTACCAATGCGACCTACTGCCCAATCTGCCGGCTCCGTCGCGCGCAGGAAGGACAGTGAATTCGTTGCCGTTAAGTCGTTGGAGGGGCCTGAGACTGGCCTGCGTAGTCTCTACACGCACCCACTAAGGAGAGACAAACATGCCCGGGCAACTTGAAAAAATTCCCCTACTGCCGCCATCTGAGGAAAATCCCCGCAACTCCGAGGGCTCGTTCATCCGACTGAAGGATGGCCGGCTGTTGTTCGTGTATTCGCATTTCTACGGCGGCGCTGCGGATCATGGGGCCGCGTATCTGGCCGGCCGCTATTCCGAGGATGGCGGCAGAACCTGGGGAGAAGATGTGAAGATTCTGGACAATGAGGGCCAATGCAACGTGATGTCGGTCAGCCTCCTGCGTATGGCCAACGACGACGTGGGGCTCTTCTACCTGCGCAAGGACCACGAGTTTAGCCTGTGCCGAGCGTTCCTGCGCCGCAGCAACGATGAAACGGAAAGCTGGGCCGAGCCGGTGCTGTGCACGCCGCGGCGGACCTACAACGTCGTCAACAACGACCGCGTGGTGAGGCTGTCATCCGGCCGCCTGCTGATGCCCGCCAGCATCCACTACCCGCCGCAAGCCGGGCAAACGCGGCGCCCCGGCTTCGCCACATGCTATATCTCCGACGATGACGGGGCTATGTGGGAGCAGGCCGCCGGCGAGTTGCTGTCGCCGGAGCACAGCCAGTCAGGTTTGCAGGAGCCGTGCGTTATCGAACTCAACGACGGCCGGCTGATGATGCTTTGCCGCACCGACATGGGCTGTCACTATCGCTCGCATTCCGAAGACGCCGGCATCACCTGGTCGGATGCCGAGCCGACTGATCTGGTGACCAGGTGTGTCAGCCCGGCCAGCATCAGGCGCATCCCACAGACTGGCGATATTCTAATCGTCTATACGGATCATAGCAATATCCCACCGGACGTGCAGGCCAAGCGCACGCCGCTGGTCACTGCGATATCCAGAGATGAAGGGGAGACATGGGAGAGTCATAAGGTGCTGGATGACGACCCCGATGGCTGTTACTGCTACACTGCCATCCATTTCCTGGATGACGAGGATACCGTGGTGCTGGGGTATTGTGCCGGGCGCTATGCGACCGGCGGGCTGAATCTCACGCAGATTAGCCGCGTGCCGCTGGACTGGATTTACGAATAGACGGTCGCTGCCGGTGTCGCTAACTGTAACTCAAATAGCTGTACCAGTTGCTCCCAAAGGCGGCAACGCATTGGCTACTCCACCTAGGAACTTCTGGATTTCCTGAGAACTTGAGTAAACCCCCCAGGGCGTTATGAGACAGGGCACTTCGCAGTCGATTGGTTCTTTCAGGGTCAAAACTAATGGTAGCCCGGCTTCATTCACTAGTTTGAGCACTTTTTCGCTCTCGTCGGTCTGGTCAATTACGAGAATGTATACTGCCTCGGTATGCTTCATCTCGCTACCTCCTAAAAAGCGTCCTCTCGCGATATGTTCAAATTCTCCAGCGCCTCCAGCAATTCCTGCATGCTTTCCACGCGTGGTCCTAAAGAATCTCCCGTAAATGGAGAATCGCCAAAACTGCTTCTGTCTGGTGGCTGTAATTGGAAAGTTCCTTTCCCGGCCTGCATGGCATGGCTCAGTTCCTGGGTGACTCCCTGCGATATGCTTCCCTTGTACCAAGGCTTGTAAGCTGCAACTGCATCGGCCTGACTTATGAAGCGGAAATCACGGGCTCGAATCTGCCGGTCAACATCCTGACTTGCTTCGTGAACTTCCGCAGCAGATAGCTCCACCGGGTACGCAGAAGCGTCATACGCGAGTAGCAAGTCAGTTCTGGACAAAGGCCAGCGGCAATTCTCCCCTGTCCGGTCAACTTGAATCGTGGTCGCACTGTCTACCGTTGCTGGTAGGGCACCTTTGAGTGAGTCTTTCCCATGTTCGCATTCGAAAACTATTGCCGATACTTTCTCGTCAATGGCTAGTGGGTCGAAAACCGCGAATCGCTCGTGCAGGTTATTGCGGTATTGGTCGATCTCGGCTCTTCTCTGGGCGTGATGTCTGGTATGCGTGATTGGATAGCTAGCGTAAATACGCGGTCTGCTTGCTTTGAAGAGTAACCGGAAAAGCATTATGGCGGGACTCTTCACTGCGACGACAACGTTCTCGCACTTCTTGCCAAGCTCTTTGGTGAAATAATCCGCCGCTTTATCGCATAACAATGTCTCGCACGATCGCCAGTCCAGAATCTCCCTGAGGCGCAGGTAGGAACCGGAGTGTCTAGTTCGGTCTCTCGCTACTACTCTACTCCAGATGTCGTGCACATCGTCAATAAGGGTAACCACCACATCGGGCTGGAACGCGCTTGCCAGATAACCCCAATTACTAGGGCAAGAGATGCTGCCATGTCGCTTGTACGTCATATGCATGCCAAGAATCACGTGCGAAGCCTGCAGGTGGCTGATCTTCGCCATGACTTCCTCGAAAGCTTGCATCCACCACCCAGTGCGTAGGCGCTCATCAGGTGAGTCTAGGAAGGAAATAATATCCGTAGGCAGATGGTCCTCTAACTCGTGTGAAGAGATCACCTTCTTTGATATCTCATCTTGTGGATCCCATTGGAGCTTGCATTCCTGCAAAGTGCAGCGAACCAGATTTTGCATGACCTGTTTATTGCAGGTCCCTGTGATTCCTGTCATAAGGACACGCATCGCAGGTTCACCTCCCATCATCATGTGTTACCGTACACCTAGCGCGTTTATCATAACACACTATGCAATGCGACGTCAAACAAGTGTTCAGTAGAGGGGGCTGTTGGACTCTGTTCCGCGCGCTGTCATGCGCTAGAAGGTCAACACATCGTCGCGCGCATGTCTGCAAGCTGCGCAGTGGAAGTCTTGAATGAAGGTATTTACATTGAACTCATAGCGGCTTGACCTTGACGCCCAGGTCGGCGACGGTGAAGATCGGCTTGAAGCGGTAGCCGGCCTCTTGGAAGGCTTGGGCCGCGCCCTGCTGCCGATCCACCATTGCCAGGACGATGACGACTTCGGCGTTGCGCTCCCGCTCGACCGCTGCGATGGCCCTGAGCGTTGAGCCGCCGGTAGTCACGGTGTCTTCCACCATCGCGACACGCGCCCCTTCAGCAAGCGGCCCTTCGACCTGCTGGCCGGTGCCGTGGCCTTTGGGCTCCTTGCGCACCATGAAGGCGTCGAGCCTCCGGCCCATGGATGCGGCAACTGCCGAGGTAGCGCCGGAAATGGGATCGGCGCCGATGGCCATGCCGCCCACGGCCTCCACATCTTCGTCCTTCAGTAGCTCGATGAGGCAGCGCGCCAGGCAGTAAGCGCCCTCGCCGTCCAGCGTCACCTGTCTGCCGTCAATGTAGTAGCTGCTTTTCTGGCCGGAGGCGAGTGTGAAATCGCCGAACCTGAGCGCCTTCTCGATGATCAGTTCTTTCAGGCGCTGTTTGCACTGCTCGGCGGTCATAGCGGTCAAATCCGTATTCATAGTCGTATCCCGCAGCAATCTACGCCGGATTATTCACCAACCCGTAGGTCGGGCTTTCCAGCCCGACGCCTTTGCAGTTGGCCCTGCCGCCAGGCTGCGGTTCGACAAGCTCACCGCCCTGAGCAACGTCGAAGGGGAAAGCCTGGCCTACGCCAAATAACAGTGTGTCATTTGCGCCATACTTGGTACAAATGCCCATCCGACTCCAAAGACCATTCCCGGTCAATCCTGGCCGGTGCCGGGAGTGCTCATTATGGTTGTGAGCAGCTTGGGTGTGAGCGGGTCGGAGAAGATCTGCTCCATATCCCACCAGGTGTACGGCGCGTCAGGGCGGCTGGCTGGCCCCGAGCCGAACTCAGCGCCTTCGGGCAATAGTCGAAGTCCGATCATCGCCTCAACGGCAAGCGTGGCCGCCACAGATTCATCCCATCGCTCTTCACGCCACTCGCGCGCCTCGGCTTGGACATCTATGAGATAGCTGACCGCCTCATCGAAATCCGGTGCGTTCTCCGGCATGTACCGGGCGAGAAAGTCTCCAGTCATCTGGGTGGCGGCATCCTGGTAGCCGATAGGTTCCATGTAGCGGACTTCCCGGAAAAAGCGCGAGAAGTCATTGATCTCGCCCGCGACCTGCAACAGCCTGTCAAGCTTTTCTTCCAGCGGTTCGACGCCCACAACACAACGCGGCGGGCGCCAGTCAATATCCACATTCTGATCCTCGTCCAGTATGTCATACACGGGCCGAAGCTCTGCGGCAGCCGCGGTCAGCAACTGGAAAGCAGCTTCAGCCTCCGCTTGGTGCACCTGAGCCAAGGCGTCCATCTGCTCCTCGGTGAGAGGCTCATTTTTCACAAGCACTTCGCGGATTTTCGCGAGATTTCCGCGCTGAGCGGTCAGTGCCTCCTGCCACTGCTGCTGCTGTGTTGCGTAGGCCCGCTGCAGACTCGCGGCCAAGGGTCGCAGTGCCGCGGCCTGTCCGGGCGCGATGTCCAGATCGTTGAGTGTCGAAAGAGTGTCCATCGTGTCAATGAGCTGTTCGAGCTTGTGTCTGGGGTCGGTGGTCTCATGCAGTCGCTTGGCGGCAACCTCGAGGTCCGGGCTGGCAAGTCCGTAGAGCGGAGGCGGTGGCACCTCGGCTTCGGGGAACTGCATCTCCCCCAGCAGCTTGGTGGTTGCCGGGTTGGTGAGGAATTCATCCAACTGGCGCAAGCTTGGCCGCGGCGGCAGTGGGTCAGGTGCCTCAGGAAGCCGGAGCCTGTCGGCGATCTCGGCAGGCAGGTCAGGCAGCAAGTCGGCAAATTCGGCATTGCTGAGGGTCATGAGTCCATCCATTAACCTGAGCAGAACCCGTGAAATCGGCCGCAGCGCACCATCGGGAAAGTCCATGGCGAGCATAATATACGTGGCCATCTCGCGCGCCAACAGCACGCGGACGGCCGCGTAATCCGCCGGTTCCAGACTGCGCACGATCTTAAGCTGGGACACTACGTATTCGGCCGGTGGGATGATGCCGCTGGCAGCGGCCCGTGCCTCGCGCCTCTCGGTCTCAGCGGGCGTCTCGACCAGCCGCTTCTGTTCTGCTGAGAGTAAGTCCATCATCTTATCGGTGGCGCCGATGACCGTCGCGTTGTAGGCGTCGTAGGTCTGGTCGTACTTGTCCAGGATGGCATCGGCAGCCGCGTGTGTCTTCGCTTCTGCCGGCTTGCCCGCGGCCCACGCTGCGATGACCTGCTCGAGGGTCTTAGCGCCTGCCTGGTGCTGGGCGTCGAGTTCCTTAGTCAACGCCGCCTTTGCCGCGGCCAATTCCGTGGCAATCGGCACGATCGCCTTGGCCTGCTCCTGCGTGAGCTGTAGGTAACGGGCCAGCAGGAGGACTTGCACCGCATCATATTCAGACGCGGCGGCCTGCGCGCCCCGTTGCGCCTCGGCGGGCAGACTTTGCACAACGAGGCAACTCCCGAGCAGTACCAACCCCAAGACCCTGAATGTCCTCATTGCGTCATCTCGCTTTCTGGTCTGATGAGCCGCTCCCAATGGGCATTTTATCACAACTTGGCCCCCGTGCACAGTGGCTGGCCGCGCTTTGACAATGTCCCGCCCCTGCATGTATAATCGCTTCCAACACGCTACGGGCGCGAGGGGGCAGTTGTCAGTATGGCATTGCAATTTTCAGACCGTCTGGCCGCAGCTACCGCGGCCAGGAATTCGCGAGTCTGCGTGGGCCTCGACCCGCGGCCTGATCTGCTTCCCTCCACGTTCTCTCAGAGCACGGATATCCTCGATAGCGTTGTCCGGTTCTGCTGCGGCATCATTGACGCCACAGCCGATTACGCGGTCTGTGTAAAGCCGCAGGCGGCGTACTTTGAGGCGCTGGCTCCCGAGGGCCTGGCCGCGATGTGGCAGGTCATCGCCTACGCCCGCAAGCACGAGCTTCTGGTTATCTTAGACGCTAAACGCAGTGATATAAGTTCAACCGCCGAGGCCTACGCGCGGGCGTGTTTCGGCAAGCACCACCAGGGCGCTGTGGCCGAAGTTGATGCGGTGACCGTCAACCCGTACCTGGGCTCCGACGGCGTAGAGCCGTTCATGAGAATGGCCGATGAGGTCGGCGGCGGGATATTCGTGCTGGCCAAGACCTCGAATCCCAGCTCGGGCGAATTGCAGGACCTGGCGACGGCCTCGGGCACGATCTACGAGACAGTCGCGCGCCTGGTCAATGACTGGGGCGCTTCACGGATTGGCGAGTGTGGCTACAGCTCCGTCGGCGCAGTAGTGGGAGCCACCTATCCGCAGCAGCTTGCCGAGTTGCGCAAACTGATGCCGCACAGCATCTTCCTGGTGCCGGGTTACGGCGCTCAGGGTGGCGGGGCAGGTGATGTGGCAGGCGCGTTTGACAGAGACGGCCTCGGCGCGGTGGTCAACTCCTCGCGCGGGATCATATATGCGTACCGCGAGACCGGCGGCGATTACCAGAAAGCCGCTGCAGATGCGGCGCGGGCCATGCGGGATGACCTGAATTCGGCCATCATGCGCCAGAGCCTATGAGACTGAGGTGCACAAAGTGAATCTGGAGCGTGTCTTCGAACGTATCAGAGAGGTAATTGAACTGGGAAGTTCCCTTGAGCTCGACAGGGATTTGGAGATCGCACCGGGCCAGGAGGATGCCATGGCGGAATGGGCGATGTCCGGCTGCAACGTCCTCCGCGTAGCCGTCGGGGAGCGAAGCCACTATTACGAACAGTTCCGTGGATATTCGGACGGCCTCTTGAACACCTACAACATGGCGGCCATATACAGCGGCAACGGCGTACTCAAAGCGGCGTTGACTGACCTAGAGCGTGGGCTGGCGACGAGCATAGCAGAGCTGGTCACTGCTGGAGTATTCGATGATTTGGTTGACATGGCGGCCCACTTGCATGAGAAAGGGTACCATCTGCCCGCTGTGTCCATCACTGGCGCCGTATTGGAAGACAGCCTGCGAAAGCTCTGCGAGAAACACCAGATCGAGTGGGAGGGCGAAAGCTCTATCAGCAAGTTAAACGACCTACTCTGGAAGAAGCAAGTTTACTCGAAACCCCAGTGGCGCCAAGTGCAAGTATGGGGCGATCTACGAAACGATGTTGATCATGGCAATTTTTCAGATCCCGCCGACATAGATCCGAATGCCGTACAGCTTATGATGCAGGGCGTGCGGGACTTCATTATCAAGTATTCGACATAGAGCGCCAATTGCTTGTTTGACGTGATGCGGGGAAAAGAGATGGCCTCACTGAGCATCAGAAATCTAGTCTCCTTCAGGGACCTGTCGGATCAGGACCTGCAACTGCTCCTCGATACGGCGCAGGAGATGGCGGAGGCCATCGGCTTCGGCGAGGCTCTCCAGCCCTCGCCCGTGGCTCCGCTGGACCGCATCCTGGGTACGGCATTTTATGAGCCGAGCACCCGCACGCGGCTTTCCTTCGAGGCGGCAATGCTGCGGCTGGGCGGGCAGGTTTTCGGCTTTGCGGACGCCAAGGTCTCGTCGGCAGCCAAGGGCGAATCGGTGGCCGATAGCGCGAAGATAATCAGCGCCTACTGCGACATCTTAGTGATGCGGCACCCGTTGGCAGGCGCGGCCAAGGTCGCCGCCACCGCTGCCACGGTGCCCTTCATCAATGCCGGCGACGGCGCTCGCGAGCACCCGACACAGACGCTGACCGACTTGTTCTGCATCCGCCGGGAATTCGGCGTCCTGTCGGGCCTGAAGGTCGGCCTGTGTGGAGACCTGAAGTACGGACGTACCGTGCACTCGCTGGCTCCGGTGATGGCGCGGATGAGCAGTGAGATTATCTGCATCGCGCCGCAGCAGCTAGGAATGCCCGAGCGCTACTTGGCTGAGATCGAAGCGGCATCAGGCACGCGGCCCGTCGAAACCGATGACCTCGAAGGCAGCGTCGGCGAACTCGATGTGCTGTATATCACCCGCATCCAGCGCGAGCGGTTCGATGATAAAGATGAATATGAAAAGGTCGCCGGGGTATATGTGCTGACGCCGGAGATCATGACGCAGGCAAGAGAGAATATGCGGTTGTTGCATCCGCTGCCGAGGGCGGGCGAGATCAGCCCGGCTGTAGATGCCGATCCGCGTGCGGCGTATTTTCGACAGGCCGCAGGCGGCGTGCCGGTGCGAATGGCGCTGATCGCCCTGCTGCTGGAGTTGCCGCAGTTTCAGCCTGCCGTGAAGGGCATCGGCCTGGGCCAGCCGACGAAAAAGGCCGAGCCGGAAGCTGAGGCGGTCGCGCCGGAGCCGGAGCCTGAATGGATCACGGGTGTCGGGACCTGTAGGAATGACGGATGTATAACGACGACCGAGCCGCTGGAGCCGGCGTTTATCGAGGCGGCCGATGGACGGGTCATTTGCGCGTACTGCGAGCAGGCGCATGAAACAGAATAGCAGGCCGCAAGAGGCCATAATGTAGGAGGACATGCCATGTGTGGAAATTCCGGAGACTATGTGATACCGCTGCAACAGGCCAAGAAAGTCGCCGTGGCCTACTCGGGCGGCCTCGACTCGGCCCTCGCGCTGAAGATTCTGCCCGAATACTATGGCGTCGAGGAAGTCTTAGCCGTGACCGTCAACGTCGGGCTTTCCGATGACGAACTCAAGCAGTGCAAGGACAAAGCGGAGCTACTCGACATTCCCTGGACGCTGATTGAGGCCACCGATGAGTTCGCCAACGACTTCATCACCAAGGCGATCATGGCCAACTCGGACTACGAGGGCTACCCGGTGGCTACCTCGATGACGCGGCAGCTCATCGCCCGCAAGGTCGCCGAGTTCGCCGTGGCAGAGGGCTGTGACGCCATCTGCGAGGGCTCGACCGGCAAGGGCAATGACCAGTACCGGATGCACAACGTATTTACCCTGTTCGCGCCGGACCTGAAGGTAATCCTGCCGGTGCGGGACTTCAACTGGACACGCGATGAGGAGAAAAAGCTGTCGGCAGAGTATGGCATCCCGTACAAGGCCGGCATCGGCGATGACCTGACGATGTGGTGCCGCTCGATCGGCTCCGGCGAGGTGGATAACCTGGCCATGCGCATCCCGCAGGAAGACTACATCTGGTACAAGTACCCGGAGAATGCGCCCGATGAACCGGTCACCATCAGCGTCGAGTTCAAAGCGGGCCTGCCGGTGAATCTGGATGGCAGGACCGGCCTGGCCGAGATCATCCACTACCTCAACGAGCTGGCCGGCGAGCACGCCATCGGCAAGATTGACATGTTCGAGGACGGCCTGATCGGGCTGAAATCGCGCGAGGCCTACGAGGCCCCGGCGGCCAAAGTAATCCTGACCCTGCACCGCGACCTCGAGCAACTCTGCCTGACCAAGGAGCAGGTGCAGTACAAGCCCGAGATCGAGCGCCTCTGGGCCTACATGGTCTATCACGGCGGCTGGTATCACCCGGTCACGCGCGACTGCGAGGCGTTCATCGCATCGAGCCAGTGGGCGGTCAACGGCAAGTACAAGGTGCAGCTTTACAAGGGCAACATTGACATCACCAGCCGCGAGTCCGAAAGCGGCCTGTTTGCACCGGAGCTGCGCTCACTTGCGACTACGGGCTTCGACCAGCGCGATAGCGGGCCGGCGGTGAAGATCCACGGCTTCCAGTACTCGATCCTGGGGCTTCGCGGAATGCCGGAGGGATAGATTGACTTATTGGTGAACGGCGTTGCGGGGGAACCCCTTTTTGTAAAAAGTCGGTTCCCCGCACCCCCTCCGCCAAAAACTTCTGGAGGGTTCGTAGCCGCAGCCGTTAGTCGTAATGGAGGGGCCTGTCGCAGAAAGCTTCGCAGCGCGAAGCTTTCAAGCCTGGCCCAGCCGTTGTCGCTGACCGTTTCGGTGTGCAGAGCGCACCAGGATAGCGCCCTGCGCGGGCCGGGCTCACGTCGGACAAACAACGTCCGCCGTTCGACCGGCCCCTCCAACGGCGGCGCAATTGCACTGTGTCGTTTTGGGGATACCTCAGGAAAGGGCGCTGTGCGGCCCGAAATGTCCTTTGCCGGCAGTTTCACCTCGTGTGTGATGGTTTTCGTGAACAATCGGGGCTAGAACATTCTGGAAAGCAGTATTATGAGTAACGACGACAAGGACAAGAAATCCAGCAAGCTGTGGGGCGGGCGGTTCTCGGGAGATATGGCCGACATCGCCCTGAACTACAGTGAGTCAACCGAGGCCGATGCCGAGATGATCGCCGAAGACATCTGGGGCAGCCAGGCACATGCCATCATGCTCGCCAAATGCGGGATCATCAGCGAAGAGGACCTGCGTAAGATACTCCAGGGCCTCCGCAAAACCGAGGCCGAATACGAACGCGGCGCATTCGAGCTAAAGAAGGAGCTCGAAGACGTGCACATGAACGTGGAGGCCCATCTGCGCGAAGATGCCGGGCCGGAATTCGCCGGCAAGCTGCACACCGCTCGCTCGCGCAATGACCAGGTTGCCACCGATACGAAGATGCACCTGCGCAGCCGCATCCTGGATATTCAGGAGGCGCTGGCCGGGCTCCAGAATGTGCTGCTTGCTCGCGCCGAGGGCCACGAAAACACCGTCATGCCGGGCTACACGCACACCCAGCACGCCCAGCCGATTTCGCTGGCGTTCTGGCTGTCATCGTATGCCTCGGCCTTCACACGCGATCAGCGGCGGCTTGGCAATGCCTTTGAGATAGTCAATCAAAGCCCGCTGGGTGCCGCAGCCCTGGCCGGCACCAGCTTCCCGATAGACCGGGAACTTGCCGCTGAACTGCTGGGCTTCGACGGCTGCCACGAGCACGCCCTGGATGCGGTCGGCTCGCGCGACTGGGCAGTGGAGACGCTGGCGGCGCTGGCGATGCTGATGTGCAACCTGTCGCGGCTGGCCGAGGAGTTCGTGCTGTTTTCGACCTACGAGTATGGCATGATCGAAATCAGCGAGGCCTGGGCCTCGGGCAGTTCGATCATGCCGCAGAAGAAGAACCCGTGCATCGCTGAACTCGCGCGGGGCAATACGGGCGCTGTGTATGGGCGGCTCATGGAGATGCTGACGCTGCTGAAGGCGCTGCCCGGCGGCTACAACCGCGACCTGCAGCAGGATAAGCCGCCGCTGTGGCACGCGCTGAAACTGGTGCACAACACCATCATTGCGCTGACAGCGATGGTCGAGACGGTTGAGTTCAACACCGAGCACATGCGGGAAGTGGTAGGCAAGAATTTTGCTACCGCCACCGAGCTTGCCAACTACCTGGTCGCCGAGCGCGGCTTGCCCTTCCGCGACTGTCACGAGATCGTCGGGCAGCTTGTGGCAACGCTCATTGAAGAGGGCAAGACCCTCGACGATCATGAGGACGTACAGCGGATACTCGCCGATGAAGGCCAGGAGTTGTCGGTTGAAGAGATCGCCTCGGTGTGCGACCCGCAGGCGTGTCTGGCGCGGCAGTGCAGCCTGGGCAGCACCGGGCCGGAAAGTGTTAAGAAGATGCGGACATCGCTAAACGAGAAAGTGCAGGCGGATGCGAAGGTACCTTGGGAGAGAATGGCGCGCCTGGACGAGGCGCATGCCCGCACCAGCGGCATCGTGGATGCCATTCTACAGGGCGGCTCGCCGGATGACTGCGGGCTCTGAACCGAGGCGCACTGCGCTGCAATAGGAAGCTGAGATGGTATCGGTAGAATGTGAACTGCTCAGCAATGAAGAGGATGCGCCGGGGCACTACGTGATGGCGCTGGCGGCTCCGGAGATCGCGGCTGAGGCGCAGCCCGGCCAGTTCGTGCATCTGCGCACCCCGCGGACCTTCGACCCCCTGCTGCGAAGGCCATTCTCGATCATGCTGGCCGACAAGGTCCACGGCCACCTGCGGCTGCTGGCGCAAGTCGTCGGTCGCGGCACCGAGATACTGGTCAACACGCCGGTCGGGGCGAAGCTGGAAGTACTGGGGCCGCTAGGCACGGGCTTCCCGCTACCCACTGGCGATGGCGATGTGCTGATGGTCGCCGGCGGCGTCGGTGTAGCGCCGCTGATCTCTCTGGCTGATGCTTTGCGCGGGTTCGAGCACCCGGCGTATATCCGCGGTCTGTTCGGTGCGGCGGACGAGGACATGCTGGTGTGCTGGATTGAGTTTGCGGGGCGGTGCGATGAGTTCTATGTCACCACCGAAGACGGCAGCGCGGGCGAACGGGGCCTGATAACGGAGGCGCTGGCCCAGCAGCTCGACCGCGGACAAGCGGCGGTTGCTTACACCTGCGGCCCGGTGGCGATGATGGCGGCAGTGGCGCAGATGTGTGGCGATGCGGATGTGCCCTGTTACTGCTCGCTTGAGCAAAGAATGGGCTGCGGCATAGGGGCGTGCTTGGGCTGCGTCATTGCAGCGGCCGATGGTGGTTATCTGCGGGTGTGCAAGGACGGGCCGGTCTTCGCGACTGATCGACTGGACTGGGAGGCGATTCTCAGTGACCAGCAGTAGCCCGGATCTGTCGCTGCAAATCGGCAGCCTGCAGATGAAGAACCCGGTGATGACCGCCTCGGGGACTTTCGGCTATGGTGTCGAATACGCCGAGCTTTTCGACATGAGCAAACTCGGCGCTGTGGTCATCAAGGCCGCTACGATGAAGCCGCGTGTGGGCAACCCGCCGCCACGCATAGCGGAAACGCCCGCCGGAATGTTGAACGCCATCGGCCTGCAAAACCCGGGCGCCGATGCAGTGATTTCTGAGAAGCTGCCGCAGTTGGCGGAATATGACGTGCCGGTCATCGTGAATCTTTCGGGCGAGTCGGTTGATGAGTACGTGCAGCTTGCGGAGAAGTTCAGCGCGTGCGGGCAGGTGGATGCGCTCGAGCTGAATATCTCCTGCCCCAACGTCGAACACGGCATGGACTTCGGCACTCGCCCGGAACTGACCGCGGAGCTGGTGGGCAAGGTGCGTGCGGCCAGCGACCTGCCACTCATTACCAAGCTTTCGCCGAATGTGACCGATATTACAGAAATCGCCGTCGCAGCAGTTGACGCGGGCAGCGATGCACTGAGCGTTATCAACACGCTGCTGGGCATCAGCATAGATGTCGAGCGACGGCGGCCACTGCTGGGCAATGTCACCGGCGGGCTTTCCGGCCCGGCGATAAAACCGGTGGCACTGAGATGTGTTTGGCAGGTCTATGAGCAGGTGGATGTGCCCATTATCGGTGTGGGCGGCATTATGAACACCCGGGATGCGCTGGAGTTCATCATGGCCGGCGCCTCGGCAGTCGCCGTCGGCACCGCCACCTTCGTCAATCCGACCGCAAGCGTCGAGATCGTAGCGGGCCTGCAGCAGTACTTCGCCGAGCACGATCTTCCCGACCTGGGCGCGCTTGTCGGTGCCGCCCACCCGTGAACGGCATTCGCGGGCTGGAAGCTGAGAATGCTAGCGTATTCTCACCTGAGCTTTGCCAAAGGCGCAAAGCTCAGGCCGCGCTACGCGCCTTTTGTATATTGTCATCACAAGGACCGTTACTGATGAAGAGTCATTTGCCCCCGGTTCGCGTATCGCCGCAGCTTTACGCCGCTTTCGAGCGCCATGCCCGCGAAAGCCTGCAGGCGGTCCGCAATATTGCCGATGACGGGACGCCACTTTACTTCCCGGACGGTTCGGGGAATTATCCGGCGCTGTGGTGGCGGGATTTCTGCTACATGGTCGAGGGCGCGGGACAGTTTATTCCGAGCGAAGAGATTCTGGGGTGCATAGATTACCTGCTTGCCGGACAGCGCGAGGACGGAACACTGCCGGACCGGGTCTATGCAGACGGGCATCCGGTCTATTGCGCCGGGCCCGAAGGCGGGCCGCTGGGCCCCGGCGCGCCGACAGACAACCCGCAGTTCCTAGCCAAGCTGCTGTGCGCTTACGTCAGACTCAGCGGCGACCATCTGGCGCTTTCGGAGCGCATGCACAAGGTCATGGCTGCGATGGATTCCCTACCTCTGTCGCGGGAGTCGCTGGTCTTTATTGATCCGAACTCGCCGCACTCAGGATACGGGTTCACCGACTGCATCGCCAAGACCGGCAAGGTCTTCTTCTCCTCCATGCTCTACTGGGAGGCCTGCGAGCGGCTGGGTACGACCTGCGCCGAGTACGAGTACCACGAGGACGCGCACTACTGGCACGAGCGGGCGGAGGCCATCGGCTCGAACCTGCAGCAGTTTGTGGACGACGAATACGGCCTTTTCATCGCCGCTAGCGAGGACTGCAAGCAGATAGATATCTGGGGCAATGCTTATGCCGCTGTCATACGGCTAGCTTCGAAGAAAGAGGCACGTAATATCGCTCAGTTCTCTGTTGATTTCTACACCGAATTTGTCTATCACGGCTTTGTGCGGCACCTGCTGAAGAGCGAAGACTGGCAGCGGCTGCTGGCTGACATCAAACCCGGGACATATCAGAACGGCGGCTACTGGGCCTTGCCTGTCGGATGGGTAGCGCGGACGATAGCGCTGGTGGACGAGGAGATCGCCAGGACGCTGCTGGCCGATGCCGCCGCTGAGTTCGACGAGCATGGAGTCAGTGAGTGGATATCCGCCGATGACCGTCGCCTGGAGGCATACGCGGCCGGGCCTGCGGCGATACTGGGCTGCCTGCAGTCGGCCAAGGCTCTGGCATAGCGAGGGAAACAATGACCGGCGAGCGACATTACCGGACACTTGACGGGTCAATGATACACGAGCTGGTGCATCCGCGCCATGACCTGGTAAGCGGCCTGAGCCTGGCCGAGGCCACGGTCGCGCCAGGGAGCCGCACCTACGCGCACGTCCATCATAGCTCCGAGGAGATCTACTACACCATCTCCGGCGAGGGGCAGCTTTACCTGGACACTGAGGTGCAGGCCATGGCGCCGGGGAGCGTCCATCTCATCCGGCCGGGCCAGGAGCACCAGGTCGCAGCCCTGCCGGGCCAGCCGCTGCGCTTCTTATGTGTCTGCAGCCCGGCCTATTGTGATGAGGATACGGAGCTTGTCGGCAAAGTGGATGTGTAAGCCGTGGACTGGCTACAGAGGCGAGTTGAGGAACTGGAAAAGAAGCTGGGGCTGCCGATAATCCTGCGGCCGGTGCACGTGCCGGAGCCGGCTTTTCGTGGGCGCATTACTAAACGCAGCGACCGGATTGTGTTAGAATACCGGGACGAGGTGCCCGGCTTTTTCTGGCATCACGATATCCTGCGGGAGCTTTTTGCCCACCTGGAAGAGGACCGCTTCGACATCAGCCTGTACGATGAGGAGCCGGACCCATAAGCCTGTGGAAAGAGAGCAGAGTTGCCAAAACTGCGCTGAAATGAACAGCATCAGCTATCGTAACGCAAAAGTATCTTGCCGACGCACAGCACTGCGAATCGGCGTTCTAGCGTGCATAGTAGCCGCTCTTGTCGGCTGCAGTTCGGGTTCAAGAAGGCCGTTGGCACGTGTCGGCGAGAGGACAATAACGGCCCGAGAATTGCAGCAACAGTTGGTGAGAACCGAGGGCGCACCGGTACTACTGCAGATGATTGATACCAGGCTAATTGTGCGCGCGGCCCAGCAGCAGGGCGTGGATGTCTCTGAGGCGGAAATCGAGGCGAAGGTCGAGGGCGGGGTGGCCCAGATGGCCTCGAGGCACGACCTGCTGAAGCGGCTCGAGGCGATAGGCCAGACGCTGGATGATTACAAGGCGGCCGCGCGGGCCGAGCTGCTGCTGGACAAACTGGCGCGCGCGCTGATTGACACCTCCGAACAGCAGCTCCGCGCCTACTACGAGCAGCACAAAGAGCAGTTCAAACACGGCCCGCAGGTGCACGCCCGCTGGATGCTGTTTGAGGACCAGGCCAGTGCAGAGGCGGTGAGAGGGATCCTGGAGGAGCCGGACGCCGACTTCGCCGGCCTCGCCGGGGCCGTATCATCGGATTCTGTGACCGCAGACAAGGGCGGCGACATGGGGTTTTTTGAGGCCAAAGACTACGCTCCAGCCGTCGGCAAGGTGGCCTTCGCATTGCAGCCCGACCAGATCAGCGAGGTGTTCGAAGTACCCGACGGTTGGGCGTTCTTGCAGGCTATCGAAAAGCGGCCCGCCGGCGTGCAACCGTTTTCCGAGATCAGAGAAATGCTAAAAGCGCGTATCCAGGCTGAGACGCTTGACCAGGCCCGCCAGCTCTGGGTGAAGCAGGCGCGTGAGAATGCGCGGTTGCATATCCCTGACAAGCGCCTGCGCGACCGGGTCGAGCAACTAATCGCCAGCAATGCGCCCTATCAGCCCACTCGGCTGCTGGATATTCCGGCGGGACCGACCTTTCTTAGTAGTGGCCCGTGAGCCGCAAAGTTGCGAATCTGGCGCAAACACGGTAGTATCGTACGACTGCGACATTTGAATAGCAATTGTGCTACGTCTATGATGGCTGAGACGCCCGACAACAACGAAGCCGCAATGGCAGGCGAAACAGACGCCGCCCCACGCGCCCCATCCCCGGCGGCGGAACTGGCAGAGCTGCAGGAGCGTATCGCACAACTCGAAGCGGCCAACAAGGCACTGCGGCAGGCTGGTGGCTCGGCCTCCCGTCTGGTTGCGAGTCTAAGCCATGAACTGCGGGCTCCGCTGCACGTCATTATCGGCCTGGCAGGCCTGCTGACTGGCGACGAATATCAGGACGAGGCGGAGGAGCGGCGGCGGTTCGCCAGCGACATCAAACGTGCCGGCGAGCACCTGTTGAGCCTGGTCAACGACATTCTGGATTTGTCCCGCATCGAGGTGGGGATGCTGGAGCTGAAGCCGGAGCGTTTGCACCTGAAAAGCGTGCTCGACGCTGCAGTCGAGCTGATGGGCGAGATGGCCCGAGGCAAGCGGATAGCAATATGCTGCGAGGTCGCGCCGGATGACGTGGCGGTGTATGCGAATGAGCGGCGGCTAAAGCAGATAATCTACAATCTGCTAGACAACGCCATCAAGTACAGCCCCCCGGACACCCAGATCCGCGTGGTAGCTGGCCGCGAACAAGAACTGGCAGTGATCAGAGTCATTGACCAGGGCATCGGGATTGCGCCCGCTGACCAGGAGCATATCTTCGACCGCTTTGCCAGGGTAGAAACTCCGGGAGGAGACAGGACCGGCATCGGCCTGGGGCTGGCTGTGACCAAGGATCTGGTGCAATTGCACGGGGGACGCATCTGGGTGGAAAGCAAGCTGGGTCAGGGCAGCAGTTTCACCTTTACCTTGCCAGTCAAGGCCCTGCCAGATAACCAGGATGCAACGCCTCAAGGCGTCCACCACTGAGGCGACGTAGTGTCTCAACCGGACTGAAAGCAAGGTGTTGAGAACTGCAGGTGACCGTTGCCCTTACTCCCTTCCCCCTTGGTGCTGACTTAGCTGTTAATCGCTTGCAAAACAGTCGCAATCATCCAAGGCTCATGAAAGCAGCTTCAGCTTGGGATGATTGGCCAGTATCGTCTTTACGCCCTTGCCCTGCTTGAACGCCACCTTCAGAGTCGGCTCATCGCTGTCGTCGGCTACTGACACGACGATGCCCTCGCCGAAATCCTCATGCACAACTTTAGCGCCGTCGGAAAAGCCCGCTGTCTTTGACGATTTCTTCTTTTTCGATTTCTTTCTCGGGTCCCGCGGTGCTTTCTTTTTCGGCTTCGCGGCCTTGGTCTTCTTCGTCTTCGTTGCTTTGTCGGCCTCCGCGGCCTGTTGGCTGTCGTCCTCAGCCTGCTCATCTTCCAGAGGCCGCTTTTGGGCTGTCTGCTGACCGGCGCGGGCGCGCTGGAGTATCTCGGTCATATCTATCTTGAACTCCGACGTCTGTTGTTGCTGCAGAGCGGCCTGCTCGTCCCCGAACATCCGAGGCATCAGCGGGCTATCGCTGTCCAGCTCCCTGATCAGCTCTGGCGGCAGGTCTTCGAGGAAGCGGGACGGCTTCATCTGCTGTGGGTGGCCGAAGATCGTCCGCCCGTGCGCGTGACTCATATAGACCATGCGCTGGGCTCTGGTGAGGCCCACGTAGCACAGCCGCCGCTCTTCGGCAAGCTCGAACTCATCACCCATTGACCGTCTATGCGGGAAGGTGCCTTCTTCGAGTCCGACGATGAACACGATAGGGAATTCCAGGCCCTTGGCCGAGTGCAAAGTCATCAGCGAGACGGTGCTATCCAGCTCCTCGGCCTTGTCAATGTCCGAAAGCAGCGCCAGTCTTTCCAGGAAGCCGACCAGTGTCGGCTCCGGTGTAGTTTTTTCGTACTTGACCGCATCGGTCACCAGCTCGCCGAGGTTGTCCACGCGGTCGGCGTCATCGGCCTTGCCGGTGGCCTCCAGGCTCCTAATATAGCCGCTGCGCTCAAGCACCTGGCGGAGCAATTCTGCCACGCCCATCTCCTCAGCGTCCTTGCGCAGCCCTTCCATCATACCGTAGAAGTCCAGCACCGCAATTTCTTGCGCCTTGCGCAGCCTCGCCTCCTCGGCCACCAGCGGGCAGGCCTCATACAGACTCACGCCCGCTGCGTGTGCAATCTCCGTCAGCCGCTTGACGGTGCCGGCTCCTATCTTGCGCGCGGGCCTGTTGATGATGCGCTGCAAGCCTATCGCATCCGTGGGATTGAGAATCACCTTCAGGTAGGCGGCTATGTCTTTCACCTCGGCGCGATCGTAAAACGATATCCCGCCCACGATCTCGTAGGGGACGCCGAGGTCGCGCATGGCGGCTTCAAACACCCGCGACATGGCGTTGGTGCGGTACAGGATGGCATAGTCGCCGTAGCGCGTACCTGATGAGCTCACCTGTCGCCCGATTACTCCGGCCGCCCAGCTCGCCTCCTCCTCCTCATTGACCGCCTCATATACCACCAGGTTGTCGCCCTGCCCGTTCTCCGTCCACAGCTTCTTGTCCGCGCGGTCCTCGTTATGGCAGATGACCTGGTAGGCGCAGGCGAGGATATTCTGTGTCGAGCGGTAGTTCTGCTCCAGCTTGACAACCTTAGTCTTGGGGAAATCGGCTTGAAAGCTCAGAATCAGCCCGACATTGGCTCCGCGCCATCCGTAGATGCTCTGGTCGTCATCGCCGACTACGCAGATGTTGCCATCACGCGCTGAGACCAGCCGAATGAACCGGTACTGTGCGTGGTTGATGTCCTGGTACTCGTCCACCAGGATATAGTTGAACTGATCCTGCAGCTTCTTCAGAACTTCGGGCCGCGTCTCCAAAAGCTCCACGGCCCTCATCAGCAGGTCGTCGAAATCCAGCGCGTTGTTGGCCACCAGCGCCTCCTGGTAGCGGGCGTAGGCGCGAGCTACTATCTCCTCGAACGGGCCCTTTCTGGTGCGCCGGTACGCCGACACATCCAGCAGCTCATTCTTCCCGCTACTGATGGAATTCAGGATCCGCGCAGGAGTGTATTGTTCGCTGTCAATGTTCATCAGGCCGATGACTTGTTTGATCAGCGCCTGCTGGTCGGCCTCGTCGTAGATGACAAAGTTGGGGGATATTCCGATCTTCTCGCCATATCTGCGCAGTATCCGGCAGCAGATCGAGTGGAAGGTGCCGGCCCAGAGATCGGCGGCCTGCTGCCCGATGAGCTTGACGATGCGGCCCTTCATCTCATCGGCGGCCTTGTTGGTGAAGGTCACGGCCAGGATTTTGGAGGGCGCTATCCCCTTCTCCTGCACCATGTAGGCGATGCGATACGTTAGCGCGCGCGTCTTGCCGCTGCCGGCACCGGCGAATATCAGCACCGGCCCGTCTATCGTGGTTACTGCTTCTCTTTGCTCCAGATTCAGTTCATCGAGTAAAGACAACTATATCACCACAGAAACATTCGGACTGCACAAAGTCCGGCACACACTGACCTGTCCTCTTCCCGCTGCCGTTTATATTCCCCTCTTTCCCCACTCCAAACATATAAGGGACCGGGGGTGAGGCCCCATCGTGCCTTACCCCTCCTCGCAGCCGGCCAACTGCTCCTGTCGCATGCACGCCGCGATGAAGCCGGCAAATAGCGGGTGCGGGCGATTGGGCCGCGACTTGAATTCCGGGTGAAACTGCGAGGCTATGAAGAAAGGGTGGCCCGGTATCTCGATCATCTCAACAAGGTCGCCTTCGGGCGACGTGCCACATACGTTCAAGCCCGCCTCAGTGAGCTGTCGGCGGTAGGCATTGCTGACCTCGTAGCGGTGGCGATGGCGTTCGGAGATCTCCGTGGTGCCATAGACCGTGTGCGCCAGGGTGTCCGGCTCGATGTGACACGGATACGCCCCCAGCCGCATCGTGCCGCCCAATTCGGTTACGTATTCCTGCTCCTTGAGATAGATTATCACCGGATGCGGCGTCTGCTCATCAAACTCGGTACTATTGGCACGTTCGAGGCCACAGACATTGCGTGCGAATTCGATAACCGCAATCTGCAGTCCCAGACACAGCCCCAGGTACGGTATGCCTTTTTCGCGCGCGTACTGGGCGGCGGCAATTTTGCCTTCAATGCCCCGGTCGCCGAACCCGCCCGGGACCATAATTCCCGACACTCCGTCAAGCGATTCCTCGGCTCCGCACTTCTCGATCTCCTCCGAATCGACATACTTGATGTTCACGTGGCAATCGTTGGCTGCGCCGCCATGCTTGATCGCCTCAGTCACCGAAAGGTAGGCGTCATGCAGGTCCATGTATTTGCCGACCATCGCCATCGTCGTCTCGTACTTGGGACTCTCGATGCGCTCTACCATCTCCGCCCAGTCGCTGATATCCGGCTTGCGGATGGGCAGCCCCAGCCGTTCGCAAACCAGATTTGCGATCCCCTGGGCTTCCATGCTCAGGGGGATTCCGTACAGCGACCCGTCAGTGTCCACACCCTCAATGACGGCCTCCGGCGGCACGTCACAGAACAGCGATATCTTGTCGCGCGCCGCGTCGGGCAGCGGGTACTTGGAGCGCGCCACCAGAATTTGCGGCTGAATGCCTGTCCGCCGCAACTCCTGCACGCTGTGCTGTGTCGGCTTGGTCTTAAGCTCGCCCACTGCGTCAAGATAGGGCACCAGCGTCACGTGTATAAAGCAGATATGCTCCGGCCCCTCCTCCACCCGCATCTGCCTGATGGCCTCCAGGAACGGCTGGCCTTCGATATCGCCGACGGTGCCGCCGATCTCCGTGATGCAAACCTCGGCACCATTGTGCTTGGCCGCCCGACGGATACGACTCTTTATCTCATCGGTGATATGCGGGATGACCTGAACCGTCTTGCCAAGGTAGTACTCACCATTGCGCTCATTGGATATGACCGCATCATAGATGCTGCCGGTGGTGATATTGGAATCGGCTGTCAGTGGCTCGTCAATGAAGCGCTCGTAGTGGCCCAGGTCAAGGTCGGTTTCGGCACCGTCGTCAGTGACGAATACCTCGCCGTGCTGGAAGGGGTTCATCAGTCCGGCGTCCACATTGATATAAGGGTCAACCTTCACCAGGGCCACCCGGAAGCCACGGCTGCGCAAGAGCCGGCCCAGCGAGGCCGTGGTGATACCCTTGCCGATGCCGGATACAACGCCCCCGGTCACGAACACATATTTGGTGTCCATTGTCCTATCACCTGCCACTCCTGCCGCTTGCCAGCAACTCACTCCCACTCGATCGTAGCCGCCCTCATCCCTCGCGTAGGTCGGGCTTTCCAGCCCGACGCGTTTCCGACAGCTTCTACTCCCACTCGATCGTAGCCGGCGGCTTGGAGCTGATGTCATAAAGCACGCGGTTAACGCCGCCGACCTCGTTGACCACGCGGTTGGAGATGCGGGCCAGCACGTCGTGCGGTATGCGTGCCCAGTCGGCGGTCATGAAATCATCGGTCGTCACCGCCCGCAGAATCACCGGATGGGCATAGCTGCGTTCATCGCCCATCACGCCGACCGAGCGCACGTCCACAAACACCGAGAAGCTCTGGGCGATTTCGTCGGTCAGGCCCGCGGCCTGCAGTTCCTCGCGGAATATGGCATCCGTTTCCCGCACCATATCAAGCCGCTCGCGGGTTACCGCGCCTATAATGCGCACCGCCAGGCCCGGTCCCGGAAACGGCTGCCGCGCGCAGATTGCTTCGGCAAGTCCCAACTGCCGCCCGACCTCACGCACCTCATCCTTAAACAGCAACCGCAGCGGCTCGATATTCTCATCATAGCTCATGTCTTCCGGCAGGCCGCCGACGTTGTGATGGGTCTTGATGGTCGCGGTTGCATCGCCGCCGCTTTCGATGACATCCGGATATAGCGTGCCGTGGGCGATGTACTTGAACTCCCCCAGTTGCGCCGACTCGACCTCAAAGGTGCGGATGAAGGTCTCGCCGATTATCCTGCGCTTTTCTTCGGGATCCGTCACACCGGCCAGCTTCTGCAGGAACGTTTCCGAGGCGTCAATGGCCACGAACTGCGCCACGCCCGGCCAGTCGTCAAAGGCCGCGATTACCTGCTCGGGTTCGTCCTTGCGCATGAGCCCGTGGTCAATGAACATGCAGGTCACCTGCTCGCCGACTGCACGGTCCAAAAGCGCAGCGGTGACCATCGAGTCGACCCCACCGGACACGCCGCACAGCACCCGGTCCTCGCCGATCTTCGCGCGCAGCTCTGCTACCGTCTGCTCAATGAACGCCCCAGACTGCCAGGTGCCGCTGCAGCCGCATACGTCGTAAAGGAAATTGCGCAGCAGTTGCTTGCCGCAGGCGGTATGGTGGACCTCCGGGTGGAACTGCACGCCGTAGAGCTTGCGCTGTGGGTCAGCCATCGCCGCCACCGGGCTATTACTGCTGGTCGCCAGCACCTTGAACCCGGGCGGGACCTGTGTCACCTTGTCGCCGTGGCTCATCCATGTCGAGGTCCTGCTCTCGACACCCTTAAACAGGATATCTGGCTCCACAATGTCAATCGGCACGTGGCCATATTCGCGTTCCTGCTGGTCGCGGCCGACCTCTCCGCCGAGCACGTGTGCGAGCAGTTGCTGGCCGTAGCAGATGCCTAGAACGGGAATTCCGGCCTCGAGTATGGCCGGATCAATGGTAGGCGCGCCGGGTGCATAGACGCTGTTGGGGCCGCCGGAGAGAATAATCCCTCGCGGCTTTTCCGCCAGCGCCTCTTCCAGGGTCATGCTGGCGGGCCTGATCTCGCTATAGACCTGCTGCTCGCGGACCTTGCGCACAATAAGCTGCACATACTGCGCGCCGAAATCCATTACCAGCACGGTCTCTTGTTGCGCAGGGGTGATGGCCACTATACAGGTTACCCTCGACTGTGCTAAAATCCGTGCGGCACACACGACGTAAGGTGCCGGTGATCTGCCAGAGCCCTCGGGGCCGAAGCTACTGACGACTGAGGCAGCCGAACGGGCCGACTGGCGAACACATCGCATTCGCCATACTATAATACACGATATTATCAGCGATGTCTATGTCGCCATTTTTCAGCGTGGCGGCATTAGAGTTGGCGCACTCTGGCACCCAAGCGCTCATCCATGAAAGGATGAAAGCAGACGTGATCGCGATCATTGACTACGGCGAAGGCAACCTCGGCAGCGTTGAAAAAGCCCTCAAACACGTTGGCTGCGAGGTGCAGATAACCAGCTCCCCCGCCGCGCTCGAACAGGCCGACGGCGTGGTGCTCCCGGGCGTCGGAGCCTTCGACGACTGCATCAAAGGCCTGGAGAAAAGCGGTCTGGTCGAGCCGATCAAGCAAATCATCGCCGGCGGCAAGCCATTCCTGGGCATCTGCCTGGGCCTGCAAGTGCTGTTCGCCGGCAGCGAAGAAGGCGAGAAAGCGGGCCTCGGTGTGCTGACGGGCCGCGTGGTGCGTTTCCGCCACGAGCTGAAAATACCGCAGATCGGCTGGAACCAGATTGCCAAGGTCCAGGATGCCCCGCATCTGCAGGACATCGAAAGCGGCTCGTGGGTCTATTTCGTGCATTCTTACTACGTCGAGCCGGAGGACGAAAGCATAATCGCCACCACCACCGAGTACGGGATCGAGTTCTGCTCATCGGTCTGGCGCGACAACGTGTTCGCCTGCCAGTTCCATCCCGAAAAGAGCCAGGCGGCGGGCCTGAAGATCCTGGACAATTTCAGAAAGCTCGCCGTGGAGATCAGTGAGAGTGACCGATATGCTGGCTAAGCGAATTATTCCATGCCTCGATGTGACCGAGGGCAGAGTCGTAAAGGGCGTCAAGTATGTTGACCACGTTGACGCGGGCGATCCCGTCGAGCAGGCGGCTGAGTACGACCGCCAGGGCGCTGACGAGTTGGCCTTCCTCGATATAACCGCATCGCTGGATCACCGGCCGATTATGCTTGATATCGTCCGCCGCACCGCCGAGCAGATATTCATCCCCCTCACCGTTGGCGGCGGCACACGCTCGGCCGAGGACATCCGCCAGATACTGCGCGCCGGTGCGGACAAAGCCGCGATTATGACCGCGGCCATCGAGAATCCAAGCCTGATTGATGAAACGTCGAGCCGCTTTGGCAGCCAATGCATCGTCGTGGCCATTGACGCCAAGCGCGTGCAGCGCGAGGGGGAGCCGGTCGGCAATCTGGGCTATGACCCTGACGCCGAAATCGAGTGGCAGATCTGGACCCACGGCGGCCACCAGCCGACCCAGGTTGATGCCCTGAAGTGGGCCATCGAGGCTGAGCAGCGCGGCGCTGGTGAGCTGCTCGTCACCAGCATGGACGCCGACGGCACCACCGCCGGCTATGACATCGAACTGCTGCGGCGCATTTCCAGCAGTGTCGGCATTCCGGTCATCGCCTCCGGTGGTGCGGGCAGTGCCCAGCACATGTACGAGGCGCTGACACTCGGGCAGGCCGATGCGGTCCTGGCGGCGAGCATTTTCCACTTCGGCCAGATGACCGTCGGCGATGTGAAAAAGGAGCTGGCCGCCAAAGGCATCGCGGTAAGACTCTAGGCAGGCGCTCCATGGGCCGTGGCCGGCCCCTGCTGGCACCCCGCGTGGACAGGAATTGCCACATTCGCCGAAGAATACTGTTTCAACCAGGCATTGACATGCACGCTGTCGCTCTAACACACAGGACTCAATATGATGCTTGCCAGCCACGTATTTTCTTGCTGTAGCGCAAAAAAATGAAAAAACGCATGACTCAGGTGCTGTAATACTAGGTGGGACGACAATATTCACCTGTCTTGCAGTACAGCTATCCTGGAAAAAGGCGACTCTGGAGGGACGAATATGCGTAGCGGCATTGTTGTTGGGATTTTACTGGTTGTGTCCATGTTTACGTGCGCTATGTCGGCCGCGCAGACCGCGAGGCACCTGATAACCTACAAGGCGGGCACGAATCTGGTCGGCGATGCCCAGATCGAGGTCTCCTCGGCGGCCGGCAAGCCGGGGCAAAAGTACTCCTTTGAATCGCTGAATGATGAGGACCTGAGCACCTGGTGGGCCAGCGGAAGCAACCTCAAGCTCCCCCAGTGGATCAAGGTCAGCTTCGACAAACCGGCGAAGCTGGATACCATCATTGTGGTGCTGGCCGAGAACCCGGCCATATACACCAACTGGAAGCGGGTGGCGATCGAATTCTCCGACGGCAGCTCTGTCAGCGAGCAGCTTGAGGACCGCCCGGGGGCGTTCATCATCCGGTTCCCCCAAACAACAACCGAATGGTTCCAGATAAATATCGTGGAGAGCTACGAAGAGAAGGTCTATTACGCGGCCCGGGAAGTGCTGGCGTTCTATGACCCTGACAAAGAGATCGGAATCAAAGTACCGCCAAAGAAGAGGTGGCAACAGGTGAATTTGACAGAGACTGGACGCGAATCGCACCCGTGCGTATATATCACGCCAGATGATGTGGAGCGGGCGAAGCAAAACATTGAGAAGCATGACTGGGCAAAGAAGCACGCTGAGGGCATCATTGCGGCTGCTGACGGGGTCGTGGACAAGGACCCTGCGTGGATACGCGAGAACTGCCCCGGAAAAGGCACCGCATTTGCCTACGGGTTCACGGGTTGTCCCATCTGCGGGGCAAAATGGGGCTCGTGGGGCGGCGCCAACTGCAGCTTTGAGCGGCCCGGAACCGTGAAGTGTCGCAGCGGCCACATCCTGCCTGATGCCGATCACCCCGACGACGGCACCGGTTATGTCGCCGAAGACGGCCGCATCCACTACTTTGTCGGCTCATACAACGCCTGGGTTGTGGAGACTTACCAGAAATGGTGCAGATGGCTGTCATTCGCCTATATCATCACCGGCGAGGAGGAGTATGCAAAGACAGCCGCCGTACTGCTGGATGCGATCGCTGAAATCTACCCGTCCTGCGACGCCGGCTCGTGGGACTATCCGTCCAGCCCGCCGAGCGGACGGCTATGCCGGCCCTGGTACCAGGTGTCGCGCGTGTTGGTCACCCTGGTTGACTACTACGACAAGATCTACAACAGTCCCGCCCTCGATGAGCCGTCCTTTGTCGAGGGGTTGACGCGGCGCGAGAATATCGAAGCAAACATGCTCAAGAACGGCGCCTGGTACTGCTACGAGCAGTCGCTGAAGGGCGGTATGCACAACGGCGAGGCGGACTATGTGCGTGGCGCTTTGTCGGTCGGGTGCCTCTTAGGCATCGAAGCATACGTGGATTGGGCGGTTGACGGGCCGTACGGCATTTACGCGATGGTCTATAACAACGCCGACCGTAACGGCAGGTATATCGAGAGCTCGCTGGGCTATGCCGTGCACGCCCGCAGTCTGTATCTTACCTTCGCCGAGCCGCTAATCAACTACCGCAGCGAGAAGTACCCCGAGGGCCTCAATCTCTATGACGACGCCTCTTTCCGCAGTTTCTACGTGCTGCCCAAGCTTTCGATGGACTGCACCGGGCACTGGCCGCGCTACGGTGACAGCGGGCCTGACAGCAGCCACGCCTATCCGTCCGCCAGGATGTTTGATCCAACTGACTACGCGTACGCTGAAAGAATATTCATCCGGACGACCGCCTCGGAGGTCGAAAACGCATTCGGTGCCCTGGTGAACTTCTTTGCAGGGGGCAATCTGGACAAGGTCCGCGCCGGCTCGCGGGACAAAGAGTGGCTGCTTTTCCATGCCGACAAGGTGCCGGATTCCGACGAGCCAATTTCCCAGCGCCTGCAACGAATGGCCTCCGAGACGACTCTAATGGGCCAAAAAGGCATCGCCATCTTGCGGACACCTCACAGTAAGATGGCCCAGGCATGTCTGCTGCGCTACGGGCCGGTGCTCAATCACGGGCATTACGATGATCTCAACATCAACTACTTCGGCCTGGGCTACGAACTCACTTATGACCTCGGCTATGGCAACGGCTCGACGCATACGCAGGTCGGCTGGTCCAAGCAGACGGCCTCCCACCAACTGGTCCTGGTTGATGAAGCCTGCCAGCTTACCGGCGAAGGCGATGACAGCGGCGGCAGCCTGCATCTACTGGCGGCCATGCCCGGCATGCAAGTGGTGGACGCGGATGCCAACAACTGCTACGCCTCGCGCGGCGTCGAAGTCTATCGGCGCTTCCTGGCCCTGGTCGGCGACGGGCCGGACAGCTACCTGCTGGACATCTTCAACGTCGAGGGCGGCCAGCAGCATGACTACGTGGCCCATTCGCTGTCAACAGACATCGGCTTCGCGGGCGTGGAGTTGGGCGAGCGCGAGGAGGGCTCGGTGGCCGGGCCGGAGTTCAACTGGGGCGAGCGACAGCTCAATGACGGCTTTATGAGCGGTGTGCCCCAAAGGCCGTACTGGCGGCCGCCGCCGGCCAACGGTCTCGGTTTCATGATGCACCCGCGTCGCGGCCAAGCTGTCGGCCCGTGGTCGGCCACCTGGAAACTCCCCGAGGGCAACAACTACATGCGGCTGACGATGCTCCCGCAGGAGGACACCGAAGTTATCAACGCCTGGGCCCCGGGGACGTATCCGCAGAATCCGAAAGCCGAGCACATCATGGCCCGGCGCGTTTCCGACAGCGGGCCGCTGAAAAGCACGTTCGTGGCCATCCGCGAGCCGTATGGCCCCGTACCCGTCGAGGCAGGTGGCATCCAAGCTGCCGACCTGATGTCAATCGTGAGCACCGAAGACGGCATTATCAAGTATCTGGGCAGCTACGGCATCGTGTTGTTCCAGGCCCAGGAATTCGGTGGCGAAGTCCACTTCGATCTGCAGACACCCGCCGACGGAGCCTATTATCTGATCATCGCCCCGTACATGTCTCCCAACTATGGCGCCGCGCAGTTCATTCTTGATGGCAAAGCAGTCGGCGAGCCGTTTGTGGCCAACAGCCCCTCTGTCAAGCAGGGCCCCTTGCAGATACTCGGCCCCATGGACCTCAAGGCCGGCAAGCACCGCCTGACCGTCAGGACTGTCGAGTTCGAGGGCGGCCAACCCTGGATCTCCATCAAGGCAATCAGCTTGACGCAAACAAAGCCAGAGCAACAAGCGACCCAGGCCAGCCCATTCATCGGGGCTGTGGAAAAGCTACCTGCACCCGAAGGCACTGTCGCCCTGGCAGTGAAACACGTCAGCGGCCTGGTGGATCGCTTCGTCTATGCGGGCACGCCGCTTAAGAATGTTACCTGCGGCGACATCGAACTCGACGGCTGCTTCAGCCGCCTGCGCAGCGATGCCGGAGAGGTAGTTGAGGCCCATCTTGTCGGCAAATTGCTGAATGGCCCCGGCTTCACTATGGAGCTTGCCAACGGCCAGCACAGCGGCAAGATAGTGCGGATTGACTATCAAAAGAACCTCGTCTATGTTGACACCGAACTGCCCACCGACGGCCGGCTTGACTACCAGACCGTCGCGTTCAACAACCCGGCCTATACTCGTAACACCGCCTACACAATCCACGGCGTCAGCCAAGAGGGCAACCTGTCCGTCATAGACCTCGGCACGCAGAGAATCATCCTGGGCCAGGGCACCGTGCACGAGGACCCGCTCGACGACCACCTCCTGTACAGCCTTACCGCACATGACTATGCGCGAGGGCTGACTCGTGGAGGCGTCAACTTCTTCGACGGCAAGCTGCTGAGGTCTGAAGACGGCCAGATCACTACCAATATCATCAGCGCCAAGTACGCGCAGCCGTTTGAGGTTCGTGTGCTGTCCACGGCCGGGCTCAAAGCCGGCGATAGCTTCTACTACTACGACCTGCAGGCCGGCGATGAGTTCGTCATTTACAACTGGGCAGCGCTGAGCGTGGACGAGACCGGCAAGCTGCAAGTTACGGCCACTGACGACGTTACGCTCACAATCGGCGACAACCAGCAGCAACTGCCTTGGTCGCCGCCTGCTAAATGACCCGAGCGACACTCAGATAGACAACTACTTCTGGGGCAACGCTGCAAGGCTGCAGGGGATAGAATAAGGGACATGAGAAAAGAAAACGGCTCAGGCATCTTGCCTGAGCCATTGTGTTGACGATATTTCACAACCGCGCTTAGCTCTGCTTGCGCCTCCGCAGCTTGGCGCTTACCCCCAGCAGGACCAGAATCACAAGACTCGTGCTTGTCGGTTCGGGCGTGCCGACCAGGTGGTCGTGCGATGAGTCGAGGCTGTTGTATTCGATGGGGCGGAGTTGGGCATAAGACTCCTGCCACCCCCAGTGGTCGGTGTACCAGGTCTCTTCCTGCGTAGTCGGCACCCACTCGGACTCCGGCCAAAACTCCAGAAAGAGATTCTCCTCCTGCCACGGCACGTTGGTTTCGTGCGTCTGTGTTTCCCCGTGTGTCATTGCGGCATCGTACCATTCGGGAAAGCTAATGTTTGGCTCGAGGGTTGCGAGGAGTGCCTCGCTCAGGAGGGGTCTGTAGTAGTCCCCAAAAGTCTCACTGTAGCCGGCGTAATAACCTACACTAGTACCATGCTCGGGTGCTCCCAGCATCGCGTACAGGCCATCGTTACCAGCCGGGACGCTGTAGTCAATGTCGCTGCTGCCGCCGACCAACCCCCCGGAGTGACAGGCGCCCGAGATGACGACTACCTCAACGCCTGAATCGAAGTCCGCGAAAGCATCGGCGAGTTGGTCATCCCGCATCCAATAGGTCGAGGAGTCGCCAGAGCGCCCGATGCTTTCATCGCCGGTGTAGGGCGGAGGGTTGGGCGGGGTCGGGTCGTTCGAGTCGGGTCGGCTAGTGCTGCCCTCATCGCTGTTAGCGTCAGGCCAATCCCAACCGCCGTGGCCCATATACGAGAACAGAAACACATCGCCCGCCTCGAGGCTGCTGGCATAGCCCTGAATATCTGTGTAGATCGAAGCGCTCGTGTCCCACCCGCGGCGGTTGGCCCAACTGGCACAGCGATTGATGTGCCACTCGGGGAGATCCTCGAGTTCCATCCAGATCTCGTGGCTGCCATACCAGGCCTCGTCGTTGCCAACACCGTAAAAGTAAGAATCGGCATGGACAGCCGATACGCTCAGCCCCAATGCTAATACAAATGCAACGAGCAGTTTTCTACCGAGCAACGCTTCTCGCTCCCAGGCAGCATGTGCAGCAACTCTGTATGCGGCCTATAGCATACCTGTACCGCGGCGTGTTAGTCAAGCAGCAAATCAATGTTTAACAAAGATTTATCGTAAATGTTCCCGCGCGGTGAATCCAATAACGGCGAGCCGCAATGCGCGGCATCTGGCCCGCCAATAGACAGGTCAAAGCGCGCTTTTTGCCCCACAGCAGCAGGCGCTTGACCGCCGGACAGAGAAATGTGGCCCTGGAACTGTAAGCCACCGGGGAATGAAACGCGCGGCGGCGCTGGTGGGCGATGTTGATGCCTGCAACGTACCCACAGCGCCGGCGGCTGAAATCAAACTAAATCGTTACTGCGGTGATTGGAAATGTCACGAGAAGTCAGGTTGGAACTGGGCGTAAATGGAGCATTTATCACCCGACGCTGGGAGCAGCCGGACAACTGGATGCGGTTGACCAAAGAGATCGGGTATGACGCCCACGAATTCTGCGCCGATGTCATTGACCCGTTCTTCTCCGGCGACCGCGAGTACCAGTTGCGCACCGCCGGGCAGGTCAAAGCCGCCGCTGAAAAGTACGGCGTGTATATCACAGATGTCTATACAGGTGTGGCGACACACCGCTTCCACGGGCTTTCCCATTATGATGCTTCGTGCCGCGAGCGGATGAAGCAGTGGATATACCAGACCATGGACATCGCGCTGGCGATCGGCACCGATCGCGTCGGCGGCCACTGGGATGCCATCTCCGTGGAAGTCATGGCGGACGAAAGCTCCTATCAGGCCGCCATAGACCGGCTCTGCGACACCCTCGTCGAGTTGGCCAATGTCGGAGCGGAGAAGGGCATCGGCGCCATCTACCTGGAGCAGATGTACATCCCCTCCGAGGTGCCGTGGACGATGCAGCAGGCCGAGTATATTCTCATCGGTATCAACAAGCAGAGGCCCGCGATACCCGTCTATCTGACCATTGATGTCGGGCACATGGCCGGGATGTGCTACGGTCTGCGGGGCGAGGACCTGGACCACCTGGAATGGACGCGGCGGCTGGCACCGTTCGCCGAAATCATCCACCTGCAGCAGACCACACCCGAAAGCTCGCACCATTGGGCGTTCACAGAAGAGTACAACGCCAGGGGGCACATCGAAATCGAGCCGCTGCTGGAGGCAGTTCAGACCGGCCACGAAAATGCACAGAACAGTCCGATCAGCGAATATCTGGAGCCGGTGGACCACAGCTTCCTTATCGCCGAAATCATCCCCGGCTCGACCAAGAATGAAGCCGACCTGCTTTCTGAGCTGAAGATTAGCAGCGACTATCTGCGGCAGTGGCTGCCGGACGGCGAATTGACGCTGACCGTCTGAACAACGCAGTTTGCGCCTGTGCTGAAGAGAATTGACACGAGCCGTGGACGAAATGCTCGTCAAAGGAGGCCGCGGGCAAATGATTGTGCTTACGATCTTGCTGGTCACGAATGCGGCGGCGTCTCTGGTCCTGGCCATTCTAGTCGGCGGCATGGCCTTGCAGCTCGTGGGGGATCGCAAGTTCGCGGAAAAGGTCGGCCCGCGTAAGGTGCGTGTGCTGGCCATCCTGGTTTCCCTGGAAGCGGCTTTGTTTGTCGTGTTGTTCCTTGGATGCTTCGACTTTCTGACAATGCGGCGTTCTGTCTGGCTCATACTGGGCGACATCTTTTTTGCGGTGGTGTTCATTGGCGTATTTCGTGGCTTCTTCCGGGCAGCGTTCGAGCCCGAAGATCTTGCTGCGGCGATAAAGGAACACGGCCCCGCAAAAGTCGCCATCTATCTTTGTGTCTGCGCCGCCTTTCTGTTCCTGGGGAGCCTGCTCATGGCAGCAGGAGCCTATACGCTGCCGACGATGATGGACTGACAGCCGCAAGGAGATGGCACTGATGGCAGACGCGACTGAAGCGACTGAAAAGCTACGGGCGGGCGCGGCGCAGGTTGACATCACGCCACAATTGGGCACTCACCTGGCCGGAGCCGTCGGCCTGCACCGGCCCGCCGAGCGGATCATCGAACCGACATGCGCCAGAGCGCTGGTCTTCGACAGCGGCGGGAAGAAGCCGTGCATCTTGACGCTTGATGTCACCATCATCACTGAGCCCTATACGGCGCGGATCAGAAAAGGCGCCGGGGAACTCGGCTTCGAGCCGGACGCGGTGATGGTGCATGCCACACAGACACATTCCGCTCCGCCGCTGGGCTACTTCATGCTCGATGAGGATTTCCCGCCGGTTGCTGATGGATACGAATGGATCCGTGGCGGCGAGAAAAGCTACAGCGACTTTGCAGCCGACCGAGCGATCCAAGCCATAGCACAGGCGGACGCGGCCCTGCAGCCGGTGCAGATCGGAACGGCCAGCGGCATCGAAGGCCGCATGGCCCACAACCGCCGCGCGGTGAGAGACGACGGTACTGTGGGAATGCCGGGGCCGAATGTCTGGGATGAACCGCTGGGCCCGACCTGGATCCGCTACCTCGAAGGCCCGATTGACCCGGAGCTGGGGGTAATGTGTCTGCGCAGTGATGACCTGCGCACCGTAGCAATGCTGCTGCACTACACCTGTCATCCGGTGCATGTGTTCCCCAGGCCGATTGTGTCGCCCGACTGGCCGGGGGCGTGGGCTGATGAGATGCAAGAAGTGCACGGCGAGCAGTGCGTGCCGCTGGTGCTCAACGGCGCGTGCGGCAATATCAACCCCTGGCCGCCGTTCGACCCCGATTACGTCGAGGACCACCGCCGCATGGGGCAGGTGCTGGCGGAGACGGCCGGGCCAGTAGTCGAGAGCCTGCAATTCAGCGATGAAGCAACGCTGGACTGGCGGGTCAGGCATTTGAAGATACCAATCCGCGAAGTTCCGGCTGATGAGCTGGCCTGGGCGCAAGACATTCTGGGTGATAATCCGGAGCCGGTGTGGAAAGACGAAAAACGGACGGTCGTTGACAGCGACTGGATGACGGCGGCAAGTATCCTCAGCGTGCACCTGCAGAGAGAGCGTGAGGGAGAGCTGGACTACGAGATTCAGGCGTTGCGCATCGGTGATTCAGCCATCGTCGGCTTGCCCGGCGAACCGTTTGTTGAGGGGCAGCTGCGGATAAAGATGGCATCACCTGCACGGCTCACGTACGTGGCGCATTGCACCACGCAGTACGTCGGCTACATACCGACCAGCGACGCCCTGACGCGCGGCGGCCATGAAGTCAACACCAGCTACTGGGCTAAACTGGTTCCCGAAGCGCTGGATATGGTGGTGAAAGCCACTGCAGAGGTCCTCGACGACCTCTTCGCCACGTGATCAGGTTGTCAGCTTCTCCATGTATCTGTTTTCGATAGCCGCCAGCTCGGCATCGGTGTCCTCGTCAATCAGCATCTGCGGCTCGCCGCAGAGGATCTCTTCGGCCTTCGCCAGCGCCGCCTCGGGCAGGCTCGTGCTGCCGCGCTGCTCCCAGCCCTCGCGCTGGCCGGTGTAGATAATCTGCGGGTCTATCAGCTCCCGGAAATGCTCGAGCGTATGGTCGCCGGCCAGGTACTGGGCCTGGGTGCCCATCTCCATGATGACATCGCGGGCGATTGTTTCCTCGCTGACCTCAATGCCTGCCGCCACGCGACTGGCCATGCGCGCCAGCTCGTCATCTATGACCATTTGCGGCAGCGACATCACGCGCGTGGATTCGAGAGTGCCCACGCCCCAGATGATATTGACGCCGCTGATGGCATGGGTCAGTCCAGTCAGCAGGCTCTCGTATGAGGCCTGCGCGTCGGCCATCATGCTCTCGGTACTCGACCACGACGCGCTGGGCATGCCGTGGAAGCGGGCAAGCTGCGCACCCGCAGATTGGATCAGCGTACACTCCGGGCCGCCGGTGCGCGTCACGGCGGTTTTCATGTCCATGGTATGGGTAAAGCCGAGGTTGAAGATGGTCGGCCGGCCGGGCTCCAGAAGCTGCACCACCACCACGCCCGCAAGGGCCTCTGCATTGGCAATCGTCAGCGCGCCGGCGAGAGTGACCGGCCCCGTCGCCCCCGCCACGGGCTCGGAGTTGACCATGATCGGGATCCCGTAGCCGGAGCTCTTCTCGAACGAATCCAGGCCCATCGCCGACCAGCGCAGAGGGCTGACGGCGGTGAAGCCGAGGCTGAAGATCGGCTTTGCGGAGAGCGCCTGGCTACCGACCAGCACCTCCGCCATCTCGCGCATCGCCACCGTGCCCTCAGGCGTGTAGATGCAGGGCCGCAGGTGCTTTGTGCTGTATTGCGCCATGATGCGCAGAGCGACGAAACCGCGGCTGTAGGGCGGATAGTCGGCTAGCGAGGTGCCGACCGTAGCGTGGATCATCGCCAGCTCCTGCGCCACCCGGCACAGGCTGATGAAGTCGCGCTTTTCGATAGGCCGGATTGTCCGTCCCTCGTCAAAGTACAGGGCATTGCCGGTCCAATACACCGGCGGGCGGCCCGCACCGATCTCAACAACCGAGCCGTCCAGCGAGGCCAGCTTGATACGCTCCGGCGCTTGCAGGACGCAGTCGTACACAAGCTCCCGGGGGATCCGGATCACGTCAGCCTTCTGCCCCGCGTTGCAGCCATTTTGCAGTAGCAGTGCGCGCACCGACTCAGATTCGAACATGATGCCGGTTTCGGCCAGAACATCCAGGCTGGCCTCATTTATCTGCTCGACTTCACTGTCCGTAAGCCAGTCCATAGCTTCACCTCAGCACGGTACTATTTCCCATCATTATTCTTCGACCACGGCGGCGAATAAACCTTTGCCGGCACACTGCGTCGAGATGGTACGCACGTTTGTGCGGCCTTCGGATCGCCAGTTATTGCAACTATACAGCCGGCTCCGCAAGGAATCACTATAGCTAGCAAAGAACCTTACACTGATCATCAGCCTATGTTGTCAATCTCGGTCACATCGAGACAATAGCGATGGCGTGCGAAGTCCCTGCTCTCGCCAGGAGAAAAGCCTTGAAACATGTGCGCCTGTTAGCAGCTATCGTGTGCCTCAATCTGGCGGCACTTGTGGCTGGCGCAGCGCCGCTGCCGAACGCCGAGCTGGCCGCCGATGCCGAGGGCGGCGGCTATGACGTGTTCGCCACGCTGTCGGCTATCGGACCCCATCAGCAGATACTGCTGGACTGGGCCGACAGTGGCGGGCTGGTGCTGACATTTAGCGCTGAGGCGACGACGCTATCATTTTGGAGCGCGAGTGACAAGCGAATGATAGCTCAGGGTAAGGCAGCAGTCCCGGGTGAGGTCCATATCAAACGCCGAGTGCCGATGGTGGAGGTGTCGCAGAAAGGTGCGGTGCTGCTGCGGACCTGGAGCCGGCGTGCGCTTGCCGAAGGCCAGCCCGTAGGTCCTGAGCTTACCGAAGGGCAGGGCCAGGTGGCGCCCGCGACCGGTGCAAAGATGGCGGAGTTCCGCGTTCAGCCGGTCGCGGACATCTATTTCAGCGACGAATTCCTCGATCCGGAGGGTTCGGCAAGTGTCTGGGAGCCGTTGACCGGCACCTGGAAGATCGGCATCTACCGCGATGCACTCATTCAGCGCGACCATGGCGACAAGGGGCCGATCGGGGCCTCCTGGTACGAGGTAACAGACGCCGAGCGAGCTGTCGCGGTGGCCGGCTACGATTTCTGGGACGGCTATCAGGCGCGAGTGGCCGCGCGGGCGACTGCCGGGACGCGCCTGGGATTGGTATTCTATTGCCAGGACGCGGACAACTACGCGCTGCTTTCTGTGAAGCCCGCTGAGGCAGAAGGCGAGGGCATCGCCACCCTGAGTCTCACGCGAGATGGTCATGAAGAGGCCCTGGCGCAGGAAACCGTCTCGTGGCGGGCGGATACCTGGTATGAGTTGGCCGTCGAAGCTGTTGACGAACGCATCTCTTGCCGCGTCGCCGGCATTGAACTGTTTGCGTCGGCGCTGCCGGCTTTCACCAGCGGCCGGGTGGGTCTGTTCGCCGATGGCCCGGGCCTGGCGAAGTTCGATGACGTGCTCGTGCGCTCCGTCCATGTCACGAGAGACGATTTCGACCGACCTGTATTGGCCGGGTGCTGGAACCGCGCCGGTGGAGACTGGGATCTGGCAAACGGGTCTCTCCATGCCGGCAGCGACCGGATGGCGCGTTGCTTGCGCGTTGGTGCGGGCTGGCCGGCAACGTATGTGGCGGCGGATGTTACGCCAGCTTCGGGGGCAGCGGGGGTATGTCTCAACTGGACGGGCCGGTCCGGCTACATACTCAGCGCCGAGTCCGACCAATATACCCTCGCTAAGTTCGTGGACGGCAAGAGAACGATACTGACAACAGGCCCGATAGACAAGGCGGGGCATGTCCCTTTGCGGCTTTCCTATGATCATGGCCGACTGTGCGCGAAAGTTGGCGCCATCGAAGAAGTGGTCTATGATTTCGACGGGCCGCGTGCCGGACGCTGCGGACTGTCCGTAGCGGGCAAAGCGGAATTCGACGATTTCGAAGCAGGAGAACTCCTGCCACCGGGAGCCGAAATCTCCGCCATCAGCGGCAAGCCGCAGTATGTTCCCGGGGAACGCGAGGGCACCAGGCGGCCGGTCTTGGGATATGTCTGGCAGCCCAGGGGCGGCCGCTGGTCTGCCAAGACCATCCCGGACTGCCCGCCCGGCCTTGGCCCTGGCCCGTATGGCGACAGGCCCACCGCGCTCTGGTACTTCCAGCCCTGCCCTGGCGATGCCGTCATCACCGCTGAAAACTCCGCCATTCCCCAGGGCACAACTCTTGGCCTGGCGCTTGCCTGCGAAGATGGGGACATAGGCAGCGGCTATGCTCTCGAGGTCTCGCAGAGCAGCCCTCTGAGGTTGAAGTTACTGCGCCGAGGCGAAATCGTGGCCGAAGCGGAGACCAGTGCGCAAGCAAGCTATGACTTGTCGCTGTGGCGCGACGGCGATTACGTCGTGGCAACAGCCGGGGATGCAGGCCTCGCATACAAGGATGACCAGCCGCTGCTCGGAGGGCGGTGTTGCGCCTATGCGCGGGGAACGGGGGCCATCATCGGCAAGCTCAGCCTGGGCAACCGCCGCGCGCACTACTATGCGTTCAGAGAGATAGAAACCGATTGGCAGCCGCAAGAGGGCGAATGGATGGCCCATTCGGGCCTGACGTGCATCGCCTGGGATTACTGGCTCACAGGTAAGGGCACTCGCCGCGCGATGTCCTACAACATCCGCCCCCAACCCCACAATCTGCAGGTGGACTTCTGGGTCAGCGAACACACGCTGGGCTATACCAGCGGCCGTCACCAGCACTTCCCGTACTACAACATCAGCCTCGTCACCTGCGGCAAATCTCGTTCACCGGATAGCGGCTATCGCTTCTTGATTGCCGGAGAAAACGGGCGGGTCACGCAGCTTTTGAGGCTTGGGCAGGTAGTTGCGGAAACCAGGGACCGGCGCTTCTGGATTACGATGGGTTACCATTGCAACAGCCCGCGCGCCATCCACGTGGTGGTGAGCCAGTTGAACGGGCAGATCAGTCTGCGCATCAATGACGTCGAAGCGCTGCAGTTCACGGACTCGGAGCCGCTGAGCGGAGGTTACGTTGGGATAGGGGTAGAGGACTGCGCGGCCAACTTCCGCGACTTCTGGATGGCCCCGGCGACCTCCCCAGATGATTCGTAGCCACATAGGTCGGTCTTTCTAACCCCCATTATTCATCAACGCGTAGGTCGGGCTTTCTAGCCCGACGCCGTTGCGCGGCACTCGACACAACAGGTGCATAATGCTGGTTTCGGCCAGAATATCCAGGCTGGTCTCGTCTATCTGCTCAACTTCGCTTTCCGCAAGCCAATTCATTGTTTCACCTCAAAGCGCTGCGGATTGTGCCCCGACTATTCTTCGACCGCGCGGGCCAGGGAGCCTTTTCCTGCATACAGCGGTGAACAGGTATCGGCTTGTCAGGGCGAATATTGTGGAAAAGTTTAGACAAAAAAGGCGATGCACGACACACTATATCACTGAGCACTTACCCACCTACTTGAGCGGAGGTGCAAAGATGTATCTCCCTAGGTCGTTGCTGGTTGCACTCATCGCGGCCTGCGTAGTTTGTATCGCCTATTCTATTTGTGTTGACGCAGCCGAGCCGGCTTTCGAGCTGCCGCAGTACCCAGAGCCTCCTGACAACGCCTGGAGCTATATGCTTAGAGCTGCACAGGTGGCCAAAGAGACCGACGCCGACAGTGGCCACAGCGTCATCATGGAAGCTCAGCGGGACGGTGTCGAGCCTGATTACGCCAAAGCCGCAGCCAGCTATGAGCCGGCGCTAAAGGTCCTGCGCGAAGGGTTGTATAACGACTGCCGCGTGCTGGGCTTGGAGTTTCATGAGACAGATTTTCCTGAACTTATGGGCATACGCAACCTGGCCAGAGCTTTGAGCTGGGAGGCCAGGGGCCATGCACAGCAGGGCAACCCCGATAGGGCCATAGAGTCGATTCGCGACTGTTTGCGCCTCGGCCGCAACATCAGCACGAATGGGGCACTGATTCACGAGCTGATTGGCATCGCGATAGGGGCCATCGGTACCCAAGCCCTGAGTGATGCGCTTAATACTGCCATGCCCGCGCCGGAGAAGCTGATCGAGTTCGCGGCGTGGAACGAGCAGAACCGCCGGCAGTGGCAGTCAACTGCCGATGCCATCGCCATTGATGCTCACTGGATTGTCGCAAGACGGCGGACCGCTGCTCCAGAGCTGGCCGACGTATTTGAGCAATACGTCGTGCGTGTTATCGAGTGGGCCCGGCAGCCCGCACACCTGCGCGGTCCGGTGCCCGACGAAGCGGAGCTGGCCGGAGCCGAGAACCTACCCACGGCAGCTACTTACCAGAGGCTGGCCGAAAAAGCGACGATGAATGAAGCTGTCCTGGCCGGCAGCAGCATCCGCTGCGCCTTGGAGGCATACAATATCAGGGAGAGCAACTATCCGCGCACGCTGGCAAAGCTTGTTCCAGACTACATCGCCGAGTTGCCGCTTGATGCGTGGTCGGGCCGTGATTTCCGCTATATACTGGGCTCCCTGGACGGGATGGGTGGGTATCTGCTCTACAGCGTCGGCCCTGACGGTGACGATGACATGGGCCTGGTGGTGTGGAGTCCTGATGACCGCGACGGGGATATGCTGATCGGCCCGGTACGGAACATCTTCACTGGCAGACGCGAGTAGCGTCCGAACAGCGCCCAGGCCGCCGCACAAAACACATCCGGGCAACGCTCTTCTTGCGAAGCATGCCTTCCCCTCGCCTTCAGCGAAACAGCGCGCTTACTGATGCGCCGGTGTGGATGGCGTAGATGGCAGAGGCCAGAAGCGGGGCCACCGAGACCTGCTTTATCTTGTCAATCTGCTTTTCCTCCGGCAGTGGCAGCCTGTCGGTTATGACGACCTCTTCGATGTCGCTTTCCTGGAACCGCTCAATGGCCGACCCGACTATTCTTCGACCGCGCGGGCCAGGGAACCGTTTCCTGCGTACACCGGCGACCTGGTATCGGTCTGTCAGTGCGAATATTGTCGAAAAGTTAGACAAAACCGGCGCCATGGGGCACACTATGTAATGACGGCGCCCTGCAAGCCGTTACGCGCCTACAATGAACAACATCCTTGCCTGTCAATTGCTATGTGGCTGTATGACTGATCGGAGGCGCAGAGATGTATTCACGCAGATGGTTGGTGGTTGCTCTTATCGGCGCCGTCTTGCTCGCTGTCGGCATCTATGGATACGTAGCGACGACCACCACGGTGAGTATTGACTTGCCGCAGTACCCCGAGCCAGAGGATAACGCCTGGAGCTATATGGTCAGAGCAGGACAGATAGCGGAGGAGAGCCACGCCGAACGCAGTTTCGAGGCCGCCCGTCAGGCTGAGCGGAGCGGCCAGCAGCCGGATTATGTCGAGGCCGCGGCCGCCTATGAAGCGGCGCTGCAGACTTTGCGCGAGGGCCTGTACAACGATTGCCGCGTCCCGGATCCGGGCCCTGATCTGAGCGCCGCCAATGCGCAACTGGCAGGAATGCGTGCACTGGCCAGAGGGTTGAGCCTGGAGGCCAAGGCGCTGGCCGCTCAGGGCAAGGCGGATGAGGCCATGGATTCCATCCGTGACTGCCTACGTCTCGGCCGGAATATGGGGATCAATGCTTCCATTCTCCACGACCTCGCGGGCATAGCGATATGCGCCATCGGTGCCAAGGCCCTCAGTGATGTGCTCAACAGCGCCACTCCAACCCCGGAGAAGCTTGTCGAATTTGTCGCCTGGAACGAGCAGAACCGCAAGAACCCACAGTCACTGGCCCACACAATACTTCTTGATAGCGACCGGGGCATGAAGGCTATGGCGCATCAGATGGCAGCCACCAGCACCGGCCGGCGCACGAAGCTTCTCCCGCAGAACATAATCACGAACATTTTCTGGCGTGCTCAGCAAATATATCTAGTGAAGGTGGACAAGTGGGCGAGGCAACCGGCATTTCTGCGCGGCAAAATCCCGAGGTCGCTATCGCCTATGTCCAGCATCGCGGCCCCAATGTATAGCAGGTACGCCGAAAAACGGGACCAGTCCGAGGCGAAAATGGCCGGCCTCAGCATCCGGTGCGCCTTGGAGGCATACAATATCAGGGAGAGCAACTATCCGCGCACGCTGGCAAACCTTGTTCCGGATTACATCGCCGAACTGCCGGCCGACCCGTTTTCCGGCGATGATTTTCACTACGAGTTGCGCACCGTGGATGGTCAGGAGACGTACTTGCTCCACAGCGTCGCGCCTGACGGGGGATGACGACATGGGCCTGGTGGTATGGAGTCCTGATGACCGCGACGGGAATATGCTGATCGGCCCGGTATGGAACACCTTCACTCCCAGACACCAGTAGGATTCAAGCAGCGCCCAGGCCGCCGCACAAAACACATCCGGGCAACGCTCTTCTTGCGAAGGATGCCTTCCCCTCGCCTTCACCGGAACAGCGCGCTTACTGATGCGCCGGTGTGGATGGCGTAGATGGCAGAGGCCAGAAGCGGGGCCACCGAGACCTGCCTTATCTTGTCAATCTGCTTTTCCTCCGGCAGTGGCAAGCTGTCGGTTATAACGACCTCTTCGATGTCGCTTTCCTGGAACCGCTCGATGGCCGACCCGACCAGCACCCCGTGAGCGGCCCCGGCGTAGATCTTGCCCACATCGTACTTTTCCCTGAGACACTCAACCAACACCAGCATCGAAGCGCCGGTGGCGATTTCGTCGTCGAAGATGATGATGTTCTTACCCTCCACCTCACCCACGATACGGCTGATGAATGCATCATCCTTGAGCTGGCTGTCGCGCCGCTTGTCGCCGATGGCCAGCGGCAGGTCGAGGCGCTCGGCGTATCTTCCGGCACGTTTGGCGCTGCCGGCGTCGGGCGAGACGATGACGAAATTCGTCAGGTCCAGCTTCTCGGAGAAGTAGTCGCACAGAAGCGGCAGAGCGGTCAGGTGATCGGCCGGCACCTGGAAAAAGCCCTGGATCTGCTCCGAGTGCAGGTTCATGGTCAGCAGCCGGTCGGCCCCGGAGGCCTCCAGCAGGTCCGCAATTAGCCGCGCGGCGACCGAGATGCGTGGCGCGTCCTTCTTGTCCGAGCGCACGTAGGCGTAGTAAGGCATGACCACCGTCACACGCTGAGCCGATGCGTGCTTCAGAGCATCCACCATCAGGAACAGTTCCATCAGATGCTCCGAGACCGGAGCCGAGGCGGTCTGCAGCACGAAGACATCCTTCTCGCGCACGTTCTCGCTGATTTGCACGTAGATGTTGTCATTGGCGAAACGGTCTATGTAGGTCTCGCCCAGGGGTATGCCGAGACACTCGCAGATATCGCCGGCCAGTTGCGGGTGCGAGCAGCCGCAGAATATCTTCAGATCCTCATTGAGGTCATCAGGGATGTCGTATAGCTTTTGCCCAGGCATTAGCCAATTCTCCTGATCCGGGGTGTGGAAACAAATAAGCCTGCTGTGTAATTCGCTCATGCACAGAGGCTCGCGGGTATGGTAGCACCACTTTGCGCGGCTGTCAACCAGGCCTATCAAGTAGCAAAGAACGGAATGGAGCCTTTCTTGAAACGATGAAAGTCGGGACACTCACCTGGTTTCTATGACAACAAACGCTCCGTGCTCTTTTTCAGACGAGCTCCTTGATGTCGGCCTTGAGCCGGGTGAGGCAGTCGGGGGGCTGGACTTCACCCCTGAGCATGGCGTGGAGATGCTTTTGTATGATCCGGCTGACCTTCGGATACTGCGGTATCTCGCTGCGCCACTTGGCAGTGCGCAGCATCTGACGGATCTTGGGATAGTCGGGGTTGAAGGCCAGCACCTCGGGGTCGGTGTAGATCCGCTCAATGGTGGGGAGCGGGCCGCCACGCAGAGCGCGCTCCTTTTGCACCTGCGGACTGGTCATGAACCTGATGAACTCGCGGGCGGCCTGCGGAGCTCTGGCGCCCACCGGGATGCCGTAGAGCCAGCCGCTCAGGAAAGTCACACTCGCCTTGCCATGTGGCCCCATCGGCGGGGAGGTGATGCCGACTTTACCCCTGATCGGCGAGTCGAGACTCTGCGCAGCCTGGCTGACGCTGGGCAGCAGAGTCAAAAACACCGTGCGGCCCGCGATGAATTCGTTTTGCGGCTCCAGCCCGCCGGCGGCAGTCACTACGTTGCTGGGCACCAGCCGCTCCTTATATATCAGGTCGTGCATGTAGGTCAGAACTGCCAGCGTCGGCTCATCTTCCAGCGAGACATCTTCACCGTCAAAGACATGGGCACCATTGCTCCAGAGATTTTGCAGGAAGCTGGTAGTGAGACCCTCATACATATATGACGGGAACTGGTAACCGATGAGATGCTCGTCCGGTTTGCCCTCGACGATGGTGTGCGCCTGATGTATCAGTTCAGCCCAGCTCTGGGGCGGGTTGTCAAAGCCGAATTCCTCGAGCAGGTCCTTGCGGTACAACAGCACTCCGCAAGTGGCAAGCGCGGGGATGGCGCAGATGCGGTTGAGGGTCCCGGCGGCCAGCAGCTCCGGGATATGCTGCTCCAATTCAGCGCCAGACAGCAGATCGTCCAACGGCAGCAGGCGGTTCATCTCAAGTATTTCGGGCATCCAGTAGAGGCACAGGGGGGCGACCGACAGCTCGCCGGTGTCGGCCCGCAGCGCCGCCTCAACGGTAGTGCGGGCCTCGTCGGGATTGTAGGGGAGGCTGATGCTGACGGGCGAGATGCGGGGATAAACCTGGGAGAAGCGCGTCATCAGCTCCTGGTTGTGCTGCTCGTCAGTTTCGGTAAAACTGCGCACTGACAGAGCCACCGGTACGGGTCGTGCGCTGCCGGCCATGACGCCCTCAGCGCCCTCAAAGCGGCTCTCGACGCGGATGCCGTCGGCCTGGATGGTGAAGCGGCGGATGTCCTTGTCGTGGTTACAGCCGCGCATCTTCAGAACGGAGATGGCGCGCTGGATCTCGCTTTCCTCCAGATACTTCATCAAGATGATGCCATCAACGATGATGGAGACATGCTCGGTGGTCACGTAGGTCTGGCCGAAGAGCTCAGGGACCTCGGTAATGAGGATTGCCGTGACGCCGCGCTGTTTGAACATGGCGTTGATGATATAGACAGTTTCGCACAGCCGCTGGCTGGCCTGGCCGGCCATAGCCAGATCGGTGATGCTGTCAACTACTACACGGCGGGCGCCGAGTTTTTCGATCTCGGCCTCAAGCTGGGCGACGAATTCGTCGGTGCGGAGATGTACGGGCGGCACGTGTATGAAGCTGAGGTCGCCGGCCTGCTGCATTTCGGAAAGCTGCAGGCCGAAGTTGCCGGCCAACTGCAACAGCGCCTCGGGAGCTTCCTCAAATGAGACATAGACCGCCCGTTCGCCACCAGCAGCCCCTGCATTGACGAATGACAGGCCCAGCGTCGTCTTGCCGACACCGGCGCTGCCGGCAACCAGCACGGTATGACCGGGCTGGATCCCGGAGGTCATCATGTCATCGAGGCCGACCACACCTGTACTGATGCGCTCTGTAGGCAGGTCTTTCATGCGGGGGCGATCGGCGCGCCTCGGATAGACCTGAGCGCCGGCACCACCGAGTTTCAAGGTGTGCTTGCCGTGAACGTGGTCCTGGCCGCGCGATTTAAGCACTTCCAAGTAACGCCGCCGGTAAAGATCGGCACCCATCTCAAAGCTCAGGCTGATTACGGTGTCCACCAAGTATTCCTCAAAGGCGGCCCCGCGCACCCCCGTCTCATCCACTTCCTTTGTGACCATGCAGGTCAGCCGCGCGCGCTTGAGGCCGTTGACCATGCCATAAACCACCGATCGCAGCTCCTGCGGGGTGCTTGCCAGTTGCATCAGGTGCGAGACGCTGTCCACCAGCATGCGCTTTGCGTCCATCTCGCGTATCAGGCCGTCTATCATACCGTCGGCGTCGCTAAGCTGGTCTAGGAAGACTTCCGGAGAGGTACAGATGACCCGGAGCAGGTCCTGCTCTTCCAGGGCGCGCAGGTCCCAGCCCAAGTTCTGGGCGTCGAGGTAAATCTGCTCTGGGAGTTGCTCGAAAGTGACAACAACCCCCGCCTCACCGTTGATGCAGCCGTCGTGAACGAACTGCAGGCCGATAGTGGTCTTGCCCGTGCCCGGGACGCCCTCCACAACCGCACAAGCGCCCGCCCGCAGGCCGCCGCCAAGTAGTACGTCGAGTCCCTCAATCCCCGTGCTGACTAAGTCGCTCATTGCCCGATCCTCTGAGTGTCGGCGTTATTGGCGTGCTCTTCGGCTTTCCTTTCGGCAGTGCGGGTCTGCATCAGCAGCCTGACTATCTCCTTGCGCGCCTCCAGATCATCCATGTACGCCTCGCTGAGCAGGCACAGCAAATCCCACGCCTCGGCGGTCTTGGCCAGGGCATAGCACTGATAGCGCCCCTCACCGCGGCTGAATACCTGCAGTATGTTGCCGGCGGCCAGCCGGTCCAGTGCCTGCCTGACCTCAGCCACGTCGCGGTGAGTTCGCCGGGCCAGTCCCTCGGGCGTGTCGAAGGTCTGTGGATTGGTCTGGAAGAACAGGGCCACATCCAGACCGATCAGGTTCCTGGCGTGATCGCGGATGAAATCCTTTATCCGTGCGTCCATGATGCTTACCTTCCAGCTCGAATGCCAAAAGCTTGCACCGGGCCCACAGGCACAAATAGTATATTACGGATTATACACTAGCTTCGCCGCCTGCAAAATAGTTCCTGCCAGAGCTACAAGTAAGGAAAAAATTGTGGTGGCGCGTGCCACAAGGTCCGACCAATCTAGGCGCTGCCCCTGTAACTGCTCGAATACCCCGCGCACGCCAACCTTAGTCTTGTCCATCAGCTACTTCCCATGCCCGTAGGCCGTCGTAGCTGAAACCTAAATAGAAGTCAACAAGCTTGTTTTCGGATCGCCCTCTAGCATAGCCCCCGTGTGCAGGTACGAAGAAGGCAATAAGTCCACCTTCTACTTCGATCTGCCCGGCCTGCGGGCCCTTGATTCCAGCTATGCGTCCACGCACGCGCTCGAGATATCCTGTGCGCTCCCAGAAATTTTTTTCCCTGTCCCACTCGCCCAGCTCCGAATGATGCACAAGACGCTGGATTCCGGAACCTTTGCCGAGCCACTCTAAGCTCTTTGTTCGAGAACGGCGAAGTCGGGCCATGTCGCGACTCTCTTCAATGTACCGTCGTGCCTCTTCTCGCGCTAAACTGGACCCTTGCAGAGCCTTGAGTGCATGACATACATACAAATAGTACGCTGCGTCCAGTGTTTCCGAATTGCTCTTCCAGTAGGCAACGCGTTCTATGATCGCGTCAATACTCGGCGCCCTCTTGGAACGTCGAACCGCCTGCACCCACATACGAACATTCCTGTCGTCGTAAGGTTCCTCGTTGAGGTTAGCTTCCAGGAGCTCTACTATCCGGTCAATCTCCTTTTCGGGTAAGGCATCCCATGACCTGCCTCTTCGTGCAAGGTACGTCCAGACAATTTGCCTTCTAACAGGCGGGTGATAGGCATCTCTCCGCGCCAATAAGCTGTCCCACACCCCCAGTGCCCTATAGTACTCCCCGTAGAGAGTATCTAACTTCGCCCGAGAGTCCTGCTCATATCGACTAGGACCTTGTCCTTCGCGGTTTCTACTCACCAACGCGAGTAGTTCCTCCGCCTTGTCAAAGCTCTCCACGATGTAGGGATCAGCGTTAGGTGACGCAATATACTTGTTGACATCTCCATCGTGCGCAGCGCCTGCGTAGTCGAGCAACGCGATGCGCATTTGGATTTCGCTTATGTATGCGTGTTCGTCATCTGCGCTCAATTCGCGAGCGGTCTCAAATGAATGGCTGGCTGATTTCGCCAGGCGCACCGCCTGGTCCAAATCACCTTTCTGCCGCAGAAGCTCATACATCTGACTTCGCATTGCCATTCCTTTCATATGATGCAGCAGATGGTCATGCTCTTGCACTTGAAGAGCCTGATCGATACATACGATCGCCTCGTCATAGTCCTTCATTTCAATTGCATAGAAGCGGCCCAAGTGGGCCCCGATGTGTGCTTCTGTTGGGTACAAGCGAACCAGTTTGCGAAGGACTTCAAGTCTCCCCTCGCGCACCGGTATCTCTTCGATGAGCTGGGAAAAAGAACTCTGTGCAGAGCGCTCAGTTCCCAAAAGTTCAGCGTTGTCGCGATATATGAAAGTACGTCTTGCAATCTCCAACATTTCCTCGCTTGGCACTGGTTCGGTGCCACGGCAAAACTCAGCGAACCTTATAGCGCAAGCAGATAGCCCTTGCCGCCACTGGCGCCTGTCTCCCGGACCCGGTAGCAACACTTGCTTTAGGATTTCTAACGCCAGCAGCTCATGCGCCGTTCGCCAAACACCATCCTGCACTTGTGCGAGAAGTTCCAAGGCCCCTTGGGTCAGGGCCTCTTGCAGCTCTACTGTACGGCTCTTTGGCATACCCAACAGGTCTGCAAATGCCTGTGCTGGCGTTGGTTGCTGAGCATAGTGATGTGCCAAGGCAAGGTACATCATTACGCGCCTCTGCTCAGGAGTCAGTTCCGCAACCCGCGCGTTGACATAATTTTCTAGTCCCCGAAACTCTCGGCCGAAGGTTTCGAGTCCGAAATAGAAGGCAGTACGCATCCTCGGCTCCTCCGCCGACATTAGTGCTTCAAGACGTGCCCTCTTGCTCGGTTCTTCGCGTGAAAACGCTTCAACGAAACGATAGCACTCCTCGCCTGAGAGTTCGGCGGGGAGGTAAAAGACCCGATTGCCCTCCTGCTGTCTTTTGAACCTTCTTAGGGTTTGAAGAAAGACGACCGGGATGTGTCGACTCCGAACATGGTCGTAAAGTTCGTCCACCTCTCTTTCAGCGACTTGAGCGCCATCTATCAGAAGCAACACAGCCTGCCCAGTGAGGGAGGACAAGCGATACAGACGCTCGGCCGTTTCCTCAGGCTCGGAGCGGCTCAGTAGCGCACAAGGATACGTTTGATGAAGATCCCACACAACACGCCGTGCGACGGTAGTCGCCCCAGCGCCCGGAGCGTGATACAGATTGACCCGGACTATCTGCTTATTCTGCAACTCAGCTTCTACGCGTCGCCGTATTCTTTGCGTCTTATCACGATCAACGTCGTATTTATTGCTTAGCGCATGCCACGAAACCTCTGCCCCTCGAAGGAAGTCGCCGCCGCTGTCGCCGTCCTCACTGTCTTCGTACCCGCTACTAAGGTCCACTATTTGAAGCTCTTCACTCAGCCATTGGCGCTCTTGCAAGTCGAGGGAGATCGGCGCGCCAGAGCTTGAGGGCAGTAAGTATTCATCCAGATCTGAGACAGAGGGCGTGGCAAGCTCTAATTCTAGACCACTGCATAGATGGTGCAGAGGTATTTCAAAAAGCTGAGCGTCATAGTCTGCCTTCAGTCCACGCAGCATCGCCGGCTCATCCGTCAGCATCACGAGCTCTAGCGACGAGCCAAACGCGCTGAGCGCTGCCTCAATACAGGACCGCAAATACTGTACGGTCATTTCGTCATACCAAAGCACCAAACCAGTTACTGGGGCAGGCGCGACGGCGCCTGCAATTCTGCCGAACTGTTGGTCCAGTTCACTTCCGAACTGCGTCTTCCATTCCCGCCATTCCTTTGTTGTCAGTGTCTCTTCCCTTCCCTCCAATCCGCAGGCAAAGAACCAGTGTGTCACCCGATCAGGATACAGTGTGGGGTTTTCTCGAGCAACGACGATCTGACATCGCCTCGTTCGCTCCATCTCGGTTCTGGCTCTACTCAACAATCCCTCGGACTCGCTGCCCGGGTCAAAATCAAAAACTGCGCACCAGGGAACCCGGCCAAGAACGGAAACGTCCGCCATCTTGCCGTTCCTAAGCGGCGCCGAGATGAGGACGTATCTGCGCTTGGTCTCGAAACCGTGAACCGCGGCGAGAAATCTCTCCCACTCCGGTATGTCGTCCAGGCGGGCCATAGAGGAGACAGTACCCTCTTCAATCCATCGTACGATCCTACGTAGGTCTTCCGCAGTGGCCTCGTCATTCTGGGAGCCTCGCCGGAAATAGACGATGCCGGTCCTCAGCATCTTGCCGAAGTCTTTCGTTGGCATACAGGGACCCTGTCGGACGGGCGAGATCTCGATGATCCCATACGACTTTCCTTCATGCTGAACGCTGTGGTAAACGAACTCGGGTACGGGCCTGACACGTGCGGAGAGTTGCGATTGAAGATCCGCGTCATCAGGATGGCTCTCGACACCAATGAGTTCGTAAGTCCCATCAGGGTACTTCTTCACCCCTAACACGATAAATGAAGTACCTTCTCTCGGCGTATTCGCCATGCAAAGTACGTCCTTGACGAAGCTGACTTTCCCCCCATCCTCGTGCAGGTTGTAAGAGGTCGCCTTGAAATCTAGGGTCGGCCCTTCGGACTGAGGCACCAGCGACAGGAACTTCTCACGATCGATCAATTTCGCTCACTCCTCGACGAGGCTTAACACGCGCTATGTTTTGGGCCGGGGGCCCTCTCTCCGCGTTCCGTAAATAAGAGTAGATTGTATTGCCACGTTTTTTATGTACTTCTACGCTGCATCGCGTTTCTCCTGCATGGCATCTATTTGCCGCGGGCTCCTTCATTGTGCAATCTATTCCACTCAGGACGGCAGGAATGTCCAGTGCCGGCAAGCAAATAACATGGGCAGCCCGGGTATTCGTATCGCATCACACTGTTGCGGAGTTTTCTATGTCTTCATGCAAGCAAGCAGATGAGCAGTACCACCCGCGGCCGGACTTTCACCGCGGCATGACTGAGGGGCAAGACTGGATTGACCTCAACGGGCAGTGGGAGTTCTCATTCGACCCGCAAGATGTCGGCGAGGCTGAGGGTTGGTATGAGCCTGACGCGACCCTCGAGCGAACCATTCGTGTGCCGTTTCCGTGGGAATCGCACGCAGCATGGGGCACCGCAGCAGCAGCCGACTGTGACAACTACTTCTCGCGCAATGCTTATCTGAAGCCGGCTGAGGTCAACACAGATAACTACCGCGAAGCGGCGCGGCATACCATCGGCTGGTACAAGCGCGCATTCGAGGTGCCTGAGGCTTGGAACGTCCGGCGGGTTATTCTCCACATCGGTGCGGCGGATTGGCATGTCAGGCTCTGGGTGAACGGCCACGCCGTCGGCGAAAGTGAAAGCGGATACCTACCCGTGGAGTTCGACATCATCGACTATCTCACCGACGGGGAGAATACCGTGACGTGCCGCGTGTGCGACCCGCAGGATGATCAGCGAAAGCCGCTGGGCAAGCAGCACAACTGGTACACGACGACCTCGGGCATCTGGCAGCCGGTATGGCTGGCACCGCGTCCGGAGACGTATATCGAGAACATCCGCCTCACGCCGAAGCCCGCAGACGGTGCCGTCATGGCCGAAGTCGTTTGCCGGAATGTGGGCGAGAATGGCAGTGTGAGTGTCACCGTCAGCGACGCCGAAGGTAAGCAGGTAGCTGAAACCGTGCTGAAGGGCGATGGGCAGGGCGGCTTTGGTGGCAGCGTGGCGCTAGATGAAGAGGTGATGCTCTGGACGCCTGAGCATCCGCATCTATATGGTGTCATTGTCGCACTGGAGTGTGGCGGCGAGGCGGTTGACACGGCGCACAGCTACTTCGGCATGAGGGAAGTCGGGGTCGGCCCGTTGTACCAGGGTGGGCCGAATTACATCACGCTCAACGCAAGCCCGATCTATATCAAGGGCGCGCTGGACCAGTCATTCAACCCGTGGGGTGTTTATACGTATCTGTCTGATGATGCGATCCGCGAGCATCTGCAGCAGGCCAAAGACGCCGGCTTCAACCTGCTGCGCGTGCACATCAAGCTGGAGGACCCGCGGTACCTGTATTGGGCCGACAGACTGGGCATAATGCTGCAGTGCGATATGCCAGGCTTTGGATATGACGGCTACTCGGAGCTTGCCTGCCGGCGCCATGAGGCGCAGTTGCGGGAGGCGATCGCGCGAGACTACAACCACCCGGCTATCATCTCGTGGTGCCTGTTCAATGAAACGTGGGGACTCGGAGGCGACGGCTACAAGCAAGACCCGGAGCGCCAGGAATGGGTCGAGGGCATGTACGAGCTGGCCAAAGAGCTTGATGGCACGCGGCTGATTGAGGACAACTCGGCCTGCCTCCATGATCATGTGCGCACCGATATCAACTCGTGGCATTTCTATATCAATGATTATGAAAAGGCGGCTGAGCACATCGCCGAGGTGATAGACAGGACCCGCCCCGGGTCTGATTTCAACTTCGTACCGCGCCGCACCCAGACCGAACAGCCTCTGCTCAATTCGGAATACGGGGGCGTCTCGGCGCGTATGGGTGACAAGGACATCTCGTGGTGCTTTAAGTTCCTCACCGATCTGCTGCGGCGGGAGGTAGAAGTGTGCGGATATGTCTATACCGAGCTTCATGACATCGAGTGGGAGCGCAACGGGATCTACAACTACGACGGCTCGGCGAAGAAGTTCGGTTACAATCCGGCGCACCTGCAGGCGGATCCGTATTTTGCTTTCGAGGGCCCGCCCGGGGACACGGTCGAACCCGGCAGCACCGTCCGGCTTCCCGTGTTCGTAGCCCGACAGGGCTGCACGGACTTCACATGGCCCGATATTCAGATAGCCGTCAGCGGCGTTGACGCGCTGGGACAGGAGATAAGCCCCGCCCCGACAGGGAAAATGGATTGGATGCGGGGAGGCGTTGAGGCGCATCTGGCGCTGAGCCGGGGCACGTTTGTATTCGATGAGCTGCTGCCTGATTACCCGTGTCTGTTGCGGCTGGAGGCCTGCGTCAACGGCAGGTTCTCTGATTTTAAGTATCTGGAGCTCTGCAGTGGTCGGCTGCCGGCGGTTGAGAGGCTTGCTGACGGCTCGGTGGTGCTGCGGAAACTCGCCGGCGAACAGGAACATTCATCAGGCTGGCACGAGGCCGAATTGGAGCGGGGACTGGTCGGCCGGGAGATCCACCTGCTAGGTGGCATCGAGGCCGGCCACCTCGATTACGTATTTGAGCTGCCGGCAGGCATGGATCTTGCCGAAGCAGACAGTATTACACTCATCGCCGAACTGTCCGCCAAGATGCAGGACGCCCGGCAGACCGAAGCGGGTGGCTGGCCAACGGAACTGCAAATCTATATGAACGGATGTCACGTTGATTCGCAGCGATTGGGCGACCAGTACGCCGACTCACGCGGGGCGCTGTCACACATACATGGCCTCTGGGGCCGGTACGGGGAACTGGTGCGTGTTGGCGTGCCCCCGGGCATGATAGAAGAGATAGCCGGGGCGGATCGCAGGCGCGTGCAGCTTACACTTGCCGTGCCGCGGGAGCGCACGCCTGGCGGCCTGATCGTGTATAGCTCCCGCGCGGGCCGCTATCCGGTAGATCTGACCCTCATCATCGCCGGCTGCGGGCCTTAATCTGAAGAAGTCTCAAGCCGCGCGACTTGTTTCATGTAGTCGAGATGTGTATGATATCTTCAATATATCCCAACGATCTCAGTTGCACGGCTCCAGTGCAGTACGACAGGAGGAAGGTTATGCACAAGAGTGTTGTAGGGGTGTTACTCATCTTCGTGCTATTAGTCGTGGTGGGATGTGGGGCGTATGACAAGGCCAAGGACCTCAATTTGACGGTGCGTACCGACCCAGAGGACTTCACGCTGACCGTGAGCAATTCAGGATTCGAGGCCAATAACGTGCGCTCTGACGATTGGGAGGAGCGCGCGGACGACATCACCAGCGTTAAGAAGATCGAAGTCTCCTACGAGTACGACAACCAATCGGCGGCGCCGGTTACAGTATCCGTCTACATCAGCGACAATCCCAATCTGACGGCTGAGAATGTGGCCGCTTCGGCGAAACTGCTGTACCAGACAACCCTGCCCGAGGGCGCGAGCACAATCGAGTTGCAGGAAGTAGGCGATGCCGAAGCTCGGGAGTTGCTCAAGCAATACAACGGCAACTTCACCGTGTATACGCTGGCGGAAAGTGACGGCGCCGTGGATGTTACTGTGAGCCAGTTCCGTGTCTATGGCACGGTCAACGCGGACTTCACGTAAAACACAGAACGGAGGGATGAGCACAATGCGCAGACAGATGCTGTGGTTTTGCCTCATCATCGTGGCCGCAAGTTTTGTAGTAGGGTCGGCGTGGGCTGACTTCAGTGACTCGGCTCTGGGCAACACGGCCCTCGGCATCGGCACACGGGCGATCGGAATGGGGGATGCGTTCGTCGCTGTGGCAGACGATGTAACCGCGTTGTACTGGAACCCGGCCGGGCTTTCGGAAAACAGTGGCTTTAAGTGGCATACATTGAGCATCGGCGGGGCAGTTGACAACCTCGGCGTGATAGATGAGCTGGGCGATGTGGCCTATATTCTGGACCTGGATGAGAATGACACGATTCCCGCGGGTGATTTCAATACTCTGTTGCGTGCGGCGAGAAATACCGGTGGTCAGCCGATTGAAGTTGAGGGGTCGTTCATGACGGGCTTTGCGCTCGGTTCGCTGGCCGCCGGGGCATACGGACAGAGCGCGGGCCTTGCCGGATTGACCAAAGTCAGCCCGACCCAGGTTAATGCCGCCGCCAATGTAGTAGGTTTTGGCGCTATTGGAGTCGGTTACGGTAAGCAGATTCACGAGCGCCTGCAGGTCGGCGTGGCCGTCAAACAGGCGTACCTTGCCGAGGCTAGGATACAGAAGGCCTACCAAAGCAGCGGGCTGATCACCGAGACAGCGGATGACTCGGATGCCGACAACACACTGACCGCTGACGTTGGGCTGCGCTACCGGCCTGAAGACAACCTGCGCTTTGGGCTGGTCGTCCGCAACATCACCTCGCCGCAGTTCACGCTCGACCTGGGGGGTACCGTGGGGACAGTGACCAGACAGGTCAAGCCCACCGTACATATCGGGGTGGCCGCATTTGACCCGGCTCAGGGCCTCACCTTTGCGGCCGACATCCACAACCTCACCGCAGAAAACGACGCCAGCCCCACCGTCCACTTCGGGATAGAGAAGATCGTTAACTACAACTGGGCTGTGCGGGCCGGCTTCCGCGACGCCGAGTTCACATGGGGCCTCACAGGCAGGCTCGGCCCACTGAAGCTGGGAATCGCTTCCGCGTTCAGCTATGACGACATGTTCGCACTCAGCTTGACAACCGACTTCTAGTACCCAACCGCTCGTTGGCACGGTCCCAGCGTGCCACTGTTGAACCTACCTGTCGCCCTGCTTACTTCGCGGGGCGACTCTTTTTTGCCGGCGCAAGGTTTGCCCTGCCACGACAGCGAAGAAGTAGCTATCGGCTCTCAACACTGGCCCGGGAGGTTTACAGTGCGCCGCATACTTGCCCACAGTCGCCATTTGGTAATCGCCCTACTGATCGCCTTGAGCAGCCTTCCGTCGTGTGGCCAGGAGCTGGATGACCTGCGCGCGCGGCTGAGAATACCACTTCAATAGCGGATTTACGCTTCAGTCTCAGGAGGTTACGATGACACTTTTCGCACAAACCGATGTCCCGTGTGAATTCGCACTCCAGGCGACAGGCAGCTACGCTGACATCTGCAACGATGTTGAGGTGGACGTGGTGTTTGTGGGCGCGGACGGCGACCAATGGCGCGTGCCGGCATTCTGGGCGGGTGATAACGTCTTCCGCGCTCGCTTCGCTGCTCCTGCGCCCGGACAGTACACCTGGCGGAGCATCTGCACCGATGCCCAAGATACGGGCCTGCACGGGCAGACAGGGGAGTTGCTGGTCGAGCCGTACGCGGGCGATAATCCACTCTATCGCCACGGACGCCTGCGGGTGGCTGAGACCAGACGCACTATCGAGCATGGCGACGGCACGCCGTTTTTCTGGCTGGGCGATACCTGGTGGATGGGTCTGACAAGGCGGCTGGACTGGCCCGGCGGGTTCAGAGCGCTGGCCGCCGACCGTGTCAGCAAGGGCTTTAGCGTCATTCAACTCGTAGCTGGGCCGCTGCCTGACTTTGACGCCGTGACGGCGACGTGGCATCCGCAGCAGACCAATGAGGCCGGCTGGCCGTGGGAGAACGACTGGGCGCGCATCAACCCGCGCTTCTATGATTTGGCCGACCTGCGCATCGCCTTCCTGATCGAGCACGGACTGGTGCCATGCATCGTCGGCATGTGGGGCTACTACCTTCCGTTCATGGGGGTCGAGCGAGCAAAGCAGCATTGGCGCAACCTGGTGGCGCGTTATGGAGCATACCCGGTCGTATGGTGCACCGCCGGCGAGGTGAACATGTCCACTTATAGTAGCAGTGCGGATGAGAGGGAGGCCAGGCGCGAAATACAGGAGCAAGGATGGACCGAAGTAACCAGCTACGTGCGGAGCATTGATCCATACCGCAATCCGATCACCGCTCATCCCTCGCATCCGGACTCGCGGGCGATGCTACGCGACGAGACGCTGCTGGACATTGACATGCTGCAGACCGGACACAGCGGTTATCTGTCCATGCAGCCTACGGTCGAAGTCGTGAATGCCTGCGTGGCTCAGCAGCCTCGCATGCCGGTGATCAACAGCGAGGTGTGCTACGAGAACATCATGGGCGGAAGCCAGCACGAGGTGCAGCGCTTCATGTTCTGGACGTGCCTGACCAGCGGTGCCGCTGGGCACACTTACGGCGCCCAGGGCATCTGGGGGATGAGTTCGCGTGACGAACCCTTCGAGGGCACTACGCCCAGCTGGGGCGATGGTTTCTGGCAGGATGTGATGCATCTGCCCGGTTCGACCCATGTCGGAATAGGGCGGCGTTTCTTTGAGCGTTATCCGTGGTGGGCGTTCGAGCCGCGCCACGAGCCAAGCTTGCCGGCGGGACGTATCTGTGCATTCGCCACCGGCATCGCCGGGACCGTCGCAGTGTACTACTTGCCAATAGGCTGTGTGTCTGAAGAACTGATGGGAATGCAGACAGGCGGTGTTGACATAGTCCCCGTCACCGTCGAGCCCGGCGCCACTTATCGCGCCTACTTCTTCGATCCGCGCACCGGCGCGGAGGTCGCAATCGGCGCGGTGACAGCGGATGCCAACGGTCACTGGACGCCGCCGCGCAAACCAACACGAGACGACTGGGTGCTGGTGCTGGAGCATCCGGATAAGTGTGCCGCGCTGCTGTCGCCTCGCTAGGCGCGTTGGCCCACACACTGCCGGGTGCCTGATTGCGCGGGTGTTTTCTGGCCCCGCAAGGTTTGCCCTGCCACGACAGCGAAGAAGTAGCTATCGGCTCTCAACACTGGCCCGGGAGGTTTACAGTGCGCCGCATGTTTGCCCACAGTCGCCATTTGGTAATCGCCTTGCTGATCGCCTTGAGCAGCGTTCCGTCGCGTGGCCAGGAGCTGGATGACCTGCGCGCGCGGCTAGCACAGATCGAAGCCGGGGACTACGCTCAGGACAGCGCAGCGTATGTTACCAATTATCCCTTTGCACGCTTGCAGTTGCGGAAGGCTCAGGCCCTGAATGCCGGCGGGGGTTCTTATTTCGTCTCTGCCACCGTCAGCGAATGTGTCGCGCTGGGCCTTGAGGCGCTGGATAGGCTGCAGCGCGGCAAGCTGATGCGCGCCGAGCCGGGCGTGCTTACAGAACTGGCCTACATCACCCGCAACGACCACACCGCCCAGCCCTACCACCTCTACCTGCCGCCTGACTACGAGCCGCAAAGGGCGACACCGCTGATCGTTTTTCTCCACGGCTGGGTGCCCACCACCAACATCCTCGATCCGTGGGTGCCACCTGATAATGTCCTGCAAATCGCCGGCAAGTACGGCTGCATGCTGCTGACACCCTATGGCCGCCGCAATACCGATTTTCAGGGCGTCGGCGAGGTGGATGTACTCCGGGCTATCGAGGAGGTCAGGAAGCTCTATAGTGTCAATGAGCGGCGCATCTACCTCAACGGGGTCTCGATGGGCGCAATGGGAGCATGGACGATCGCGCTGCGCCACCCGGGCGTGTTCGCCGCCGTCACGCCGATAGCTGGGCAGACCGATATGTACCGCTGGTGGAGATGGGATAAGCAACAGATGCCGCCCTTCAAGCAGTGGATGGTCGAATGGGATAACCCCTGGCATCTCGCCAAATCCATGCGCTCCCAGCGCTTCTACGTCCAGCACGGGGAGTACGACAGTCTTATACCGGCTGAGCAGTCGCGGCTGATGGTGGAAAAAGCCAAGGAGAACCCCGACTTGGCCGCGATTACCTATGTTGAGTACCCCGGCGCAAGCCACTTCATATACTTCGAAACGGAGCCGTTCGAGAAAGCCTTCGCCTGGCAGATGCAGCACACGCTACAAGAGCGGCCCATGCTGGTCTCGCACACGACTTACAGCCTCGAGTACGGGACCGCGTTCTGGGCCACTATCGAGCAGTTCGAAGAATGGCGCAAACCGGCCTCGTTCAGCATCCTGGCCACGCCCTGGGTCCAGAAGCTGAGCTTGGCGGAGGTGGAGATTGAGTGCGAAAATGTGGCACGGCTAAGCATTGATGTGGCCAACTCACCCCTGCGGGCCAAAGACAGCTATATCGTCTCCTCGCCGTCCGGACGCAAGACTATCAGGCCGCACGACGGCAAGCTGATAGTAGAATTCGGCGAGAAACAGGATAGCGTGCAGAGCTTTCCGCCGGCCAAACGCAAAGGCTTGTGCGGGCCGTGTGAGGAGGTATTCGACACCAGTTTCATCGTGGTGCAGGGCACGGCCGGCGGGCCCGCGGCTGACGCGGAACTGGAGGCCAAAGTACAGCGCTTCTCAGAGGAGTGGGATGCCTTCGCCGACGGCTATCCCCGGATGAAGCTGGATACTGAGATAACCGAAGAGGACATCGCGGAAAGCAACCTGGTGCTGTTCGGCCGCCCGCAGACCAACCATCTCTTGGCACGCATCTACTTCCGCCTGCCAGTTCGCATCGGCGACCACCGTTACAAGATAGGTGACAACGAATACGCGGGCGATGACCTGGGGCTGGCGATGTGCTATCCCAACCCGCTCAACCCTGACCGCTATGTGCTGATATTCAGCGGGGAGTACTGGGGCGAGCGCTGTGATGTCAACCACAAGTTCGACATGCTGCCGGACTTCATCGTCTTCACTACGAGCGCCTTCGCCCCCGAGGGCGACACCAACGAACACCTGTGCGCCGGGTTCTTCGATAATAACTGGCAACTCTCAGATGAGCTAACGTACCATTAGTCCGTAGGTTGCACCAGACCAATTCACCACGGAGGAATCAGATTGAGCATTACGTGGGAGCTGCGAGACCAAGACCGGGAGACCTTCGCACAGGAGCTGGATAGCTTCGTGCCCGCCAGGGTCTATGACGCTCACGCCCACCTGTACCGCGCTGAGTGGTGGGACGATCCGCCGGCGGAGGTGGCCGCCGGACCTCCCGACATCACCCTCGAAATCTACCGGGAACAGATAGCATGGATACTGCCCGGGCGCGAGTTGCATGGCCTGCACTTTGCCTACCCTTTCCCCACGAATTCGGCATCCGACATAGCGTCGGCCAATGCCTGGGTATCCCAGGAGTTCGCAAAGGACCCGCTGGCCCGGGGACAGTTTCTGGTGCGACCGACCGACGACCCGGAATGGGTGCGGCAGGAGGTCAGACGACTCGGCCTGCGCGGCTTGAAGCCATTCACCTACTATAGCCAGGTGGCGGACATCCTTCAGGCCGAAATCCCCGATTATTTCCCGGAGCCGATCGCGGCTGTCGCCGACGAGCAAGGCTGGAGCATCACGCTGCACATTGTCCGCTCGCCAGGTGTGGCAGATGCGTCCAACCAGCGCTGGATCCGCCATTATTGCGAGAAGTACCCCGACATGCAATTGATACTCGACCACTGCGCGCGCGGCTTCAATGCCTACAACGTGCTCAAGGGCCTGCCAGCCCTCGCCGGCCTGGACAACTTGTGGATTGACACCTCGAGCGTCTGCAATTCATTGGCAGTCGAGGCCGTCGTGCGTATCATCGGCCCGCACAGGATGCTGTATGGCTCCGATTTCTACATCTCACATGTCCGGGGGACGAACTTCGGTGTAGGCGATACCTTCGTTGGGATAGACGAGGACACACCTATCGGCGAACTGGAATACAACTCGAACACCGTGCTGCTGCTGGGCATCGAGAATCTGCGAGCGGTCAAGGCCGCTTTCTGGTGCACGGGCCTGAGCGACACCGAGGTCGAGAACTACTTCTGGGGCAACGCCGCGAAGCTGTTGGGGATAGAATGACCGGAGCTACTGACCTTGTAGCTTCAAGGCTACCTATTTGTAGGGGCGTGATTTATCACGCCCTTGAGGCCGCTGTTGATTGGGCGCAATGAATTGCGCCCCTACCTTGACGGCCGTACACCGTGCGCCCCCGACAAACGCACAAACTATCGCCGATGCTAGCGCTTGTTACCCCCTTCCGTGTCGGAAGGGGGTGGCGGATGCGCAGGCATCCGCCGGGGGTAGGTAAGCAGTTACGCTATCGTGATGTCCGTGCACGCTAGAGCGCGTGGCGGTCTTTGATCTCGAGGTAGCGATTGACCGTTGCCACTGTCAGGGCCTGCGGCGCAGTGTCCAGGACCAGAACGCCTCGGTGCGTTATTACCGAAAGAGCTTCTCTTCTGTCACCAATCGCCGCGATGGCCACGGCCTTTTCGTACGCTTCGAACGGGCCAGCAGGATCCTGGCCCGCCGCTGCTTGCAGGTCCGGGTCGCGTATCGCCACCAGCAACGGCAAATGCCGTGGAAAAAGCGAGGCCATTCCCGACAGCAGCCGCGCTGAGGCGTCCTTGTCAATCAGGTCGGTGAAGCATATCACCAGCGAACGCTTGCGCGAGCGGCTGAAAAGTGTGCTGAAAGCCAAGCCATAATCCGGCTCGTGCAGCCGCGCCTGCAGCCCGTAAAGAGCATCGGTAATCCGCCCGACCTGCGCCTTGCCACGCCCCGGCGGGATGAACTGCTGCACAGAGTCGGCAAAAGCTAGCAGGCCAACGCGGTCATCACGCTCGGTGGCCACATAAGCCAACATCAGCGCCGCGTTGATGGCGTAGTCGAGCTTCGACATCGCCGTCGCCGTTGGAGTGAGGCCCTGAGGAACCGCCGCAGGTTCGCCGGGCAAGCCGACAGTGCCCGCCATCATCCGGCCGGTGTCAATCATTATCATCAGGCTCTGGCTGCGCTCCGTCTCGTACTGGCGGGTGGTAGGCTTGTGGCGCCGAGCCGTCGCCTTCCAATCAATGTGGCGAAACTCGTCATCAGGCACATAGTCGCGCAAGCTCTCGAACTCTGTGCCCATCCCCCGCCGCCGGTACGGGTGGTAGCCGGCCTGCGTTAGTCTTCCGCTGCGGACCAGCGCCTCATAACGCGCTACTTCGGCCAGGTTGGGATAGACAGCCACCTCTCGCCCGGCAGCAATCGTCCTCTGCCAGTACGTCAAGCCCAGGAATGACAGCCCGCGGAAATGCAGATTGCCGAAGCTATAATCGCCGCGCGCCGGCGGCATCGTCCGGTAGGTGACCTGCTGGGTCTCGAAGGGCAAGAGAACCAGGTGCTGCAGGCGCTGCGGCGTGCGGAATCGTGCCGGCGGATCGTCCTTGACAAACATTCGCAGAACGAAACGGGTGCGGCTGCGCACGGTTATGCTCACCCTGTTCTCAGCGCCGACGGAAAGCTTGTCAGCAGCGCGTCTGGAGGCGGTGAATACAGCGACGCGCCGTGAAAGCAGATGGTCGGCGGCCATTAGCAGCAGCACGCCGGCCGCGCTGTAGGATGCCCACGGAGACAGATCCGACTGGGTCACGGCCAGGGCCATGATCGCGGCGGGCAGCAAGAGCAATATCAGGCCAAGGAAGGTAATCAACCCTCGCTTCTCCTCCAGGTGATTTGCCTGGGCAGCCCCCCGGCCTGCCGCATCGTTTCCAGAAGGGTCTTCACTTCAAGCCGCATAGAGCACCTCGCGTTGCTCAGCAATCGCTTCGAGAAAGTAGCGGTTCTTGATAGCACGGGCCATGACCAAGTCCACCTCACACCCGAACAGCTCCTTCAGCCCGTCCAGCAGGCCGAAGTAAGCGTCCGCATGCTCGCCCTCCTGCAGTGGCAGAAACTCAACGAGAAAGTCGAGGTCACTGGTTTGCGGATCGAAGTGTTCGGCGCTTACGGCTGAGCCGAATAGCTCCAGCCGGCTGACCCGGTATCGCCTGCAAATAGCGACCAACGCATCGCGATGCTCTTCAATGAATCTGTTCATAGATATTTCCCTGCGGCACTGTCCGCATGTTGCTGCTCCCGTTCCAAATCGCCAACTGCCGCCTGTAACTATCCTCTGTATTGACCATCGGAGCTTGCCTCCGGCGATTCCGGGAGGGCGTCCCGATGACGCCATTCTATCGGTTTGATGGACATTTTACAACACAATACTCGCCTCGTGCCCTCACACGTTCGCTTTCAGCGGCCGGTAGCTCGACGACTGCAGCTTACATTGCAGGTTCATGGCGCTGTCATCGTAGCAGGCCGGGGCTGCAATCGAGCTGGCTGTAGCGTTGGCGAATATCGGAAACTCAGCGCACTTGGGCTGGCCGGAGGCCGGCTGGACCGTCACTTCTTCGGGCAGCTCATTTTACGAAAAGGCCTGTGCGAGCACCATCAAAGCTTCGCCCCGGTCGACGACGCCCTTCGCAAGCCGGCACAGCCACAGCAAACACCCGCAGCTTGGGCACTGCGGGTGTTGTGGATTTCGTTGCCGGGGCGTGCTCATTCATCCGGAGTGAATTGCGCTTCAGCTACAGGCTGCGCATCGCCCTCCGCTTCCGGCTGACCGACCAGGCCCAACTTCGCGGCAGCCGCCAGTTCAAGCAGGCCGATTACTCCCCCGAGCCCGATGCCTCCGATAACGTCCAGCACATGGTGCGCACCGGCATACGGACGCGAGTAACACGTGAGCACACTGAGCACGATCAGCGGCCACAGCCAGCGGCGATACGCCAACCCGTACAGGATCGTCGCCTGGGCCCAGAGGTGTCCGTGCGCTGAGGGGAAGGACGGCTTGTCCCACGGAACCCCGAGTTGCCGTATCCCCTCAATATAGGTGTAGGGCCGAGGTCGCGGCCACAGATCCCGAAGAGCCGGCATCAAAAGATATTCTGTCGTAATCAGCCCGACGACGAACACCAGCGTCACCAGCCGCTCCTTGCGGCCGCCGAAAGCCAACAGTATCAGGATGACGGCAATCCAGCCGATGCCCGCCTCCCCGAACCAGGCCACAGGCATCAGCAGCCAGTCCAGCACCACATTATGATGCTGGTTGATCCAGAGCGTTGCGGCGCGGTCCCAATGCAGAATCTGCTCTATCATTGCTTGTCCGGTGCCTCGCCTGTGAGGAAGGGCGCAACTGCCCTCTTCACAGCTTCTCTGCGCTCGGCGGGGATGGTCGCCGTTACATCAAGGCCTTCTCCGTTGACTTGGAGAATGCCAACCTGCGCTAGGTCTTCAAGTATCTTAACGTAGAGCTGGCGGTGTTCCTCGGTGTAGTCTCCCACGTCCCCGAGCCATTCCCTCAGATCGCGAGGCCGGATCGTGTCCCCTCCTGCAGCACGGTCGAGAACCCCCAACAGTGGCCGCCCAGACTCAAACGCAGTGCCCAAGGGTCCACCTATCACCATTGTGAGGCCGAAGTAGATGGCGGCTTCTTGGGCAGCGCTTTCGGCATGCATTCTCTCCTGCTGGATCCGCTCGAACTCCACGCCGTGTGGCCCGACTTTCATTCTTTCCGCGAAAGGCAAGATGATGGCGCCAAAAGCCAGGAATGGCAGAACATATGGCCAACCGGTGTCTGGCCGCCACACAAAGAGAATGGACACGAAAACAACAGTGCAAATGGCTGCGAATACATACGCAACAGTGTGGCCTGTCTTATCCATGTGCTCGCCTCCCGACATTCTGTGAGGGCTGCGCAGCGAAATGCGGAAGCACCTACGCTCTCATTGTCCCAAGCCCGGGACCATTCCTGCGACAAGAAAAAGGGCGCCCACGGCGAGTCGGCGATGCCACGCGTGAGTTCGCTATTGGAGCTAAACGTCATCTCCTGACCCGAGATCTGTCACCACAATGGACCTAAGAACTCATTTCACGTGACCGCTAGCAACAGGGCCGCGATGCTTACGCCTCATCCGATGCGCTAAGAGCGTACCAATAGCGGAAGACCTCCTTAACATAAGTCATGCTGTAATGCACATAACCCCTGAGAAACAGCAGACTACCCAGAAGACTCAAGCACAGTAGGCCTCCGCACCCAGCCCGCCAAAACAGTAATGCTACAAGCGCTGCAGTGAGCGACCAGTCTCTGTAAATGAACATCATTAGCTTGACGCGCACTAGGGTGAATGGAAGCCCTGCTGTGCCTTTCAGTTCCAGAGTGTTGAAACAGAAGTTCCAAGTCTCTGAGACGTCAAGATGTGCCATCGGGGGGTAGGGCAGGCGTTGCCTCAGTTGCCTAATCAAAGCCCTCCAAAAGACCTCACTGAACGAAAATGATGTGCCAATACAAGCCCACAACGTATTCCATCGCGGATTCGCGGACCCAGGTGATACCAGTTTCTGCGGAGTGAATCGGAACCCGCGCTTGAGAACAAGGTAGTATAGTATCTCCGCTACGTTGTGAAAAAAGTGGCCTGCAACATAGGCGAGTGTAAGCTCGACGAACACGCACACCCAGATATTCGCTCCTGTGAGCCACGTCCACCATTCAGGCGTGACGAGCGAATGGGCCGCCCACGGATACTCGACGGGATGGCTTCCTGGAAACGGCATTCCAAAACACACCACGAGAAGGGCTGCACCAGGAATCAGGTAACAGGCGACATCCCGGATAGTCAGTTCCAGGAAGCCTCCAACCGGTCTCTCGGCCATGCAGGCAACTCCCTCCTGAGTCTGCCCCAACTTCCATGGTGACTCTTCAGCGGTCTTCGCTGTCGCGAGACATTGTTGTGGCGAGCTTATTAGCCTCGATGACTACAACCGACGTCCCAGCCAGTGGCGCGTCGTGCTCTTCTACTATTTCGTTGGGACCACGGAAACACCTGCAACACAAATGCCCGCCACGCAAGTGACGCGCATCGGTGGCTGGACGGCGTCTGTTCGGTCGGGTCACTCCTGCGGCGGCAGGTTGAGTCTTACGTGCAGCTCCCGCAGAGCATCCGGGTCCACCGGCGCCGGCGCCCCGGACATCAGACACTGTGCCTTCTGGGTCTTGGGGAAGGCGATGACCTCGCGGATATTGTCCTCCCCGGCCATCACCATCACCAGCCTGTCAAAGCCCGGCGCGACGCCTCCATGCGGCGGGGTGCCGTACTCGAACGCCTTCAGCATGAATCCGAAGCGCTCCTCGGCCTTCTGCTCGTCAATCCCCATGGCGTTGAAGACCTGCTGCTGGATGTCGCGGCGGTGGATTCTGATGCTGCCGCTGCCCATCTCGATACCGTTTATCACCACATCGTAGGCCAGCGCCCGCACCTTGCCCGGGTCGCGTTCCAAGTCCTCGAAGTCCTCCGGATGCGGCATGCAGAAGGGGTGGTGCTCGGCGTCCCAGCGATTGTTTTCAGCGTCCCAGACGAATAGCGGGAAGTCTGAGACCCACACCGGGACAAAGACATCCTCCGGTATCAGATTCTCGCGGCGGGCCATCTCGCGTCGCACCCAGTCCAGAGCTTCGGCTACGATCGCCGGCTCGTCAGCGACCATCAGCAGCAGATCACCCGGCTCGGCCCCGAACGCCTCGACTATCGCACTTGCTTCCTCATCCGTAAAGAACTTGGCGATTGGTGAGTCAACGCCATCTTCAATGACCCGCAGCCACGCCAGGCCCTGGGCCTTGTGCTGCTGGGCGAACTCGGTCAGGGTATCAAGCTGCGCCGTAGCGTACTCGCCGCAGCCCTTGGCGCAGATGCCCTTGACCTGCCCGCCCTTGGCCACAGCGCCCGAGAACACCTTGAACTTCACGTCTCTGGCGATGTCGGTCAGGTCCACAAACTCCATGCCAAAGCGCATGTCCGGCTTGTCGGTGCCGTATTTCGCGATGGCCTCGGCATACGTCATCCGCGGGAACGGCATCGGCAGCTCGACACCGATGCTTTCCTCGAACATGGCGTGGAAGAGCCGCTCGGTCAGGTCGTAGATGTCCTCACGGTCAACAAACGACATCTCGATATCAATCTGGGTATGCTCCGGCTGCCGGTCCGCTCTCAGGTCCTCATCGCGGTAGCAGCGGGCGAGCTGGAAATACTTCTCGACGCCCGCGACCATCAGAAGCTGCTTCATGATCTGCGGGGATTGCGGCAGGGCGTAGAAGTTGCCGGGGCTGACGCGGCTGGGCACCAGATAATCGCGGGCGCCCTCGGGAGTGGGCCGAAACAGCACCGGCGTCTCCACTTCCCAGAAGCCCTCCGCGCTGAGGAAGTTACGCACCACCTGCGCCGCCCGATGTCTTAGTTCGAGGTTGCGCTGCATCCGCTCGGTGCGCAGGTCCAGATAGCGGTATTTCATCCGCACCATATCGTCAACTTCCCCACCCTCGGCCACCGATATCGGCGGTGTCTCGGCGGGGTTGAGCACCTGTGCCTCGTGGGTGACTACTTCCACCTCGCCGGTGGCCAGATTCGGGTTCGCGGTGCCCTCCGGGCGGCGTCTGACCTCGCCCCTGACGGCCAGCACGTACTCGCTGCGCACATCATGGGCCGTCTGCCACGCCTCGTTGGCGATTTCCGGGTCGAACACCACCTGCACCAGTCCGGAGCGGTCGCGCAGGTCAACGAATATCAGGCCGCCGTGATCGCGACGGCGGTGGACCCAGCCGTTGAGCGCGATCTGCTGGCCGATGTGCTCCGCCCGCAGCTCGCCGCAGTTATTCGTGCGCTTGATGAACGAGGATGGTGAGGACATCTAGTTACCTCCTGGGACCGGAAGAACCTCCACGAAATTCAAGCTGGAAGAGGGCACCCAACCCACATCATTTATGAACGCGTAGCTCGGCCTGACCTGCGCTAAGCGCAGGTCAGGTGAGAATGCGAAGCATTCTCAGCTTCCAGCCCGAGGTCCTTCGCGTGATTACACTGTGTCATTTTGCGCCGCTTCGCAAAAGCCGCTGTATGTACCCATAAGCGGCCTGTCTGTCCGGTTTTGCTGTGTACTCCATTTCACTCATGAATACTACAGCCTATTGCTCCTCCAATTCTCCTACCAGGCGCCGTTCGAACTCGGCGACGTCGTCCCCGAGCTTGGTGCCAATTATGGTAAAAACCACCCAGCTTATCGCCAGGAATATCGCAAACCACTGCACACTGCTCAGCACAAAATACAGCACCAACCCCATGATAGCGATGCTCTCGGCCAGTGCCGCTTGCACTACCAGGCTCCTGAACACCGACGCCGAGCCGGGCCGATTGCGCAGTCGCGGCGCTACGCCGACTATGGCGAATACCCCGATGCCCGCCGCCAGCGCCAGGAAAACGTAAATCAGAAACTTCGGCCCCACGGGCTTCGGTGGCGCAATCTGTTCCATGGCAAACACTATTACACCGTAGATAACGGTTGCCAGCGATACCGCCACAAGCACGATATAGAGTCGCAACGTCATCCGCTGTGCCTTCTGCACGCAAAAGCCGCAGAGAATGCAGTTGCCGGCCTCATCCGTCGTCGTGGACTGGTTGCATTTCGGGCAATGCAATGCTCTCATCTGATCGTCCTACGCCGGCGGCGTCAGCCTATGCAGAGCAGCTTAGCGCGTTGACCCGCGCAAGAACTCGGGCAACTCCCCCATTGCGACCTCTTCCTGCTGCCCGCTGTCCATATCTCTGACCGCAACGACGCCCTTTGCCAACTCATCGTCGCCGATTATCAGAGCTCTGGCAAACTTCTCGCTATCGGCGTAGCGCAACTGGGCCTTCATCGAGCGCCGGCGGTAGTCCACATCTACCCGCAGGCCCCGGCCCCGCAATTGTGCAGCAAGTTTCAGGCCCGCCGCCCAGGCCGCATCCCCCAAGGTCACCATAAAGCATCCGCTGCGCGCCGGCTCTGCCCCAGCCACACCAAGCTGCTGCCGCACAAGCAGCACGCGCTCGACGCCGATGCCGATGCCGACGCCGGGGGTCGGCCGCCCGCCCATCTGCTCCACCAGGCCGTCGTAACGCCCGCCACCGCCTATCGAGCTCTGCGCTCCTATGTCCTCGGCTGCGAACTCGAACGCCGTGCGCGTGTAGTAGTCCAGCCCGCGCACGATGTACGGGTCAAGCTCGTACGCGAGGCCCAGAAGCTCCAGATAGCCCCGCACCTGTGCAAAGTGCTCAGCGCATTCCTGGCACAGAGTATCTATCATAGTCGGCCCCTGTTGTACCACCGCCCGGCACTGCTCGTTCTTGCAGTCAATCATGCGCAGCGGGTTCTCATCATAGCGCCGCACGCAGTCCTCGCACATCTGCTCCAGCTTGTCGGCGGTAAACGCCCTGATCGCCTTCACATACTCGGGCGCGCATTCAGGGCAGCCGACCGAGTTAAGCTTCAGCAGCGCGTTGTCAATGCCCACGGCCTCATAAAACTCGCTGGTCGTCTGAATGATCTCGACATCCACGGCCGGGCTGGCGGAGCCGATCGCTTCGAGGCCGAATTGCGTATGCTGGCGGTATCTGCCGGCTTGCGGCCGGTCGTAGCGGAAGATTGGTGCGATGTAGTAGAGCTTTACCACGCGCTCTGGGTCCTGCTGCATCAGGTGATTTTCCAGATACGCCCGCACTGCCGGCGCGGTACCTTCGGCCCGCAACGTCAGGCTGCGACCGCCACGGTCCTCAAAAGTGTACATCTCCTTCGAGACGATGTCAGTGCCCGACCCTACAGACCTGATAAACAGCTCCGTATCCTCAAAGATCGGTGTGCGGACCTCACTGAAGCAGTGCCGCCGACACAGCTCGACGAAGCTGGCCTCGATCTCGTGCCACTGGCCGGCCTCATCGGGGGTGACATCACTTGTTCCAGGCGGTCTTTGGTACTTGATAACCAACACTCTCCAGCCGCAGATACTGCCACGTGCTACCGGCCAGGACAAACAACGGCCTGCCGCCAGGCTCAGACCCGGCAGTAACCAGACCGCAGCTTGTGCCAGCCCGAATAATTCACAAAACGCGTGGCTCGGCCTGAGCTTTGTGCTGTTTGCAAAGCTCAGGTGAGAATGCGACAGCATTCTCAGCTTCCCGTTCGGCAGGCTCACGGCCCTGAGCAACGTCGAAGGGCAGCCCGAGTCTGTTACTATCGTCCTTGTCTTGCGGAGGGGCCTGCCTGGCGTGAGCCTGTCGAACGGCCGAAGGTTTGTTCAGCTTTGCTGAACAAACCTGAGACTGGCCCACGGCCTTGCTCAACACCTGGACAATCGCGCCTCAGGAACCCTTTTTCTCGTCCTCATCCGCTTCCAGCACAAGCCGGCCTGCCGCGGCGGCCTCCATGATCTCCATGTAGTGTGGATGGCGCGAAAGTACGAAAAGCTGATATTCGGCAGCCAGAGCCAGAATCAACAGAGCATAGTAGATCCCCAGCCCCACCGCCGCAGCCACTACCGCGCTGAAGGCGATCGCCACACCCACCACGCTCAGCGCCCGGCTCGAGCCGGCAACGCTGTTGAACACCACGGGCGCGTAATCGGCCAGCGTATCGCTCTTCACCCGCCGCCCATCCCGCTCGACCAGCCTTGCTATCCGCCGCGCCAGCCGCTGCTGGTTTGTCCAGTGCCCGTCAATCGTGAACGCTATCAAAAAAAGCATCGCGCTGATGGCGAAGATCGCCTGAAAGTTCAGCTCCAACTGCCGTGGCTTCATCGAAAAATCCGCCGCCTCCACCGCATCAACGGCTAGCGTCAGCACCAGGCACACCGCCAGCGGCAGCAGTCCCCATGCCAGCCATCTCCGCCACAGCCCGTGCCTGGTAATCCGCAGCTTGATCTCTGTCTTATCAGCAGATTTCATCATTGTCGTCTTCCGAATATAAGGAAACATAACTAACGGTGTCGGGCTGGAACTGTAGTTATGCCGGTTTTGTGCGGTTTCGTTAGTCGTAATGGAGGGGCCCGGGTACCCACAGCTTTGCAGTGGGCGTGGCCTGGGTCAACTCTCAGGCCCATCAACGCGTAGCTCGGGCTTCCCGTTCGGCAGGCTCACGGCCCTGCCTGCCCTGAGCTTGCCGAAGGGAGCAACGTCGAAGGGCAGCCCGAGGTCGTTGGTGTGATTACACTGTATCATTTTCCGCGCCTTCGCAAAAGGCGCCATATATAGTCATAACCGGCCATTTGAGTATATCAACTACCTACCGGCAAGTCAATCTGGCGCCCTGACGCCAAATCTCCGGCAAGCCCCAGAATTGGCCGCTTTGCCCGCCCGTGGTATAATCAGGCCTGGAGGCACACAGTGGTTGACTTGCACTGCCACATCTTGCCCGGCCTGGACGACGGCCCGGCTGATATCGAGGGGTCGGTAGCCATGGCCCGGCTTGCAGTCGCCGACGGAATCGGCACCATCGTCGCCACCCCACATGTCGGCACATCGAGTTGGGACCCGCCGTCACAGGTCATTTTGGATGCTGTCAGCCGGCTCAGACAACGCCTGCAAGACGATGGCATTGAGCTGGAGCTGTTGGCCGGCTCGGAACTGGCGGCAACTGCCGACATAAACGGCCTGGCTGATGCCGGTCAGATTGTCCCGCTGGGCGAAAATGGCCGCTTCTTGCTCATTGAGCTGCCTTTCTTCGGCCACCTGGGCAATACCGAAAGGCAACTTTTTGAACTTGAGATCGCCGGCTACAGGATATTGCTGGCCCATCCGGAAAGAAGCACGGCATGCCTTGATGACGCCAATCTGCTGCCCAAGCTGCACGACCGCGGCTACTGGGTGCAGATTAACGCCGGCAGCCTCCTCGCACGCGAGGGCCGCCGGGCACGCAACGCGTGTGCAAGGTGGCTGCGCCAGGGGCTGGTTGACATCATCGCCTCCGACGGCCATGACAGCGCGCGGCGCAGACCCGTGCTCTCACCGGCGCGCAAGCCGGTTCTCAAGATAGGCGGCGAGGAGTTGTGGGAGCAGCTCACCATCAAGAACCCCGCTCGCGTCCTTGACTCACGTCGAGACTGAATCAGGGCCGCCGTCGCCGTTGCCGTTGCCCCTCTCCCTGCGGGAGAGGGGCAGGGGGTGAGGGCCGTCGTTGCCCCTCTCCCTGTGGGAGAGGGGAAGGGGGTGAGGGCCGTCGTTGCCCCTCTCCCTGCGGGAGAGGGGCAGGGGGCATTGGCGCTAACTTAAGCCATTGCATCTTGGGATGTGTTGTGTTATCATGCCGTCATGGAAAACAAAGCGCTGGTTGAAAATGAATGGCAGTATGTGCTCAACATGATGCCTGCGGACCT
>JAUVVY010000019.1 GCA_030604405.1 bacterium | reverse complement strand
GCGGTTTCGGGATGCCGTATGGTGGCTCTGGAATGGGCTACGGCGGCTTCGGGATGCCGTATGGTGGCTCTGGAATGGGCTACGGCGGCTTCGGGATGCCCTACGGCGGCTATGGAATGGGCTACGGTGGCTTCGGGCGTGGCATGGGCCCGTGTGGTATGGGTATGGCCTGGGGCCGCGGCGGCGGCTTTGGGCGTGGTATGGGTATGGGCCGTGGTATGGGTATGGGCCGTGGTATGGGCATGGGCCGTGGTATGGGCTGGCGGTGATCTCATACCCGCAGAAACACTGGATGCCGGCAGGGCTACTGAGACAAATGGCGGCCCTGCCGGTTGTATGTAAGTGAAATACACGAACGGGTGTCAAACATGGTTTTCTCTCCGCGCCAATTGACGGTAGTAAGTGGCAAGGGCGGCACCGGCAAGACGACTGTCGTCGGCTGTTTCGCGGCGCTTGCCGAGAACAAGGTTCTGGCCGATTGTGACGTTGATGCGGCCAACCTGTATCAGATTGTTATCCCCGAAATCATTGAAAGCGGCGACTTTCTAGGGATGCAGATCGCTGTGCGAAATGAGGAGCTGTGCACCAAGTGTGGGAAGTGCGAAGAAGCCTGCCGCTTTGATGCCATAACCGTTGAGGAAGTCAATGACATGGCCTGTGAGGGCTGTGGCTTCTGTACGCTGGTGTGTCCACAAAACGCCCTGCACATGCAGCAGATGTCGTGCGGGGAGTGGTATGTGGGCGAGACGCGGTTCGGCTATCTGGTCTATGCGCGTCTGATCCCCGGCGCCGAAAGCTCCGGCCGGCTGGTGACGATGGTCAGGCAAAAGGCCGAGGATATGGCGATGGAGCACGAAACGCCGCTTATCATCATTGACGGCTCGCCCGGGATTGGCTGTGTGGCCACCGCCGCCATCGCCGATGCGGACCTGGCTCTCGTCGTCACCGAGCCAACACTTTCCGGCATCCACGACATGGAGCGGATCGCCGGAGTGATCAAACACTTCGGTGTTCCAATGGTGGTGATGAACAATAAGGCCGACATCAATGAGGAGAATTCCCAGCGGATCAGGGACTACTGCCGGAACAATGATGTTGAACTGCTCGCCGAACTCCCCTACGATCCGACCGTAACCGAGGCTATGGCCAACGAGGTTCCGCTGGTAGAATACCGAGATGGGCCTGTAGGGCAGGGCATCCGCGAGGCATGGACGCGACTTGAGCAGATACTCGACGTGTGAGGCGAGAAGAATAAGCGAGGCTCAACCTGGTGCCTTGCAAGGCAATGACGGGATTGATTGAGCCATGTCCGGATCCGACGAGCCAACTGCAGGGGCGCAGCAGCAAGCCCACGAGCGCTACGAGCAACAGCAGAAAGCTATAGAGCAGCGGGCCGACGAAATAGAACATATAATACTGGTGATGAGCGGGAAGGGCGGAGTCGGCAAATCAACCGTAGCCGTTAACCTCGCCTGGGCGCTGGCTCTGGGAGGCGAAAGTGTCGGGCTGCTTGACGCCGACCTGCACGGGCCTAACACCGCGCTGATGACCGGCACTCAGAACACTCGCCTGGGAATGCGCGATAACCTGATGCAGCCGGCCATCGCCGCGCACGGGCTTAAGGTCGTGTCAATGGCCATGCTGCTCGATGACCGCGATACCCCGACGATCTGGCGGGGGCCGCTGCGAGCCAACGTGCTACGGCAGTTCATCGCCGAGGTTGACTGGGGCCAGCTCGACTACCTGATCGTTGATCTGCCGCCCGGCACCGGCGATGAGCCGCTGACTATAGCGCAGTCATTCCCTGGCGCGGACGGGGTCATCATAGTCACCACCCCGCAGCAGGTCAGCCAGGATGACTGCCGCAAAGCCATAAACTTCGCCAGACAACTGGAGCTGCCTGTGATCGGCGTTATCGAGAATATGAGCGGCTTCGTCTGCCCGCACTGCGGGAAAGAGACCGCCATATTCTCCCAGGGCGGTGGGGAGATAATGGCCAGCGAGATGGGCGTGCCCTACCTCGGCGCACTGCCACTGGCTCCGGAGATCGTCAGCCTGTGTGATAGCGGCCGGCCGCTGGCCGACCAGCAGGCCCCCCAGGCCGTCCGCGATACATTCGCAAACGTCGTGGGTAACATAAATAACCAGATAGTGCGGCAGAAAAGCTAAGATGAGCGATGCGAACAATGGCTATCACTATCTGTTCGGGCCGGTGCCATCGCGACGGCTTGGGCGCTCGCTGGGCATTGACCTGGTGCCCTTCAAGACCTGCACCTTCAACTGCATCTATTGCCAACTTGGGCCCACTACCAATCGCACCACTGAGCGCAAAGTCTATATCCCGGCGGCAGAGGTAACGGAGGAACTGGGGCGGTGGCTGGCAGAAGGTGGCGACGCCGACTATCTGACGCTTTCAGGTTCCGGCGAGCCGACGCTTAATTCTGAAATCGCCCAGGTCATAGACTTTGCCAGGCAGCAAACCCAACTCCCGCTGGCATTGCTTACCAACGGCTCACTGCTGTGGCGCGAGGAGGTGCGGAGGGAAGTGAGGCATCTCGACCTGCTTATCCCCTCCCTCGATGCAGCGACCCAGGAAGGCCTGGAGCGGGTAAATCGCCCTGCAGCCGAGCTGAATATCGAGCAGATAGTCGCCGGCATCGCCCAGGCACGCGAGGAATGTGCGGGGGAAATGTGGCTGGAAGTAATGCTGGTGGCCGGCATCAATGATACCGAAGAGGAGCTGGCGGCGATACGTGAGGGCATTGATGTCATCAAACCGGAGCGCGTGCAGATGAATACAGTGGTGCGGCCGCCTGCCGAGAGTTACGCCACGGCGCTCATCCCACAACAGCTTCAGGCCGCCAAGGAAATACTCGGGCCGCTGGCGGAGATCGTCGCTCCATTGCCCGAAGACTACGCCGGAGACAGCGATCATCAGCAGACCGCCGAAGACGTTTTCGAGCTACTGCGGCGGCGGCCATGTACGGTGAACGACGTCGCGGCCGGCCTGGACATTCACCCGAACGAGGCGACCAAGTATATCATGGCGCTGCTGGCTCAGGAGCGCATCCGTCGGCTCCGTAAAGGCGACAAGACCTATTATGCTCCAGTTTAGGCGGCTGTCTTTAGCTGCCTCACCGCAGCAATCTGAGCCATCGTCCATGCGGGGAGGAGTATTCTTCTGAACCGGGAATTATACTGCATACATCTTTTCTCAATAGCTCACGGGAGAGTGATGGCTATGCTGCGGTACCTGCTGCCGATTATGCTGGTCGCAATAACGGTGGGGAGTTGCTGCGCCCAGGAGGCAACAGAGCCTGTCAACCTGGCACTGGGCAAGATCGTATCTTACGCCCCTGCGCCCAGTTACCGCCTTACTGTGCGCGACGATACTGACGTCACAGATCTCACTGACGGGCAGCTTACCACGCGCGATGATGCGAAGATCTGGTTCGATCGCACCTGTGTCGGCTGGAGCTATGCAGGGCGCTGCAATCTGAGCGTGGACCTGGAGGCCGTCCAGCCTATTTCCGAAGTCAGCATCCGGATGCTGGGGGGCGGCAGGCTGCCTTTGTGGGCCGAATTGCTGGTCAGTGACGACGGCGACCGCTACTACAAGATCGCCGAGTATTCCGTCTTCGCCCCTGGCGACCGCGAGAAGTTCGGCATCCCGCGACATCAAGACGAATCGTTCATATTCCCGCTCACATTCTCCAGCCTGCAGACCCGTGGCCGCTACGTCGGCCTACGAATGTATATGACCGGGCTGAGTTGCGCCGAAGAGCTCTACGTGCGCTCCGGCAGCCACGACCCTGACAGCGTCAGTTTCTCATCGGAGCAACTCACTGACTTCACCGTAACCGGCGCGGCAGCGTATTTCCACAAACCTGTGCTCTATTTCTCGACCAATATCAACACACCGAATCCCCTAGGCATCGTCAAGTCCGATGGCCTCGAGGCGGCAGAAGGCACCTGCATAATTGACCTTCCCGAAGGCCTGAGCTTTGTCGGCGGAAGCATCGACGGCACCGCGCTTGCAGACATCGAGGCGCAGAGCATACACGGCTACGTGCGATATGAGATTCCTGTAGAGATCAGAGAGAGCGGCAAGGTCTTCGGCCGTGTTTATATCAATGGCAACTGGCCTGAGGGCAAGCAGGGAGCTGTGCGCTACCAGCTAAAATACCAGGGCGGTCAATCGCCGGTGATCGAGCAGCCGATACAGGCCATCGCGATCGCCAACAGCCCGGCGCCCAAGCGACTGATGACAACCCTGGGTTGGTGGGGCCTGAGTGCTAGCAAAGTCTGGCCGGAGGCGCTGGCCGCCTTCAAGACCATCGGCTTCAACACCGCCAGCACATTTGCCCGCTGGATGGACCCCGAGGACGAAGAACTGTGGGAGTTCCGCGACAAGGTCGCCGCCGAAGGTTTCAAGATGCTTAACATCGACTCGCCTCTTCACGTGATGATGAACAAGCACAGGGACAGCAACGAGTGGAAATGCCAGTTGGCTGATGGGACGGCAAGCACGGGCCTGTGCCCCAGCTACCGCGGCGAATATTGGCAGGAAGAACTGCAGCGGATAGCGGAGGAGAATGCGCGGCTGAGGCCGGACTATTGGTTCCCGGATATCGAGGTGTGGAACTGGCGCGGGCCGATAGATGCGGAAAAATGCACTCGCTGCCAGAATGATTTTGCTGAAAGCGGCCTAGCGACATGGGAAGAGTGGAAGCTGCAGAAGGGTTATGAGATGTGGTCGGAGATGGCCAGGACCGTGCGTGAGGCGGTGGCGGCTGCCGGCGGACCGCGGGTTGAACTGGGTGTATATGCCTGGACGCCACAGCACGATTACCAGTACACCTGGCCGGCGAAGCGGATGTACCCCGAGTGGCTCGACAACGCACAGAGCTCCACTTACACGCCGCTTTACCCCTACCACATTGCCCTGGTCGGTGATGAAGCGCGCAGGGATGCGCTGCTTTTGGGCAAGAACGACTGCATGCCGTGGATATCTCCGGGTGACGCGGGGGTCTTTTCGGGCGAGAGCTTCCACCGGGCGCTTCTGGAACAATTCTTTAACGGCGCTCGTGGTACAAACTTCTGGAGCAGCCGCGTCTGGGATGCCGATATCCTGGAGGGCTATGCGCGGGCTGTAAAAGTGGTCGCGCCCGTCGAGGACATCATTGTGGACGGGCGCATTGTCGCTGACGACGTGAACTGCGATTCGGAGCGGCTGCGCATCTCAGCGATCGCCCGCGACAAAGACCTTATCTTCCTGCTGGGCAATTACTACGAAGACGACCTGGGCACGATACAGGTCCGGCTGCCGCTGGAAAGTGGCGCCTATGAAGTAATTGACCTGGCCAGCGGCAAGATCATGGCGAACCTCAAAGCGCGGCCATACGTGCTGAAAGTGGACTGGGGCACCCGCGGCGTCGGCGCGTTCTGGGCCCGGCCGATGGAGTAGGGTTATCTACATGGCCTAAGCCGGGGCGCGCAGCCAGTCCCGGTCGAAGCAGACGTGCTTGATTGATCTGCGGTCGTAGGTATAGACGACATGGATGAGGCCGGTGCGGGCCTGTATCACGCATGGGTAGGAGAACTCGCCCGGCTGTGTCTCAAGGGTCCTGATTGCCGGCCAGGTTTGGCCCTCATCGGTCGAAAGCGCTACATGCAGGGGCGTGCGGCCGCTAGCAACATTGTTGAATACCAGCACGATCTCCCCGGTTTGCAGTCTTACCATGTCTATGCCACTGTCGGGATTGCGCAACTGCGTAGGCACGCAGTCGGACCAGCTTCGGCCTCGGTCGTCGGATACTGAGGCGCGGATGCGCCTGTCGTCGCCGCCGGTGCGCAGGTATGCCAGGAGAGTGCCGTCAGCACGCTGTATCAGCGCCGGCTGGATGACTGGAACCGGGCTGGGCATCGGGCCGCTGCGCTGCCAGCTTGCGCCCGCGTCGGTGGATATGTAGCAGAAGCCCTGCCAGGTCTTCTCGTCGTAGGCGGGCAGCAGCCATCCCCCGCTCGCCAGCACCAGCACGTTGTTGCGGACCATCATCCCCGGCTCATCGTCCATCAGCGCCGACTCAGTCCAGGTGGCCCCGGCGTCCTCTGATGTGCGCAAGTACAATAGGGAGGTATCCCATCCCTCGCCCTGGATGACATTGTGAAAAAGCCAGAGCTTGCCGCCTGGGTCAGCATGAATCACGGCATTGCCGTCGGGCTTACCGGGCGTGTCGAGCAATATTTGCGGGCTGGACCAACTCTCCTCTTCCCCACTCCACCTGGCAATCATCAGCGCGACATCGGTGGCCTTCTCTCTGCTTCCAGCGTACCAGACGCACAGCAGGTCGCTGTCGGGTGTCTGGACCACGCTGGCGCAGTGATGACTGGGCCGGTCGGGTATGTGCTCGAATATCAAAGTCTCTTTGTACATTAGCTTGCCCTCTCATCGTTGTGTCGGATGCGCAGTTTGAAGCTTCTCGCTCGGTAGCTAGCATCCCTGCCTGAGGACGATACGAGGGCCGATGAGCGGCCGGGAGGTATCCCGGTCGCAGCGGTCGAATTGGCACACACTCACCAGGTCCAATATGGATTGGAGGAAGTGAAGGGACTGTGGTCACCGAACTTCGCGTCACGGAGCAAGACGGCATTTCGCGGCATAACTGGCCAGTCACCGGGGGCGTAGCACTGGCCGCCGAGACCGTAAGAGACGTCCGGGAACTGATGCTGCTGGATGCCAAGGATCAGCGCCTGACACTGCAGGCGGAGGCGCTATCACATTGGCCGGATGGGTCGGTGCGATGGGTTCTTGTAGATTTTCAGACTGATCTGGCGGCTCACGAAACGAAGACGTTGCGCCTGGCTAAGGGCAATGCCGAGGAGCCGCCTGCACTGGGCTTCGAAGGGATCGTGGACGGCGAGCCGTTGCCGCGACTGGCGACAAGGCCCCGCATTGTGGGCAGCATCGTTCGAGTTGTGGATGCCGATGGTGAGGAGTGGAGGAGACGAGAGACTGGGCCGACGGTGGTGGAACGCCAGGGACCCCTGCGAGTGACAGTTCTGACGTCAGGAGCGGTGGTGTCGCCACAGGGAGAGCGGCGCGTGGGATGGGAAGCCCGGACGGATTTCTTTCGCGGCCAGCCGCGGACCCGCACGAGCTTTACCTATGTAGTCCACGGCGGCGAGAAGGACCTGGTACTGAAGGAGCTAGCCGTGGTGGTGCAAACCGAAACGCTCCAGCAAGCCAAGTACTGTTTCGCCAGCGCAAGTGCTCCGTGGGGATCCGAGATGGCGCCGCTGAGGACGTCGAGTCCGGGCGCAATTATCCAAACCGATGCCAACGAGTCGCGGATTGAAGCTGCGGACGGGCAAGTGCTCCGAGACCAGACGCTGAAGAACCGGGGTTACATCGGTGTTGAATCAGACGGCGAGGGACTGGCTCTGGGACTGGGCGAGATGTGGCAATCGTTCCCCAAAGCTCTGCGCGCTACTTCGGGCACGCTGGAGGCAGCCCTATTGCCGCGTGAGGCGGGGAGTGACTTCGCCCTCGGGCCTGGGCTGGCGCGCACCCACACACTCATCCTGACAGCTTACGAATCGCCGGCTGAGTTGGACGAATTGATGACCGGAACGAATACGCCGATTCTGCCGCAGATGGATGTGGAAGACTGGAACCGCACTGGCGTCGCTCCGGCGCTTCTGTCTCCGAGAGACACACAGTATCCCTACATCGAGGCGCTGTCCAGAGCGATGTTCACTGGGTTTACAACGTTCAGCACGCGCGCGAACGTTGGCGTCTGGGGCCTCGGCGAGTACAACTGGGGAGATTTTCGGGCCGAGTCATATGAGGCCCGCCAGGTGCCCGACGTCTATGGCACAGGGGCCGTCTGGGGCAACGAGGAGGCCCAAGTGCCCTATGGACTATTGATCCAATACCTGCGTACCGGGCGTATCGAGTACCTGTTACAGGGGCTGGCCTGCGCGCGTCACGAGGCCGATGTTGATACCATCCACGACTCTGCCACCGCTGGTGAGGTCGGCGCTCAGCACATCCACAGCGCCCACCACACCACGGGCACGATCACGTGGTCGCACATGTGGACCAGCGGCATAGCGCTGGCCTATCTGCTCACGGGCGAGGGTCGTCTGAAGAAGGTACTGGAAGAAACAGGCGAGTACCTGGTTCGCAGCAGCGGGCGGGCAGAACCGGGTGCGTTCAAGATGCGGGACGGGGGCTGGTTGCTGATTGCGTTATGCGCGCTCTACGAGGCGCTGGGGGACGGGCGCTATCTTGAGCAGGGGAAACGCGTCGTGGGAGGACTGCGGCAGTGGATTGACCAGGGCGCGCAAATGTTACTTCCGCCAGCGCAGCACGTCCATACACCTGTGCACCTGTTTATTGCACTGACCGGAGTGGCAGATTACTGGCGGCTGACGAGGGACCCCGAGGCTGAGGCGACGCTTCTGGTCGGGGGAGAAATGGCTCTCAGACAGGGGCGGGATGAGGCAGGCTTCTTCTACGTTGCTGACGGGCAGGCGTATCGAGTGGCCAACCGTTGGCCCACATGCCACAGCTTGGCCGTGCTCAATGCCCTGTACGAGATCACGGGCGAGCGGCGCTGGATTGAGGTGGGGGTCCACCAGGCCCGGTACATGCTCCGCAGACTCCAAGCCGATACCCAGTGGGACAAGGAGGATAACTGGGCGCAGGGCGGAATCTATTTCGCCTATGCATTCGCCTTTTTCGAAACAGCACACCAGTTGGGACTGTTGACGGACATCGTGTAGCTTTCCGGTCGGCTGCGGCCGTTGGTGGCACGCCATTGGAGGAGGTTACTTGCACGCGAGCGGGAATCTGTCTATGATAACGAAGGCCACGCGGGGCCGTAAGCCCGGCCTACGGGATAGTAATTCTAAGGATGCCCGACTTACGGGATGAGCTACAAGCCAGAGGACTGCGACTCTCACGCGGTCGTACTGTTGATGATCGGGCGAATGACAATTTGTCAGGAGATTGCTGGAACATGAGACAGGGGACATCAGATACCGCCGCGCAAGTGGGGATTATTGATGGGAGCAGACAGGCCACGCGCAGCACAGCGATACTGTTGCTGCTAAGCTTTGGGTTTGCGGTGGCGACGATCGGGGCGGCCCACGTCAAGCTGTGGCTGCCGTTCAGCCCGGTGCCGATTACAATGCAGACTTTTGTGGTGCTGCTGGCGGGCCTAAGTCTGGGCGCTGCATGGGGCGGGCTGAGCCAGGTGCAGTATGTCGTGCTGGGGATGCTGGGCCTGCCGGCGTTTGTAGGCGGAATAGCTGCCATCGCCGGCCCGACCGGCGGCTACATCGTGGGCTTTGTGGTCGCCGCTGCAGTCGTGGGCGCGATCTACTCGGCCATCAGATCAACAGCCGGAGCGATACTGGCCTGTATTGCAGGCACCACCGTGATCTATGTCTTCGGCTGCGTGTGGCTGCTGGCGATTACCGGCGGCACAGTGAGCCAGGTCCTGGCTATCGGCGTTGTGCCCTTTCTGCCCGGCGACGTGCTCAAGCTGGCCGCGGCGATCGCTATCGTGCGTGGGCCACTGACCGGCGCCGCTATCAAGCACGTCTTTTCACACAACTGATCTGCTGAGGATAGAGTACTAATATGAGCGTTCCCGAACCGGAAATGATGGGCATTGACCCGGAGCGCTCCGAGAATGTTGACCTGCCGCTGTTCATGGCGGAGTTGGACGATTTTCTGCCGGATACAGTTTACGATTTCCACGTGCACGTGGGGCTGGAAGAGCATCATGTCCCATTCTCCGAAGAGACGAAGAGGACGTTGTGGCCGGCGGCGATACCGCGCCACTTTCCGGCCGAACACCTGATAGATGTGCAGCACAGGCTCCTTCCCGGGCGCCAGACGGGGACACTCGGCTTCGCAATGCCGAACCCGGAGAATAACCTCCAGGCGCTGAACGAATATGTGAGCCAGCAGGCCGAGGCTAGCCCGGAGTTTGACGCTCTTTACGTGGTCAGGCCCTATCAGTCGCCTGAAATGCTGGAGCGGCTCATCAGGGAGGGCGGCTTTGTCGGCCTGAAGCCGTACATGGGCCTGGCCAGCCACATAGAAGACATCAATGCGGTCCGTATTGACGACTATCTACCCCCAGCGCACCAGCAGCTTGCCCACGACATGGGCCTGATCGTGATACTGCATATTCCCGGGCTGGAGCGGCTGCGGGATCCCAACACCCACGCCGACCTGAAGCGGATCACCAAGAGCTATCCGAACATGAAGCTGGTGATAGCCCACATCGGGCGCGCCTATACCATCACCTTCGCCAAGCCCGGGCTGGAGGCGCTGCAGGATGTGGAAGGCCTCTATTACGATTTCTCGGCCAATCTGAACGAAGAGGTGCTCGAGCTGGCCCTGCGGCTAGTCGGGCCGGATAGGATGCTCTACGCCAGCGACCTGCCGATAACGCTCATGCGCGGGGTGCGTGAGTACGACGGCGACAGCTACATCAACTTCACCGACGAAGGTTACCCGTGGAACATTGACCGCAAGCCGCCGGAGGTGGAGGCCAAATACACCTTCTACATATACGAACAGTTGCTGGCTTTCAAGCGCGCTGCCCAGCGCGTCGGGCTGTCCGCGGACGATGTTGCGAAGGTGATGTACGGTAATGCGCATGAGTTGGTTAAGTCTGTAAGACTCTGATGGCGAACGGATGATCGGAACATGACGCACCGGGAGCGCTGGCTGCGGACGCTGCATTTCGAGCCCGTAGATCACGTGCCTGACGAGGAGTTCGGCTACTGGGATAACACCTTCACCCGCTGGCACGCCGAGGGCCTGCCCGAAGAGGTGAACGACAACTCAATAGCGGACCGCTACTTCCACTTTGCCCCGCGTGTCCACGTGCCTGTCAATACTGGCCTGATGCCGGGGTTTGAGCTGGAGGTCATCGAGGAGACCGACAAATATCGCATCATCCGGGACGGCGAAGGCACCCTGAAGCAAGAATTCACCGACGGCACCGACACCATCCCGCGATTCCTGCGCTTCGGCATCGAAAGCCGCGCGGACTGGGAAGAGAAGTTCGTGCCGCGCCTCGACCCCACTGATCCGGCGCGGTATCCTGATGAGTGGGACGAACATGTGGAGCGTCTCAACGCAGCAGATGTGCCGGTGGTGGTTAACCTCGGCAGCGTGTTCGGGCGCTTTCGCGACTGGATGGGCTTCGAGAACATCTCCATCGCCTGCATGGACCAGCCGGACCTGGTTCAGGACATGATGGAGTACTGGGTGTATTTCATCACCACGTTGCTGGAGCGCGCAGTGGCAGATGTGAGAATTGACGCCGGCGCTTTCTGGGAGGACATGTGCTTTAACAAGGGCTGCATCATCTCGCCGAAGATGTTCCGGGAATGGCTGACGCCGCGCTACAAGCGCATTACCGACTTCGTCAGGCAGGCGGGAGCCGACATCTTCTACGTGGACTGTGACGGCAATATCATGGATGTGGTCGAGTGCTGGCTCGACGGCGGGGTCAACACCATGTTCCCGGTGGAGGTGGCCGGGGGCAGCGATCCGTTTGAGATCCGCAAACGCTGGGGTGAGCGTGTTCTGCTCCTCGGTGGTGTGAACAAGCGTGCGCTGGCCCTTGGGCGCAAAGCGATAGACAAAGAGCTGGCCGGGCTGGTGCCGTTGGTCGAAGAGGGCGGCGTTATCCCCCATGTGGACCACCGGGTGCCGCCTGATGTCAGCTACAACGATTACCTGTACTACCTGAGGCGCAAACGGGAGTTGCTGGGTATTCCGCAGCCGAGGCACGGGATCTAGAGGAACGGAGTCGGGCTGGAAGCTGGGAATAGAAAACGCTGCAGCGTTCTCTATTCCCACCTGAGCTTGCTGTAATGCAGCAAGCTCAGGCCGACCTACGCGACAAGAAGAAACGGGAACTGCTCGGCATTCCTCAGCCCGTGCACGGGCTTTAGAGCAGGCTGAAGAAGCTGCACCGGGGCGCGACTACTCGCCTGGCAAGGGAGTGCGCAACACGAGGAGAGACTGCGCTGAATGAGTGATAGCGACCTCAATATCAGCATCGAGCCGGTCGGCATCGCACATACCACCGATGAACCGGACGTGATGATTATTGAGGTTGACTCGAAATTCACCGACGCCCTGCTGCTGGCGGAGGAGCAGGAACATCTGCTGATCCTGTACTGGATGCACAGGCTGAACGAAGCTGACCGCCAGATTCTTCAGGTGCATCCACGGGGCGACAAGACCAAGCCACTACGGGGCGTCTTTTTCGTCCACAGCCCGATGCGGCCCAACCCCATCGGGGTCACCCGCGTCGAACTGCTCAAGGTGGAAGGTAACAGGCTCTTTGTGAAAGGTCTCGACGCTTTCGACGAATCGCCGATAATTGATATAAAGAGCGCCTAAGCATGAATACGATCCATGCAGTCAAGCCTGAAGAAGTTGACATGGCGACAATCCAAAGCTCCGACGACCCGATGGTCATCGAGAATTACTTGACCGATGAATCTACGGCCATGATCGGCGAGGCTGAGCGGATCCTCTACCCCACCACAGAGGCGGAGGTTGCTGCGGTATTGCGGGACTGCTACGGCAGCGGCACGGCGGTCAGCATCTCGGGTGGCGGGACGGGGTTAACGTGCTCGCGAGTACCGCTGGGTGGCGTGGTGCTTTCAACCGAGCACCTGATCGCTCCCGTAGCCAATGAACCCGGAGCCGGCGAAAGAATCATCTCTGATGGCAAGTACACGCTCTTTCTCAATGACGAAGAATCCTACGCCGTCGCCCCGCCGGCGATAATGCTGCAGGAACTGAGTCCACTACTGGCGGCTGAGAACCTACTCTACCCGCCCAATCCGACCGAGACCACCGCATTTTTGGGCGGGACCGTGGCCTGCAACGCATCCGGCGGCCGCACCTTCCAGTACGGGGCCACCAGGGCGTGGGTGCAGAGAATCAGAGTGGCGCTTACTTGTGGCGAGGTACTCGACATCAAACGCGGCGAAGTCTGCTCCGACGAAAACGGCCAATTCGAGATCAGACTCAGTTGCGGAGAGACGCTTTGCGTGCAGCTTCCCTCCTACCAAGTGCCCGCGGTCAAAGACGCCTCCGGCTACTTCGTTGATCCGGATAGGACCGACCTCATCGATCTGTTCATCGGCTGCGAGGGTACTTTGGGGGTCGTCACAGAAGTCCAAATCGGCTTACTTGCTCTGCCGCCAGTTATCTTTGCCTGCATCGGCTATCTTCCCAGCGTTGAGGCCGCCATCGGCTTCGTCAAAGGGGTGCGGGATGCCACGCACGACGCGGCAAGCCCCATAGACGCTCTGGCCATCGAATACTTCGACCCACATGCGCTCAAAATGCTGAGGCAGACCTATCCCAATATCCCCGAGAACGCCGGGGCTGCAATCTACTTCGAACAGGCCATTGCCAGCGATGAAGACGAAATTCTCGGCGAATGGCTCGAACTGCTCGAAGAGCACGGCTGCATCGAGGACTGGACGGGGTTCTCGGACAAGGAGAAGGCGGAAATGGTGGAGATTCGGCACGCGGTGCCTGAGCTGTGCCACCAGGCCGTGCGCCAGGCCGGTACGCACAAAGTCGCCACCGACGTCGCCGTACCGGACCATGCCCTGGACGAGATAATGGCCGCTTACCAAGAAATTGGAGAGGCCTGTGGGGTGCAATACGTTTTGTTCGGCCACATCGGCAGCAACCACCTGCACTGGGATCTCCTGCCCGCCAACGAAGAGGAGCTGGCCGCCTCTCACCGGGCCTTCCTGGAGCTTTCCAGCAAGGGAGTAGAGCTTGGGGGCACCATATCGGCCGAACACGGAGTGGGCAAGAAAACCTACGAGCAGGACGGTCAGACGTACCCGTACCTGTATCTCATGTATGGTGAGGCGGGCCTGCGTGAAATCGCTCGCACGAAACACCAACTCGACCCCAGAAATATTCTCAACCGAGGCAATATCGTTCCCGCCAGCTACCTCGACGAGCTTTGAACAACGGTTCACAAGCCCCGAATGGGTGACTGAACGCAATAACTGCCGTGATTCTGGGGCAATGTAGCGCCAGGCCAGGTTGGCCGCGTGGGGCAAAGCCCGATAAGCCCTTGGCAAGACAAAGGCTTTGGGTGTAGAATAGATGGGCTTTGGGTGCGTAGTATGTAGCTTTTGCATCAGCAAGGGAGGCACAGGTAATATGAGAGCGTGGAAACTGCTGTTGGTATTGAGCATCTTGGCACTTATCGTCGCCACGGTGGGTGGTTGTTTGTTCGGTGGCGGCGCAGATGAAGAGGCAGAGGGCGGCGAAATGGGGCCCCCCGGGGACATGCCGGGACCTCCCGGCGACATGCCGGGACCGCCTGGTGACATGCCAGGACCTCCTGGCGACATGGGGCCGCCCGGCGGCGAGATGCCGGGACCTCCTGGCGACATGGGGCCGCCCGGCGAGATGGCACCACCGCCTGACATGCCCGGAGCAGAGCCCGGCCCGCCAGCTGTCGGCGGAGGCTCAGCGGCCAAAGCGCTGCAGCTTAAGCAGCGGGGCAACTACGATGCGGCTGCCGCCGAGTACCGCAAGATTATCGCTGCTGACCCTGAGGATGCCGACGCCCACTGGGGTTTGGCCTGGATCTTGGCAGAGCAGGGCAAGACAGATGAGGCCAAGGGCGAGTTCGAGACATTCCTCGGACTGTCCGATAACCAGGCTAAGATGAAAGAGGCCGAAGCGGCGCTGCAACGCCTCTAACAGGCCGCAGATAGCAGGAGAAGGCTGGGCTGCCGGCAGGCACACTGAGTAGAACTCAGGCCAGTGCGCCTGCCAAAAGACTACCCAAGACCCCTGTGAGCGATTTCTCGCAGGGGTTTTGACAATGTGGCAAATGTCGTCGGCCTTATGGATGAACACGGCCTACGATCCGTACAGATGTACCGAATGTGACCAAAGTCAGGAGAAGTGCCCGCAGGATCTACCGATCATGGAGTAGGCTGGTGGACACTATTTCGTGTGTTCTCGCTGCAACCTCTGGTGATGGGAGTAAGGATGTAGAGCGATGGATAAGGTATTATCCGGTTTGCGCATTATTCAGATTGCGACCAGTCTAGGCTCTGGGTCCTCTCGCGCATTCTTGACCTACTGTTACGCTCTTCGGACGCTGGGTGCCGAGGTTGAAGCTTGGACTTTCACAAAGGGCGGCGCGTTGCTGGACGAACTTGCCAGTGACGGATTCGCGACCCGGAGTCTCGGTCTGTGCAAACACACACACCGGCTTTCCCCATCTCGTGTGCTGGCTTCAGCGTTGGCCGACAGTGCTCCGGATTGGGTACACGCGCATACTTACGAGATGGCAGTCCACGCCTCGCGTGCCAAAGTCGCCGGGGCCATCACTGGGCTGGTCATTACCCACCACGATGCGCGCCTGCGCTGGTCCCGCCGGATCATAGCATGGCCGTACCGTCGAGTGCCCGAGATGGTCACCGCGCCGAGCTTCAGTTGTGCAATGCGTATTGCGTCATGGTACGGCTACCCTCTTGACCGCGTCATGGCCCTGCCCCATTATTGCAGTGAAGCCCAGTTCAATCCACCTCCCAGGAACGAAGCGGTGGCCGAGCAACTGGGCCTCAGAGATGCGTATCCTGTCATCATATGGGTTGGCCGTTTGCAGCAGAATAAGGGTCATGCCGATCTGCTGCATGCTTTTCGCAGTATCATCGAACACTATCCATCTGCTCGTCTGGTATTTGTGGGCGATGGCAAGCATGGTTCTCGTCTGCAGAAGCTCGCCAAGGATCTGCAACTGGCTGAGAAGGTCGTATTTGCAGGCTACCGTAACGACGTTCCAGATCTGCTTGCTGTCGCTGACATTTTTGCCTGTCCCTCCCACGCAGAATCCCTTTGCATGGCGGTTCAGGAGGCAATGGCTGCCGGGAAGCCGATTGTTTCCACGGTTGTCTGGGGGCCGTGCGACTACATCAGCGACGGTGACAATGGCTTACTGGTGCCAATCGCCCAGCCGAAGGCCCTTGCTGACGCCATCTTGCGACTAGCTGGGGACCCTGGTCTGGCTCAGCGACTCGGAGTGGGAGCTCGTGTTTGTGCGAAACAGCACTTCACGATGGAGCAATTCGTTGCCGGTCTGGCGGGGATTTACAGGAAAGCAATTGATCGCTCGCCAACTCAAGCATGACGCAATATCGGAGGAGAGCGAAGAGATGCATAAGCTGTTGTCAGGTTTGCGTATTGTCAAGGTTTCGGCGACCTTGAACTCAGGTGCGGGGCGTGCGTTCGTGTTTTACTGTCATGCTCTGAGGGAGTTGGGTGCCGATGTTGAAGCCTGGACGTTTGCACCTGACCAGGCAATGCTGCAAGAGCTTGCCGATGACGGATTCCCCACCAGGGTTCTAGGCCTGCTTAAACACAGCCATCGTTGGTCATCGTCTCGAGCACTGGCCTCGGAGCTTGCCAACAGTGCCGCTGACGTGGTGCATGTGCATAATTACGAGACGGGGTTGCACGCCTCGCGTGCCAAGGCCGCCGGTGCCATCAATCGTCTCATCATAAGCCACCATGACCCGCGGCTGCGTTGGTCTCGTCGCTTTTTCGCCTGGCCGCACCGTATGACACCTGAAATGGTTATCGCCCCCGCGCCTAGCTCTGCCATCCACATCCAATCATGGTACGGTTATGCTGCCGGTCGGGTCGTTGCCCTGCCGATGCCCGTCAACAAGGCCTGCTTTGATGCGCCTGCTCGCCAGGAGGAGCTGGCTCGCGAGCTAGGCCTGATGGATGCGTACCCGATTATCATTTGGGTGAGCCGCCTGAAAAGGCATAAGGGTCAGCACGATCTGATTCACGCGTTCCGGGCCATTGTCGAACATTATCCCTCTGCCCGCCTACTAATCGTGGGCAGTGGTAGCCGTGGTGACTTCCTTAAGAACCTAACTAAGCGCCTGCGGCTGACCGAACAGGCTATTCTTACAGGCTCGCGCAAGGACGTGCCTGATTTGCTTCAGGTCGCTGACATTTTCGCCTGCCCTTCTCATGCAGAAACCCTCTGCATGGCGGTTCAGGAGGCAATGGCTGCGAGGAAACCCATTGTTTCCACGGCTGTCTGGGGACCATGCGACTACATCTCTGACGGTGACAATGGCTTACTGGTGCCAATCGGCCAGCCTCGCGCACTCGCTGACGCCATCTTGCGACTGGCCGCGGACCCCGCTCTCGCTAAGCGATTGGGGGAGGCGGCGCGTGCATACGCGCAAGAGAATTTCTCAATGGACAAATTCGTTGCCGGCTTGGCAAATATTTATACGAGAGTAATTGACCACTCGCAAAGCCAAGCATGACGCAGTATTGAGGGAGCGCAAACAGATGGATAAGCTGTTGTCAGGTGTACGCATTGTTGAGGTCTCGACGGCGCTAATTTCGGGCGCGGGACGCGCGTTCGTATTCTACTGCCACGCTTTCCGGGCCTTGGGTGCCGAGGTTGAGGCCTGGACTTTCGCACCCAATCAGCCAATGCTGGACGAACTCGCTGCTGAGGGATTTCCTACGCGCGTCTTAGGCCTACATAAGCATGGCTGGCGGCTGTCCGTATCCCGAGCACTGGCGTCGGCGCTAGTCGAGGCTGACCCGGACTGCGTACATGCGCACAATGAACATACGATAATTCACGCCTCACGTGCCAAGGCCTACGGCGCCATCGATCGCCTCATCATCACCCAGCATGAGCCGCGACCACAATGGACTCGTCGCATCTATCAACGGCCATACCGCCTGACGCCTGATCTGGTCACTGCCGTGTCGCCCAGCTATGGGGAGTTCCTCCAGCGATGGTTTGGCTATCCGCCCGAACGAGTTATCCCCGTCGTGCACCCTGTGAGTTATGCGCTCTTTGATCTACCTCCCGCCGACAAAGCGCTGGCCCAGGAGTTGGGGGTGGCGGATGCCCACCCCATCATCATTTGGGTGGGCCGACTGGAAAGAATCAAGGGCCAGAGAGACCTAGTTCATGCGTTCGGAACCGTTCTCAGACACTATCCCTGTGCCCGTCTTCTAATTGTGGGAAGCGGCGATGACGCTGCATTCCTTGAGAAGCTGAGTGCACGCCTCGGCATCGCCCAGCAGGTTCTGCTCACGGGCGTGCGCAATGATGTCCCTGCGCTACTGCGGCTGGCCGACATCTTCGTCTGTCCTTCTCACGCAGAAAGCCTCTGCATGGCGGTTCAGGAGGCAATGGCTGCGGGGAAACCCATTGTTTCCACGGCTGTCTGGGGACCATGCGACTACATCTCTGATGGTGAAAACGGTCTCCTGGTGCCAATCGGCCAGCCTCGCGCACTCGCTGACGCTATCTTACGAGTGGCCGCGGACCCCGCTCTCGCTAAGCGATTGGGGGAGGCGGCGCGTCTCTATGCCCGACAGCACTTCACGATGGAGCGATTCGCTGCCCGCCTCGGAGAAATCTACATGAAGGTACTGAACGAGCAGAAGGCGTCGCAGAGCTGAGCCAGCTATGGCGTATTGCCCCCAGGGAATCATTCTGCCCCGGACCGAGTAGGTGACAGCTCCCCGTCCGGCGAAATCACCGGCGTCACGAGGTACCCGACTATTTGACTGAAAAGGACTGATTGCTGTGGCAAAGCTTGGAATAGGAATCGTCGGTTTGCGCATGGGCTATGGTCATTTCCAGCAGTGCAAGGAGTTGCCGGACGCTGAACTGGTGGCGGTGTGCGACATTAACGCTGAGCTGGTCGAAAAGACGCAAAAGGAGTTTGAGCTGCCGGTAGCTACCACCGACTTTGATGAATTGGTAGCCTCGGACGAGGTGGACATTGTCTCTGTCACAACGCCGGATCATCTCCACTTGGAGCAGACGATTAAGGCCTTCGAAGCGGGCAAGCACGTGTTGGTGGAAAAGCCGATGGCCCGTACTATTGAAGAATGTCAGGAGATGGTGGATGCCGCGCGCAAGTATGGGAAGAAGCTTATGGTGGCTCAGGTCTGCCGCTTCCACAAGTTCTTCGAAGACGCCCACAAGTGGGCGTTCGATGGCACGCTGGGCGACGTGTACTTTGTCGAGACCAGCTACATCCACAACTACGAGCAGATTCCCGGCTTTGATGGCTGGCGCTTCGATCCGGAAAAGCGCCACGTCCTCATCGGCGGCGGCTGCCATGCCATAGACCTGGCCCGCTGGTTCGGCGGCGATGTCATCACCGTGTCTGCGTTCAGCAACCACTTCAACATCCCCCAGCAGCAGGTTGACGACATGTGGATCCTCAACCTGCAGTTCGCCAATGATGTCATCGGCCATGTGACCGTCTCTGCCGGCTGCCAGCGGCCGTACGGCCTCGACCTGGAAGTCTGGGGCAGCAAAGGCACGCTGGTCGGGGATAACACCTCACCATCAGCCCAGATGAGCCTGCGGCAGGTTGACAGGTACCGCTGGATGGAGCTGCCCAAGGCGAGCATGGCGAAGGCGCTGGCCAGCGAAATGGAGCACTTCGTTGACTGCATAGTCAACGACAAGACGCCGCTGATTGACGGTGTTGACGGGGCCAAGACCGTGGCCACGGCCTGGGCCGCGATCGAGTCGTCAGAAAAGGGCGGCGCGCTGGTTGAGGTGCAGAACGAGTTCTAACGGAATCCAATATGCACCCCCAAGAAAGAAGCCGACCACCACAGTGGTGGTCGGCTTCTTCTGTTTCACGTGTACTCTCAGCTTACTGCTCGATCAAACCGAGGCGGTGCGTTGGCTACTGTATCGCCCCGCTTAACCCAAGGGCACCACCTTCTGGCCGTCAGGCCAGGTCACTATTATTGAGCCCTCGTTGCCGGCCGCGTCGCGGGCCCGGATTGCAATCTCAGCTTTTTCCCGCGGTAGTGGTATCTGCAGGTCAAAGCTCTCGTGCCGGGTGTCGTATAGCCCGTCCACTGCGCGCGCGGCATACCAGCGCTCTTCAAGCCTGTAACATACCTCTGCCACCTTGACCAAGTCATCGGCCGCGACACCCGAGACGAACAATTTGTCGCCTCGCGCCTCTATAGTGTCCACCCAGATCTGCGGCTCATCATTGTCTATCGTCAAGAGCTCGACCGTGGCTGTATCGGAAAGCGCCTGCCCCGGGTTGCTGGCACCGTCATCAGCGACGATGCGCAACTGGTAGTGGCCGCTTTTCAGATCGGTAGTATCCCAATCGTAGGTCTCTTCTTCCGGCTCGTCGGTCACCGACTGCCAGTCGGTTTTCCCGAGCTCGCGATAGTAGATGTGCGTAACCAAGGTGTCGCTGTCGGGGTCAGTTGCGTCCCACGAGATGCTACATTCTTCGGACACCACATCGCCCTCGGACGGCTTCTTTATCTTCAGCTCCGGTGCCTGGTTTGCGGGCAAGTAGGCGATGGCAACCCGGCTCACAGCGACGGTGTCTTCGGCTTTGGTTCTGGCAAGGTCCAGGCGGTACTGCAGATAACGCGCCGGCGGGCTCTGTGTCATTCCGCCCTGGCCATTTTCCATGGGACGCGACCAGCCACTCCAACTACTGTCTGTCGGGTCGGAGTTGCTGCCCGATCGCGTGGCGGCCCGCGCTGAGGCATCGCCCCTGATCTCCACCTGCCACTGCAGTTGGCCCCACTGCGCAATCCGCTTGGCATCGAGCACCGATGATTCCAGCCAACCCTCAGTTGCGCGAGCCGTGTCAACGTGAAGCAGGCCGCCCTGGTTCGTGGTGCCCACATATAGCTCCCGGCCGTTGATCGGCTGCAGGCAGGTGATGTAGGCGTTATCCGAGTCGTAGGCTACGCTGTGGTGGTCTTTGTCAATAATGCAAAGCAGCTTGCCTTCATCGCCGGTGCCGGCATACAGAGCGCCGTCCATGCAAGCCAGAGCATATACGGGCGTCTTCTTGTCCTCGTACAGCAGCAATGCTGCGCCATCGGCTGAGACTTCGTACACGCCGCCGCCGGACTTGCCGGACGCTGTCGCTACGTAGATTCTGTTACCAGCCTGCTCCGCCAACTTCGGCACTGCAATCGCGGTGATGTCCTTATCTTTGGCGTCGAAAAGGGCCGTATAGCGACCATCCGCGCTGAGGCGATAGACCACGCCCTGGCTGGCGGTGCCCAGATACGTGAATTCGCCGTCCGCGGCCATACACAAGATATGGGCCTGCGCCAATTTGCAGACCTCGCTGTACTTCCCCGGTCCCTGCACCTCGTACAGCTTGCCTTCGCTGCCTGTACACAGCGTAATCTTCCCCTGCGCTGTCTTGCCGATGGCCCACAGGTAATCTACAGGCAACTCGCAATAGACTTCGGCACTGCCGTCGCTGCTGACTTGATAGACCTTGCCGCCGGGTGAGGTCGCTGCCAACAGGCCACCCTCGCCGTCACAGATAAGACCGGTGACAGCGAAGGTGTCAATGTCACAAAAGAGCGTCACTTTGCTGTTCTCACCTATCTTATAGATGTGCCCCTCGCTGCCGGTGCCGAAATAGACATTGCCGGCCGCATCAGCCACCGCTGAGAGCACATAGAACGCACCTGGCGAGTCTATCTTCTCTACATACGGCGCCAGCGTGACGACGCCGTCGCTGCGCACTGCCACACCCTCCAGTTTACCCTGCAGAAAGTCCTTGGCCGTTGTCTGGGTCCAGGCGCTCGGCTGGCGCGCCGTCAGCTCGTCCTTCTTCTCTTCTTTGTCCGGCTCTTTTTCCTCGTCCTTCTCATCCCCGTTCTCGGCCTCTCGTTTCATCATTTCTTCCATGTCCTCCAGGGAAGACGACGGTCCGAAATCGGGCGGCGCCGGCGGCGGCAGTTGGAGCGGGCTGGGCGCGGCCTGACGCAGCTTGGTGGCGAGCGGTTCCGGGAATGCGTCGGCCGCCCAGTACATTGTGAACGGCGCTAGAGCGCCCGGACGCCGATAGGCTTCGCCGTTAGACTGGGTCATGGGCGGGGGCGGGGGTGGCGGCTCGGGACCAGGGCCAGGCCCCGGCGACGGCACTTTGCCTTTGGCACTCTTGGCGCCCTTTCGGTCCACCGTCGAAATCGCCATGAACTGACTCCCATAAATCACCCACGGGGATGCCTCGGAATGCGAGAGTTCCGCTTTGCCGCCTTGCAGGTCGGTGCGCGGCGAACTAGTGATCAATGATGCAAATGAGCCGGGCAACCTGAACATTCTCGTCTCTCCGACTATCACGCCGGCGCTTGGCAGTGCAGCGATGGTTACCAGTTCAGTGTTCTGTTCCTGCTCCTCGAAGAACTTGATGAATGGGTCCAGATCATTCCAAACAGGCATCATCAGTCGCAGTCGGGACCGCAGCGTCCAGGCAGCTTGCCCACCGGCCACCGCAATCCGTAGCGTGCCCTTAGGCGTATCAATCGGTATGTTGAGTGTCACTACCCGGTCTGTCGGCTCGCCATCGTCGGGACGCACCACCACGTGCAGGTGCAGGGCCTTGCCGGCCTCTGCGACGTTTTCCTCGGCATAGACGCGCTCGATAAAGGCGGTGTTGTCCTGTTCGTTGAATTCGGCGGTGACTTCCAGAGAGGCGATGTTCTGCGGGCGGAAGCGGTTCTCTTCCAGCAGGTACATGGGAAATGCCAGCTCTGACATCAACGTGAAAACGGCCGACTGTTGGAAGTAGAACGTGTTGCTGCGCTCGATGGTGTCGCCCTTTTGACCGACCACTTTATAGTGCAGCTTCACCATGCCCTCATAGCCGGCATTGAAGGTCGCCTCCACCGCCGACATCATCGCGCTGGTCAGCATCATCGAGGTTATCATCGGCTGATCGCAGACTTGTACGTGGAAGTCCTTCGTCACGTTCCGCGACCGGTCAACTATGTGGAACGAGGCCGGTATGGTCTCTGGCACCTGGCCCAGCCTCCCGGCTATTGACCACGGCGTGTCGCTGAACATCGTTCCTACATCCACCATCGCCGAGCCGATCTTTGCCGACCTGTCAATGCTGGGCATGACATCATGGATCCAACCGGTGCACATTGGCATCTTCGTGCGCCCAAGCTCCATGAGCGGGTGGCCATAGGCCAGCAACTGGTCGCCCTCGCGATAGGTGATAGTGCCGACTGAGGCGGCTTCAAAATCGCCGCTCATCAGCCGCACACCGCCCGCACTTCCGGGTTCCAACTCCACATCAACCGGATTGCTCTTCGTGCCCGGGCCGGCCAGCACCGTCACCCCACGTGGCTCCAACATTCTCTTCATCAGCTTCATGGCCTGCGGGCTCATACCACTGCAGGTTATCGGCGGCGAAACGGGGTGAAGGATGATGGTGTGCGGGTCCGCGAAGGGTCGGGTGGAATTGGCTGGTCCCACCACCGCGCCGGTGATCTGCCGCCCGGCGATATGTATCGGCTCTCGTGCGGTCCACCTGCCGCTTGCCCCGACTGCGGCCGCTTCCGCCTCCTGCCCCCATGTCGCTTCTAACATATCCTCGATCGGGGTGATGCCGAATCTGGCTTCCTTCTGCCAGAACCACCCGTACGCCAGCGCCCCCAGCAACTTGCCACGTATGTAGCAGGGGCTTCCGCTCATTCCGCCAATGACACCGGCGTTGCGGTCTATCGGTGGGCCGCCGGTTATCTGGCCCAAGATCATGTCCCTGCCGAGTATGACTTTCTCCAGCCGTCCCACAATCTCGAAGCTGAACTCCTCGATCTCGACCCCACGGAAGACCGACTTGCCAACTCCGCGCATGCCCGGCCGCACGTCGCTGGCCCGCATCATGGTCTTGGGATCGAATTCAATTCTCTCGGCAAAAAGCGCCGACTGGGCCGCAAGCATCACAAACAAACTGGCAAACGCAACTGCTCGGTGTAATCTCATCAGGCTACTTACCCCACAAGCATCAGTATTGACTGGCATGAAGCACCTATTAGTTCGCCGCCGATGGTTGCCAGTCCTCCTACACTATGTGAGTGTTAGCGCGCGAGGCAATTGGCCGCCACGCTTGCCAAGTTTATCGAAGGCAGGCTATCATAACGGCGGAGGTACTGCTCTTTGGATGCACCTGAAGCTCAGTTAGTAGAAACGCCGGACCAGCTTGTGATTGTTCCGTCCGGGGCTGCCGACAGCATTTCCGCGCGGGCGGGCCAGAGCGTCATCGAAGCCGTGACCGACCCGTTGGCATTTATCACCACAGCGCGGCCCGAACACGCCGAGGTGCGCAGCTCCATAAAGCAGATCGGAGCAAGGTCGCAGCAGCTTGCAGCCGCGATGGATGGGGCCATGCATCCCGAGGTGGCCGGCGCGACTTTCTGGGAGGATTTCGCGGGCTGGTTCGGCTTGTTCTCGCTCGCCCCGCTGCTAGCGACGAGGGAAGTGCTGAGCGCTGTCGTGGAAAAGGCAAGCTGGCAAAGGGCCTGCATCATCGAGCGGTCCAATGATCTGGGCTGGTGGGCGGGTAAGACCCATTTGCTGCCCGTGGCAGCCGAGATACTCGATGCCGCCGGCGTGCCCTGGAGCGCCAGGCCGGGAAAGATACTCCACTGGCTGCGCGAGTTGCTTATGCCGGCGGGCGCAAGATTCACCGGGGCCAGAGAGCTGCGTGAGGAGTTGCGCCAGTGTGAGCAAGGAACAAAGGGAGCGGATGCGGAGATCCGGCGCTGCGATGTGCTGTTCACCGGTGTCGGCGCAGCAACGGCCCAGGTCATCGCTAACATCCGGGAGCCACTGACGACAGTTCACGGCCTGCGCTGTGCGGTGCTTGATCTGCACCATGACCGCTTTACCAGCGCCATCGAGCGCCAGGGCCTGCCCCGCTACGACCTCGGCCAGTTCTTTACCAGCCGCGATGTGAGCGGGCTGAAAGTGAAAGCGGCGCGCTGGCCGATGTGGTATCGCCACTTTATCGCGAATGCCGAAAGCGTGCCGGAGTTCAACGCACTGTCGCCCGGCCTGAAGACAGCCATAAGCGACCGCGTGAAAATGAGCCTGGCGAGACATACGCCGCTGTGGCTCCTGCGCAAGACCGGCAGCGAGCACGCACTGGCACAGCTCACCCCTAGAGTCGTAGTGACTTACCACATGTACGCGCCGGCCGCAGTCGCTCTGGTGCGTCAGGCGGGTGTGTTGGGAATCGGTCGCGTGCTGGTGCAGCACGGCCTCGTAAGTGACTGGTATTACGTGGCGGGCGCCCAGCAATTCGACGAGGCGCTGGTGTGGGGGTCTCACTCCGAAGAGGTCCACAGATGGCTGCTGGGGCCGGACCCGCAGATCATGCAGACCGGCCACAGCCTCTACGACACGGCCATCGCGACAAAGAGGGTCGTCGCGGATGAGATCGCAGCTCTGGGCGAAGGCAAGGCGGCGCTGGTAGTGCTGGCCACCCAGCCGAATGAGCAGCACTTCTATGAAGACTACGCAAGCTGGTGGATCGCGGCGGTGGCGGAAGCATGCGCCGAACTCGATGCCGCGCTAGTCCTGAAGCTCCATCCGGCCGACACTAACCACCAGCTCTACCAGCAGGCCGCTCAAGCTCATCCTGACACCGTCACCATCGCGGAACACGGCCAGTACTCGCTCAACGAACTGCTTGCCGTCTGTGATGTGATGGTTACTCGCGACTCAACGGTGGTATTTGAGGCCAACCTGCTTGACACGCCGACAGTGACGATCAACCTGACCGGACGCGACGACTGGTTCCCGTATGCAAAGCTGGGCGGGGCTGTCGGCATCTACAAGCGCGAGGACATCCTGCCGCAACTGCGCAAGCTGCTGTTCGACGAGCGCTTCAGGAGGGAACTGGCACAAAAGCGCGAGGAATTCCTGGCCGCTCAGGTCGGCCCCACTGACGGGAAAGCCTGCGAACGGATTGCGGACATTGTGGCGCGATATGCGCGGGGCGTAGTCTGATCAGTGCCGGCCGACGGCCTGCAGTCCGTTTAGCGGATCGATGTACCGCCATTCTGTTTGATCGACCGTTGCGCCGACGCGGTAGAGCCGTCCCGCCTCGTTGCTGAAAGCTGTCTCCAACCCCAAGTCCGGTTCTCCAAGACCGACTTCAAAGTCATCGTCTCCCTGCAGATAGATCCAGCCAATGTCCTCGCTCCCCAGGAACCAGAGCACAGTCATCGGGTCACTGTGCGCCATCACACTTCTGAGACGCAGCGCGCGCCGGTCCCATTCCTGGTGCTGAGCGAACTTGTAGGCCATGTCGCGGTTGTCAAGCCATAGCGCAGGAATGCAAAGCCCTGAGAAATAACCCCAGTCATGCCCCACCTTCTCCGGTTTGGTCTCCGCCGCCACCAGGGGATTGATTAGCACCGTATCGTCCGCATCGGCGTGCTGATTGATGTAGGAAATCACCTCAAGCTCGGCGGCGCGTACATGGTAAGGTGGCTCGATCATGCGCTTCTCAAGCACGTAGTAGCTGTACTCCCATCCCCCCAGGCCGATGACGATCACGGCGACAGCTATGGCCCACCAGCGACGCAAATTTGCGCGATGCTCGTATGCGTATTGGGCAAGCGCAAGGTTGGCAAAGAGCAGTGGCAGCCACAGCAGCCGCAGCATGTCGTAACCGGCATAGTCATAGGCAACCTTGCTGAAATCGCAGCATGTTGTCAGCAGGAATCCGGCAACAACTATGCCTCCGCCCAGCGCGTAGGCGGGAGTGCCCAGCTTGCGCCATTCCCAGCGGCGCCAGTCAGCAATGAACAGCGCCCGTACCCACAGGCTGCCCAGCATGAAGAACATAGCCGCGCAGCCGTAGGCAATGGCGAACTTGAGCAGCTTGGCGATGGCTAGCGGCGACATGTCAGCGATCAGCGGGCCGAGTGGCTCAGCCAGGAACGGAAACGCCCACTGCATCGAGCGGATTACCGGAGACGGCCCCAGGATAGCCAACAGGCTCCCGCCGCCAGCGCCTGTGCCACATAACGTCTTCAGCGTCACCAGCCCCAGCACTGCGCCAATGGATAACGCCAGCGCGGCCTTGCAGGAACTGCGGCTTACCAGGCAATAGAGCAGCCATAGCAGTATTCCGAAAGTGAGAGCCAGCGCGAACCATGGTCCGAAAGCTGTCACGCTCCCAAGCATAAAGATGCCTAGTATCGCCGCCGGCCAAATGAACCGCCCCGCGACCGCGAAAGCTACTGCGACGGTCGCATAGAATGCCGGGAAAACAAATGCGAACACATCGCCGCCCGCCCACACCAAGGTCGGAGAGTGCGCGAAGCGCTCCGCCATCAGCCAGCGCGGATTGCCGAAGAAGGCGGTTATCAGCACCGCCAGAGCTGCGACCATCGGCGCTGCCCCGGCGAATCGCAGCAGGGCAAAGATCGCACCCGCCGCCACCGGTATCCCGTACAGCCCCAGCCACGAAGCGGCATGTTGGTACTGGTCCGGCCGAACTCCTGCTGCCGACAGCAACGTCGCAGTGGCCGAGAACCGCAGCACCGATGTGCCCTTCAGCGGCTTGCCTGCCAGCCACGGCCATTGTGGCGGGCCGTCAAAGGTCATGAACTCCTTGACGATGGCGTTGCGGTACAGCAGATCGGGCCATAGACCGCGGGCAGACAGGCCCTCATCAGTCAGCCTCACTTGACCGTAACTAATCCCCGCCCGGTAGCCGATGGCTATCACTATCGCCAGCATGAGGACAAGTAGCGCCCGTCCCGGTATCGGCTCATCTTCGTCCCGGTCCTGCCGCCGATGCCATGCTATCAGCGCTGCGCCTGTCAGGGCCGCAATCCACACCACCAGCCGCGCCAGCAATTCCCAGGAGTTGACCGCACAAATGTATCCCACCCAGCCGACGATGACCGTTCCCACGCCGCAGAATACGCCGATGCGCCCGATCCCACCGGTGGGGCGTATCTTCGCCAACGCACACGCAGCCGCACCCAGCCCGTAAGTAGCCATGTACGCCAGCGCCAGCGTCCACAACATGGTGACGACCGAAACTTGCTCCATCGCATGCTCCCGCGTGCCGAATTAGCCTGGACTATTCGTGAGTGAAATGGGACGGTTGGCAAGATTGGACAGACAGGCCGTCCATGGGCAGGTAGAGCGGTTCTTGCTAAGTGGCGCAAAATGGCACAGTGTAATCAGCGCAACGACCTCGGGCTGGAAGCTGAGAACGCTGACCCACGCCTCTGGCGTGGGTGCCCTCGCGTTCTCACCTGACCTGCGCTTAGCGCAGGTCAGGCCGAGCCACGCGTTTATGAATGATGCAGGTCAGTCTATCGCCCAGGTATTCGGCTGCTCAGTTACGTCAATAACCACGCTCTTGGGGCGAGTGAGTTCGTGTATGCACTCAATGCCACCTTCAAAGCCCAGGCCGCTTGCCTTGTATCCGCCATAGGACATCCACGGGCCGACGACATTGGTGCAGTTGATCCAGATGATGCCCGCCTGTAACCGCGCCGCGAGCTTGTGCGCCTTGTTGACATCGCGCGTCCACAAGTCGGCGGCCAGCCCGTAGCCGGTTGCGTTGGCCAGTTCTATCGCTTCCTCTTCGTCACTGTAGGTCTGTACGCACAGGACCGGGCCGAAGATTTCCTCCTGGCATATCTTCATAGCAGGGCCTACATTGTCGAAGATGGTGGGAGCGATGTAGTAGCCGTCGGCCAGTTCCGGATCATCCGGCCTGCCGCCGCCAGTTATTATCTCTGCGCCCTGCTGCTTGCCTGCCTCGATGTAGCCCATCACCTGCTCGAACTGCTCTTTCGAGACCACCGGCCCCAGCTTGGTATCAGGAGCCAGTGGGTCGCCGACCTTGAGGCTCTCGGCAATCGGCACAAGTCTGGCGAGTATCTCGTCTTTCATGTCACGGTGCACAAGCAGTCGCGAGCCGGCAGTGCATATCTGGCCGGAATTCAGGAAAATTGTTCGCGCGGCCGCTGGTAGCGCCATGTCGAGATCGGCGTCGGGCAGTACTATGTTGGCCGTCTTGCCGCCTAGCTCCAGGGTGAGCTTCTTGAAATTGCCGGCCGACGCCTCCACGAGGCTGCGTCCCACGGCGGTGCTGCCGGTGAAGCTGATCTTTTCGATGCCGTCATGGACGGCCATTGCTGCGCCGGCTTCATTGCCCAGGCCTGTGACAACATTCAGCGTGCCTGCCGGCAGGCCTGCATCGAGGGCGATTCGGCCCAGTTCCAGGGCCGTGCGCGGCGATACCGAGGCGGGCTTGAGGATCACTGTGTTGCCCGCTGCGAGAGCCGGAGCGACCTTGATGCAGGCCAGGGCCAGCGGATAATTGAATGGCACGATGCAGCCGACCACTCCGTACGGCTCGCGGGTGCTATAGCCGAAACAGCCATCCGGCGTCGCATAGGTTATGCCCTCGATCTTGTCGGCCAGGCCCGCGTAGTAGCGCAGGAACGCCTGCGCACCGACCACATCGCCCGTTGTCGTCTGGATAAGCGGCTTGCCCATATCTTCGGTGTCCATCAGGGCCAGCTCATCGGTGCGCTCTTGTATGATATCGGCCATGCGATGCAAGAGTTGTCCGCGCTCAGCGGCGTCCAGCTTGCTCCAGGCTGTGTCGTATGCCCCCTGCGCAGCTTGCACTGCCCTGTCAACATCTTCGGCTCCGCCACGGGCAATGCGGCATATCAGCTTGCCGTTGGCGGGGTTGATGTTATCAAACTCCCCGCCGTCAGCCGCCGATAGCCAGTCTTTTCCGATCAGCATCTGCTTGCTTTCCATTCCGTTGCCCCTCTCTCTAGGGTGACTTGAGCAGTGCAGCGGCTGCCGCAACTGCAGCCTGATAGACGGTCTTGACCGCCACGGCGTGCTCGGCGGCCAGTCGCCGGCAATCGGCAAATTCCGGGGACACGGTGATAATCTCACCGGCCCGCATTCCGACCTTGACGCCGACGGTACCGTAGGCGGTGTCCACGTGTCTGGTCTCCCGCGCCAGGCAGTCTCGTCGCGTCTCAAGTCGCCGCACTCCGAAGGTCGTGGTGTTGGTCATTATGGCGTCGGCCACTGCATCGGCATTGCCAGGAGCAGCCAGCGCCGACAGCTTGACCGCCGGCCGGTTCTTCTTCATAAAGATCGGCGTGAACCAGCAGTCCACGGCGCCGGCCTCGAAAATTGCCTGCTGCGCCGCCTCATAAAGCTCGGGATTCATATCATCTATGTTGGCCTCGATGAGAATCTGCACGTCAGCTTCGTACCTGCCGCTTGCCCTGGCCTCGCCTGCTTCGCCGACTATGATCCGGAGCAGGTTCGCCGCTTCGGGGAATTCCTTATGCCCGGCGCCGAAGCCCGAGGAAAGCAGTGTCATCGCCGGCATGGTCCCAAAGCCACTGGACAATACCGTAGCGATCGCTGCGCCCGTGGGTGTGACGGTCTCGCCAGCGACATCGAGCGGGATCGTCGGCACGCCTTTCAACAGGTTTACCACAGCCGGGACTGGCACAGGCAGCCGGCCATGAGCGCAGTTTACAAAGCCGTGGCTGACCGGGATTGGTGAAGAGTAAACTCTCTCAACGCCGAGCAGGTCAAAGCCGATGATCGCCCCGGCCACATCTATGATCGTGTCCAAGCCGCCCAGTTCGTGGAAATGCACATCCGTGATGGGCACGCGGTGGGCTTCAGCCTCAGCCTCGGCGACGCGCTCGATGACCGCCACGGCCCTTTGCTTGACACTATCGTTGAGGCTGGCGCGCTCGATTATCTCAATTAGCTGACCGGGATCCATGCCGTGGTCGTCGCGGTGATGCTCGTGTGCGGCTGACACTGTCGCCCGCGTCGCTCCCAGGCCGGACACTTTGACCTTCTCGAAGCTGATCTCCCAGCCTTCAATGTCGAGGTTCTTCAGCTCGGCAATCAACTCATCGGCATCAACGCCGGCATCCACCAGCGCCCCGAGCGTCATGTCACCGCTGATACCGAAGAATATATCCAGATATGCTATCTTCATCCGTGAACTCCGTGTGCGCGAAGACTCTATTATTCGCGTTCCGTCATCTGAATCTTCGTCAGACTGGCTCTGTTACCTGCCTTGGCCCCGAGGAGGAACATGGCGTGAATGTGGGGAAAGGAGGTATTGTGTTGGTGCAGCGATGATGCCAATGACTGCCATTCAAGGAGACATTTCAATATGAGTATCCTGCGACTGATCGTAATCGCGTCCGTATTCCTGACTGTTTGCACGCTGGTTTTCGGTAAGACCGGCCGCACTTATTACACCGAAGAGCGCCTGGGCTGGATGCAGGAAAATATCGAGCAGTACGACTGGGCCAAGGAGCAGAGAGACAAGATCATCTCCTGGGCCGACCAGTGGGTTGATTACGAGGATGGCCGCATCAAGGACCTGGTGCCGCCGCTGGAGGTCGCGCGCAGCAACAGCCTCCACAACAGTGGCTGCCCCGTCCACGGCGAGGAGATCATGAAGTTCCCCGGGGGCAAGCGGGGCTGGAAGATGTCGTTCGACAATATGTATAAGGTCCAATGCCCCGTTGACGGCGAAGAGTATCCGTCAAATGACTTCTGGGCCTATCTGCAAGGCGGGTGCAAAGATAATGAATTACTGACCGGCGAGTATGTGGACGACGGCTGGGGCTGCAAGCTGCCCGGCCACGAAAAGAAGTTCTGGTTCGCCGCCTTTTTCGCCGGAGAGATGGTCAATCGCTGGCTGCGGCCGGCAATCAAGAATATGTCACAGGCGTACCTGTTGACCGGCGAAGAAAAATACGCGCACAAGACGGCGGTGCTGCTGTGGCAACTGGCCCAGTACTACCCGGACTACAACTACGAAACCCAGTCCCGCTACGGCCTGGAATTCCAGTCCTGGTACTACGGCCGGCTGAACTACCACACCTGGGAATGCTTCACCATCCAGGATGTCACGTTAGCGTATGATGCGATATATCCGACCCTCGACAATGACGCCGCGTTGCAAGAGTGGACGAGCAAAAGCGCCAGTGAGATCAAAGCCGATATTGAGAACCGGATGTTCCGCGTGGCCGCCAAGGACATCACCGACGGCTCCGGACGCATCCGTGGCAACTATGGAATGCACCAGTCCGCTCTGCTGAGAATCGCTTTAGTGCTCGACACCGACGAGGGTGAGCAGACATCCGCCGACATGGTGGACTGGGTGGTCAAGGGGCCTGAAATCGTCGATTCGTACGGCATCACACCGCTGCCTGACGCGCTGGTCAACCTTTTTCACCGCGACGGCATAGCCTTCGAATCCCCAAGTTACAACTGCCATTGGATGACCGATCTGGCGGAGGTTGCGAACTTGCTGCTGCTCAACGGGGTGAATATGTGGGAGGCGCCGCGTTTTCAGGCCATGTATCTGGCACCGATAAAGATGACGGTCTGCGGCACGATGACCCAGCCGATGGGTGACTCCAATAACCAGTTCGCGGCAGCCCTGGGCGTCTCGCCAACATATCTGGAACGCGCTTTTGAGCGGATGCGCGATCCCCGGCAGGCCGGAATAATGGTCCAGCGGGCCGAGGCAGGTTCGAAATTCCGCACTGACCTGTTCGAGAAGTCAATGGAGCAAGAGGTCAGGAGCATGGCTGCAGACTACGGTAAACCCGTCGGCGTGGAAAGCAGCCTGCTGCCGGGCCTGGGATACGCCACGCTGCAGACCGGCAATGAAGACAACCGCACCGCCATAGCTTTGCACTACGGCTACTATACGGCCCATGCGCACATGGAGCGGCTGAACCTGGAAATATTCTCACACGACCACACACTCATCCCCGACTTCGGATATCCCGAGACTGCTGATACCTACGACCCGCGCCGCTTTGGCTGGCTGTCGCACAGCGCGGTGCATAACACAGTGATGGTGGACGCTACTTGTCAGAGCTGGGGCAACGGCGAGCCGATTGCCTACCATCCGGGCGGCTGGGCGCAGATGGTTGAAGCTCGGGCCCTCAACGCGTATCCGGACATTGACCTGGGCGACTTCCGCCGCGCGGTTTTTCTCATTGACGTGGACGACGACACCGCCTACTGTGTGGACCTGTTTCACGTCGTCGGCGGGAGCCAGCACGACTGGCTCGTCCACGGGCCGCCGGCCGACTTCTCCCCCGAGACTATCGGCTTCTCCGAGCCGCGCGCTGAGGGCACGTTCGCCGGCCCGGATGTGCCTTACAGGCAATTCTACGACGATCCGACGATGATCGAGGGCAAACAAGGCACGCGCTACTACCCCTACAAGGGCAGCGCCTATCAGTGGCTATTCAATGTCCAGCAGGCCGCGCTCGACGGTACCGGAACGGTCAGGTGGGACCTCAACCGGGGTCCCGAGCTGTATCCGAATAAGCCGACCGAGGGCCTCGGCCTGCGCGCGCATTTGCTGGGCGATGAGGAAACTGTGTTCGCTTGCGACGGCATCCCCCAGCGCCGCCCTAACTTCCCGGAGATGCACAAGTGGGTGATCCGCCGCCGCGCCGGTGATAATCTCAGCTCCACATTCGCCACCGTGTTCGAGCCATTCCATGAAAGCGCGCCCTACATTCGGCAGGCGGAGGCTGTGGCAGTCTCGCCGCCCGACGGTTCGGCCGCTGTGAGCGTCACACACACGGCCGGCACTGACATCATCTTCTGGACCGCGCACCCGGAGACCGAGCACAGCTTTGGCGGCTATACCGTGACCGGGCGAGCAGCGTGCATCCGGCTCGATCTCCAGGGCACACCAACGGCGATGCGGCTGTTCGACGGCACGAAGCTGAAAGGCGCGGGCCAGGAGGTCACTTCTGAGGGCGTTGCCACAGCCACTATTGCCTCTATGGATTACGAGAAGAATACTGTCACTCTGGACGAGCCGGTGCTCCGCGATGCCCACATCGGCCTGTGGGTTACGGTTGACACCGGGCAGCATGTGGACGCAGTGCGCATAGACAAGGTGCTTGACAGGAATGTGTTCTCCATCGGCGACCAGGATCTGCGCTGCGGCATCGGCAACGTTCTGGCCATCGCCGACGGCAATGTCATTCAAGGCGACCGTCTCATCTACTTCGCTCACCCGGGCATGACCGTAGTCAACGAGGGCTATGAGGTCGTCGGGCATTTCGCTGCCCGGGAGAGAAACGACGTGCGTGTGATGGAGAAGACTGTCCCCGAAGAGGCATTCAAGGACCTGGACGGGGATGGCCGCAAGCGTTTTATCATCATGGCAATTGGCCCCGGCAACACGATCGCCATCCCGGCGCGGGCCGACTTCAGCGCAGACTGATTACCGAAGGGCCGAGCGCTCTTGAATGTGCACCAGATCTTCACAGCCGTCATAGCTGCTGTCGTGGTAGGTTGGTCACTGCATGTCCAAGGCTGGCCGCTATATGCCTATTTGCCTGCGGCCATCCTGGCAGCCCTCGGTACGCTGGTGCTCTGGATCGGCGTCTGGTTTGCGGTCAGGAAGCTTTCCTACCCGTACCTGGCCCGCAAGCGGCGCAAGGCTTTGCGTGATAATCCCCCTGACGATTCTGATGCGTGAACGGGGCAAGTGCTAGGCCGGATTATTCGTGAGTGAAATGGGAGAGGCGGCAAGATTAGACAGACAGGGCGCAGAATCACACACTGTCATTGGCCCAAAGACCTCGGGCTGGAAGCTGAGAATGCTTGCCCTTCGGCAAGCTCAGGGCAGGCTGCATTCTCACCTGACCTGCGCCAAGCGCAGGTCAGGCCGAGCCACGCGTCTTGTGAATTATCTGGGCAAGGAGTGAACATGTGAAGACGCTCAAGCACGTAGCCGTGTTGGGAGGTGGGCCCAGCGCGGGCCGCGAGCACTGGGCCTCGGCGAGATGAACTGCGAGCAGATTCTGAGCCACGCACAGGAAGGTCGGCGCGGCCAGTGCGGATAGGTTTTCACGTCTCAATCGGCGGCGGGATGCACAGAGCACTTGAGGCAGCCCGACAGCGACGCTGTCAGACAATGCAGGTGTTCTCCGCCGCGCCCTCGACATGGATGCGTCGTAAGTCGAATCCCGAAGAAGACGCCGCCTTCGTTGCCGGCTGCCAGCAGGCAGATATCCGCCCGGTGTTCACCCATGCTCCCTACCTGCTGAACCTTGCCTCGGCGGACAGGAACCTCTGGCAAAAAGGCGTATCTGTCCTGGCCCAGGAACTCAATATCGCCAACCGCTGGCAGGCCCTGGGTGTAGTATTACATCTGGGCAGCGCCGGAGGGCAGGACCCGGTAAAGGGACTAAAGCGCGTCATCAAGGCCATCAGGCAGGCGCGTGACCGCACCGACGGCCCATCGCTGGTCATTCTCGAAAACTGTGCCGGTCAGGGTAGCGTGGTCGGCCGCACGATGGCGGAGATCGGAGAGATCATCGCCGAGGCCACGCCCGAACGCATCGGGGTCTGCCTTGATACCGCCCACGCCTTCGCTGCCGGATATGCCATCAACACCCCTGACGGCCTCGACGAGATGCTACAAGAGGCAGAGTCCGCATTCGGCCTCGACCTCGTCAAGCTGATTCATCTGAATGACTCCAGATCCGCCCTCGGCTCCAGAGTTGACCGCCACGAGGACATCGGCAGGGGCCACATCGGCCGCGAAGGCTTCCAGGTCATCTTCTCCGAGCCTCGGCTCCGCCATCTGCCATTCATCATGGAGACGCCTAAGATCCCGGGCGACGACCTGGCCGATGACCTGAGCAACCTGCGCCGCGTCCGCCGGATCATCCCCAAGGATTTGCGTCCGCCGCTGCCGCCGCTCCTGATCCGCATTATTCATCAACCCGTAGGTCGAACTTTCTAGCCCGACGCTGTTACAGGCCAGCCATCACAACCAGGTTCGCAGCCCGACCTACGCGAGAGATGTGCAGATTTTCTCGTAGATAAGGGCGGCTTTTTCGACCTGGTCAATATCCACGTATTCAACGGCGGTGTGGGCCTGCTCGATGCTCCCTGGGCCCACCACAACCGAGGGGATTCCGCTCAGGGAAAACGCGCTGGCATCGGTCCCGTACTGTACGCCTGCCAGAGTCGTATCTCCTGTCACTGCGGCGATTGCTTCGCGTGCCCGCAATGCAATCCGGCACTCCGGGTCGGTCTCGAGGGGGTAGCCTGCCAGCGACAGCTCGATGCACCAGTTGACCTCATCAGCGACTGCCACGGCGATGGCGTTTGTGACCTCCTCTTTCACGGTGGCCGCATCCTCGCCGGGTATCATCCGCCGATCAACGAAGATCTCACACCGGTCGGGGACGATATTGGGCGCTTGCCCGCCGCAGATCATCCCAACGCAGCAAGTTGGCCCGCCGACCAGAGGATGCTCAGGCCGCTCATAAAGCGCGTCGGCATAGTCGTGCAATACCCGCACTATTTCGGCCATCGCGTAGATCGCATTCTCGCCCTTATGTGGCTGGCTGCTGTGGGCGGCGCTGCCGTAGCTGGATACCTTGAGCCGACATGCTCCTTTGTGCGCGATCACAAGCTGCAGACAGGTCGGCTCGCCCACTACTGCCCCATCGGCCATGAAGCCCGATGCCACAAGCTTGCGGGCGCCGCCGAACCCATATTCTTCATCAGCCGTTGCCGCCATGGTCACAGTGCCGGCCAAGTCCTTTTCCGCGGCGTTGCTCAGACCTATCATCATCGCCGCCAGGGAGGCCTTATCGTCACACGAGCCGCGGCCATAGACGCGCCCGTCCTTCACTACGGGATCGAAGGGGGCGATCTCCATATTCTCGATTGCGACGGTATCGGTGTGCGCTTCCAGCAGCAGCGATGGCCCGCTTCCGCCCTCGACACGGGCGATGATGTTCTCACGGTCTGGCTGAACCGGCTGAATTTCGTAATCTATGTGATGGCGATCCCAGAAATCCGCAATCAACTCCACCATGCGGCTCTCACCGTGTGTGGCGTCAGCCTCTCCACACAGGCCGCAGCTAACGCTGGGTGTGGCTACCATCGCTCTGAGCAGTTCGATTACTTGGCTCATCAGCACCATCCTTCAACACTTCGACTTGCTCAGTTTTCTCTATCTGTCGCCCTGTGACCTGCCCCGTGCCAGCGGGCGTTTGTGGGCATGCCGTCGTGCTGTGTGTGGATAAGTGTAAGTATAGAAAAAGGCAGACCCTTGCCGGCCTGCCTTCGGTCATTTCGCAGATAGTGCCCTGTATCTTACCAATCCCAGTCGCGACCGCGATCGTCAATGCCCGGCCCGTCGTCCTCGTAGGACAGCGGCAGTTCAACGGTCTCGCCACCTCCGCGGGAGGACAAGTAGATGGCCTTGATGACCTCGACCGCCCGACGCGCCTCGCGGCCGGGGATTTGCGGTCCTCTATCGTTCCATATAGCGTCCACGAGGTCGGCGATGTGCCGCACATGTCCCGCCACGTCAAGACCGGCTGCCGGGTCGCGTGCAGAGCCTACGTCCGTCGCCTGCTCGGTTTGTTCCACGTCTGCTTCGCCCGGAACATCCCACACTGCAATCTTATCCCCGTCCATAACAATGGTGCCGTCATCACCGGAGATCTCGATCTTGCCGCCCATGCCCGGGGTGACAGAGGTGGTCCCCTCGATTACGCCGAGGGCACCGTTGACGAACTCCACCGTGGCGATGGCCGTGTCTTCGACGGCAATGTTACGCACCAGTGTGCGGCAGCGGGCGTTGAGCCGACGGATGTCGCCCATAATGTAAAGCAGCAGGTCAATGCCATGCACGCCCTGGTTCATCAAGGCGCCGCCGCCGTCGAGTTCCCAGGTCGCGCGCCAATCGCCGCTGGCGTAGTATTCGTGCGAGCGGAAGTATTTCTGATACGAGTCGCCGACCACGAGCTTGCCCAGTTTCCCGCTTTGCACTGCCTCACGTACTTGCTTGGATGTCTCGTAGGTTCTGCGCTGAAATACTCCGGCCAGCTTCACGTTGTTTTCCTCGCAGGCCTCGATGAGTGCATCAATCTTTTGCAGCGTCACGTCCATCGGCTTTTCGCACAGAATATGCTTGCCGGCTTGTGCGGCAATAATGCCGTTATCGGCGTGCATGCCGCTGGGAGTGCAGATCGAGACAGCATCCACATTAGAATCGGCCAACATCTTTTCCAAATCTGTATAGACAGCCGTATCGCCGTCACCAAATTCTTCAGCACATTTCTCGGCCATTTCGCGTATCACGTCACAGCAGGCCACCATCCTGGCCCCCTCGACTAGCTGGACAGCCTTAGCATGCCAGGGGCCGATGACCCCGCAGCCGATTATCCCCCATCCTACTATTTCGTTCTTGGCGGTTCCCATCGCAAAGACTCCCTTCGGACAAAAATCATCTTATTGCTGCGCTCATATTTTCTACATGCGTCATGCAAAATCCTTCGCGGTCATCAGACGCTGTGCACGGCGAGTTACTCTACCGGGCCTAATACTCCTGGCCGCCCAGAGCTTGCAGGAGGCCGGTTAGCAGGATCACATTCTCAGCGGTGGCATCAAGTATCGGCGCCGGCGGCTCGTAACCCATCGAGGCCTCGGCCCAGCTCCCGTTGCCCATCTGGGCGGCGATGATATTGTCTGCGACCGTCTCGGCTATGTTGGCATAGTTGTTGACATCGGTGGCGGAGTAAAGCAGCGCAGCGGCCAGACCGAGGAATCCGCTGCGGGCCTCGCCATACCTGTCTTCGCCTGAGGAGTCAGCGAATTGCACGTAGCTTTGCGCCGCGGTCAAGAACGTGTCCTCGCCGCTGGCTTCATACAGCTTGGTCAGAAAACATGCGGCCAGTCCGGGCACGAAGTACCACTGGCCGGGACGGTTGAGCGTCAGGGCGTGCGCAGCCGCCTCTTCGTCCTCGTATTCGGTAACAAACTGGTTGGTTTTCTCCACGTAGAAGTACAGTTTTGTCTGGGCCCGTGGCTGGGCCTCAAACACATTGACGAGAAACGCCCCGGCCCGCTGCGCGGCATCGAGCGCGCCGAGCTGCAGGCAGGCCAGACCGGCGGTTGCTGTGGTCACCATATCCTGCCGGTCCTCGAGGCCGGCCGCTGGGCCGGCGCTCAAGAAGCCTCCGGTTGCAGGGTGCTGGAGTGAGGTCAAGAAATCCAGTGCCCGATATGATATGTTGTACAGCTCAAGCCGATGTGCGCCCATCGCCAGCCATGCGTTGGGGTAGCTATAGAAAGTCTTCATCGGTCCCTGCCGGCCGTGGGGGTCCGCAAAATCGCCGTCATCGTCCAGTACATTCGCTTCAATCCATGCACACAGCCGCGTGGCCCGCTCCGTCTGCGCCACAAGCGACAGCATATAGATTGTCTTGTGATATCCGCACAGTCCGAACTCCACGGGCCGGAATGTCCCGTCGGGACTCTGCTGACCGATAATCCACTTTAGCCCGCCGACAATCGCTTGCCGACACTGACGTAGATCCATGATCTATCTCCTGTTGGCACATCCCACGGCGCATTTCCGCCCGCTGACTGGCTGCAGGCATCCAGCCACAGCCAAAGCAGCCTATGTCACCGAGACCATAACGTCTGCGCTTATCAATATCAGTTCCGCACTCGCCCACCATATTCTCTGTGCACCTGTGAATCTCCTTCGCAAGAGCTGGCAGATATTCTGCTTCAAGTCGCTGGTGCTCGCCGACAAACATCATGCGCAAGCAGGAACTGATGCAGCGACCAAGGAATTCTGTAGCCAGCAAGCAGCTATGTGGGAGGCTTACCACAGCAATGGCAAGTGCGTTGAGCGGCCGCTGGCATATAGCATTGCCGTTACTCGGGCTGATTATGAGCCTACCGTTTCTCGTGACGCCAACTGCCCACCCGGTACTGCACTTGATCCGCATCGGTTTGCTTGTGAGTGTTGCCCTGGCAGTGCCGTTATTATACTGGCTCGGCACTCTGCGAGAGATGTCTGAACACCGGGCACGGCGATTTGTATGGCTTCTAATGGCCGGTTTTGTCGTGGCAATGGTATTTGTGGCTTGGCTGCAGGTACGCTACCTGGGCGGCCTGGCAATAGACACAGGCGTCTTTCTGAATTCGCTATATAATACCGAGCATGGCCGTTTCTTCTACAATGCCCGCGAACTCGGCTCACATTTCTCCATGCACAACTCACCCATATTGTTTGTGTCGTATCTGATCTATCTGCTGGTGCCCGGCTACTGGCCCATGATTGTCCTGGTCATCGTCTGCATTGCCGCCTCGGCATTTGTCGTTTATCAAATTGCTCGAAATTGGCTGGAGCCGGGGCCGTCAGTGGTCATAACCGCCGCATATCTATTCAATCCGGTGGTCATGTCGCAGGCGACGCCGGAGTTCCATGAGATGAACCTCGCGCCCCTGCCGCTGGCTCTGACGCTTCATTACTTTTTGCGTCAACGCTTCGGCCTCTACATACTATGGTTCATCGTGCTACTCACGATAAAGGAGTCGATGGCGATTACCTGCTTCGTGCTGGCGGCGGCAGCCCTATTCTCACGCCGGCGGTGGTCGTGGGTGGCGATACCGGCCATCGTAGCAGTGGGCTGGGGCATACTTTCCCTGAAGGCTGTTATTCCGCACTTCTCGACTGGCAGCTCCACGGAGATCGTCCACGTACTTTTCGGCCAAGAAACAATCGGCGCCGCTGTTGGCTATATGTTCACCCATCCGCTGGTTGTGGCCCGTCATATCGGTATCAAACAACTGGCCCATGTCTATCTCATGCTGCTGACATGGGGTGGCGTACTGCCGCTCCTAAGCGCCTACAGCCTGCTTGCAGTTCCGCACCTGGCGCTCCTGTTGGTGATGGAGAATCGCTTCACATTGCACTTGTGGGATGCCAGTCTATTCGGACCGGTGCTTGCGCTGGCCGCAGCCCATGGCATCCGGCGTTTCCAAGATATGCTCCTGCGCCGTTCGGGACAGCGGTCCCGGGCTTTGCCCATACAGATGGCAGCGCTGGCTTTATGTCTTGGCCTGGGTGCGTGCCCTGTGTGGTTGCACCCGGCCAGTTTTCAAAAGCCGGCCAACCTCGACACGATCAAACAGGCTATCGAGCTGGTGCCGGACGAGGTCCCGCTTACAGTCAGTGCGAACCTGATGAGCCATGTGTACAAGCGAGAGGCCCTGCGGCCGGCACCGTTCTGGCACGCTGACGAGCAGCCATATTCGGAATACCTGTTGATACTATGGGACAACCAGATCCGGCAGCACTTGCTCAATGATGGCACCAGCCGCAGCAGACACCATCTGCGGCATTGGGATGGAGTCATAAGGGCACTCTTGGCCGGAGAAGAACCTTACGGCTACCAGCTTATCTTCGCCAGGGACGGTGTGTACGTGGCGCGCATGGGCCCTGCCGTCCATCAAGGACGGACACACTCCAAGTCCGAATAACTCTCCGGTGGCCGAGCATGCGGCACCCACAAAACAATAAATATATGCGACATTGGTCGGCGAGGCAAGCTGTCGGCCGAACTCAAGGGCGGTGAATCATGATCGTTGATTGTCATGTGCACGTCAAGGGTGGAGACAAATATATGCGAGAATTCCGCCCAAGTCAAATCATCCAGTGCATGGAGGAGGCGGGCATTGACAAGTCGGTGATCTTTTCGATATGCCTGCCCTCTCGTCCATCGAACGAACTGACAATGGACTGCTACGAAGCCGCGCCGGACCGTTTCATACCGTTCGCCCATGTAATCCCTGAGGAAGGTCAGGGGGCACTGGATGAACTTCAGCGGTGTTTTGACGAAGATGGCATGCGCGGGCTGAAGCTACACTGCGGGGAGATGCAGGAGCCCTCCGTCGAGCTGCTGGCGCCGCTATTGGAGATGTGCATTGACCGCCAAGCTCCGGTGCTCATAGACATGGCTCTCAACCTGAAGCTGGCGCGCGAAATCGCCGAAAACTTCCGTGAGCTTAAGTTCATCATCGCCCACTTGGGCTCACCCAATGATGAGGATCTCGCCGAGCAATTCATTATCCTGGCCGAGGCGTATCCTGCTGTTTGCCTTGACTCTTCGTACTGTCACCGGCCATGGAAAATACCTGAAGCCATACAGCGCCTTGGGGCCGACCGCGTAGTATTCGGCTCCGATGGGCCGTTGATACACCCCGCCATCGAGCTGGCCAAGATCCAGGTCTGCAAGCTCAGCGAAAGCGACTACGCCAAAGTGACACGCGATAACATCATGCGGCTCTTACGGCCGGCCTGAGTTTGCTGCAATGCCGTCATCGCTTGTACGAAGGTGCTCACGCTCATCACCGAGAATAGCATAGGGCAGCGGTCTGCGGATTTCGCTTTGCCGTAGATAATTCATGAATACGCGCCGTTCAGGAGGCCTACAAATGTGCCGCGATTGTGGTTGCAGCAAGCATATCGTTCAGGTCAACGCCGGCCCGCATCAGCGCAACAATGTGTTTGTGTCCTTGCCATGCCATCTGGCCGGCTGTACGTCCGCCCATACTGTGCGCCCGGTTGACGAGAATGGCAATGAGGGCGGAGTAATCCCCAGCCAGTGCCTCACTTCCGCCCTGCCCACCGCAGATGGATCCGCCGGAGAACTGGTATGGCAGATAGAGCATCTTGACGCGGGTGAAACCGCTGTTTTTGCCATCGGCGCCGCTGAGGAAGCGAGCGAGGCTGCCGGTGTTGCTGTCAACGTCAAGGCAAACGAGCAAGCGGACATTTGCGTGGGCAATGATCTGTTTACCAGCTATGTTGTCAGGGAGGGCATCGCCAGACCGTTTTGCTACCCGGTCATCGGCCCGGGCGGGTTCGACATTGCGCGCGAGGTCAGCTTCCCGCCCAAAGAGGACACTGACCATGTCCACCACAAGGGCATCTGGGTGGCGCAGGGGGATGTCAACGGCACAGATAACTGGTCCGAAGAAAAGGGCCATGGCCGCACGGTCAACCGCGAGCTGACCGTCGAAAGCCAGGGGCCGCTCTTCGCTCAGCTCCACGCCGCCAATGACTGGGTTGACAACAAAGGTGCCAAGATCCTGGAAGAACACACGTTCATCAGGGTTTACAACACGCCCGATACCGCCCGCATTTTTGATTTCACAACGGTCTGGAGCGCGACTGAGGGCGGCGTGTTCTTCGGCGATACAAAGGAAGCCGGCACGGTTTCGATTAGGCTTAAGGAAAGCATGGAGGAGCGCGAAGGCGGCAGCATCCAGAATGCCTTTGGCGCAATTGGTGAGGCAGAAAACTGGGGCAAGTCGGCGCCATGGGTTGACTACTACGGCCCCGTCGAGGGCCGGGTCTGCGGCGTCACGATCATGGACCATCCGACCAATCTGCGCTATCCGACTACCTGGCACGTGCGCTCATACGGGCTTTTCACCGCCAACCAGTGGGGCCTGCACGACTTCACCGATGACCCCGCCAAACGCGGCGACTATGCACTGCCTGCAGGCCATTCGCTGTGTTTCCGCTTCCGCCTGTATGTCCACGAAGATGACACTGTGGCCGCCGACGTGGCTGGCAAATACCTGGACTGGATTTTCCCGCCGCAGGTCACTGTCCCTGAGTAAGGCATCTGCTCAACCGCACGCCGGCACACGGCCTCCCAGTTACCTACGCATGTCAGTGGTAGGTAACTCTCTGGCATCGGCAAGACGGAGGAACATACCAATGCCGGGCGATATGCAACAGCAGAACGCGATATGTCGCCTCCTGGCTCCACTGACTGCGCGCGGTTATACCTGGCTGAAGAAGCTCAAGCCCGACAGCTTCCCCCGGGTTGTCATTGTGGAGACTACCAGCCGCTGCAACCTGCGCTGTCCCATCTGCCCCCGCGACAAGATGAAGCGTCAAGCGGGCGATATGCCACCGGAGATATTCGAGCCGGTGGTTGAGGAACTCGCCAGGCATGACGAGCGGGAAGAGCTGGAGCTGGTCATCTTACACTTCTTTGGGGACCCGCTCATGCACCCGCGTATCATAGATATGATCGAACAGATTGGCAGCCGCGTGCCAAATCTGCGCAAGCTGGGCGAGCAGCGTGACCCCATGCGTGGCCTCTCGACCAGCACCAATGCTCTGCTGTTGGACGAGGACAAGGTAGAGGCCCTGCTGGACTCAAAGCTCACCTGGCTGGGGATAGCGATGGACGCGACAAGCGAAATGATCTACCGAAGCATGCACGGCAGTAAGAGGTGGGACATGCTGGTGCACAATGTTGAGTGCCTTCTGGAAGCCAACGCCGCGCGACCCAGGCACTTGCCCACCATCGGGCTGCAAATAATTCGGACCGCCGACACTGCAGCGGAGATCGAGACATTCCGGGCCCGCTGGGAGCGTTACACCAACTCCGCGCAGAACGTGCAAATCGTCATCAAGCCATTCACTAACTGGGCGGGCCAGATTGACAGGCCGGCCGCCGACCCCTGGTATTTCACTACCCCGTGCGCTTGGCCCTGGCGGACGCTTGTGGTGTGCTCCGATGGGCAGGTTGCGCCCTGTTGCTATGACATGGACTGCACCATGCGGCTGGGCAAAGTGCCAGAGCAAACTTTGGAGGAGATCTGGAACTCAGAGCCGCTCCACAGGCTTCGGGAGCAGTTGAGAAGCGGCCGCCTTGACGGCCTCGAGCTCTGCCACCACTGCGACGAAGCTCGTACCCACTTGCGCAGGCTCCTGCCATAGCCTTCAGAGCCGCCAAGGCCCGAGCCACTCATCTTCAGCCCCCCCACGCCCAACAGCACTGTTGCCGTGGGCCGCGCGGCATGTAACTTGCAGGCAGACTGTACACGGCTTGCATCATCCAGTGCTTGAATTGGCCGTGGTTTTATGATAGACTGATGTCCTGCGCGGAGAGGTGGCCGAGATGGCTTAAGGCGGTCGCCTGCTAAGCGACTATGGGGTTTATAGCTCCATCGCGGGTTCGAATCCCGCCCTCTCCGCCACTGGAAAGAAAGCTCTTTGAGTTGTCTGATGGCCAATTGCGCAGAACTACTTTTCAGTGCGCCCGTAGCTCAGTGGATAGAGCGCTTGCCTCCGGAGCAAGAAGTCCCGTGTTCGAATCACGGCGGGCGTACCAGCAGCAAGCCTCTTCGGTTCGGCAGCGGGTCTTGACCGCCAGGCGACGAAGTGCCAGAACCGTTGTGTGCAAAGTAGCGCGTCCGTAGCTCAGTGGATAGAGCGCTGCCCTGCGGAGGCAGAAGTCCCGTGTTCGAATCACGGCGGGCGCGCCATTACAAAATGCTGACATGGTCTGCTAGCGACCGAAACGCCATATTTCACGCTTTGCACCACAAGTCGGGCTTGCAGCCCGACTCGTGTTCTTCTTGATACACCTTTCGGGTAGGTCAAGGTTCCAGAAAGCGTAAGGGCAATCCGAGGTTGGTGCGCCCCCGTAGCTCAGCTGGATAGAGCAGCAACCTCCTAAGTTGAAGGCCGCCTGTTCGAATCAGGCCGGGGGCGCCAGCACAAAGTTTGCGGAGAGGTGGCAGAGCGGATGAATGCGCACGACTCGAAATCGTGTAACGGGTTCACCCCCGTTCGTGGGTTCGAATCCCACCCTCTCCGCCACAAGATTTGCAACGGGCATGCAGTCCTGAGTCGTGACTGCGGCGAAGTCGCAGACTGCCGGAGAGGTGACCGAGCGGCCGAAGGTGCGCGCCTGGAGAGCGCGTTGTCCCGCAAGGGGCACGTGGGTTCGAATCCCACCCTCTCCGCCACACAACTTTCACAGCCGACTAGAGGTATCAGCACTCTGACGCCGAATGCTCGTACTGTGCAATGAGGCATTGTGTAATGCTTGATCAGGTGATCTTTGACGCGATATTGATTTTGGCCGCGCTAGACGGGAGGCTGGCGGTATCCTGAACCCTCAATCCGCCATAGAGGGGTACAATTCCCACTAGAGGTTTCGCAGTCTAGGGTCTGCCTCAGGCGGGCGGTGTTGAAGGCCGGGCCCCGCGCAAACGAGCCCTGCTGAACTCCGTCAGGTCCGAAAGGAAGCAGCGGTAGGCAGTAAGCTTGTTGTGCCGCGGACCGCCTGGCCGGAGCAAGCCACCTGAGTAACGCCTGGCCTGCGCTATCGAAGGTGGGTGCGCGGCCATTAAGCAAACCATCCCTTTGCCTGTCGCGTACTCCGAATCGCTCGACGATGTCCTGTAATTGTCGGATTCGGGCCAGACGAGCAAACAGTGGAGCGTTCATATATGCCCTACGTCTCTTTCAGTCTCAAGTATCGCCCCAAGCGCTTTGACGACGTCATCGGCCAACAGCACATCGCCAAGACCCTGAAGAACGCTCTGGCCAGCGACCGTGTCGCCCACGCGTACCTTTTCACCGGCCCCCGGGGCACCGGTAAGACCTCCACCGCTCGCATTCTGGCTGCCGCGCTCAACTGCGAAAAAGGCCCTACTCCCGAGCCCTGCGGCGAATGTGACATGTGCAAGGCCATTATTGCCGGCAATGCCATGGACACAATCGAAATGGACGCGGCATCGAACCGGGGCATTGACGATATCCGCGACCTTCGCGAGAAGGTAAAGTTTGCTCCTGCCGAGGGGCGCTACAAGATCTACATTCTCGATGAGGCCCACCAGCTAACACCCGAAGCCAACAACGCGCTACTCAAGACGCTCGAAGAGCCGCCCGACCACGTAGTATTCATGTTGCTGACCACTGAGGCGAACAAGATAATTCCGACGATCCTTTCCCGCTGCCAGCATTTTGAGTTCCGCTCTATTACACTGGCCGACATCATCGCGTCGCTGCGCATAATCGCCGACCAGGAGCAAGTCGAGGCCGATGACGCCGCGCTGAGGGCAATAGCTCATGCCGCCGACGGCGCCATACGTGACGCCCAGAGCATATTCGACCAGGTCGTCGCCTATGCCGACGGCCCCATCAGCCTCGATGTGGTGAACGAGGTGCTCGGCGTCACCGACCGCGAGCTGCTCAGCCGCATCACCAACGAGATCATCAGTGGCGATGTCGCAGCCTGCTTCGCCTCTGTGGACCAGGCCATCGCAGAAGGCAAGGACCTGGTGCGGCTGGTAGAGGATCTTACTATCTACCTGCGCGATCTGCTGCGGTTGCGGATCGCCGGTGATGCGGCCGAGGGGCTGCGCATGTCCGCCGAGGCGACCGAGCAGATGCAGACTCAGGCTGAGGCACTGGGCGAGGACAAGCTGCTGGATGCGGTCAAGACGCTGGCCGAGTTGCAGACCCAGCTCAAGCGCAGTTCCCAGCATGCGTTGCTGGTGGAGGTGGGCCTGGCCCAGCTCACCCGCCCCCCGGAGCTTGTCCAACCATCTGCGCAGCCCAGCCAGCAGCAGCCCGCCGCACGTCCTACGCAGGCGGAGGCCCAGCCTCCCGCCCCGCCTGAGCCACCGGCAGCTCATCCTGTGGTCGCCGAGGGCCAGGAACTCAGTTTGCCACTGATTGTCCAGATTTGGGATCGCATGCCCGATGAACTCAAGCGGATGGGCCACATGCCGGTTGGCGCCATTTTGCGTGAAGGCAGCCCGGTTGCATTTGAAAACGACATACTCACCATCGGCTTTCACGCCCAATTCCACTACAGGAAGATCGAAGACGATTACAAGAGCGCGGTTGAGGAAGCCGCCGGTCGTCTCTGCGGCCGCAAGCTGAGCATAGAGTGCCGTCTTTTCGACGACCCTGACGAGTTAAAGCGCCAGGTCGAGGCGGCTCGGACAGGCTCTGTACCACCTGCGCCCGAACCCGGTCCCGCTGCCGATGAGCCGGCCGCCCAGACGCAGGAGCCGGAGTCGCCCACACCGGTTGAACCGCAGCAGGCAGATACGCAAGAGAAGCCCCAGGCTGATGAACAAGCGCCCATGACGCCTGAGCAGGCCGTGGCACAGACCCTGAGCCTGTTTGCGGGCAGTGAAGAAGTCACCGATCAGCAAGAGCCCGACCAATAGAAAGCCACATTGGGGAGTAAGCAAAATGTTGAATCCCTTCCAGAAGCTGATCGAGGCGCAACTAGGCGGGATGCGGGAGAAGATGCAGCAGGCCCTGGCGGAGTTGGCTGCAACTACCGTCGAGGCCACTGCCGGCGGCGGCGTGGTGACCGCCAGGGCGACCGGCAACGGCGAGCTTATTGAGGTGGTTATTGACCCGGCCGTTGTTGACCCCGAAGACATAGAGCTGCTGCAGGACCTGGTTACCGCCGCGGTGCGCGAAGTTATGAGCAAAGCGATGGCGCTCAAGAAAGAGAGGATTATCCAGGCAACTCCGCTGGGCCAGATGGGCATTGGAATACCTGACTGGTTCTAGCAGAGACCCGATAATCATGTTGCAATACGCCCGGCCGTTACAAAGAGTTATCGAAGAGTTGCAGCGACTTCCTGGCATCGGCCCAAAGAGCGCCCAGCGACTGGCCTTTTACATCCTGCGCAGCGGGCCAGAGGCCGCCCGTGCGCTCGGGGAGGCGATCGGCTCCCTGCCTAATGGCATCGGCCGCTGCCAGGTCTGCCACAACTACACCGAAGGCGAACTGTGCCCGATCTGCGACGATCCGGCCCGCGATCGGACCACAATCTGCGTCGTGGCTGAAGTATCCGATCTGATGGCCCTGGAGCGCTCCGGCGAGTACCGAGGCAGCTACCACGTCCTGGCCGGGGTGCTTTCCCCGCTGGAGGGCATCGGCCCAGGTGATCTCAACATTGATAGCCTGCTCGACCGCGTGTCTCAGGATGGTATCCGCGAGGTGATCCTCGCCACCAGCCCTTCGGTGGAGGGCGATGCCACTGCCGAGCATATCCGGCAGTTATTGCAGCAATATCCGGGTGTCGTCGTCACCCGCATCGCGCTCGGCCTGCCCGTCGGAGCCGACCTGGATTACCAGGATCAGGTGACTATTGCCAGGGCGCTAAGCGGGCGTCGTGAAATGCAGTAACTCAGTTTCTTCAGCGGTTGTCAGAGAAAGCAATTGGTGATAGACTATTGTGTGGCAGTGCCCAGGCACTTTGGATCCGCCCGGTCTTAAACTGTTCGGAGACCGCCGGGCGGTTTTCGCTGTCGCGCCGGAAAGCTCACACAGATTCCAACAACGGCAGGCCTTGTGGCCTGTCTCCAGCAGCTTGTAGCAGACCTACATGCACCCACCCTCAAGGAGGACTACCATGGCGAATTTGACGGAAGTCCGCTGGCATGGCCGCGGCGGACAAGGCGCCAAGACTGCCGGCTATGTGCTGGCAATCGCCGCCGCCGGGCAAGGCTGGAATGTGCAAGCCTTCCCTGAATACGGGGCGGAACGGCGTGGTGCGCCGATGCGCTCTTACGTCCGGATTTCGGACGCGCCAATCAGACTACGCTCGAGCATTGACAACCCCGATATCGTAGTCGTTCTCGACTCGAGCCTGCTGGAGACCGAAAACGTCACCGACGGCTTAGCTGATGGCGGCCTGATCATCATCAACACTGACAAGAGCCCCGACGAAATCAGGCAGGAGCTTGCAAACCCCAATGTCGAGCTGTGCACTGTGGATGCAAGCGCCATCTCGGTGGACACGATCGGGCGCGAGATGCCCAACACACCCATGCTCGGCGCTCTGGCAAAGGTCAGTGATGTGCTCGACCTCGAAACCACCCTCAAAGCCGTCGAGAAACAGCTCTCTGAAAAACTCCCGCCCGCCGTCGTCGAAGGCAACAAGCAAGCTATCCAGCGCGCTTACGAGGAGGTGCAGGTAGCATGAGAGTTTACCCACCGGACGCGAAATGGCATGAAATGGCCGACGGCGGTGTCATCCCTCAAGCGGGGAACGCCGAAGAATACGACGTCAGCGGGTGGCGCAGCGCCCACCCGGTGCGCGATGATGAATGCTGCATCCAGTGTCTCTTCTGCTGGATCTACTGCCCTGACAATTCCGTTCTCGTCAAGGATCAGAAGGTTGTCGCTCTTGACCCCAAGCACTGCAAGGGCTGCGGCATCTGCGCTCAGGTCTGCCCGAAAGACTGCATCACCATGCAGCCCGGCGGAGATATGCCCGAAGAGGAAGACAAATAAGGCCACCAATAGCTCTGGCCTGAGACTCCAGAGCCTGCAAGCTGACACAAGGAGGTCACACCTGTGGGACAATTACAGCCGCTGGAGGGCAACCTGGCTGTCGCTGAAGCCATGCGCCAGATCAACCCGGACGTGGTAGCCGCGTATCCGATTACGCCCTCCACCGAGATAGTACAGACCTTCGCCAATTTCGTCGCCGACGGTGAAGTTGATACCAACTACGTAGCCGTCGAATCCGAGCACTCTGCGATGAGCGCATGTACCGCTGCGGCTGCCGCCGGCGGCAGGGTGATGAACGTAACATCGGCCAACGGTCTGGCCCTGATGTGGGAGATCCTTTACATCACCGCGTCGTTCCGCCAGCCGGTCATCCTCACCGTCGTCAACCGCGCCCTTTCCGGCAACATCAACATCCACTGCGACCATTCCGACACCATGGGCACCAGGGACGCCGGCTGGATTCAGCTTTACTCCGAAAACGTTCAGGAGTGCTACGACAACCTGATCCAGGCTGTTGCCATCGGCGAGCGGATGGATGTCCGGCTGCCGGTTATGAGCTGCCTCGACGGCTTCCTGGTAAGCCACTCCTATGAGATGCTGGAGGTCGAGGACGACGAGGCGGTGCGCGAGTGGATCGGCCCGTATAAGCCCAATGAGCCGCTGCTGGATGTCGAAAACCCTTACACTATGGGCCCGATCGACCTCTACGACTACTACATCGAGCACAAATACAGCCAGTGGCAAGCCTATCCGGCGGCCAAACAGGCCGTCATTGAGGAGGGCAAGCGCTTCGGCGAGACATTCGGCCGCGAGTACGGCCTGATGGAAACTCTGGGCCTCGACGATGCAGACATCGCCGTGGTGGCGATGAGTTCGGCGGCGGGAACCGCAAAGGACGTGGTGGACAAGCTGCGTGACGAGGGCGTCAAGGCCGGGCTGCTGAAACTGCGTTGCTTCCGGCCGTTCCCCGGCGAGGAGATCGCTGCGGCATTGGCCGGCTGCAAGGCCGTATGTGTGATGGACCGCGCTGCTTCCTTCGGGGCCGGTAGCGGGCCGCTTTTCCACGAAATCGCAGCCGCCATGTACACGGGCGGCCAGACAGTGCCGATAAACAACGTCATCTACGGCCTCGGCGGCCGTACGGTCAAGCCCGCGGACATCGAGTCTGTCTATCGCGGGCTGATGGAGATCGCTGATACAGGCAAAGTAGAACAAGTCTGCACGTGGTTGAGTGTCCGCGAATAGCTGCGCGCGCAAGCCTTCGCAGCCGCTGAAAGAAACTCAACCGCGTCGGATTTCCATAGGAGGGTTACAATGCCAAAGAACTTGAAGCAGCTTTCCGAAAGCCCTGTGCGTTTAACCGCCGGTCATCGCCTCTGCCCGGGCTGCGGTGAGCCTATAGTCGTCAAGCAGATTCTGGCCGCCAGTGACGACCCGGTCATTGCCGCTAACGCCACCGGCTGTCTGGAAGTCTCGACCACCATCTTCCCCTACACCGCCTGGACTATCCCGTGGCTTCACATCGCCTTTGAAAATGCCGCTGCTGTGGCGGCCGGTATGGAGGCCATGTACCAGTCGCTCAAGAACCAGGGCAAGATTGATGCTGATACTAATTACAACTTCGTGGCCTTCGCCGGTGACGGTGGTACCTACGATATCGGCTTTCAGGCTTTGTCCGGGGCTGTGGAGCGCGGGCACAAACTCCTGTACGTCTGTCTCAACAACCAGGCTTACATGAATACAGGTATCCAACGCTCATCTGCAAGCCCGCTGGGAGCGAACACCACCACCAGTCCCGCCGGCAAACTCATCCCGGGCAAGACCAAGTACCAGAAGGACCTCACGGCGTGCATGGCGGCCCATGATATGCCTTATGCGGCCCAGACCATCCCAGGCCGTTGGCGCGACATTACCCGCAAGGCCGAGCGCGCCTTCGAGATTGATGGGCCTTCGTTCATCAATGTATTGACACCATGCCCACTCGGCTGGCGCTGTGCTCCTGAAGAGACCGTATCCATCTCCCAGCTCGCCGCCGATACTTGCTTCTGGCCGCTTTACGAAGTGGATCACGGCGAGTGGAAGCTTAATTACAGGCCGAAGGAGAAGGTGCCTGTTGACGAATTCCTCAGCAAGCAGGGCCGCTTCCGCCATCTGTTCAAGGGCGACCAGGGCGAGGAGGTCCGCAGGCAGATCCAGGAGCGCGTTGACTACAAATGGGAGCAGTTGCTCGACCGCTGTGGCGAAAGCTAGACACAGAAGCTGCGTACAAGCACCAACTTGCGTAGGCGTCTCGGCTCCCAAGCTCCTCCAATAAAGAGAGCAACAGGACATGGAGGTAATAGCATGGTCACTTCAGAGCAAGTGAAAGCCTACGCCAAGGAATGTGGTGCCGATATTGTCGGCATTACCTCCATGGATCGCTTCGAAGGTGCGCCGAAGCAGATGGACCCGCGCTACATTTTCCCCGATGCAAAAGCGATGATTGTGATGGGCTTTCGCATCTTGCGGGGCGCCCTGCGCGGCATCGAGGAGGGGACATTCTTTGTGGCTTACTCAGGCATGGGCTACGCCGCAATAAACTTTGTCTATCAGCCTGTGGTCCTCTGGAACTTCTGCAAGCTACTCGAAGACGAGGGCTACGAGGCGGTTCCGATACCCAACAACTTCCCCTGGACGAATACGGACATCAGCGGCCAGAACCCGGAACTGACCGGACAATTGCGCGAGACCTGGAGCCGCCCCGTATCTCCGGACAGGCCCGCTCCCGACGTCTTCATCCACATGCGCATTGCCGCTTTCTGTGCCGGACTGGGCGAGATCGGCTACAGCAAGATGTTTCTCAGCCCGCAGTTCGGCCCCAGGCAAAGACTCGCAGCCGTTATCACCGACGCCCCGCTTGAGCCTGACCCTCTCTATGATGGCCCCCAGCTTTGCGACAGGTGCATGCTCTGTGCCGAACAATGCACCGGACAGGCGATAAGCACCACCAATACGGTGAAAGTTACGGTGGCCGGCAGGGACCTGGAATGGGGAGAGATAGACTATCACAAGTGCAGTCGCTACTTCTGCGGTGCAAGCAAAGAATACAATCCGTTCATGACTTGTCCTGAAGATGAAGAAGGCTTCGCCCAGCCCGTAGGCCAGGGACAGCGCTACAAAGTGCCTCCCATGTACGTGTACGGCAGGGCCCTCGAAGGCGCGCGCGGGTGTATTCGCGCCTGCATGATGCATCTCGAGGAACAGGAGAAACTCGAGAACAAGTTCAAGCAACCGTTCTGCAGAAGAAAGCCCTGGAGACTGTGACGTACCATGAAGTTCGCCGTCGGCTACCAATTGCCCGAACAGGACGAAGAGCCGCTTACGCGGATCGTGGCGGACCTTCCCCGGCAGATTGACGAAGTGTACTTCCCCTGGCTTGACATGCCCAGCGGCCGCTCGCCAATGACCAGTCGCAGCGGGTTCGTTGACTGGGATGGGCAGAGCAGACTCGAAGATGATTTGCGTGTCTTTAGGGACATGGGGATCAAACTCGACCTGCTGTTCAACGCCAATTGCTACGGCGGCCACAGCCTCTCGCAAGCCCTCGCCAACCGCGTCTGTTCAATCATTGAACACTTGCTTGAAACCACAGGCCTGCACGCAATCACGACCACATCATTGATGGTCGCCCGCACCGTCCAGCAATACTTCCCCCAAATTGACGTTCGCGCGTCGGTCAATATGCGCATCGGCACGGTCAAAGCGATGGAATATGTGGCCGAGTTCTTCGACAGCTTCTATCTCCAGCGCGAGTACAATCGCGACTTGCAGCGAATCAAGCAAATCAAGGCGTGGACCGACGCCAATGCCAAGGACCTGTACTTCCTGGTCAATAGTGGCTGCATGAGCTTCTGCTCGGGGCAGGTCTTTCATGACAATTTGGTGGCGCACGAGGCCGAGATCGCTGACACGATCAACGTCGGCGGCTGGAATCCGAGTCTCTGCTGGAACTATTACGCAGACCGAGAGCATTGGGTTTCTCTGCTGCAGAACTCCTGGATCAGGCCTGAGGACATACACCACTATGAGGGCTATTTCTCAGTCGCCAAGTTGGCCAGCAGGATGCACGCAAATCCGCGCCGCGTAATCGAGGCGTATTGTCGCGCGCACTATCGCGGCAATTTGCTTGACCTCTTCGAACCCAGTCACGGCCCGCTGATTGCGCCCCACATTATTGACAACTCGCGCTTCCCTGCCGACTGGTTTGAGCGCACCACGGCGCGCTACGAGCGTTGCCGGAGCGATGACTATTATGCCTCCGTGCTCGACCAAGTTCTCGTATTGCAGGGCGTGAGCGTTCCGTCCCAACCCGGATAATTCATCAGTTTGCAGAAGGCTCATAGGATAGAAATGACAACAAAGCCCGGCTTGCTAAGCCGGGGCTGATCGTAAGTGAACGTGTTAACATGCTGGGACTGGAGGCTTGCACTCATGAGCAGTGCACTTCTGACGGTGGGGGCGTTGATTCTGCTGGCGCTGGGTTATTACTTCTACGGCCGTTTTGTCGAGCGCCGGATCGTCGAGCCCGACCCGGACGCCGAGACCCCGGCCTTCGCGCTGCGGGACGGAATAGACTACGAGCCGGCTCGGCCGCTGATGCTGTTCGGCCACCACTTCACCAACATCGCCGGCGCCGGCCCTATCGTCGGCCCTGTAATCGCCGTGGCGTATTTCGGCTGGGCGGCGACACTCGGCTGGATTGTCCTCGGCACCATCTTTATCGGCGGCGTGCACGACTACCTGTCCCTGATGATGTCCGCACGCAATGAGGGCAAGAGCATCTCTGACATCGCCGGCCGCCTCGTCGGCAAGCGTGCTAGTGTCGTGATGGGAATGTTCTTGTGGCTCGCCCTGATACTCATCGTTGCGATGTTCGGGATACTGGCCGCCAAGACACTCATCACCGCACCCAGCGTTGTTATTCCCAACGCCGGCCTGCTTGTGGCGGCCATGGTCATCGGCCTGGCCATCTACAAGTGGCGCCAGCCGCTGTGGGTGGTGACTCTAATCGGGGCGGTGCTGCTCGGGTTGTTGCTGTGGGCGGGTTACGTATGGCCTCTGGAGCTTCCCACGTCAATGGGCGACCCGTTCGTCGTCTGGTTCGGCGTTTTGATGGTGTATTGTCTGCTCGCATCGGTCCTGCCCATCTGGTTCCTGGAACAGCCCCGCGATTATTTGAGCTCCATGCTGATGGTCGTCGGCATCGGCCTTGGTTTTGTCGCTATCTTCGCGGCCAATGCCCCGCTGGAGGCGCCGGCTCATGTAGCAGTTGTGGCCAAGCAGGGCCCGATCTGGCCGATGCTGTTCATCTTGGTCGCGTGTGGTGCGGCCTCCGGCTTCCACGCTCTGGTCGCCGGCGGCACTACAGTCAAGCAACTCGGCAATGAAAAGCAGGGCCTCCCGATCGCCTATGGCAGCATGGTGTTCGAAGCCGCACAGGCCGTATCGGTCGTCTTCCTGGTGGGAGCGGGCCTGTACTGGGCCGGCTCCCATTTCGGGCCTGACGGCAAGTCCCTGGTGCTCTTGGACCTCATGGAGGACCCCGAAGGCGGTGGGCCAGCGGTTGCGTTCATCCGAGGCTTTGCGAACCTGACCCACATGGGCCTGCCATTCATCACCTTCCAGGCCGGGGTACTGGTAGCCGCTATCGTTCTCAACGCGACGCTTCTGGACACTCTCGATACCTGCACTCGTCTGGGGCGGTTCGTGCTGAGCGAGACTTTCGGCGATCGCATCAAGCCGCTGCAGAACCGCTGGCTCGCCAGCATCATCACGGTAATACCCGCAGCCTATCTCGGCCTCTCCGGCACCGGCAAGTTCCTCTGGCCTGTCTTCGGTGCCGCTAACCAGTTGATCGCCGCCCTCGCCCTACTGGTCGTTGCCATTTATCTGATCGGCGTGGGCAAGCCCAGCGTGTACGTGATCGTGCCCGGCATCTTCATCCTGATTACCACAGTGGCGGCCCTGATGTACCAGGGATACGCGCTGTTTTTCGGCGACTCACCCAACTATCTGCTTGGCAGCATTTGCGTGGTACTGATCGCGCTGGCGATTTACGTCTTCAGCGAGGCATTGCCGCGCCTGCGCCGGGTTGCGGAACATAACCAGACTGCGGCCAAATAGGAAGGACCTACGTCTCTCACAATATGAGACCACCCAAAAGAATAAAGCGCGCAACTCGAATACAGTTGCGCGCCCTGCTTTTTGCGGCTTCGGATTTAGCTGACCAGGTGCGGGAACGCCTCCCTGACACCGGGGCATTTGATCTCGCCGTCAGCTACATTCAGCCCGCGGGCCAGAGCTGCATCCTCCTCCATCGCCCTCACAATGCCCAGGTCGCCGATCTTACGAGCATAGGGCAGTGTGGCGTTGGTCAGGGCGTATGTTGAGGTCCGCGGCACTGCTGCGGGGATATTGGTCACCGCATAGTGGACGACACCGTATTCAACGTATATAGGCTCTGCGTGGCTGGTGGGCCTTATGTTTTCCACACAGCCGCCCTGGTCAATTGACACGTCAACGATGACCGCGCCTGGCCTCATGGCCTTTATCATGTCTTGTGTCACCACATGCGGGGCACGCGCTCCGGGTATCAGCACTGCGCCGATTACCACATCGGCCTGCTCGACGGCCTCGGCCACAGCCAGTGGGCTGCTGTACAGGGTCGTAACCGCGGCTCCGTAGATATCGTCAAGGTAGGCAAGCCGCTGCGTGTTAATGTCGAAGGCGGACACGTGCGCTCCCATGCCGGCTGCGACCTTGATGGCGCAGGCCCCAACTGTGCCGCATCCGAGGACTACCACCTCGGCCGGCGCCACACCGGTCACACCTCCCATCAATACGCCGCGACCGCCGGAGTGCTTCTGCAGGCATTGCGCGGCCACCTCGGCGGCCATCTTTCCCGCCACCTCGCTCATCGGCTCGAGCAGTGGCAGGTGCCCGTCATCTCTCTGTACCGTCTCGTAGGCGACACCAACTATTGCTGCGTCGAGTAGCGCCTTGGTCAGTTCCTCCGAAGACGCCAGGTGCAGATAGGTGAACAGCGTCTGGCCTTTCTTGAGCATTCCATACTCGGACGCTACCGGCTCCTTGACCTTCATTATCATCTCGGCGCGTCCGAAGACATCTTCCGGCCCCGACACCAACCCCGCACCGGTACCGCTGTACTCTTCATCACTGATGCTGCTGCCTTCCCCTGCTCCTTGTTGGACGAGTACCTGATGGCCGTCAGCCACCAGCGCATGCGTGCCGGCGGGTGTGACAGCCACCCGGTATTCTCCCTCCTTAATCTCCGTCGGTACTCCGATGATCATCTATGACCTCCCGAGTCCTTATAACTATGGTGCCTCTTAGCGGCTGATCTTGCGATGCAGTCACTCATCTGGCAGTTTGCTCACAAGCTGCAAAGCGCCCGGCTCGATGGTACATTCCACCGGCGTCTCCCCCATTATCTCCCCATCGGTTTGCCATTTCACCGGCTTTTCGGCTTCTATTTTCAGGTATCTGCCCTGCACAACCGTGGCCGCATGGTGATCGTCGGCGGGCGCACCCCACACGAAGGTATCTAACCCGAAGTTGAGCAGGTCGGCCTGGCCTCTGTCGTGCAGAATGACAAAGTCCAGCAGCCCATCGTCGCACTGGGCATTCCTGGAAAGCTCCACCCGGTAACCATAGCCTGGCAGATTTGCTACGAAAACGCCCCACATAGAACCGGCAAAGCTCTGTTCTTCGAACGTCAATTCCAGGTGCTTCGGCTCCTCAGTAAGTATCGCCTGCACAGCCTGGCCGGCAAACGCCAGCCAGCCGACGATCTCCTTCCACGGCTTGCTGATCTTATCTACTATCTCTGCGTCCAAGCCTGCACCGGCCATGCCTACAAAATTGTGCCCACCCATGACGCCCAGATCTATGGGACTGGCCTGGCCATGGACTGCCAAACGGCTGGCTTTGGCCAGTTCGCCGGCCCGCAGCCCCAGGTATCTCCCTAAGATGTTGCCTGTTCCCAGGGGAATCACGGCCAACTCCATCGGCGTTGAGGCTATCTCCTGGATGACCTCATTCACGGTGCCATCGCCGCCGGCAACTACAATGCGCTCGTGACCGGCCTCGGCGGCAGTTGCTGCAAGTCTGCGCGCATCGCCCTTCTGTCGGGTCAGTGCTACTTGCGGGCTCGCCCCAGCCTCCAGCAGACGTTGCACCACATCGCCGACCCGTACTGTCCTGCCGACCAATCTTGCTGTCGGATTTGCTATCACCAGCATTGGGTTCTCAGCCTGACGCAACCAGTCATTGATAGACTTAGTGCGCGCTACTTAGTATTGGCTAAGTATGTCGCGTAGCTCGGGCTTCCACTGTAGCTCTACAGATTTCTAATCGTAAAAGGAGTTTAGAGCCCTGCAAGGGCCTCCCATTGCACATTGCCCATCTGTTGGAAGGGCCGCGTCGAGTTGCGGTCGTCTCCGACGACCGCAAGGAGGCCGGCCCACGCACGACGCTATAGTGGCGAGACCTGCACACCGAAACGGCCTACAACTTGAGTTGAGCAGAATCTGCATGACTAGGGTTCCAGCCCCGGGCGCCGCCTACAGCCTATTTCAGGATCACGAAAAAGAATAACAGGTAATAGTAAACCAGCGGCATGTTAAAAAGCAGGCCATCAAAACGATCGAGGAACCCGCCGTGGGCGCCGAAAATCGTCCCGAAATCGTCTATCTCGAGGTTACGTTTCAATATTGAGCTTGACAGGTCGCCCACCTGCGTCACACTTCCGATCAGCACCCCCAATATCACACTATGGTACCACGGCATCCCCATCCACATGGTGATCGCCAAGGCGGACAACAATGCGGCCAGAAAACCGGCGATCGCCCCTTCGACGCTCTTATTCGGGCTGATATTCGGGGCCAGCCGCCGCTGCCCCCAGGTCTTGCCCGCAACGAACGCGAAAGTGTCACAGAACCAGACCGGTATCACCACCACCACAAGTGCGCCCAGGCGGTGCCAGAACTCACCGAGGCCTTCTACTCCGATTGCAGCCGGCAAATCCACCTGACATAGCCGCGCCAGGAAAGACATCATCACGGCCACATAAACGACGCCGAAGACGGTAATCGCCGAACTCGCCACAGCCGTGTGTTTGAATCCAGGGCGCAACACCGACACCAGCGAGCCGGCTGCCAAAGCTACCAGTAACACTACGGTGATCTCGGTTGCGCTGCCCGGGGCGAAGATAGTGGCTGCCAGCACCCCGACCCCCACGGCGAACCCAAGCCCCACCGCCGGCCGATAGCCGCCTGCCATTGCCCCGGAGTAGTACTCGGCCAGCCCAACGACAATCAGCAACGCCAGAGGCACAAACAGCCACCAGCCGCCCATATAGGCCAATATCAACAGCGCCGGGATACCAATAACTGCCCACATCGCCCGACTGAGAAATTCTACAAGCATCGCTACTCCTTCGATCGGTCTCCGCCTGGCTCGGCACCCATCTACTTCTGCGTGGACAGTCGCATATTTAGCCGTCAGACCACATTACACCTGCTAAAGACAGACAAATTGTGCCGCCGGTTGTCTCTTTGGGCAGGATTGCCGCGTCGGCCTGCGGAAGAAAACCCTACGCGCCCACAAGGCGCAGCGAATGCCGGCCGTGAAAACGTTACCCTCAAAGACCGGGGGCAGGACACAGTTCTGATCACGCCCTGCTGGAGCACGCAGATCACCGAGATGTAGGCACCATAACTCACAATAGCTAATGTCGGGCTGGAGCTCTATTTATGCAAGTATTGGGCGACTCAAGCTGTACACCAACGGTGTGGCGTCCTTAGTCGTAATGGAGGAGCCTGTCGGGCATCCCGAGTTTATTCCCGTGGGTCGGGCTTCCAGCCCGACTCCCTTGCCGTTGTTGTAGCCCTTGGCGGGGCCTGCCGAAGGTGCGTTCGGCTGCGCCGAACGCACCTGAGACTGGCCCACGGCGCTGAACGGAGTCAGGGAGAAAAGATATGAAACAAGTCAACATCGGAATGGTAGGCACCGGGTTCGCGGCGAGCTTTCACACAGAGGTCGTCCGCAAGCTAGTCGGCATGCAAGCCGAGGTCGTGGCGGTCGCGTCCGGGCACTTCGACAATGCCATCAGGTTCGCACAAGAACACAATATCCCAGCGAAATACGAGACCTACGATCAACTCCTCGCTGACGAGCAGATTGATGTGGTGGACCTGTGCGTGCCGACCAATCTGCATCTGCCGATGGCGCTGCAGGCTGCCGAGGCGGGCAAGCATGTCATCCTGGAAAAGCCGCTTACCGGCTACACCGCCGCTGCCGGCCATGACCGGGACGAACTCATCGGCGATACGGTGCCGCGCCAGCAGATGCTCGACCATACGCTGGCACGAATGGATGAGCTGGAGCAGGCGCTGGAGGCAAGCGGCGTGAAGTTCATGTACGCGGAGAATTGGGTCTATGCGCCGGCGGTTGCAAAGGCCCGCAACCTCATCGCGTCGGGCGGCGGCACGATCATGCGACTGCACGCCGAAGAATCACACTCCGGCTCACACGCCTCCTATGTCACACACTGGTCGCTGGCCGGCGGCGGCTCGCTTCTGCGCACCGGCTCGCATCCAGTGGGCGCAGTCTTGCACATGAAACAATTCGAGGGCCTGCACAAGCATGGCAAGCCGATTCGGCCCGTCTCCGTCGTCGCGGAGATAGGCAATTTGACGAAGATGGAAAGCTTCCTGGCTGAGGAGCCAAAATACCTCAGGCACGATCTGGTTGATTGCGAGGACTGGGGCGCGGCGTTGATAACCTTCGAGGACGGCTCGGTGGCCGAGGTGATCTCTTCCGATGTTGTGCTGGGCGGCATCTACAACTACATGGAACTGTTCTGCTCCAACGGACGCATCCGCTGCCATATCAACCCCAACGACCAGGTGGTGGCCTACGGGCCGGCAGACAACAGCTTCGGCGATGAGTACCTGGCCGAGAAAATCTCAACGCGCCGAGGTTGGAACTTTGCATCACCCGACGAGCACTGGGCCAGCGGGTACCCTCAGGAGATGCAGGATTTCATGGAGGTCATCGCCGAGGACCGCGAACCGCTATCAGGCTGGCTGCTGGCGCACGATGTTGTCGCAGTGATCTATGCTGCCTACGTTTCAGCCGAGGAGGGCCGCCGCCTCGCAGTGCCCTTGTGAGCATCAAGCCAATCCAAGGAAAAAGGGAACGCCGCGGCGGCGTTCCCTTGTCTATTTCTTGGCGGGCAGATCGCGTTACGTGCCTTGGCCGGCCCGGAGGCTGTGCTCTTCGGGCATCACCGGTTCCCACAGCCCCAGCAGACAGGCCCCGATGTCAATGGCATCGCGGCCCCAACGCCTGATGCCTGTTTCCACTCCACCGAGCCGTGCGCGTACATGGTCTCCGAGCCTTCTGCACAATGCCGAGGGCTGTTCCTCGGACAACTCCAGGACTTTCTCGCCTTCGTCTATGTAACGCAGCTCACTGCGCACCGCCCATGCCTTGCCCTCTACTGTGTTCAGGAACTCGAGCTCGGCTTCTGCGCGGCGATTCTCCTCTGCCAGTCGCTTGTACTCGCGGGTCTTATAGACGACTTCACGAGCCTTGCGCACGCTTTCTACGACTGGCTTGATCCCACTTGTCACAACCCACACCACCACCACTGCCAGACAAGCTACCTTGGCCCAAAACTCCCAATCCACGTCAGAGTACTTGCCCTTGATGCGCCTTCTCATTGTCCTGCCACCGGCATCCTTCCCGATATATTGCGTCCCTGTGCTGCGATTTGCGGGTCGGCGCCTGTTGCCTGACCAAGCGTAACTTATATCTTTACCACATTTTCATGTCTGCCGCAAGTCAAATCTACTGCAGATTATAGAACACGGCCCTGCCGAGATACTGCGCCGTGCTGCCCAGCATTTCCTCGATACGCAGCAACTGGTTGTACTTGGCCACCCGGTCTGTGCGGCATGGTGCGCCCGTCTTGATCTGACCGGCGTTGACGCCAACCACCAGATCCGCAATAGTCGCATCGTCGGTCTCGCCACTGCGGTGGGACACCACCGCGGTCATCCCGGCGCGTTTGGCCATCTCAATGGCGGCCAGCGTCTCGGTCAGAGTGCCGATCTGATTCAGCTTGATGAGTATGGAGTTTATGGCCCTGTCGGCAATCGCCTTCGCCAGATATTTCACGTTGGTCACAGTCAGGTCATCGCCGACGATCTGCACCTTGTCGCCGATCCTCTCGACCAGCCTGGGCCAGCTTTCCCAGTCATTTTCACCCAGGCCATCCTCAATCGAGACGATCGGATAATTGGCGCACAATTCCGCATAGTATTCGATCATCTCTTCGGAGCTGAGCATGCGCCCTTCCCCGGCCAGGTCATACATCCCGTCCTCGGTATGAAGTTCGCTGGCGGCCGGATCCAGAGCGATCATTATGTCATCGCCCCCCCCATAGCCTGCCTTTTCGATGGCCTGCATTATGACCTGCAGCGCCTCTTCGTTGCTGCCCAAATTGGGTGCGAACCCACCCTCGTCGCCTACGCCGCCACTTAGCCCGCGCTCGTCGAGCACCTTGGCCAGGGCGTGATAGGTCTCCGCACACCAGCGCAGACACTCGGCGAAGCACTCAGCGCCCACGGGCACGATCATCCATTCCTGCAGATCCACATTGTTAGCCGCGTGCTCGCCCCCATTGATGACATTCATCATCGGCACGGGAAGCTGACGGGCCGACACGCCACCGATATACTGATAAAGCGGCAGCCCGAGCGACTGGGCAGCGGCCTTGGCGATCGCCAGCGACACTCCGAGGATGGCATTGGCGCCAAGCTTGCTCTTGTTCTCGGTGCCATCCAGGGCGATCATCAGCTCATCAATATAGGTCTGGTCGGTGGCATCCAGGCCCACGATCTCCGCAGCGATGACTTCCTTGACGTTGGCCACGGCCTGCAGGCGACCTTTGCCGCCGTAGCGTTTCTTGTCGCCGTCAACCAGCTCAAGCGCCTCGCGCTGCCCGGTTGAAGCGCCGGAGGGCACCGCTGCGCGCCCCATACTAGCATCGGCCAGCAGGATGTCCACTTCGACGGTGGGGTTGCCCCGGGAGTCCAGAATCTCACGCGCTCTTACTTCGCATATCTCAGTCACGTCTCCAGACACCTCCGATCAATGGCAACGGTTGCGCAGTCAGCTTGCCCAGCCGCTTTTTCCTTGTCGCTACTTAGCGCGGGTTTGCAATCTGAGCCTGGGCCGCCGCCAGCCGCGCAATCGGCACTCGCAGCGGCGCGCAGCTTACGTAATCGATCCCGGCATTGTGGCAGAACTCGACAGATTTGGCCTCGCCACCGTGCTCGCCGCAGATGCCGATCTCGAGCTCCGGATTGGCCTCACGGCCCAGGTCAACGCCCATCTGCACAAGCTTCCCGACGCCGGCCTCGTCAATCGTCTCGAACGGGCTGACCTGGATGATGCCCTGCGAGATGTAGGTGGGGATGAACTTGCCCTCGACGTCGTCCCGGCTGAAGCCGAAGGCGGTCTGTGTGAGATCGTTGGTGCCGAAGGAGAAGAACTCAGTCATCTCGGCGATCTTATCGGCAACCAGGCAGGCTCTCGGCAGTTCGATCATGGTGCCGATCATGTAGTCCAGTTCGATACCGGCCGCGCCCAGCACCTGGCCGGCGACTTCTTCCGTGTAGCGTTTGCAGATGGCCAGCTCGCCCTCCAGACCCACCAGCGGAATCATGACCTCGGGGATCGGGTTGAAGCCCTCTTTCTTGAGCTGGCAGGCGGCTTCGAAGATCGCCTTAACCTGCATCTTGTAGATGATCGGAAAAGTCACGCCCAGGCGACAGCCGCGATGGCCCAGCATCGGGTTGGTCTCGTGCAGCGCCTCCACGATGTCGGCAATCCGTTGCGGGGTCTCGCCCGTCAGCTCGGCCAGCTCGGCCTGGTCCTCGGCATCGGCCGGCAGGAACTCGTGCAGCGGCGGGTCCAGCAGTCGAATGATCACCGGCATCCCATCCATCGCCTTGAGAATGCCGTAGAAGTCTTCTTTCTGGTATTGCTCAAGCACGTCGGCGGCGGCCTGCATCTCCTCGTCGCTATCGGAGATGATCATGCGCTGGAAGTTGAGGATGCGCTCCTCGCCGAAGAACATGTGCTCGGTGCGGGTAAGGCCGATGCCCTCGGCGCCCAGCGCCACGGCCAGCGCGGCGTCCTCGGGCGTGTCGGCGTTGGTGCGCACGCCCATAGTGCGAATTTCATCGGCCCACTCCATCAGCTTGGCGAACTCGCTGTACAGCTCAGAATCCTCCGGCTTCATATCGCCCTTCAGCACGGCGATGACATCGCTGTCGGCGGTCTCCACATCGCCTAGCATCACTTCACCGGTGCCGCCATCAATCGAGATGAAGTCGCCTCCTTTGACAGTGTTGCCGGTGATGGTGAAGGCGCCGTTCTCCCCGTCCAGCTCGATAGCGGCACAGCCGACCACACAGGGCTTACCCATCTGGCGGCCGACGACGGCGGCGTGCGAGGTCTTGCCTCCGAATACGGTCAGGATGCCCTGGGCCGCGGCCATACCGGCGATGTCCTCAGGCGAGGTTTCATGCCGTACCAGCACGACGCGCTCCTTGTTCTCGGCAGCTTCCACCGCCTGTTCAGCGGTGAAGACGACCTTGCCGGCCGCTGCACCCGGAGATGCGGCTACGCCCGTGCCCACCGCTTCCGGCTTCTTCTCGGCATCGAATTGCGGGTGCAGGAGTTGGTCGAGCGCCTGCGCATCCATAATCTCGATCGCGCGCCGCTCGTCAATCAGGCCTTCGGCAACCATGTCACTGGCAATCTTGATTGCCGCAATCGCAGTGCGCTTGCCGTCACGGGTCTGTAGCATCCACAGCTTGCCCTCTTCGACGGTGAACTCCACATCCTGCATATTGCGGTAGAAATCTTCGAGATCTTCGCAGATCTCGGCGAACTGCTCATAGACCTCTGGCATAGTGTCGGCCAGCGTGGCAATGGGCACCGGCGTGCGAATGCCGGCCACAACATCTTCGCCCTGGGCGTTGACCAAATAGTCACCGTATATGACCTTCTCGCCGGTCGCCGGGTCGCGGGTGAAGGCAACCCCGGTGCCGCAGTCCTCGCCCCTGTTGCCGAACACCATCATCTGCACGTTGACGGCGGTGCCCAGGTCATGGGGGATCTTGTTGATGTTGCGGTACGAGGTGGCGCGGGGGTTGTCCCAGGAGCCGAACACCGCGCGCACGCCGGCCATCAACTGCGCCCTGCCGTCGGTCGGGAAGTCCTCGCCGAGTTCGGCCCTATATACTTCCTTTTGCAGCTCGACGACTTTCTTGAGGCCCTCGGCGGAAACATCTGTGTCGGCCTTGACGCCTTCTGCCTTTTTCACCTGGTCGAGGCATGCGTCGAAGTTGGTGCGCTCAACACCCATTACGACATCACCGAACATCGTGATCAGGCGCCGGTAAGCGTCATAGACGAAACGTTCGTCGCCGAACAGCTTGACCATGCCCGCGACGACCTCGTCGTTCATGCCGAGGTTGAGAACGGTGTCCATCATGCCCGGCATTGAGAACTTCGAGCCGGAGCGGACCGAAACCAACAGCGGGTTGGCGGGGTCGCCGAAGCTCTTACCGGTCGTTTCTTCGAGCTTGGCCATGGCCGCATGGACAGCTTCTTCAACGCCATCGGGGAGCTTATGTCCCAGAGAGACGTACTCGTTGCAGACGTCGGTGGTGACGATGAAGCCCTGTGGCACCGGGACGCCACTGCTCGTCATCAGGCACAGGTTGGAACCCTTGCCACCCAATAACTCCTTAAGCTCGCGTCCCTCTTCCTGCAGTCGAGTCGCCAGTGCTTCAGTATCGCAATTGAACATATACACTTGATCGTATTTCGACATTCACACGCCTCCTGAGGCTGTCGCGGGCCGTTTCCCGCTATCATCTATATGTGGCAGGCGCTCACGAGCCGACCTGCGTTGTGTGTTCTACCATTCGTCAATATCCACACGGCTTTGCATCAACAACTTCGCATAATCTTCCCGCTGCTTCTTGGCAACTGGCACCCGTGGCAGGTCTAATACCTCGTACTCTCTCACTTGCATGTCCAACTCGACTTTGAGCTTCTGGCCTGGTCTGACTTCGGCGCTTGGTTTGGCGATCTTGCCGTCAATTGTCACCAGGCCTTCTTCACAGGCCTCCTTGGCTCTGCTGCGCCGAGGGATAATGCCGGCATTGCGCAGGAAGATGTCGAGTCGCATAGCTTACTGTTCCTCGGCCTTGGCCTGCTGCCAGAGCTCCTCCAGTTCGTCCAAGCTCATCTCGGCGATGCACTTGCCCTGCTCGCAGGCGGCTTGTTCCATTGCCGCAAAGCGCGTCTCAAAGCGACTGACGGCTTCACGTAGGGCGCTCTCACTGTCAATTCTGAGGAAGCGCGTCAGGTTGCAGATGGCGAATAGCAAATCTCCGAGCTCGCGTTCCGTAGCCTCCGCATCTTCACTCTCAAATGCTTCCCGTAGTTCCGCGAGCTCTTCGGCGATTTTGGCCATAGGCCCGGAGGCGTCGTCCCAATCAAACCCGACCCTCGCGGCTTTCTTCTGTACCTTCGTGGCACGGTGCAGCGCCGGCAGGCCGGCGGGAATTCCGTCAAGCGCAGAGCCACGTTGTGAGTTCGCTTGCTCCTCTGACTTCAGCTTTTCCCAGTTGGCCACGACCTCAGAGGCGCCGGTGACCTCTGCATCTCCGAACACATGCGGGTGACGGTGGACGAGCTTTTCGTTGATACTGCGGGCGACGTCCTCGATGTCAAACTGGTCGTTTTCCGCAGCGATCTGCGCGTGGAACACGATTTGCAGTAGCAGATCGCCGAGTTCAGACCGCAAAGCCTCCGCATCGCCGCGGTCCAGAGCTTCGATGACTTCGTAGGCTTCTTCCAGCAGGTAGGGCCGCAGGCTGCGGTGGTTTTGCTGCTGGTCCCAGGGGCAGCCTCCCTGCTGTCGCAGTTTGGCTATAATCTGTGTGAGGCGCTCAAATTCACTCATCGCTGGCTTGCACGCACTCACAAGCGGCCACCGCCAGTGGCCGCCTGCTTGTACTGTTGTCCGGGTCAAGCGACATACTACTGCGTCTCAGGCTGCTTGTCTGCCGGCTCCTGGTGCGCCTTCTCGGCCTGTTTGTCTTTCTCGGAGGCCTCGTCAGGCTTGGGTTTCTCCCTGGCCGGCTCTTGCTCGGGCCTGGGCTCTTCCCCGGCGCCAAAGGTCGGCAGACTGGTGGGTTCGGGCCGGAAGTAGTCGTTCAGCATCTGGTACTCCGGATCAATTACGGTCACCTGCGCGTTCTTGCGCAGCTCGTTCATCAGTTCCTGCTCGGACTTGGCCTGCCGGAGTGTGTATTGCTCCTCGACATCGCCCTTGACTTCCTCAAGCGTCGCGTGCTTCGCCTCGTGGCGCGCATCCAGCTTGACCAGGTACCAGTTGCCCTCGGCACTGAGCGGCCCAGTGATCTTTCCGACCGCCATTTTCTCGATGGCGGTCCGGACTGCAACCGGGATAATGCGTTCGACAGGTACCTTGCCCCGGCGCCCACCTCGGTCGCGTGTTGGCGAAAGCGAATGTTGCCGCGCGAGGTCCCCGAAAGTCTCGGGGCTATCTTTCAGTTGCTGGGCAAGTTTTTCGGCCTCGGCCTCCTGACTCAAGACAATTTCGGAGAACTCAACCGTCGCAGGCTCGTCGAAGAACTGTCTATTCTCCTCAAAGAACTTCTCGAGCGCCTGCTCCGTGACCTTGACGTCCTTGGTCGCCAGCTTCCTGACCTTTATCCGGAAGGCGAAATAGTCCCGCAATTCCAGCTCATCTATCCCCTGTGCGGCCAGCAACTGCTGCCAGGCGGCCTCATCCGGGGCGGAGGACTTGGCCTGTTCGACCTCGCCCTCAAGCTCCTCGTCAGTCAGCGTAAGGCCGGATTTAGCGAAGGCGTCCTCGACTAGCGCCCGCAGAATCAGGTCGCCCAGAACCTGCCTGCCCTGAGTTTGCTCAAGCCGCTTGTTGAATTCGGCGCGGGTGACTTTAATTCCGTTGACCACTGCCATTGGCTGGCTGCCGCAGCCGCCTAAAACCGCGAACAATACGACTACGATGACGCTCAAACAGACTGCAATTAGGACTGTGGATTTCCGCAAGGAACAGCAACTCCTTTACACTTTCGGTTAGGATAATGACGCCCACATACACGAAACTGCTTGTGATTATAGCATACAAGGGGATGAAAGTGAAAGGCGGAATTCACAACACTCGCGGGATACATCGGAGATGCCTACGGCAGGCCCAGTTCACGGTGCAAAGTGGCCCGCAGACGGGTCACGGCCTGGGTGTGAATCTGGCAGACGCGCGATTCAGTGACACCCAGAATCTGGCCGATTTCCTGGAGCGTGAGTTCTTCCTGGTAGTACAGCCCCACGACCAGCCGCTCGCGTTCGGGCAGGCGCTCCACTGCTACGGCCACCACTTCAAGCAGGGCCTCGTGCTCCAGCACTTCGGCGGGGTTGGCGCTGTCGTCGGCGGCCGGTTGAGCCATGCCGTCGCCGGCGTCTAGCTGCCATTCGTCCAGGAGTTCGTCCAGCGACACTAAGTTAGCGCCGCTGGTCTCGGACAGCAGGTCATAGTATTCGTCAATGCTAATATCGAGATTGTCGGCGATTTCGGCGTCCGTGGCCGGCCGGCCCAGACGCCCCTCCAGCTCCCCCACAGCGCCCGCCAGTTGACGGGCCTTGCGCCGGACGCTGCGGGGCGCCCAGTCCTTGGCACGCAACGACTCCATCACTTCGCCACGAATGACACTGCTCGCGTACGTGCGGAACTTGATACCCCGCTTTTCGTCAAAGCGGTCGGACGCCTTGACAAGCCCGATAAGACCGGCGCTGACCAAGTCGTCTCTGTCCACTCTGTCCGGCAGGTGGATCGCGATTCGGCTCACGATGTAGTGTACCAGGTCAACGTTGTCGGTTATCAGCCGCTGCCGAGCGGCACTGGGGCCTTTATGACCGGTTCGCACGCCGGCTTGTTCGGGTCGCAGTCCTATCACTCCTCGGCCCGCTTGGCAACCTGCTCCTGGCCGGATATCTCAGCCTCAGTAATGATTCCCAGCCGCTCGACCGAGTAATCAGGTGCCAGTTCGTCAAATGCAATCGCCATCAGCTTCTGTCCGCTCTCAGCAATCAGCTTACTTAGCGCGGGGCGTAGTTGCGCGTCGCAGAGCACGGCAATTGGGTGTTTTCTGCGCAACGTCTCCCGGCCATGTTCGGCAAGCAGTCGCAGCCACCGCTCAGCGCGTTGTGGTGGGATCGCCAGTTGACCGTTGGCATAGCTGACAGCCAGCTCTTCGGCCACCGCCGGCGCCAACTCAATGGCCAGGATAGTCCCGTCAGGGCCGGCGGCCTGGCAGATGCTCCGACTAAGTCGTTTGCGCACTGCCTCGATCACGCCATCTTCGTCACTGCCCGCGCGCAGGGCCTCAACGGCGCCTTCAAGGATGCCCGGAGAGTTCTGCAAGCTAACGCCATCGGCCAGCAGCGCCGTCCCAATTCGGCGCAGCAGTACCGCGTCCAGCCCCTGAGCCTGCGCTGCCTCGACCAGCTCCGGATGCGTTGTTGCCATTTCACCCAGCATCTCTGCAGCGCGCCGGGCGTCGAAGAGTTCGTCGGCGCTGGCCAGCAGCCTATCTTCCACCAGCATCAGTAGCGCCGGCAGCGGCTCGACCACCTCTATCCCATCGCGGCGGGCTGTCTCTTCATCGTCAGGAACGATCCACGCGCCGACATTTCGCACGCCACAACGGGCCTCATCGGCTCCGGCGAAATCTTCTGCTGACGTCCCAACGGCAAGCAGCCGCCCGGGACGAACCGTGCATTGGCCGGTGAGCTGCCCGTTGACCACCAGGGCAACCTGATTCATGCCCAGCTCGCTGCTGTCGGTGGCGACAAAAGGCTTCACGGGCAAGCCGATTCGTCGTTGCACTCGTTGTCGCAGCTCGGCGAGCATAGTCTCAAACTCTTCGTGTTGGATAAGATGGATCAATCCCAGGCCGATCTCAATGCGGTTCTCACCGTCACGTTGCTGCCCGGACACGTCCGATCGCAGCGGTCCACCCGACTGTCTTCTGAACGCCACCGCTGCCCCTGCGATCACCAGTACCATGACGATCAGCGGGAGCCGCGCTGTAGGCGAGATGAGGGCAATTACCAAGAGCACTACGGCGGCGGCGCCCAGGGCCATCGGCTGCACCAACAGTTCACCTGCAATTTCTGAGCCAAACGTCTCTTCACTGCCTGCGCGCGCCAGAACCATCGCCCCGGCTCCGCCGATCAGCAATGCCGGCAACAGAATCACCAGCCCGTGCCCGGCCGCTAACTGCAGGTAACTGGCCAGGTCACCACCTGTCGTTGCAACGGCCGACTCGCCAATCAGAAGCGCCACGAGTGGAGTAGCAGCGACAATGACGAGTGTGGCAGTGCAGTCCCCACGCAGAAACCGAGCAGCCCCGTCCATAGCCCCGTAGAAAGCGCATTCGTCGTCAATCTGCTGCTGCTTATCGCTCGCTTCCTGGGCGGTCAGACGGCCATCGGCGACGGCGGCATCAACGCCCATCTGTCGTCCCGGCAAGGCGTCGAGGGCAAACCGGGCCAGGACCTCAGAGACCCGCACCATGCCGACGGCGATAACCAGCAGGTCTATCAGCGCCACCATCAGCACCACCACAATTCCGACCAGCCAGCCGCCGCCCGCGCCGATGGCCCCAAGCGCCGAGACCACCTCGCCGCCGGTGCCGCCCAGTAGAATATTCCGAGCCACGGCCAGAGCCAGGACCACACGGCCCAGACTTGAGACCACGATCAGGCCGGGCAGGCCGCTGAGCCGCACCGGCCTCCTGACCAGCAACGCCAGTGCGAAGACGGCCAGCGAAATCGCCAGATTGGCGGACAACAGCAGGTCCAGCGCCCAGCCCGGAAGTGGAACAATCAGGGCCAACATCGCCAGGGCGGCCGCCAGGGCGACCACCATCTGGGCGGAGATGTGTCGGAAGATGTCCATCATCTACCTCCGTGCCGCCGCAGTCTTTCCCGGCGTCGCTTTGTCAGCCAGCCGATGCCAGTTTCCTCAACTTCCCGCCGCCGTTCGCTCTCTGTCATGCGCGCCGCGGTCACATAGCTGTACCGACTCCACACCACATCCAGGATCACTACCGCCACAAGCGCCGGCAAGAACGTGCTCAGGACGGGCCGCAGGTACGCGTAACAGATCCGGCTGAAGGCCAGCTCTGCGTCTAGTGGCAGTTCCGCAGCGGCCTGGCAGACACCGGCTACGGTGACGATGGTGGCTGCTAGCAGCAGGGCGGCGAGTATCCCGCGAACCGCGGTGTCGGCACTGTGGCGGCGCGGGATCGTGTAGTAAGTCAGCCCTGAGGGGGATGACCACGGCCACCTGAGCGCAAAGCCGGTCTGCAGGCTGTTGCCAAGCAGCCACCCGGCCAGGGTCGCCAGCCCCACCGGCAGGATCGCGAGGCCGGCTACGCTAAGAGCCTTTGCCGTGTGCTGCAATAGCGCCTCGGCGGGCATCTGAGGGGAACCCAGGCTGAGACCGACCAATTCCGAAAGCGGCTCTAGCATGGCCCGCTGACCAACAAGCAGCACGGCTCCCAGGCCACAGGCAAGGGCCAGTAGCGCCGAGGCCATTGGGCTGGACGGATGGCTGCCCCGCCTGCGCAGGTATTCTAACTTGCGGTCGCTGGGATCGTAGCGCTTGGGCCATTGTTCGGCCATAATCGGCCTCGTTACGAAGTGCGACGAAAGTGTTCGGCCTGCAACGCCGACCGCACCACACACGGCCGCCCTGCTAACCCAGCAGGGCCGCGACCTGATTCAACATCACCTGCAGTTGCCAGAGCGCGACATAAGCTACTGCCGGCAGAGCGGCGATCAGCGCGACGGTTACCAACAGCGGCGCTGTGATGCGGCTGATTCCGCTCGCCGCCAGCTCCAGCGACACCCGCTCCGCCGCGGCTAGCAGCGTCATCGCCAACAAGGCGGCTAGCAACGCTGGCGCGGCGATCATCAATGACACGAGGAACATCCTCGCAGGCAACAGCAGCAGGGCTCGCTCGGCCAATGCGGCCCATGACCCCGGCCCGGGTGGGACGCTCTCAAATGAGGCTGCCACGACCCGAAATACGGCGTGGTGGCCGTCTATTAGCACAAAAAGAACCGCGCAGAGCAGATACAACAGTGAGCTGGCGATGCCTGCCTGGGGCGTTGGCGACGACCAGCCGGCCAGCCTCTCCAGATACGTGCCGGCCATCACGGCGGCCCACAAGACCAAAGCTACCGCCCCGCCGATTATCAGACCGACTGCCAGGTTCTTTGCCACCCATAGCGTGTAGGTGCCCAAGCCCGGGACGGCTGCCTCCAAGCCGCCCGCGGTGTAGTAGAGCGGCACGGATATGATGCCGGCGGCGGCAATCCTGATAGTAATCGGCACATGCTGCAAGCCGATCGGTGGGACCAACAGGGCGATGCCGGCGACGCGGGCAAATACAAGTCCCCAAAGTGGCACTGCGTCAAATAGCTGTGGCATAGCGAATTAGCCCTATCGCACCAGTTCAGGCAGGCTGGTCCACAATCTGTACCAGAAGTCGGTAGCCAGAGAGATTAACCACATACCGAAGACCATGACAGCGGCACCGGCGGCCAGGATGCGCGGAACGAAAGACACGGCCTGGTCGTTTTGACCGGTAGCCGACTGCAGCAGTCCCACGGCAAATCCCGCCAGCGCCGCCGCCACCATAGGCGGCAAAGACAGATAGAGCCCGATCAACAACACGTGGCGCAACAACTCAACCGCTTCGGTAGCGTTCGTGACGCATCAACTCCCTCCCGAAATGCTGCCGGGATATGGGCCGACACGGGTCATGCAAGTTGACGATTATTCCCCCATGTGCCATAATTGTAACAGTCACCACCAGTGGGCAGCAACTTGTTTCTTATTAGGAGGTCGCCATGCGTGCTGCGACCATTTTGATCTTGTGTGCCATCATTGCAATAGTTGCACTTAGCGGCTGTGGCGGACGGGGCATTCCATACCACAGCCTGGAGGGCGATTTCTTGCCGACGGCACTAGGCACCCGATGGAATTATCAAATGGATGTCACGACTTACTATGGGAACCAGACTGTCACCGCGAGCGAGCAATCCACCCGCCAGGTGACTGATGTCGTTCCGGGCACCGGCGGCAGTCTGATCCAGATCGCGACCATAACAGACGACTTCCCCGAAATTGCGGTGCCGGATGTTGGCTTGGACCCCGCCTCTCGGCTGGGTCAATACCTCGGTTATCTGTTCTCATCTACTCAAGGCGGCCTACGCGATTGGAACGAATACTTCGCTTCCTATGACACTGATGGCGACGGCATTGCCAACCACACAGTACGAACAGCCTCAGGCCCGCCCACGGCCATACCCACACCGGTGTCCGACAACCGACCATTCTTGCGCAATCCCGTAATTACCGGCCGTGCAGCGACTCATTCCGTGCCGCTGACCACGATACCGTTTTACTCCAACAACGACACGCTCAGTGGCACTACGACAAACTTCAAGGTACAGTACCGGCTCCCTGAAAACATTGCAGGCACCGGTACGGACGTTGAGTGGGTGACCTGCGTACAGACTATGCAGGCCACGATTAACTTTCAGGGCGAACAGGGCGCATGCACTGGGACAGTCAATACCGATGTGGCCGCGAATCATGGGCCGGTCATGAAAGATATAGACCTCGAATTCCGGCTGGCCGGTAGCCTGCTGCGATTCCACATTGTCATGGACTACATACCCTAGAGTATCGTCGCCAGCAGCGACTGCGTCAGCAGCGCCCAGCCGTCCACCATCACGAAAAGCAGCACCTTGAACGGCAAAGCGATGGCCGGCGCGGGCAAGCTGACCAATCCCACTGACGCCAGCGTGCTGCCCACCACCAGGTCTATGACCAGAAACGGCAGGTAGATGATAAAGCCGATCAGGAAGGCGGCGCGTAGCTCGCTGATGATGAAGGCGGGCACGAGCGTGCCCATCGGCACTGCCTGATCCGCAGCCCGCTCCGGCCTGAATTCCTCGAACACGGCCAAATCAGCCGGGCGAGTGTGCGCGCCCATGTACCCCCGCAGTTCTTCCACAAAGATGCTGCTGGCCCCATCCAGCTCCAACTCGCCGGCCAGATAAGGGGCGATCGCCTTGGAATAGGCTTGCTCCATCTGCGGAGCCATGGTGAAGACGGTGAGGAAAATGGCCAGGCCAATAATCACCACGGTCGGCGGGATGTCGTTGGCCCCGAGGCCGGCGCGCATAAAGAAAAGGACGATCGCGATGCGGGCGAAGCTGGTGACGACGGCCAGCACCGCCGGGGCCAGCGCGATGGCGGCAAACAGCAAGAGCAGTCGCGCGTAGCTTCCCGACTCCCCGGACCCGAAATCAATGCTGATCCCTTCCTGGGCCGCTACTGGCTGGGCAAGCAGCCCACAGGCCGCAGTCAGAAGTGCGCCCTGTAGCACCCGCGCCTTAGCCGTCAGGGAGCTGCTCATCAACCTCTGACCTTTCCAATTCGCCTATAAGCGCGACACTTTCCTGTGACCATGCGATGACGTAGGCGCGCCCCTTCAGGCCGATTAGATAGATGCGCCGGCCCGGCCCCACGGGCAAAACCTGCAGCAGTTCAAGCGGCCCTTCGGTGAGCGCGCCGGGCGCAGGCCACGACAGCTTCTTCAGAGCATAGTAGGTGAGAAGAATCAAGACGATGACGATCAGCAGACTGGCCAGCGCGCGGAGCAGATGGTAGGTCGGCTCGTGGGCGGACAGCGGCGTGTCAACTTGGCACCAGGCGGGCGCTGCACTGAGCAGCAAAATGATGACTGTGTGGGTTTTAGGCCTCATTGCTGCCGCCCTCCGTGACGATCTCTACGATCCGCAGCCCAACCTGCGAGTCGATTGCGACCAACTCGCCGCGTGCCACAAGCTGACCGCCAACCAGCAGGTCAACCAGTCCCCCGACGGGAGCGTCAAGCGCCAGGACTGTCCCCGGCGTGCAGTCCAGGAGCTCCCGCAGGCTGATCTTCGCACTACCTACGCGCACCTCCACCGCAAGCGACATATCGCCCAGAGCCGCCAGCACCACAGAACTCAGCGCACTGCTTTCACTGTCGGCACCCTCACTGCCACTCGCTCCCTCGTTGGGATCGTTTTCGTCAGTCATTGCTTGCCTCCTCAGTGCTCCGGGCACTTGTACGCCATTGCATCTCGCTTATACGCACGGCCCATTGCGCCTCATGGCTTCCCAGTCTGCCCACCGCCACGGCTTGACTGCCGACCCGCAGTTCTACGGCGGTGGTCAGGTCACAATCGAGAGCTATCACATCACCCACTTCCAGTTCAAAGCTCTCACGAAGCGCCAGCGTGCCGCCGCTGATGATCGCCTCGACAGTCACTGGCAGGCCGCCCAGAGCCGCCACCTCCGCTCTCACCCGACCTCCACGCAGCGCGGCCTCGACGCGCAGTTGCTCGCGCAGTGCCTCCCACGGCACTACCAACTGCCACGTCCCCCGGACGGCTCCCACGGTCATGGAAATGCTCAACAGCACCGCCGGCCCGCTGCCAAGTGTTTCGAGGTCGGCTTCGGCAGCGCTCAGTGTCGCGCGGTCACGCAGGTTGGCCGTCTCCTGCATCCAGTTCAGCACCGGCCGCAGCCACACGATGAGCACCTCGTAATCGAGGGCAGCAAGCGGCTGTTCAGAGCAGCTATCATATCCCAGGCACCGCGCCACCAGAGAGACCGCCAGTGGCATTGGGATGGCGATCCGGCCGGGAACCGGACCCCACTGCACCGCCAGCCATGCTGCGTCGGGCGGGTGCTGCCACTGCTCGCCGCTGGGCAGGACGCTGGCTGTGCAGTTGATTTGGCGGGCGGGAAGGGCGGCTCTTTGTGCAAGCTCGGGCCCACATGCTGCGGCCATGCGCTCGGCCCAGCGCTGCAGAACTAGCCGGTCCAGATGTCCGGGCGCGTCGGCGCGTGGCATCGCAAGCGGCCGCACAGTCTCAGTTGTCTGTTTCATATCACATCGTCTCTTCCGAGGCGCGATATGCCGGCGCGCTGGTCGGCCTCAGCCTGCTGCATACTTTCGACGCGTCCTTGCTCGGCGCTGTGCGCAGCAGCCAGCAGCTTTTCTATTCCGCGCTGGCGGCCCGAGCTTCGCACCAGGCGTCTGTTCTGCAGCGCCAGGGCGATCCTGAGCTGCTCCTGGCTGGCGGCAAGCCGTTTGCTCTGATTGCCTGTCCTGTCCAGGTAGGCTCCGCGCCACCTAATCCATGCCACGGCGTTTCTGCGCGGCGGCTCGGCCTCCGCAGCCGTGGTCTGCTCGGCGGCCAAGCGTCTCTGACGCGCTTGTACCCGGCGCATGGCCGTCTCAGAGGCCCGCTTTGCGAGCTCAAGCCGCTTGTGCTCCATCGCGAAGTGTCTGGCCAGACGCGCAAGCCTGCTGGCTTCTTTCAAGAGCTCATCACCTGCCGCCGATAATTTCTTCGGCGGCCCTAATCAGTTGCTGCAGACGCGTCAGCGCATCAACCGGGTCAGCCTGTTCCTCAATGCCCTGGCTCAGGAATTCCCGCATCTGCGGGTTGATGGCCACGGCCACATCCACCCAGGGGTCGCCGCCTGCCTCGTAGGCGCCGACGGCAACCAGGTCCTCGATGTCGGCGTATGTCCGCAGCAGCCGGCGCGCCGTTTCACTCAGCTCCCAGTGCGCTTCGTCCACCACCTGCACCATCGAGCGCGAGATGCTCGCATTGACATCTATGGCAGGATACCGGCCCTTTTCAGCCAGGTCCCGCGACAGCACGATATGGCCGTCGAGAGTGGCGCGCACCGTATCAGCCACCGGCTCAAGCATGTCATCGCCCTCGACCAGCACCGTGTACATGCCTGTGATGGTCCCGTCTGCTGACGGCCCGGCCCGCTCCACCAGGGTCGGTATCATCGCGTAAACCGAAGGCGGGAAGCCGCGATTGGCCGGAACCTCGCCCGCGGCCAGCCCCACTTCCCGCTGCGCCCGCGCCAGCCGGGTAATAGAATCCATCATCAGCATCACATGAGCGCCCTGGTCGCGGAATTCCTCGGCTATTGTTGTGGCGGCAAAACCGGCCTGCAAGCGGATCAGAGCGGGCTCGTCGGCGGTCGCGACCACTACGACCGAACGCTCCAGCGCCGGGCCCATTTTATCTTCGACGAAGTCCAGCACCTCCCGGCCGCGTTCGCCCACCAGCGCGATAACATTGACATCGGCGCTGCTGTTGCGCGCGATCATCCCCAGCAGCACGCTCTTGCCCAGGCCGCTGCCCGCAAAGATACCCACCCGCTGGCCCTTGGCGCAGGTCAGCAAAGCATCAATGGCGCGGACGCCAAGATACATCGGCTGCGTCATCCTGGTCCTCTCCATCGGCCGCGGCGCATCGGCATATATCCTGCGGCGACGCGCGGCATCCAGCGGACCACGTCCGTCCAGCGGTGCGCCAAACCCGTCGATGACGCGGCCCAGCAACTCCGGCCCGACCGGCACGGAGAGCTGCTCGCCGCTTGCCACTACCTCGCAGCCGGGCTGGATGCCACGGGTGTCGCCCAACGGCATTAGCAGCACCCGGCTGTCGCGGAACCCGACCACCTGCGCGCAGACGGTGGGCCGGTCCATCGCCGGCTTGATATAGCAGGTCTCCCCCACCTGCGCCGGTGGCCCCTGAGAGACCATGGTCAAGCCGACGATCTCCTGCACGGTGCCCAGCCTGCGAAAGTGCCGGCCCTGTTGCACCTTGGCCGTCCGCTCCGCCAGCCAGTTGCCGAAGTCAATCTCAACTGTCGTGTCGCGCCGCGCGCTCAACTTGATCCCCTAAGTCTATTGGTTTTCGCTATTGTCCAAAAGCCTGGCCAGTTCAGCGATCTGCGTCTCAATAGTCGCATCAACCTGCCCGTAATCGCTTTCCAGCACACACCCGCCTCTGGTCACGGAGGCATCGGCGACGATTTCGAGTTCGACCATCGGCGGCGGCGCCCACTGATCCTGCTCGATCGCTTCGCGCAGAACCGGCGCATCTTCCGGGCTGACCCGGGCGACGACGCGGCCCGAGCGACCCAGCTCCGCAAGCGCAGTGTCCATCACCCGCTTGATCGCGTCTTCATCGGCGCTCAGTTCGCGCCCTACGATCTGCCGCGCCACGGCGATTACCAGCTTCGCCAGCCCAGGTTTGAGCTGCTGGAGCAGTTGATTACGCTGCCGGCCGAAGCTGGCGACAACTTCGTGTAGGAGGCGCTGGACGCGCTCGAGGCTATCCGCCGACACCTGCGGGGGATGTGGCTCTACTCGTGCCGCTTCTACTGCCGGCTCGGCAGGCTGCGGCTCCGCTTGCGTTCTCGCTTCCGGCTCCTTGGTCGCTTCCGTCAACGTTTTTCCTAAGGGCCTGATGCGACCGCCTTCGGGTAGTTCATCGGCCTTGAAAACACGAGGCAATTGCAACCCCCCTCTTCTTACCTACTATTCCTCTTCCGCAAGCATCTGCCTGATTTTGACTGCCAAGGCGTCTGCTATTTCAGGGTGTATCGCCCGATCCGGCGCGGGTATCGCCGTATGGTCAAGAGCTCTCAGCACCGGCCGCAGGCGTGCGGCGGTGCGGTCATCGAGTTGAGCCGCGATCGCACCGATAAGCTCGGGACGCTGCGCCCTCAGCACGCGCTTGAGCTTAGAGCGTTCGACAGTGGCGAGGAATGTCCACGGGCCCTCCGGGGCCGACGGCTGTCCACGCACCCGTAAAGCCGGCCTGGCTCCGAACAACCACCAACCAAGCACGACGACCAGGCCCAGTGCCAGGCCCACGGCAATTGCCACCGGCCCCGATAGCGTCTGTACCAGCGCCGTCGGCTGGGGTTGCGGCGCGGGATCGGGAGCCGTGGCAATGCGGCCCTTGTCAAACAGAACGCGCCCTTGTCTGTCTGTGATGAGGATTGCTTCCAGGGTTAGTTCCGGCTCAAGCTGACTGACAAGGGCCACAACGGTCTGCGAAAGTTGCGCCGACCACGCTGCGTCCGCGGTAAGTTCGAGTTGCACGGCGGCTGCAGGTGCCTCGCCCTCACCGGTTGCCTGCCGCAGGCTTACTCGCGCCGAGACGATCGCATCCAGGTCGGCCAGCACGGCCTCCAACTCAGAGGCCCTCTGCCGCATTTCATATTCTGAGGTTCCGGGAATGGCGGGAGAAAGCCTGAACATGTCGGGGACTACGCCGCTTGGCCGCCTGGCTCCGGAACCGTTTTGCGCCCAGACCGGCAACGCGCTTGAGATACCGACAACGAGCAAAACGCGCCACAGGCAAAGCCCCATAAGGCTTCCGGGCCGACGCCATCGCTCTGTGACAACACGCGACAGCGGGTCAGATTCCACGGGAGACCTGCTTCGCCCCCAGCGCGCTTGCATACGTGACTTCCCCTCACTGCCAGCCGCAAAATACTTGTTGCCCTATTGTTCTTCTCCCATTCAACCGAATCCTTGTTTAGTTGCGTTTTTCGCATTTCTGCTCATTTCTATTGCAAAAGTTCTATCATAGTTCCGGCCTACTCGCGGCCCCGGATTTGCTGCCAACACCCCACATTGCAGGTAATCCCATAGCTCTTGCAGAAATCATCTAGCCGGACGAACGTATTCAATCCAGGAGGCGATCTAGATGAGACCTATCCTGGTTTGCCTGACAGTGGGCTTCGCGTCTTGCATCACATCTTGCCAAAGGCAACCTGTGCAGGAGATCGCCCCTGAGACAGGGGAAAGTGGCAATCCGTGGCAGCGGCCCGGCACGACTGCCGCTGAAGACATTATCGGCCCCGATGGCGGGACGATGGTATGGGTGCCGCCGGGAGAATTCATGATGGGATGCGACGATGATGATGCAGAAGATGACGAGAAGCCTGCGCATCTGGTGAAGATTACCAAAGGCTTTTGGCTGGGTAGGTGTGAGGTGACCAATGCCCAGTACCGCAAGTTCTGCGAGGCGACGGACCGCGAATTCCCATCGGAAAGCGACCAGGGAGATGACCATCCGGTAGTATATGTAAGCTGGGAAGATGCCGTTGCTTATTGTGAGCACTATGGGCTGCGGCTGCCGACGGAGGCGGAGTGGGAGTACGCGGCGGCCGGGCCGGAGGGCCGCAAGTATCCCTGGGGCGATGAGTGGGACGACAAGAAGTGCTGTAACAGGAAAAACAAGGGGCCGGGCGGCACGACGTTTGCGGTGGGCAGCTTCCCGCAGGGCGCCAGTTGGTGCGGCGCTTTGGACATGGCTGGCAATGTCGCGGAGTGGTGTTCGGACTGGTCTGCCGCGGATTACTACGCCAAGAGCCCGGAGGTAGATCCCCACGGCCCGTCCGAGGGTGAGGCCGACGTTATCGCATCTCTGTCTCCGATGACTTTGCACCACCAGCGGGTCTTGCGGGGCGGCTCTTGGAGGGGCGTCGACCTCAGGCTCTTTCGTTGTCCTTACCGCGACGACCTCCCCCCGGCGTTTCGGGACCACACGCGTGGCTTTCGTTGTGCCGGCGGACTTTGAGTCGTTTTACACTTTGTGGTCTTGCCGTTTTACACTTTGGCCGCTGCCGTTCGCCGGTTGGTGCCATTGCCGTGTAAGGCCATAAGCAAGGGAGGTAGGACGAATGAGTCAGCAGTTACAGCGTGCGGCTGCAAAGGGCGATGCAGAAGAGGTCACGCGTCTGCTCGCCCAGGGAGCGGATCCGGACGACAGAGACGAGCGGGGCCAGACCGCGCTATACGGGGCAGGCTTTAGTGGCTCTACTGAAGTGGCGAAGGTGCTCTTGGAGGCGGGCGCTGCTGTCAACGTCACGAACTCGATGTACCAGACCCCGCTTCATTTTGCGGCCTATGGTGGCCACCCTGAGGTAGCTACGCTTCTCTTGCAGCAGGGCGCCGACCCCAACGCGAAAGACGTCCATGGCAGGACGCCGTTGCACGATGCAGCAGAGCCAGGCTACGTCGAAGTGGCGCGAGTGCTATTAGAGCATGGCGCTAATGTCAAGGCCAAGGCCGGAGGCACGACTCCGCTTCACTACGCGGCCTACAGTGGCTCCATCGAACTGGCGAGGCTGTTGTTGCAGCGGGGAGCCCGAGTACGGGTGAAGGACTCTGACGGGAGGACTCCGCTGAGTATGGTGCGCAGCGAGGGGCCCTCCGAAATGGTCGAGCTGCTGCGTCAGCAGGCGGGCAAATGGTGGCAGTTCTGGAGGTGATCACACACGGGGGCGATCACAGCCTACGCCACGTCGAGGCAGGCTGGCCCGTCAATGTCGAAAGCGGCTGGCAGGAACACCGGGCGACCGAACTGCCGGAAACATCATGCCATCCGAAGCTATGGAGGCGACCGATCATGGATTTGCGACAAGTCATTCTGTCGGGCAAGTTACTTCAGGCCTGCGCGGAGGGAAGTACGGCAGAAGTCAGGAGGCTGCTGGCCGACGGGGCGAGCCCGAACGTTCAGATCAAAGGCGGAGGCCTGCCTTCTGCGCTGCACTTCGCGGTCCTGAGCAGCTCTCGCGAAGTAGTAGAACTTCTGCTGGAACACGGCGCCGACCTTAATGCGCACGATCCCCAGGGCCACACTCCGCTGCAACTGGCAGAGCGTGCGGGCCACACAGACATCGTCGAGCTTTTGGAAGACCACGGCCCGACGGACTAAGACAGCGCTGCCATCGCTGTTCGCTGTTACCTTTCCCCTTCGCTGCTCGTCTTGCCTCTCAGATCGCTACGGTGTGCCGTTGCGCCGGCGCTGGATGGCCTCGCTCGCCTGCCAACTCCAGAGACTAAGAGGCAATCAGGATGGGTATAATTAGAATGGCGGCAACAGTTCTACCGGCAACCGCTGCCGTATCGTGATGATGCAGGACAGGCCTGGCGCACGCAGCATCTGGAACACAAACTGCAGCAAGGCAAGCAGACGAGCTATGAGCAAGAGTAGGGGCTTATCAATCCTGGCATGTCCTCCCCGGCATCTTACGTTGCTGGCCACGTTGCTGTACTTGGGCGTTATGGCGGGCGTCAGGCCGGTATTGTGCAGTGACGGAGCCGCTGTCGCCGTGGCGCCACTGCCGCTGTTTGGCAACTCCACCCCAGATCGCTCCGCGAATGTGGGGCGCTCGTGGCACCTTATCGGCGGAGTGGGTGTCAACGTGGTGACCGTCAATACCGCGGCCCCGACCGTGCGTGTAATGCCCGGGTTCGCCCGCGATGCGGACCCGAAACGAGGTTATTTTCCCTGGGCGAGTTTCTACCGGATCGTAGCCCGCTACCAGCCGCGAGCCGCCATCAACGGCACGTACTTCCACCTGCAGAATGGGCAGCCGACCGGCACCATCGTTCGCTACAGCCAGTACCTCTACCAGGGCCGCTACGGGACGGCGATCTGCTTTCATGACAATGGGGAGGTCCGATTCCGCTTTCCCGACGAGACCGAGCAGTTGAGCTTCAGCGAGTGCCGTCATGCCATCTGTACCGGGCCGACTCTGGTGCGTGACGCGGCTCTCTACCTGCATCCGCGCGAGGAGGGTTTCACCGACCCGGCGGTGCTGGGCAAGGCCCGCCGCAGCGCCATGGGGCTGACTTGCAGCGAAAAGCTCATCCTGGTCACGGTTCACACGCCGGTGACGCTGAACAAGCTGGCCCATATCATGTTGCGGCTGGGAGCTCGCCATGCGGCCAATCTCGATGGCGGCTCGTCCTCCGGACTGTACTCCAACGGGATGTTCGTAACAGTGCCACGCAGGAAACTAAGCCATGTGATACTGGTCTATGACTAGCCCGGAGTGCTCGTGAATGGCTCTGATTGATTGTATATCCAGCGACTCCCTATGACACCGATAGGACGTTCATGCCCCTGAGCACGAAGCCCGCAGTATCAGGGCCTGAGCGCCTCTTTGTCACAGTTTCTTCACGCTGCTCCCCCTCAGCACCGTCTTCCGGTTACTGCCACACACGGACCTCATACCTAGTACGAGGCCCGTGTTTTCAGGGCCTCCTGGCTTCGAAGCAGTTTTGCTAGCCATGAGCAAAAACCTCGACCTCCCCCTTTTCAAACCCCTATCAGTGGTACTAGCAACCCCCTCGAATTCGCAGGAGGCCCGCTGCATCAGGGCTTCATTGCTTGTGGGGATATAGCCGAAAAAGCCGTTTTCGGCAGAGCAAGAATCGCGCTACGGCGAAATTAGCTCACATAGAGCAGCGCCGGAGTTGCACACCCTCTTGCCAGGTATTCGTCAATGATCTGGGTCGCCGTCGGTTTGTTGGGAGGGAAAATAACGACCCGCCTCGATGGTCGAGGCGGGCGATTTCATCTCATGGATTACGGGGCAAGAACCTGCGGTCAGTTTCTGACGGCTACGGGGTCCTCCTCGATCTCGACCATGACTTCGCCGTCGCCCCTCATGTCCACTCGCAGCAGGCCGGTGTATTCTTCTTTGTCCTCCTCGAGCAGATGTTGGGCCACCGGATCTTCTATGAACTCGCGGACGGCTCTGCGCAGCGGTCGAGCGCCCATGTCGGGATTGTAGCCTTCTTCGGAAAGATGCTGCCGCATCCGCTCGGTGATCTCGAACTTCAGCCCCTTGGCGGCCAACTGGTCGCGCACATTGCGCACCTCCAGATCCACTATCGCCTCGATCTGCTCGCGGCCGAGTGCGTGGAATACGACCACATCGTCCACGCGGTTGAGGAACTCGGGGCTGAAGGTCTTGCGCAGTTCCTCGGTCACCTTGTTCTTCATCCTGATGTAGTCCTTGCGCCTGTCGCGGGTCACCTGGTCGCTCTCCTCGGTGCTGAAGCCGACCGGCTTGTCGGAGGTGATGGTGCGGGCGCCGGCGTTGGAGGTCATGATGATGACGGCGTTCTTGAAGTCAACCGTGCGGCCCTGGGCATCGGTCAGCCGCCCGTCCTCCATGATCTGCAGGAGGATGTTGAAGACCTCCGGATGTGCCTTCTCGATTTCGTCGAATAGCACTACCGAATAGGGGCGGCGCCGGACCGCTTCCGAAAGCTGGCCGCTTTCCTCATATCCCACGTAGCCGGGCGGCGCACCAATCAGGCGCGATATCGCGAACTTCTCCATGTATTCGGACATGTCAATGCGGATCAGGGCCTCACGGTCGCCAAACAGGAACTTGGCCAGTGTCTGCGCCAGCAGCGTCTTGCCTACACCGGTTGGGCCGAGGAATATAAATGAGCCCATCGGCCGTCGCGGGTCCTTTACTCCGGCGCGGGCGCGTCGGATGGCCTTGGCCACTGTCTCGATGGCCTCGTCCTGCCCCACCATATCCTCGTGTATCTCATCCTCCATGCAGAGCAGACGCCGGGATTCTGCCTGCGTGAGGGAGCTGACGGGGATGTGGGTCCACATTGAGACGATATCGGCAATATCTTCCGCCAGCACCTCCGGTGCCTCGGTTTGCTCACACTCTTGCTTGAGTTGGGCGATTTCGGCATCAATCTGGCGGCGGTGGCTGTCAGCTCTTTGCGCTTCCTCGATATCCATATTCTCCGGCGACAGGGCCGCCTCCATACTGCGTTCCAGATCGGCGCGTTTTTCAGTCAGATCGTCAATTCCCGGCTGCTCGTCACTGAAGTGGCGCAATTTGACGCGGGAGCAGGCCTCATCTATGAGGTCAATGGCCTTGTCAGGCAGGGCGCGGTCGCTGATGTAGCGCACCGACAGGTCAACGGCAGCCTGCAGCGCCTCCTCGGTAAGCTGCACGCCGTGGAACTCCTCGTAGCGCTCGCGGACACCGCGCAGGACTTCTATGGTCTGCTCGGCGTTCGGCTCTTCGACCTTGATCGCCTGGAAGCGGCGCTCCAGCGACGGGGTTTTCTCGATATACTTGCGGTATTCATCCATGGTGGCGGCGCCGACGCACTGCAACTCCCCGCGTGCCAGGCCGGGCTTGAGTATGTTTGAGGCATCCATAGCGCCCTCGGCCGCGCCGGTGCCGACAATAGTCTGGAGCTCGTCAAGGAAGACGATGATCTTGCCGTCGCTTTCCCTGATCTCGTCCAGCACCCGCTTCATCCGGTCCTCGAACTCGCCGCGGTATTTGGTGCCGGCAACGAGCCCGGCCAGGTCGAGCGCCACCACGCGCCGATCACGAAGCAGCGGGGGCACTTCGGCGTTGACGATTTTCTGAGCGAGGCCCTCGACGATGGCGGTCTTGCCTACCCCGGCTTCCCCGAGCAGACAGGGGTTGTTCTTGGTGCGCCGGCAGAGTATCTGGATAACGCGCTCGGTCTCGGTCTCACGGTCAACAATGGGGTCCAATTTGCCTTCGCGAGCCAACTCCGTCAGGTCGCGGCTGAAGTAGTCGAGAGTTGGCGTTTCGCTGCCTTCGCCCTCTTGCTCGCCGCGCTCATCAGAGCGGCCGGAGACTTCGCGCAGGGCGTGGCGCACCATCGGCAGGTCGGCGCCATGGCGGCGCAGCAGGCGATATGCCGCGCCTCGTCCTTCTCGCAGCAGGCCGATGAGTATGTGCTCGGTGCCGATATGGTAATCACCCAGTTGTCTGGCTTCGGCGTAGGCGCGCTGTAACACGCGCTGGGCCTCCGGTGTGAACGATACATCGGCCGAGCCCTCACCCGTTGCCTCCACTTCCATCTGCCTACGCAACTCGCTGCGCAGCCGCTCGAGGTCCAGCCCAAGGCTTTCCAGGACCTCGGCCGCTACGCCCTCGCGCAGTCGCATCAGTCCCAGCAACAGGTGCTCGGTGGAGATAAGCTGCACCCCCATGCGCTGTGCCTCGTCATGAGCCATCAGCACCGCGCGTCGCGCACGGCTGGTAAAACGCTGCCATAATTCCATTGAGAAGACTTCCTCCCGGTGATTATCTTAGCTTAGAACAGGCTTTCTGATTTTTCCGCGATCAATAGTGTATGCAAAGATTATGCGGCACTTGAGCCAAGTTCCGCGAGTTTGGCTGTTACAGCCGCCAGGTGCGCACCGTCTGCGCAAAGCAGTTCTCTGGCCAAGCCGGCACTTTCGTGCAGCAGGCCGATGAGTATATGTTCGCTGCCGATATGGTAATCGTCCGGTTGCCTGGCTTCAGCGTAGGCCCGCTGCAACACGCGCTGAGCCTCCGGTGTGAACGATACATCGGGCGTAGCCTGGCCGCTGGGTTGAATCTCGATCTGCCCGCGCAGCTTGTTCCCGAACTGTTCCAGGTCAAGGCCCAGAGCTTCCAGCACCTCGGCCGCTGCCGCGTCGCGGGTTGTCACCAGTCCCAGCAGCAGGTGCTCGGCGGAGATGATCGGCGCATCCATGCCTCGCGCCTCGTCGTGCGCAGTAAGTATCGATCGCCGGGCGTCGTCCGTGAAACGTTGCCACAGCTCCATACGAAAAGCTTCCTCCTGACAATCGCCTTGTTCTGAAAAGCGTCCTTTAATCTTTCTGTGACCAGGAACGTCGTGTGGCAACGGCGTCGGGCTGCCCTTCGACTTCGCTCCCTTCGACAAGCTCAGGGCGCACACGGCAGGGCCTGCGGGCAAGCTTGACCCACGCGATAAGGAGGCCCCAGGCTGCAATTCACACGCCTGACTGCCGCATCGCGCCCGATCCGCCGGCCCGTAATGCAATTGTCATTAGCTTAAACGCGCAAAATGCCTCTCGAGTTCCCCTCGAACCGCAGCGCCTCCTGCTAGCCATATATCGGCGTGCCTTCGGACTGAGTTAAATCGGCAAATGCCTCGCGCAGGGATTTGGTGATCGGTCCGGGCTTGCCGTCGCCGATGCTGCGGCCGTCCACCGTGACGACAGGTATCAGCTCAGCAGCGGTGCCTGTGAGGAAGCACTCGTCGGCACAATACACCTCTTTAGTGCGGAAAAGCTCCTCCGACGCCGAGATGCCCTGCTGCTGTGCAAGCTCGATAGTCACCTGCCGCGTTATTCCAGCAAGATTGCCGATGTGCAGGGGCGGAGTGATAAGCTTGCCGCTGCTGACCAAGAAGATGTTGACGCCCGTGCACTCGGCCACATAGTCCTCGGAGGAAAGCATAATGCCTTCGGGTACGCCGGCCTGGGTGGTCTCCATCTTCGCGAGTATGTTATTGAGATAGTTGAGCGACTTGATGCCGGCATCGAGGGCGGCCGGATCGTTGCGCCGTGTCGAACAGGTTATCAGTTCCAGCCCTTTGTCATAGAACTCTTCCGGGTACAGCTCTATTGCGTCAGCAATTATGAAGACGGTGGGCCTGAGGCATTTCTGGGGGTCCAGGCCCAAATCGCCGACGCCACGGGTGACCACCAGACGGATATAAGCATCGCGCAGTTGATTGGCCCGCAGCGTCTCCAGAATGGCCTCAGTCATCTGCGTCCGGTCCAGCGGGATGTCCAACTGCAGCGCCCGCGCGCCGTCGTAAAGCCGGTCCAGGTGTGCCTCGAGGCGGAAAACTCGCCCATTGTAGGCACGAATGCCCTCGAAAATACCATCGCCGTATAGCACGCCGTGGTCGAAAACTGATATTTTCGCCTGCTCCTCAGGTACCAGTTCCCCGTCCAGATAGATCAATAACGCCATACTCAGCGCTCCTCACAGATAACAAGCTCTGGCATCTTGCGCATACTTTCAGTCCGCGGGTGCCCAACTTGATACTGATGTAGTGATTATAGAGCAAATACGCCAGATCTCAAACTTCCCCACGGCAGACAGACGGCAATTCTTGCTATATTCTTCGCGGCTCGGGGATATCCTTCTGGGAGGTTGTTATGCAACGACCTCGGGCTGGAAGCTGAGAACGCTGTCGCATTCTCACCTGACCTGCGCCGAGCGCAGGTCAGGCCGAGCCACGCGTTTTGTGGAAGCTGGGAATGCTGTCGCATTCTCACCTGACCTGCGCCGAGCGCAGGTCAGGCCGAGCCACGAATTCATGAATAATACGGCTTGGAGGATTCAGCACAAGCAAGAGCGAATAGTACGACTGGAAAGTATCATCAGAAATTCGCCAGACACAATTTCTCAGAGCCAACAAGACCGTTTCGCAACGGTCTCTATACACCCGGACGGCGGGCGTCCTACGACGGTCATAGTATAAGGAGGGATGGAAATGCAAGCAGTTCCGCTAGCAGTAGTCCTCTCGATGTGTTTCGTGGTGGGAGCAAGCGCGCAGTACGACCGCCCTGATTACGCGCCACCGCCCGAGATAGGGCAAACGTGGATCGAGATCGAGGGCGAGATCTATGGGGCCAAGCCGAATGAGGTCGGGCCGATCGGTGGCGGAGCGGGCTATCAGCGGATCGTGACAGATGGCGACTACCGGGTTGCCACGGTGGATGAACTGATCGAGGCGCTGAAGAAGG
>JAUVVY010000044.1 GCA_030604405.1 bacterium | reverse complement strand
TGCCGTTGTAGGGGCGCAATTGATTGCGCCCACTCAGCGGGAGCGTGGAGGGAGTAGGGCCGGCGCGGTACAAGCCCGCGCCCTACAACAAGGCCCACTCAGGAGCGGTGTGGAGGGCGTGATAAATCACGCCCCTACGAATACCGAGGCACCGTGCGAAGCTACGCCAGCGGCTGTCGAGCTGCAAGTCAGTGACATCATTCATATCAAAGAACAGCGAAACCGCTCGTTAGGAAAAGGCGACAATACTTAAACCGTTACGCGCCTACGATAAACAACGGAGTTAGCTCTCAACTCCGCCCGTTTTTCTTTGTCTGCTTCCCTATTCCGCGTGGCTCGGGCTTTCCCGCAGGCCCTGAGCGAAGTCGAAGGGCAGCCCGACTCTCTCTTTCTGCGGCCTTAGCTGCCAGGCGCGGCGAACGGTCACTCGCCACCGTGCAGTTCCTTCAGCATCTCCAGTCCGTTCTCCACCAGCACTTTTTCGGTCCCCGGCCCGCTGGGGTTATAGCCCTCGCCCGGCTCGTAGCCGCCCTCCTTGATGGCGTTGTCGGTGCACAGGTAGCCGGTGTCCCCGTTGGCGATGCTGATGACGGAAGTGAAAGGGAAAGGTGAGCGTTGCTTCATCTGTATGCCAATTTCGACCAGCGTCTCGCCGGGCGTGCAGATAATACCCATATCCCCGATCCGCGCCGCCCACATCTCGTGCTGCACGGGATCACGTGACCAGACCTTCTCAACGTGCGTGAAGCGATGGGACTTAGAGCGATACTCGGAGCTGTTCTTGTCCGCAATGGCGTCAAGTTCTTTCTGGGCCTCTGCGACGGTGGGGAAATCCGCTGGGAGGGGCAGTTTCACCTGGCGTGACATGCAAGCCAGTGGTACGTCGTCGCTGAGTTCCTGGATTTCCTGCCATGTCTTAGCTGCCTGGCAGCCCAGCGCTCTCCCGACGCGCTGGCGCGAGTTGCCGTAGCGCCATGTCGGTACCTGGTCGCCGGCGCAGCCCGCTGCAAACAGCATCGGCCCGCCGATGACCTGCTCGAAGGCCCAGCGCGCCTGCCCCGGGTAGTCGGCGGAGATGGCATACTGGTCCTCGCTGCCAACGACCGCATGGCACGCGAAAGATATAAGCGTCGCCAGCGGCTGTCCGTCCTTTGTATCCACGCGTAGAACGGGAACTTCATTGTCCACCAGGCCGGCGCTGAGGCCATCCAGCGCGGCAAGTGGCGGCGTCAGGCGCGGACCCATGTGCCCCTCCCGCGGCCAGTAGTCAGCCAGTTTGGCCCCTTCCAACGATGCAACCACAGCCCGGTCAGGCTCCATGGTCAGGTGCATTACGGCCTTGCGCTCAGTCATGTCAACCGGGCGGCGGTTGAAGGAGATACCCCCTGCCCGGCCACTCCCATAGCCTACAACTGCAGGTTGTAACTTGTTGCAGGCCTCGGCGATTGCGCCGGCTATGGAATCAACGAGGTTGAGCCGATAATCTTCTGAGACCGCGGCATTCAGCTCGTCGGTCATGTAGCCCGAGGGCTTGAGACTGGGCCCGAAATGGGTATGACTGCCACATATCATAATTTGCTCAGGCGCCAGGCCGGTGGCCTCGGTGGCCCTCTGGCGGACGTCGGCTACAGTGTCCTCATCAATGCCGATGAGGTCGGTACATACCAGCGCCATAGTCGTTTGCTCATTCTGCAACGCCAGGACACAGGCTTCGAGCGAGTCCTCGATTGCGGTCGCGCCATGATCGCGGCTGCTATAGCCTGACATCGGGCACCCCAGAGCCGGGGCTATGTCGCATTTGGCAAAGCCAACTCTTATAGACATTCTTCATCGCTCCTTATTGCTCTGGCCGCGTCTCCTCGTCAACTCCGCGTACCCATTGCACACATTGTCGCGCGGCCACTCCAAATACTCTCCGTGGTTCGGGCATCCTGCCCGAGGCTGTTGCTAGTAATTCCCTGGTGGCGTGACGGTAACCTCTGTTGCCAGCGCAGCACCACAATATTGCAGGAACAAGACGATTCTTGGTTTAGCCTATTGACAAATGGGTATATCTACTATAGGATATAGTAGATGGCAACTATTGCAAGTAGTAACAGTACAGAGGAGGTGTCGGTAATGAGACGGATCACACTCAACACACGGTGGTGGGTTCTAAAGTCACTGTTGCTGGCACTGCTCATAGCAGCTATCGCTGGCTGCGGCGGCACCGACATTGACGACGACGACGGCTACGACCCGGGGTACTCCGATTTCCCGCAGTACAAGAACCTCACTCTGATACTGCGCGTCGTGGACCCCAGTGGCTACCCTGTAGGCGGCGCTAGCGTGTGGGTGGCCGACCACGAAGCGGACGACACCACCAGCTCCCGCCTGCACCCGCTGAGTGACGGCTACCCGCGCAAGTGGCGTGGATGGCTGGCAAACTGGACCAGTGAGGACTACCGGGTCGTCATCAACTACCCGGGCGACAGGGACGAGTTCACCATCGAGGCGGGCAAGCGGGGCTATTGGAGCGCCGAGACCAGGGTCTCGATATCCGACTACGAACCTGACGAGATATTTGTAAGAGATGAACTGGTGCTGGTGCCGAAAGCCACGATCCACTCGGCCCAGGCCCCGGCGCAGGAGCCGAAGCAGGCCGAAGCCGTTGCCGCAGACACCGACTTTGAGCGAGAAACGGGGCACGAGCCGCAGATCACAATCGGCGAAGAATAGATGAAGCCACATTCCTACCTCCCTCCGTGAAGGGCGGGCCAGGTGGCCCGCCCTGTTTCTTTTTCCTCGACTATCCAGTCATCTGCCTCGACAATACCACCCACGACGCCATCCTTGTCGAAAACTGAGCAGGAAACCGGTGAGGCAGCACGAATTTGTAGGTGTATCACCACTCACGCTGAGACGAACATGGAGGTATTGATTGTGACGAGACTAGTGGTTCTATTGATCGCAGTCTGTCTGCTGGCGACCGCATGCACGGGCCAGGACCAGGGACTGGCGGTAATCAACGAAGGCACGGAGAAGGCCTGCCTGATCTATCAAGGAAAGCCGCTTTTTGCCTTCGGGCCCATGTGCGAGAACATCCTTTGGCAGGTCAAGCTCGGCTCTGAGCTTTATGACGTTACGGCCTGGGCCCGCTGGCAGCAGGCCAACGGCATGAACTACGTCCGCTGCTATCCCGCTTCCGGCTACGGATGGACGCACGAAATCTCCAACCGTCCCGACTACCTCTTCCCCTTCGAAAAGGTAAGCGATGAGCCAGTCAGATTCGACCTGGCGCGCTTCAATGACGCCTATTGGCAGAACTTCCGCGCCGTCGCCCAGACCCTCAGGACTCACGGCATTATCGTTCACTTGCAGATCTTTCAGTTGTGCTACTTTGAGACCTTCCCTGGTGGCGAACTGCGCTGGCCGTACAACTTCTGGAACCCGGTCAATAATGTCAACGATTTCGCCCGCAGCATGGGTCCCAACGGCCGCGGCCATCATCCCATCATCGAGCAGGTTGCCGATGGCCAACATCCCGGCTTGCGTGAGCATTACCTCAGCTATCTCGATCATCTTCTGACCGCAGTCGGCGACCTCGGCAATGTCTTCTTCGACCTATCCAATGAGATGGGTGACGGCGGCCTCGATCTGGCGCTGACCAAGCAATGGGTCGAGCTGACCCTGGACCACATCGAGGCCTGGGAGCGAGAGACCGGCCACGATGTCCTGGTGGGCCAGGACTTCTCGCACTTCCCCGACCCCGACTACCTGCTGCGCCACCCGCGCATGGAGCTCATCATAGCCCACGGCGACGATGTCTGGCACGACTGGACCGGCTACCGCAAGCCCGTAGTTATCGTCAATTCCGCTGACGGCCGTGGCCTGCGTTACGCGGACCCGTCCACGCCGGATCGCTTCCCCCGGTTCCGCAAGCTGCACTGGCGGGCGCTGCTCTCCCGAGCGCAGGGGCTGGGCGATTATCAGAAGGAATGGAAGGCACAGCCTGGCACGTACCCCGAATTCGACCGCGATGCGCAACTGCTGCGCGCCTTTTTCGACTCTCTCGTTGACTACCCGAATCTGCTGCCCCACAACGATTGCATCGTTTCAGCGCCGGGAGCGGAGAAGTACTGTCTGGCCTCCCAGCGCGAGGCGGTGGTTTACCTCGAATCAGGGCCCGCAACGGCTGGCGTAGAATATAGCCCGAGCCAACTGGTGTTGCAGGGCCTGCCTCTGCGGCGCGGCCAGGCAAAAGTGACGATCTTCTCTCCCGCCAGTGGCCCGGTGGCCGAGCTGACGCAGACTTTGACCGATGGCCGGCTGCGGATTCAGTTGCCCGCATTCACCGACGACCTGGCCGTACATCTGCTGGCGCAGTAGGCCGCGAGCTTGACAATAAGTATCCCGTGGGTCGGGCATCTTGCCCGACTCCGTTCGTACTTGCACCACGGCCCCATCCTATGATACTGTAGCTCCAACCAACACCGGAAGGGACTTCAGATGGGTCTGACACCAGGCGGCAAGCAGCCCCCGCTGGACCAGAGCATTCCAGGATTTGTCATACAGGATCGCGCCCGGAAAAAGAAATACTCCGTCGCCGAATTGACCAACAAAGTCGTCTTAGGCGATGCCCTCAAGGTACTGCCCAAGATGGAAGCTGAAAGCTTTGACATGGTATTCGTGGATCCTCCGTATTTCCTGCAATTGCAGGGCAGAAAACTGAAGCGCTGGAACGTGCAAACCGATGTGGAGGGTGTCACTGACGACTGGGACCAGTTCTCCTCGTTCGAGGAGTATGACCAGTTCATAGGCAACCTGCTGACCGAACTCAAAAGGGTGATGAAGCCCGCCGCAACGATCTGGGTCATCGGCACGTATCACAATATCTTCAGGGTCGGCGGGCTGATGCAGGACATCGGCTACTGGACTCTCAATGACGTGATATGGCTCAAAACCAACCCGATGCCGAACTGGCTGGGCGTCAGGTTCACTAACGCCACCGAAACGCTGATCTGGGCGCTGAAGGATAAGGACGCCAAGGGCTACACCTTTCACAAGGACTGCGCGAAGGCGTTCGGGGTAGGCAAGGTGGGTGCGAACGTCTGGGTCCTGCCAATCTGCACCGGGAAACAGCGTCTGAAGGACGAAAACGCGCAGAAACTTCATTCCACCCAAAAGCCTATCGAGCTGCTGAGGCGGGTCATTCTGACCTCTACAAACGAGGGCGACCTGGTCCTGGACCCGGTTGCGGGAACTGGTACGACCGGCGCTGTGGCGCAGGCTCTCGGGCGGGATTTCAGCATGATCGAAGTCAATCCACGGTACGTAGAAGGCATTGAGCAGAGGTTCGAGCACGGCTTGAGCCTGACCACGGAGTATTCCCCGGATGAAGAAGCGGATGCAAAACAGAGGGAAGTTCAGCAACTCAAATGAACTACTACGCACCGATCGGCGGGGACTGTCCCCCAGATAACAAACCAGGAGGCAGACTATGATTGACACGCACACTCACTTGCATTACACCGGGCGCTTGCCCGACGAGGTGCGCGGCATAACAGCCGAGCAGCTCGTGGACACCATGAACCGCCGCGGCATAGACAAGTCGGTTCTGCTGCCCATGGAGAGTCCTGAATACACCACTAGCTACTGCCTCACCGACTGGGTAATCGAGGCCGCCGAGCGCTATCCCGAACGCCTCATCCCCTTCCTCCACTTCGATCCCCGCAAACCACGCTGCCTCGACCTGATTGACCATTTCGCCAAGCACGTGCTGGTGCGGGGCTTTGGTGAGTTCGTTGACGGGCTATACTTCGATGATCCCCTGCGCATGAGGATATACGGCAAGTGTGGCGAGCTGGGCCTGCCGGTAGTCTTCTACGGCTCCGGCCATACCTCGCTCGACGAGGTCGGTTTACCGCGCCTCGAAAAGTGCCTCAAGGAGTTCCCGGACACTATCTTCATCGGTCATGGCCCGAGATGGTGGAATGCAATATCGGCGGATGATGACGCCAGTTGTCGCTACCCTGACGGGCCTGTCGTTCCTGGTGGCGCCGGCGACCGCTTCATGCAGGAGTACGATAACATGTACGCCGACATCTCCGCCGGCTCCGGCTACAATGCCATGACCCGCGACCCCGAATTCACCCAGGGCTTTATCGAGCGCAACTGGTCGAAGATCCTCTTCGCCACCGATTATCTCAGCGTTGGCCACGAGGTCGGCCATGTTAAGTGGATGTTGGAGACTCCGATGGCCGAGGAGCACCGCCAGGCCATCATGGAGGGCAACGCCCGCCGCATCCTCCACCTCGACGAATAGCGCACTGCAGAATTTCGATGGCAATAAGCCGCTACATTTCCATTATTCTGCGTATTGCCTCGGCGGTGTCTTCCAGGGAGGCGATGGACGGGGAGACCTCCGACAGTAGCGCGCCATCGTAGCCGATCTTGCGCAGCTCCGCCATCACCGCCGGGAAGTTGACATCCCCCTCCAGAAGCGGCGTCCACTCGTATCCCTGGCGCTTGAAGTCCTTGAAATGGACCTTCATGATGTGCGGGCCGCAGATGCGCACCCAGTGCTGCGGGTAGCCGAAGACGGTCATGTTGCCGGTGTCGAAGAACAGGCCCACCCGGCGGCTGCCGACCTCATCGCAGAAGCGCGCAAATTCCATCGGGCTGAGCAGGAACTTGTTCCACACATACTCGATGGCAATGTTGACCTGCATCTCCTCGGCGTAGGGGGCCAGCCGCTGCAATGCCTGCAGAGAGTTGGCGTAGGCCTCGTTGTAGTACAGATCGTCAGTGAGCGCGCCCATCGTCAGAAGCATGGTGTCCACACCAAGCCCCTTTGTCACCTCAATGCAGCGCTCGATCGTTTCGATGCTGGCTGCCCGCACCGCGTCATCGTTGGTCATAATGTCCTTGGGCGGCTGCCTTACCATGGCACATACCGAAGCCAGCTCGATGCCCTCGTCGGCGGCGATGGCGGCAAGTTTCTGCAACTGCGCGGCAGGGGTGTCCAGCGTCAGGTCGCCTTCATCGGTGATGGTGACCTCCAGCGCCTCGTAGCCTGCTGCCTTGGCTTGCTGCACGGTTTCGGCGAACGACCATTCTTTCGGGGTAATGATCCCACTAAGCCCAACTCTCATTTGCTGATCCTCCTTCAACAGTTCACAGCCAAATTCCAATCAGAGGTGACACAGCTCTATTCCCTGTCGTGGGCCGTTCACCTTTGCTGGTATGGGATATGCTCAAAGCTCCGTCGCACGGCTGGCAAGTTGGTCGGCAGGGAAGGAAGAGATGCTGTTGCAGCGAAATAGACTGCAAGATGATTTAGCAGGGAGGCCGCTTGAATTATGAATAAGGACGCTTACGAGACATTGCCGGTGGCCGCTGAGGCTGATGTGGTGGTTATCGGCGGCGGGCCGGGAGGGTTGTGTGCAGCGATCGCGGCGGCGGAAGAGGGCGCCGATGTGCTGGTTGTGGAGCGCTACGGGTTCCTCGGGGGCATGGCCACGGCAGGGCTGGTGAACCCGTTCATGTCGTATTTCGCAGGCGAGGAGCAGGTCAACGCCGGGCTTCTCCAGCGGCTGATCGAGGAATTAGAGGCCAAAGGTGGCTGGAGCGAGCGCTCGAAGTCACGCCGGGCCTTCGACCCGCGCATTATGCGATTCGCCTGCGACGCAATGGTGCAGCAGGCGGGCGTGAGACTGCTGCTGCACACTTTTCTGGCGGATGCTGTAGCCGATGAAGGTAACGTGCGCCTGGGTGTGCTGGCCAGCAAATCAGGCCTGCGGGTGGTGAAGGGGTCACTGTTCATAGACGCCTCGGGCGATGGCGATCTGGCAGCGTGGGCGGGAGCGGAGTTTGAAAAGGGCCGCCCGGAGGACGGCCATAGCCAGCCGATGACACTGTGCTTCCGCATGGTCGGTGTTGACGAGCAGGCGATGCCCTCGCGAGAGGGGATCAACGAGCTTTATGACGCCGCAAAGGCCGCCGGCGAGATTGATAACCCGCGCGAGAATGTTCTGTTCTTCTACACCCCGCGTAAGGGCGAAATTCACTTCAACACCACCCGCATCGTCAAGCGCGATGCCACTGATGCCGTGTCCATGACGGAAGCGGAGTTGATCGCCCGCAAGCAGGTCGAAGAGATGGCGCGCTTTTTGTGCAATAAGGTGGCCGGCTTTGAGAACGCCTACGTCTCGGAGATCGCTGCGCAAACGGGTGTGAGGGAGTCGCGGCGGATCATGGGTGACTACGTGCTGAGTGAGGATGATGTGCTGACTGCCCGCAAGTTCCCTGACGGCATCGCGCGTGGCTCGTACCCGATTGACATTCACAATCCAGCAGGCACTGGCACTGTTATCAAGCCAGTGCCGCCTGGCGACGCCTACGACATCCCCTACAGGTGCCTGTGTCCGCTGGGGTTTGAGAACCTGCTGATCGCCGGTCGGCCAATTAGTTCCGACCATGTCGCACATTCCTCGCACCGCGTGATGCCGATCGCCGCCTGCAACGGTGAGGCTGCGGGAGTGGCTGCGGCGCTCTGCATTCGCGACAGTTGCGACATCAGAAGCGTGGATACCGAGGAATTGCGAGCCATTCTAAGGGGGCGCGGCGCCAGCATATATGAGACGCAAGCAGCCGAAGTAGCCGGGACCGGGAGTGAGTGAATGTACCCGGGAACCACCGCCGAGGCGGCTGTTGGGAATACGGTCGCCCTGATGCTCGCCCTTCTGATGATCGCCTATCCGTTCTACCGAGTGCTGGGGATGCTGGTGGAGGGCACCATTGAGGGGGTGGAGGCGACCGTTTACTTCGCGGTGCTGCTGGGATTTGTTGCCGGAATCGTTACCACGTGGGGCACGGCGCTCGGTTTCCTGCTGTTCTTGATGCTGGGGGCACTGTGCTTCGCCTACCGATTCATCCAGGCAACGGCGGAGCGCCATGCAATGGACAGGATGGATGCCGAGGACCTGGCGGAATGTGATGCGGCTATCGAACGGGCGCCTGCGCTGAAATGGCCCTACGATCGGGCGGTGGCGATTTGCCGGCGGCGGGAGGAGTACGAGCGGGCAATAGAATACGTAGAACGCTACGTGACTGAAGTCGGTGATAGCGCTGAGATGCAGAGAGTCCTGGAGCGGCTGAAGACGCTGCTCAGGCAACGCGCTGTGGGGGCGAAGGTGTGCCCTGAGTGCGGAACAGAGAATTACGCTGGGGCCGGGATATGTTTACAATGCGGGCGCTCGCTGGCCTTGCCCAGTGACCTGCTGGCCGGCTGTGCCACCGAAATGGGCTTGAAGGCGCTGTCGGCTACGGGAATAACGTTGATGGTTGCTGGCATCGTTCTGGCAATCGTGGGGGCCGACGGACTGCTGGTGGGGGTTCTGTTTGTCGGCGCGTTCTCGGCCTCTGTGGCATACCTGTACCTGCGGAGTTGAACAGGGCAAGCGGACGCTAGCGGTACTGTGAGTTCGAGCAAAGCTGGAGTTGCCGTATGGGCACATACATTTTCTAAGGCGGTGAGAGATCATGCGAAATTCCGAGAAGGCAAAGATGCTGTTGAGTTTGGGGCTGCTGATGCTGGTAGCCACCTCGCTGGGGTGTTTCAAGATTGATATGGATGTCACTCTCAAGCCGGATCTGGGCATGGAAGTGGGCGTGGAGATAGCGGCCCCGCTGGAGATGGCCGAGAACATGGAGATCGAGGCTTTTGGAGGTTTCGCAGGGATGGAGAATGTGAAGGTCGAGGACACCGACACAATGCGGATTGTCAGCGGCACTGCGACGGTAGGCCCTGCGGAGCAGTTAGGCCCTGAAGAGGAAGCGAAGATGCAGATGATGCGGCAGAAGGTGGCACATCGGCTGAGCACGCACTATGTGTTCGTTGTGGAGTTGCCAGCCGCGGAGCAAGCTGCGCCTGAACAAGAAGAGAGTGGCGATGAAGATACTGCAGATGAAGAAGAGATAGATGCCGAGGGCATGGCGGCATTGATGGCCGGGATGATGTCGTCTCTCAAGATCGGTGTGACTGTGCACATGCCGGGGCGCATAGTCGCCACCAGTGGCACCCGGATAGATGACAATACCGTGCTGTTTGACATGAGCCTGCAGGACTTTACCTCCGACGCCCCAACGCAGTTGACGGCGGTAAGCAGGCTGCCTAACTACACCAATCTGGGCCGGCTTGCGGATCAGATGATTGCAGCAGGGGCCGACGCCGACGTGGCAGGACGACTGGCAGAGCATCTCAACTGGGGACTTCTGCCTGATCCGCCGGTGCAGACCGATCCCGAATACAAGCTCAGCGCCGGCGACTACCGGGAGCTTGCCGAGCTGATCGCTGTTCTCGACGAGCAGCTCACGCCCGGTATGACCGAAGCCATAATCACCAACTTGGGACTTAACAAGGATAGGGTCAACCCCGCCCAGATTCAAAAGGCGAAACAGGCTGCGGAAGCGGCGGACCTGAAGAACATGGCAGTGGCGACAATTCTGGAGGCGATGAAATAGGAGGCTGGCGACAAGCCTCCGTCGCCGAGGGCAGCCACAATGTCAGACTGGGCCGCCAGTAGCAGCTTGCTGTGGCGGCTCGGTCTCGTTTTGTCAGTGATGCGATTGGCCGCCTGCAACAGTGCAGCTACCATCCATGCGGGCGTACGCCGTATTTGTCCATCAGGCGAAGTAGGTTCTCGCCGAGAATCTTGCGTTTGTCGGCCTCCGGTATCCTTGCGTACATGATCGGCCCGAGGCCCCAGGCTATCGGCAGGTCCGTCAAATCCGAGCCGAAAAGCAGACGGTCGGCGCCGTAGACTCGCACGAAGTCCTCGGTCTGCCCCCAGCGCAGGAACGGGCAGGTGCAGATGAACAGATTGTCAACCTCTTTGGTCACCTCACCGTAGGTGCCGTTGGAGTGGCCGGTGAAGAAGCAGGCATCGTGATAGGTTTGACAAAGCCGCTGTATCTGCGCCGCTGAGCCCCAGTCGTGGTTGAGGATGAACTGACCGTGCTCGTGGGCGAACCGGCAGGCGATATCAATCAACGGCCCCTCGGTTGGATAGCCCTGATAGCGGGCTATGAGCTTGATGCCCTGCATACCCAGTTCCAGCCCGCGCTCCATTTCGGCAAGCATCAGCTTTTCGCCGTGGTTGGGATTGACCAGCGCAAAGCCGACAAAGCGGTCCGGGTACTGCTTGACCACCCGTGCTGTCTGGTCGTTGCCATAGACCTCATCGGCCATTACCCCGGCGAGGCTGAAAACACAACAGGCGCGGATACCGAACTTGTCCATCTCGGCGACGAGATCGGCCGGCGTATCCTGCACCACGTGCCTGGGGCTGCACCAGCCGATGTGGCCGTGGCAATCGTGGAATTCCTCGCTGCGCAGCGAGATGCGCTCTCGGGCGGCCTTGTGCAGCGCGTCCACAGGCTCCGGAAACTCCACTTTATCGGCAGCAAATCCTATGTTGGGGTTCCAGGACAGCAGGTTGCGCATGTTACCGCCGGCGATGAGAGCCAGTTCTTGTTCCGAAATGTCGGAATAGTCGAGCTGCATCAGCGCGGATGCGGGGGTGCGCTGGGGAAGCTGGGAGCCCCACACCAGCCTGTCGGCCCCAAATTGTCGGCATATGAACTCGATGCGCTTATGCAGCCATATCGCCGACAGGTCCACCTTCAGGTTAGGACAGGTAGCAAATGCTTCGTACATCGCCCGCTGACTGCTGTAGATGCGGTTCTCGGTGACCACAACCGGAAGCTGCGAGAAACGGCGGCAGATGCGCACGACATTGTGCCAGTCGGTTGCATCAATATTGCCGGCTTCGAGCAGGTTGGTGGGGCAGAGCAACAACGGTACGCGCGCCTGCTCCAGTTCTTGCAGGAGGTCGTCTAGCGCCCATTCATCAAGGCGGATGTCGAACTGGCCGTAGAACAGAAACAGCGCCCCGACGCCCAAATCGTGCATCTGCTGGACGAATTCGTGCGGCGGCGGCAATTCGCGGCTGTGCGTCATCAGGCCGGCCCACGCCGGGTGCAGCCGGGGATGGTCCCGGGTGCGCGCGATTATCCGCTCATTGCCGGCCATCGGGTTGGTCGAAGCCGACAGACTGTCTATGACCAGGGCCTCGTGGATGCCGAAATGATCCATGGCCTGTAGGATCGTTTCGGCGGTCTCAGGCTGGCCCTCTGGCATGTGCACATGCCGGCCGAGATAACAACAGGCGTCAAAATGAGTAATCTGTTCCATAAGCTTATGCACCTCAATCTGTTGTATCGCGGCAAGAAGAATAAAGGATTTATGGGCGGCGTGTCAAAAATAGAATCAAGACGCGGGCCGTCGGCTACGTGAGACTTGTGGGCGGCGCTACCGAAGTCGCGAAATCGGGCAGGAATAGCAGCAATGGACAAGAACAGACCCAAGAGGTCGTCGTCAGACGCGCAGATGCGCAAGGCGCGGATACTGGCTCATTTGCCGAACTTTGTGAAGCTGTACTGGCGGCTTTTTCGCGATCCGCGAGTGACCTGGCTGCCCAAGCTGGTGCTGGTGGCCGGGATCGCCTATCTTCTCGTGCCCAGTGACCTGCTCCCAGACTTTCTGGCTCCGCTGGCAGGTCTGGGACTGCTGGATGACGCCGTCGTGGTCTATTTCGCGCTCAAGAGCTTCATTCGCCTGTGCCCTCGCACCGTCGTTGAGGAGCACGTGCATCTCATAGACCAGGGCGGATAGGCTGCGCCGGTCGCTGTGGGTCTGGAAAGGAGCTGACAGGATGGCGGCGCTCGAAAAGGATGCGCACGGCTTGCGGCTCCGTAAATTCAACTGGGGCACAGACCGGATTCCGGTGCTGAGCTTTCAGTACGAAATCTATGAGACCAACTTCCCGGGCTGCAAGGTGGATGAAGAGTTCATTGAGGGATACAGCGTCAATCTGCGCGATGCGACCAGGAACTCGAATGAGAACTTGCTGGTGCTCGAACAGGACGGCGAAGTAGTGGGCTTCATCTGGATGTCGCTGCTGTCCACTTTGGTGGATGCATGCGTCGGCTATGTGAAGAATATCTACGTGGCTCCACACCTGCGCGGTATGGGATACGGCCGCCGCTTGCTGGCCGCGGCCGATGAGTGGTTCCGCAGCAACGGCGCTACCAAGGCGACACTCGATGCCAGCATCGACAACCAGCGCGCCGTGAGACTCTATCAACACGCCGGTTACGAAATCACGCGCTACCGGATGGAAAAGCAATACAGCGACGCGGATGACTGACGCCGCAACGCAGATACCGAAGGTGAGTCAGTTGGCTGAGACTACCCCGCCGGAAGAGGCACTTGAGGAAGAGCTTACCGAAGTCGAGCTTCTGTGCGAGCAGCGCAACTACAGCAGGGCGCAAACCATAGCGCAGCGGCTTCTGCGGGCGCACCCCACCAGCGCGCGGGTGCACGAGGTGATGGCAGATGTCGCGGCCGCCCGCGGCGGCCATGCCGAGGCCGTGCAATGGTACGAGCTGGCGCTGCAACTGGGCTTCGACCAACGAGTGATGGACAAAGTCAGTGAGCAGAGGCGCTTGCTTGAGCAAAGTCAGCGGGAGGCGTCAGAGACCGAAGATATGAGTGAAGAGGGGGAGCCGCAGCGCCACTACAAGCTTATCGCGGCGATCGCCGGCGGGGTCATCTTGTTAGCATTCGTGGTCTTTCTGATATTCGTCATCAAGGGCAATCAGCCGTCGGAAATTGAGGCGGGCCCGTCGCGACCGCGCGCAGTTGCCACCAGGAGCACGCGTGATGGGCAGGCGAGCCGCCAACCGGCGCCGTCTGAGGCGGCTGCGCCCCCATCTCGCGCAACTGCCTCCGCACCGGCCCGGCGCTCTGGCGGCCGCCATAGCCCCATCTCGGCTCCGCAGCAGCCGCAGCGCCAGAACCTCCCGCCCGTTCACCTGACCCGAGAGATCGGCGCGCCGCTGACCGATCAGGACCGCAGGCTGCTAAAGGCGATCGGCTCGCTCACCTGGCCCGGCGGCAGAAATCTCTCTGGAGATGTTAACGCCATGGTTGATCCGTTTACCGGCTACGCCTTTATCACCATCGAGCTTCCGGCCTCCCTGAAGCAGTCGGTGCAGTTCGCCACTGCGATAAACATGTCATACCGGGTAGCAGTGGCGGCGATGAGGCAGAATACCAGCATCCGGTCGCTTACGGTTCGGGTAATCGTGCCCGTCACCACCGGCGACACCGAGACGGTCCTGACAGTCTTCCGAGGCAATGCCGACCGCGCCACTCTGGATCGCTACCTGGACACCGATGCCATGCCAAGTACCAGGGACATCTGGCGCAAGGTTTTTGCCACGACATGGTGGAACCCGTCGGTGTCGGCTGAAAACCCCTTCGAATGAGAATGCAGCTATAGCGACCGGAGGAATTCAACCGCCCGCTTGATATCGCCGACCGGGTCATCGCCGGTTTCGCGTTCGATCGCGAAATACCCGTCGTAGCCCGAGTCGAGCAGGTAGCCGACATAGCGCGGCCAGTCAACCCAACCCTCACCCAGCGGTACTTCCTCGCGTGTGCCGTCCTCGTGCACCAGCGCATCCTTGGCGTGGGTATGGACGATGGCATCAGCCAGAGCCAGTGCGCCCTCGTTAGGCTGGTACTTCTCGATCCATTTCTGCTTATCGTATGGCTCGCCGAGTTGCTGTGCGTAGTGGGCCGGCCACAGAATCATATTCCCCGGATCCCAGTTGATGCGCAGGTATTCGCTGCCGACCTCGTCGAGCAGGCGGCGCAGCACAAATGGCGGCTCCGGGCCGGTCTCGATGGCCAGGCGCACGCCGGCCTTCTCTCCGTGCTGGGCAAGCTGGCCCATACCGTCCAGGAAGCGTTGCCAGGGCGGTTCGCTTGGGTCTTCAGGCATGATGCCACAGTGGCCCTGCCAGATATCGGTATCCAGGTCGGCGGACAGGTCCATGATCCGCTTGCCCCACTCGATATTCTCCTCCCAGTTTTCTGCCTCCCCCAGGTCAACATTGCCACCCCAGGCCGATACGGCCGAGATCTCCAGACCCAGCGAGGCGATATGACGCGCCAGTTCCTTCCTGGCCGCGGCGTCGAGGTTCTCAGGAGTGAATAGGCCGCCTCCGATTGACACGTGAATTCCTGGAACGCCCATTTCTGCTACTACTTCCATCCCCTCGTAATAGTCCATCCGCAGATTGCTAAGCATTACGGCGATTTTCAGGTCAGCCATCTTTGGCTCTCCGATCTGCCCATTGTCAGTAACTGCTGCGCGAACGTTTCGCCACAAGCCCTGAATACCCTTTTTCGCATAATAATATTTCATACAGCCGCCTGCGTCATTGCAAGAAAAAGGTGGACTGAGTTATAATTATTGCGGGTCATTGCTTGGCGGCAATGGCGGAGGTATGGTTACGTCTGATTTTGGGATAAGGGGGTAGGCAAGTGTTGCGCAAAAGATCGTTGGTTGCTGGCCTGATAGTTGCAATAGCGCTTTGTCTCGCCACTGCGACGGCCCTTGCTCAGGGGGAGGGTGTACTTACTCTGAGCGCCGAAACGACAGAGATGATTGAGACTGGCGTGGTTTACATCCACGCCGAGTGGAAGGATAGCGACGGCGCAATACAGGATTCCTGGGGCAGCGGCTTTTTCATCAGCGAACACGAAATACTCACCAACCATCACGTTGTTGCAGAGGCGATCAGCCGTCCGGGTACGAGGATAACGATCCGCACCCACTCCGGCACTCACGACACACAGCGGTATGAGGTGTATGTAGAGTCGATAGCTGAGGACGACGACCTGGCACTGTTGACGGTGAGAAAGCCTCCCGTTGGTGTCCAATACCTATCACTAAGTGCCGAGGAGGCGGCCAAGAATTCCGTGGTGTTGGGCTTCGGCTTTCCGATGGGCAACATATTTGATCCCAACCCGAATGGTCCGGGAGTGGCGGTGCGGCGCGGGTATGTCAGCCGTATCACTCATGATGGTGCGACTATCGAGGCGGACATGAACATAGACCACGGCATGAGCGGTGGGCCGGCTACGAACGGCGAGGGGCTGGTGGCAGGCATGGTCAGCTCAATGGGTGGGTCTTCGGACAACCCGACTGCCTTCGCTTTTCTCATCTCCGGCAAGACGCTCATGCAGTTCCTGAAGACTGCGGGCAGTGAGGTTGTGGCGGCAAAGCCCGGCTCCGCTACTTCAGCGGAGGGTGTCGAGGTGGCAGGGCCGGCGCCCGGCGAGAAGAAGCTTCGCTCGTTCTTCTCCCTGGGCATGGGGCTGCGGCTTGGCACACTGATTACCAGCCTATTCGAGGATAGCTCGGAGGACGCCGACCCGGCGCTGGTACCGACGGCCAAGCGCAATGTTGACAACGCCGTAGCCCATCTGCTGGAGCTCGACGCGCCCGCCGGGCTGGTGGCAAGAGGCGAAAAGATCAAGCAGATACTCGAGGCCGGTGAGGATATAAGCCAGGCCGCGAAGCTGTCAGCCGACCTGGAAAAGGCGTGTGACGAGTGGGCAATCTCCGGCGACGTTGCCGACAGCCTTGAGCGGCTCAACTACGCCTTCGGTGCCTGGGTCCAAGAAATGAGCCTGGGGTTGATAGACGCGGCCAAGGACCGTGAGACCTGCCGCATGTTCCAGACCGGTGCCGAACTGCAGAAAGCGCCCGAAGCCGTGCTTGCATTGCTTAACGAGATCCAGGAAGAGCTTGTGGCAATAGATGAGCAGCGCTCGGTGACCGGCAAGGATGTCATCGCCAAGAAAGCCGAGGCCCTCATCTCTGTAGGCTTCCTGGGGCCAACCAGTGGCACTGCGGCGACCACCGCCGATAAGACCATCGAGAGCGGCGCTACCGACCAAGGCCGGCCCGGAACCAACCGGATCAAGATACCCGTCCCCTGATGGCGGACCAGGCATTCAGCATTGTCCGTCCAGCGACGTATAATCGAAGAATTACCTCTGGAGATACAAATGCGGTTCAATCAGGTTGAAAAGCCCCGACGCGACTCAAAGATACCCTTGTACGTGCAGATAATGGACAACTTCTCCGAGGCGATCCGGAAGGGCATCCTGCAGTCCGGTGATCGGCTGCCGCCCCAGGCAGAGCTGGCTGAGTATCTGGGCGTCAGCCTGGCGCCCGTCAAGCAGGCCCTGAGCGAGCTGGAAAAGCAGGGCATAGTAATGCGCCGCCAGGGCCTGGGAACATTCATCAGAGACATCACGCCGGTGCGCGAAGAGCGGATACAGTACACCAGGATACCCTGGTTCCACCGCGAGATGGCCGAGGGCGGGCTCAGACCCTCGGCCCAGGTGCTTGAACTCGAAAAGTTGCGCGCCGGCTTCGACAAGCAGGTGCAGGACGAACTCAAGCTGCAGGCCGAAGAGGAAGTGGTCCTGCTCAAGCGCGTGCGGCTGGCAGATAACATGGCCTTGGCGATCCAGTCGACATACTTTGTCGCAGACAAGGTGCCCGGGCTCGTGGAGCGCAACGTCGGCCCCAAAGAGTCGATTACCGAGATCCTGGCCGACGAGTACGGTCTGACCATCGCCGCCGCCCAGCAGCGCATCAGTGCCGACGGTGCCACTGCCGAGGATGCCAGATACCTCAATGTGGCGGAGGGCAGCCCGCTTCTGCTTATCGAGCGGACCTCATATCTGGAAAACGGGGAGACGCTGGAGTTCTTACGCGACCGCCGCCATCCGTCCTGGACCTTCACCGTATGGCTGAGCCGCCAGCAAGCGCCCTGAAGCTCTGCGGTCTTGCCGCCTTCCCGAAAGAATACTAAGCCCGCCGAGTGGCGGGCTTCTTGGTTCGCAGCGGCGTGCCGATACGAAAACGTAAAGGCGCTGTAGGATTACTGCTTTATCACTGGCTGCAACTGCGGGGCCCGGTGCGCTTTGATTAGCCCTGCCAGCAGCGCGAGGGCGCAGATGCACAGAAGTGGCCAGTCGCCCCATTTGTGATACGTCGAAAGCTGCTCCCGAGCATAGACATCAGCCGCGGCGATACCGGCCATATTGGTTGGCACATCCGAAAGCGGCCGGCCATAGGGGTCATATATCGCCGATATGCCGGCAGAGGCGGCCCTGATGATGTAGCGGCGCGCCTCAGCGGCCCGCAGCGGGGCCGTGGCGCTGTTGTGCAGAAGCTCCGCGCTGCCTTCGGCCCAGTTGTCGGAATTCAGGATGACGATAACATCGGCTCCAAGGCGGCTCACCTCGCGCCCCGGGCCGGGGAATATCGCCTCAAAGCAGATTATCGGGCCGATCTTCACCCCGGAAATGTCCATAATCTTGCGCTCTAGCCCCGGCGAGAAATCGCGGCCGCGTAGCGGGTAGCGCTCCAGGAACTTCCAGTCGCTGCGCAGCGGCACGTACTCCCCGAATATCACCAGGTTTATCTTGCGATATGTGTCCAAGTATTCGCCCTCAGGAGAGATGAGAAGGGCCGAGTTGTAAAGCTTCTCGTCCTCCCACTCGAGCGCCCCGACCAGCATGTATGCCTCCAACTCTTCGGCAACTTTGCCGATTCGGTTCTGTATAAACGGGGCCGCGTTTATATCGAGGCCGACCGCAGTCTCAGGCCAGACCACCAGGTCGAATTTGCCGGGCAGCTCCTCGGACAGTTCCACATAGGTGTTGATGGCGTCTGTTATCTCATCCGGCTTTGGCGGCGTGCTGAATGAGGCGCTTGCCTGAACCGCCGCCGCGCGCAGACTTGCGATGCCTGGGGCGGGCTCAGGGGTGCCGCGGATTATCAGTGCGCCCCAGATGTACGTGATGAAGACTAGCGAATAGACGGCCAGCATGGTGCGGCTGGCGGCGCGGTTGCGCTCCGGACGGGAAGATGGCGGGTGGTACCAATTGTCGGGCAAGAAAGCCAGCAGCAGGACGGCCAGGCCGGCATTGGTCAGAGCTATCAGAAAGCCGACACCATAGGCACCCATGAGGCTGGCAAACTGCAGGATCGGCAGCATACTGTGCTGGGTATAGGCGAGGTGGCCGAAGGTGTACGCCAGCGGGCCGGCATGGCCGCGGGCCATCTCGACAAGCGTCCAGGCCGCCGCGACAGCGACAACCTGCAACCGCACCATCCGCAGAGGGGCCAGGCCTGCTACCACCAGGCCGAAGAGAGCGTAGAAAAGCCCGAAAAACAGCGCCACAGCCAGCAGGGGCAGCAGGCCGAACATGCCCAGGAAGTGATTTACCCCGCCCATCATGAGCGTACCGAACAGCCAGGCAACGAAAAAGCCCTGGGCGGGGCGGAGTTGGCTCAGAGCGACGATCAATGGCACCAGGCCCACCCAGGCCAGTGGGCCGAGACTGACCGGGGGAAAGGAGAGGAATATGAGCAGAGCCGAGAGCCCTGCCAGCGCGGCCAGTCGCAAGAACGGCTGCTCGCCGCGCGTCTGCCACGGGCCGGCTCGGGGGCTGTCGTCGCACGCGGACATGTGGTGGATGCCTCCACAATTAGCAAGCCGGCGCGCTGTTGTGGCCGCCGGCTTGACTGGTGATCATCATGCTACTTGTGCAGTAGCGAGACATACTGCTGCCCCGGTCAGTGTCTCAGTAGCGCTTCTTGCTTCCCTTTGACTTTTTCTTCTTGCGGCGGGAGCGGCGCGTTTCCCGTTTCTCTTCGCGGGCCTTGGCCTCCGCCTGGCGTATGGTCTCCTGGGCGCTGACCCTTTCAACCTTGGCTTCCTCGCCCTCTGCTTCTTCCAGCGGCTCCTCTTGGTCGGCGACATCAGCTTCTTCGACCGGCTCTGTTCTTCTTCGGACGGTGGTGGGGCGGGCAGGTCGGGCTGCAGCGGACGGCTCCCCGGCGGTGGCGCGGCGGTGCCACAAGACGAGAACCGGACTGGCTGTGAAGATTGATGAATACGCGCCGGTAGCGATGCCCACCATCAAGGCAAGTGCAAAGCCTTTAATGGTCACGCCGCCCCAGCCGTAAAGGGCCGTGAGTGTGAATAGCGTTGTCACCGATGTATTGATCGAGCGGCTCATCGTCTGCAGCAGCGAAGCGTTGACTACCTGGTCGAACGGCGCGCCGCGGCGCAGCTTGCGGTTCTCGCGGATGCGGTCGAAGATGACCACCGTATCGTTTATCGAATAGCCGATTACTGTGAGCAAGGCGGCTACAAAGGATGAGTCGAGTTCCACCTGCAACACCGCCATCGCACCTATCAGGATCAGAACGTCGTGAATGAGGGCGATGATGGCGGCCACGGCGAAGCGGAATTCGTAGCGGATGGTGATGAAGATCAAAATCAGCACCGACCCCAGGATCAAAGCAACAAGGGCCTTGTTCCGGAGCTGCTTACCCACTATCGGGCCGACCTTTTCGCGGCCGATTATGGTTACTTTCCCGTACTTTTCGCCAAGCAACTCGCCGAGGTCGGAGTGCAGTTTCTGTTCCAGGGCTTTACGCTGTTCCTCGCCGCCCGCTTCTTCTACCTCGAGTTCGGGGATACGGATGAATATCTGATTGTTGCCGGATATCTGTATCTGGCTGTTGCCGAGATTATCGCGCTCGAGGAGGTCGCGCACCTGGCTGATGAACTGCTCCTCTTCGGCCCGGTCGCCGCCCAGCGGCCGGTCCAGTTGGTAGCGCAACAGCACCCCGCCGGTGAAATCAATACCCAGGTTGAGACCATGCGTGGCCCACCACACCGTACCGAAAACAATCAGCACAGCGGAAATGCCCAGCCACAGCGAGGCCTTCCCAACGATGTCCCAATCCTGTCTGCGGAAAAAATCCACGTAAGACCTCCTTGGATATTACAGCGGCCACTCGACTAATCGCGGCCCAATGGGTCCCCGTCAAGTGGTGTGTTCGGTGCTGTCGCCGAATAGCGCCCGGTTCTCGCCCAGCCCGGTACCCCCAACCATCGTCACCAGCCACCGCGTGACCGTTACCGCGGTAAACAGCGAGCAGCAGACGCCGACAAAGAGCGTCACGGCAAAGCTCTTGATCAGGCTGGTGCCCAAGAAGTACAAGACAGCGGCGATTATCAGCGTCGTAACATTGGCGTCCAGGATCGCCGTCCAGGCCCGGTCGAAGCCGGCCTCGATAGCGGTGCGGATTACCTTGCCCGACCACAGCTCCTCCTTCAAACGCTCGAAAATGATGATATTGGCGTCCACAGCCATGCCGATTGATAGGATGAAGGCCGCCACGCCCGGCAAGGTCATGGTGGCGTACGGCGTCAGCACGGCCAGCAGAAGCAGCACGTACAGCGCCAGGGCAAATGCCGCCAAGAGCCCTGGTACGCGGTAATACACAATCATGAATACGAGCACCAGGCAGAAGCCGATTAGGGCCGCCCGGAAGCTGCGCACGATCGAATCGGTGCCCAGAGTGGGGCTGATGGTGCGGTTGGTATCTATCTCCAGCGGCACGGGCAGCGCGCCTGCATTTAGCAGCAGCTTCAGGTCACGCGCCTCCTGGGTGGTGAAGTTGCCCTCGATGACGCCCCTGCCCCCGATCGCGTCGCGGATAGTGGGGGCCATCTGGCACTTTCCGTCAAGCACTATCGCCATCAGGTAGTCGATGTGCTGGCGAGTGAAATCCAGAAACGCCAGCTTCTTGTCTTTCTTGAGTTCGAAGGCCACGACCCACTTGCCTGGCGTATCGCCGGTCTGGACTGTGGCGTTGCTTTGCAGATCGCGGCCGCTAAAGGCCTTCTCCGACTCTGCCAGCACCTGTTCCCAGGGCACCGATTGGTTGGTGGTCGTGTCGTTCCATTCGCTGTAGTCGTTCTCATCAGCGCCGGGGCAGGTGTAGCGTGCCGGGATCAGGCGGAACTCAAGCATAGCGGTACTCTGGAGGATCTCCAGAACGCGCTCGGGGTCTTTCACGCCCGGCAGTTCGACGATGATCTTGTCATCGCCTTGCTTCTGCACTATCGGCTCGCGAATGTCGCTCATATCGTACAGGCGCCGGTCAATGATGTTCTTGACCTTGTCAGCGGTCCCGGCCGTCACATAAACGGTCTCCATCTCGCCGACACTGAGCTCCAGGTCGGGGAAGGTGCGTTCCAGGAAGGCCTGGGCCAATTGCAGTTGCGCGTTGGATTCTCTTTCATCGCGCGCCTCGGTCCTGACCAGCACGCGATTGTCGCCCACCGTCGCGACCTCCAGGCCGGTCTTGGGAACGCCTTTGGATAGCAGGTAGTCGCGCACGAGTTCTTGCAGTTGCTCATGAGTGTAGTTGGGGTACTTGATTCTGGCGCCCTCAGTAGTAGTCTGTGGCCGCTCGTCCGCGGGCGTCTTCATCATGTCCTCGGAGATCGCCATCGGTTGATGGGCTGGGGTGAGGAAAGGTATCTTCGTTTCAGGAACGCAGCGCAAGAGCACGTGGGCTCCGCCCTGCAGGTCCAGCCCCAGACGTATCTGCGGCCTGGGCGCATAGACTGCGAAGACCTCACCTATGGTGAACAGGGGCTTTTGCCTGGCTTCGGCCTTCTGCGGCATCTCAGCCGCTTCGACGCCTTCGTACTCTTCGCCGAGGGTCTTGAAGACCTGCGCGGCGTGCTCATCGGCGGTTTCCTGGGTTAGCGAGACGCTCTTGACCTCCAGGAGTTTGGGATCAATGAACTTGACATAGTCGAGTTCGATGCCGGCCTTGACCAAGCTGCCTCGAATCTCGTCGGCCTTGGCAGTCAGCCCTAGTTCATCCTCCGCCATGGGTTCCCCGAAGCTGTAACGGCTGACGTCTTGCACATCAAAGCCTTCCGCTTTAGGTACCGGGCGTATCGGCGCAAGCGCGACGAGGAAAGCACAGACGACGATAAGCAAGATAAGACCGATCCACATCTTGTTACGCGACTGCATTCGTTGATACTCCTTTTCACCATTCGCGCAGGTCGGACTTGCCTGGGACTGACCTTGTCGAAGTCAGCCCGACACACTACTGATTCGTAGCAAAAGAGCAAGCCGCTATAGCTCCCCCTGGCTTGTCAACGGCACCTGCGACATCAGCCGCCTCGAGGAGAGGAGTTACGGCCTGCCCACAGTTCACGGAACAGCCAACTGCCTGTAGTCAACCACAAAGAGTATAAGATATTCATCTGTCAGTGTCAATTCGACCGGCGGCCGGCCGGGATGGCCTGACAGTGCCGCCCTGACACAAAAAGGGGACCGAAAAACGGCTTCGGCCCCCACATTTTGCCATGCCGACAAGAATCAGTCTTTTTGCGGCGTAAAATCGCCTGGAACCGCACGCGCTACGCCTTTGATGTGCCCGTCAAAGTACAGCACACTCACCATGCTGGCAGGGTGCCGGTGCAACCGCTCCAGTATCTTGCCGTTCACATACAGCGGCACCGCCGGAATTTCATTATTTATCCAGCAGGCCATCATATTGGCGGTTGCTTTTTCGATATTGAACATCGGCGCATTGAGTGTGCGCGCGTTTTCCTCTCTATGACTGCTGAACCACCAGCCGTCCATCACCATGATAGTGCCGCCCGGGTCTTTTACAAGCGTTTCGCGCATGCCTTCGAGATGTGGTTGATTGTATAGATACGACGTGTCGCGCGGCTCCTTCGGTGTCTTGTAGGGAGGATAGGCTGGCTCATCACCCACCTCTACTTCGCACGCAGGGCACTGATAGATTTGCTCGGTCGCGGAATAGACAAAAGTCACATCAATCCAGCGATAATAGGTGCCGTCCCCGGCCTGCAAGAACATATACGGCATACGGCCGTCGGAATCAGCCCGGTAAAGCTGAACCGCGGTGCCGATCTGCTTGAGGTTGCTTAAACAGCTCGCTTGATAGCCCTTGGCTCTGGCACCCGTAAACACCGGAAACAGAATTGCCATAAGCAGAGCGATGATGAATATCGCCACCAGAAGTTCAACGAGCGTAAAACCAGGTGCAGACCTAGTCATCTCAGGCCACGCTCCCTACAATAGACACGATTATCAACGCAATGCGCTGGCTCGGTCAGGCAACCTCTAACTACCCCTGGTACGATTATAGGCAGTCCCCTACACCAGAGTCAAGCCTGAGGCCCACTACCCCCAACGACCTCAGGCTGCCCTTCGACGTTGCTCCCTTCGACTTCGCTCAGGCCGAGCTACGGATTCATGAGGCGTTAGGGCACAATGAAGCTCTGTGTCCACTCTGGGTGCTCGGGTGCCTGGCCCGCCTTGAGCATGTCGAGCCACTTTTCGTCCGTCAGCCGGTCGCTCACTGGCCAGGCGAACTCGTAGTACGAAAAGACACCGCCCTTGGTCACCTGCACGCCGCCTCGCGGGTCCGGAACCACCACATAGATGCGATATCCGTAGCCCACGGCCTCTTGCAGACACTGCCCGAAGGAGGTGTGCACATCGGTTACTGTGGCGACATTGCGGTCGGTCTCGCTCTTGATCTGGTACCAGTGGGCTGGTATATAGTCGTCAACGTCTCTGACTATGGTAAGCTGCAGTCGTTCCAGCTCGCCACCGAAGTACTGGATGCGCTCGTAGGCATCTCTTGAAAGCGTCTTGCCAGCGAGCTGCTTCTCCGCGCAATCCTTGAGGAAGGCCAGTATGCCGCCAAAATCGTCGTAGGCGTCTGCCATGTCGGAACTGAGCAGTCCGCGGTCGCGCAGACCGTCGCGGGCCAGCTTTGCCAGATAGCCCAGCCGACCCCACGCTTCAGGCACCGGCTCCACGTAGCCGCACACCTCCCGCGGCTCTGCGGCGCCCATCTCGGCCCCGGACGGCTTGGCGTACAGCACCGTGTCGTGTCGCAACTGCGCCCAACTGCCCAGACTCGTAGCCAGCTCCTTGTCGAGCCAGGCGTCGGTCTGCATGAAGGTGGGATAGCCGATGCCCCACGGTTCGAGCAGGGCCTCCAGGCTGTACAGCCAGCCCCAATACAGGTTCGACCACCACTTCTCCTCGGGGTACGAGAAGAATTCCTCCCGCAGCTTGGCCATCTGCTCCTTGTAGTGCGGGTAACGGCCCTGATCGTAGATATCCAGCAGGTGGCCGTAGCCACGCGCCGAGCCCAAAACCGACATCACGTCAAGCCCTATCGGCATATCACGGGCGTCGAGGGTGCCGGGAACCGGCAGTACCTTCGGGGAGACCAAGTTCTGCAGCATGTAGGAGTCGGGTATGAAACGCTGGCCCATGAAGCGGAACTGGCGTCCTTGGACGGCCAGTGTCTCACGCAGCAGTTTGCCTTGAGAGTCGGCGTCCATGAAAAACGGCGCGATCTTGGGCGCGGGCATTATTCTGCGCGCCGCCGTGATGAAATCGTCAAGCTTGCTTTCGTCGCCGAGGTCGGCAAGCTGCAGCGTCTCGCCGAAAACCTGCCGCGCCAGCGGCACGTACTGGCGGTAGCCGATATCGTCACTGCCTCCGACAAAGAACTCCGTCGGCTCATAGATCTTGGCCCACAGCGTGCGGGCCTTGTCATCGCCGGCAAGTATCTTGGTAATAAGCAGCGCCTGCAACTGGTGCATCGTGACCGTTTCCGGCGGCTTGCTGGCACCCAACTCCATGGCGATTGTGCCGTACCACATCATGGCCCGGAAGTAGCGTTTGAGGTCCTCGGAGCGGGTGTAATGGCCGCGCGGGCGGAACTGGTCGTAATGTACCGTATTGCCCATCAGCGGCGATTTGCTGCGGCCGGCCATCGCGCCAATCCGCTTCATCTCATCTTCGTATATCGCCATCTCGGGCGATTGCAGGAACTGCGTCATCTCCTGCCCGGCGACAAGGCTCCAGGCGATTGAAAAGTATATGACGTTGGCGCGAGCAACCTCCTTGAGCGGGCCGTCCGGCAGCTTCTTGGAGAACTTGTCATTGTGGAAGGCGCACAGTTTGGTCAACTCCAGACATGCGCCCACCAGGTACTTGGTCTCAACCTGCCGGAGGCTGAAATCGAAAAACAAATGGTAGGCGTGCAGCAGCGAATCAACGGTAATGAAATTCGGAGTGGGATTCTCGCCTTCGTCGGGGTACTCCTCATACAGATAGAACATCTGGATAGCATCGTCCGGAATGACCACGAATCCGTTCTGAATCAGCCGAGCCGTCTGTGTGGAGCTGAGCCGGGAGAGCTTGTCGGCGTTATTGAGGCGGGCGGCGTCCACGGGCAAGGGATACTGCGGCGCAGAAGGGGTACCGATGTAACGGTAGGCAGCAGGCCGCTGCGGGGCGGCCTGCGCCGACACACAGGCCAGTGACAGCATCAAAATGACAGCACACAGCCCCAGATTGCATCTTCGCACTGTAAGTTCCTCCTCGCAATGGAAACGACAGGAATAACACACCTGTTTGCCACGTTGTGTCACACAACGCCACACCATGCTTAACCGACCTTGCTTGCCTGTGGTCAGCTATTCGTCGTCATTCAGTCCAAGCAAGTCGTCAAGCAACGTATCGTTATTATTGGCGTTGGGATCGTTGTCTTCCTTCGTGGCCTCAGGGTTTTTTTCTGTCTCAGTGTCATCTCTGGCTTCGTCATCGCGGGGAGGCTGTGGCTTGTCAGTGTCCGCGGGCGGCTCAGATTCGTCCAACAGGTCATCGTGAACGGGAGGTTCCTCCAGTTCGTCCGGTGGCGCTGTCGGCTCCGGCTGGTCGGTGTCCGGAGGCGGCTCAGGTTCGCCGAAGAGTTCGTCAGTAATCGTGGTTGTCGGCTCTGCTTCTTGCTGGTCCACCGGCTCGCCGATGCTCGGCGTTTCTCTGGCATAGTCGTAGTAGTAGTAGTAATAGTAATAGTAATCGCTGCTGCTGAGGCGCAACTTGTTGAGTATAACGCCAAGTATGTTGCCTCTGGCACGTCTGATGAGCCGGGTCATTTCCGTGAACGCCGCGCGGCTCACATGGTCGCACTCGGCGATTAGAATCGTCTGATCTACCTTTGAGGACAACAGCACCGCATCGGTGAGTACGATCGCAGGCGGAGAGTCGAAGAATACGATGTCGGCGAACTGAGCAGCCTCACGGATTACCTCGATCATACGCTCTGAATCCACCAGATCAGCCGGATTCGGTGGCAGCGGGCCGGTAGGCACCACATAGAGTCCCGGCACCTGCTCAATCTCGACGATAACGTCTTCTAAGGAACTCTCGCCTATGAGCACATTGGTAAGGCCGGAGGCACGCTCAATATGCAGCAACCGTCGCAGCGCCGGCCGACGCAGGTCAGAGTCGACAAGCAGCACCTTCTGGCCCGCCTGGGCGAAGACCACCGCCAGATTCGCGATCGTCAAGCTCTTGCCCTCACCAGCCCCCGCGCTGGTAACGAGGAATGTATGGCCCGGCGTGTCAACCTGGGCGAAACTGATATTAGAGCGCAGTGCGCGGTATGCTTCTGCCGGCGGGCTCTTCGGGGCCGTGATCGTCACCAGTTCATCAGGCGGAGTTTCCAGCATCGGCACCATGCCCAGGAACGGAATGTCTGTATAGTATGTCAGGTCCTCGGGGCTGTGGAATGTGTCGTCAAGGGCCTCCCACAGAAGTGCAAACATCAGACCGCAGAAGAGGCCCAAAGCAGAGGCAAAAAGCATCATGCGGCCAAAGCTGGGTTTGATCTCCTCCGCGTCAACGGCGCGATCTATGACCGTCGCGCTGCTCTCCTTTATGGCCTCTCTCAGCTTGCTCTGTTCGAGCTGAATCATAAAGGTCTGGTAGGTGCTGCGGGCCAGTTCGATCTGGCTCTTGAGGCGCGAGATCGTTGCCAGCTCCAGTGGCAGATCAGCAGTGTCGCTCCTGAGTTCCGCTACAATGCTTGCTAGCCGCGATGTGCGCCGTTGAGTTTCGGCGATGGCCAAGTCAGTAACGTTTATCTGGCTATGGAGCCCTTGCACCTGGGGGTTTATGTCAAACCTTTTCACATCGCGAACTTCCGGCAAGCGGCTGAGGCGGGCCTCCAAAGCTTCGATTCTGCGCAGGGCTGCACTTACACTGGGATGATCGTCCTTATATCGTGCCCGCAATGTTGCCAGGTTGACCTGTTCTTGACGCAGTTGTATCTCAATGATATCGCGCTCGGGATTCGGTTCCTTGACAGCAGTCTCAAGCAACGGCTGAGCGGCGGCCAACTGCCGACGCAAGGTAGCCTTGCGGGCGTTGAGGGTTTCCAGTTGGATGCGCGCGGCATTGAGCTCACGCCGGTATTGCTGCAGCTCGCTCACCGCCGCGCTTGCTTCCACCTCTGGAACCACAATGCCGACGCCCTGCTGGTAATCTGCCAGCTCCCGCTCCAGTCGGTCAAGCCTTCCGGACACACTCTCTAACTGATGTTCCAGAAAGTCGCGGGCCGCGGCCACATCAGCACGCCGCAGTTCGCCGGTGACGACGACGAAGGTTTCCGCCGTCTCGTTAGCGAAAGCAAGCGCTTTCGCGCGTTCGGCGTTGCTAGCCTCAATCAACAACCGGTCGGGTTTGTGGGGTACTGCCTTGAGGGAGTTGACGATCTCTTTGGCACCGGTGTCAATTCTGGTGCCCGATTCGCGCATGCCAAGCTTCTTGGCTGTCTTTTCGGCGGTGGCGTAGCTGATAGCGATCTGGGCTTGGGTCTCCAGCGTCAGTTCCTCACGCCGCTCGCGAGGCTCAATCGGCTCTTCCCCGATGAATCTGATACGCTCTACCGGTTGCCTTCTGATAAGAACGACAGCGTAGGCTTGATAAGTCTTGGGGTAACGTAGCGCGTAGAATCCACCAACCATCGTAGCTGCCAGCGTAACCAGCAGCACGAACCATTTCCGCTTTGTGAAGATGCGGACGTAGTCCTTAACCTCAAAGGACCTGACCGTGGTTTCCATCTGCTATTGTTCTCTGATTGTGTTGTATTTTGTGCTATGACTAAGACTGCGATCGTTACCGCGTCAGTGCAGTGTCTGACACCATAGCCCGCATATTCAAGAGCGTCCAGCGGTATTATAACATCCGGTTTTCACGCACGTCAATAGCATTTACCGGTATTGTAAACGATTAGATACTCCCTGAGAGCCTAAAGTTTCGCTATCTTAATGCCGACAACTAGTTTAGATAGGCGAATCGTGGTGCTTAAACGCACAACATGGCCGTTCGCCGCAGCAATGATCGCATGACCAAGCCGCAGCCAACTTAGGAGAAACTCATATGGTCAAGAATCTGCCATTTCAATGTTGTATTTGCCGAGCTGTATGCTGGGACGTACAGGCCAGCGACAAGCCGTCAGCTTGGGTGCCGCACAACACTACTATTGTCGCATCGCACGGCATCTGCCCAAGGTGTTTGCCCCGTGAACTTGCCAAGGCTCGGCGGGCCAGTCAACGCGAAAGCAATATCACGCTCACTCCCTAATGACATTCTCGCATACCTGCCGACTTAGAAAGGATGAAGAAACCCGCAGCTTCCATCCTTTTCTTGAACTCCACACTTGCCCAACCCTCTGACTGTCAGCCCGACTTCTGCATGCCTTGATGACTCCCCGGTTGTTCCGACCCTACATGATGTTGGGCCATGACCTTGCCGATGTTTATGCTCTTGGCCTGGTGTGTTATAGTGCCGGAGCATGAACACCCCAGCAGCGGCGACCATTGCACGAGAACTTCCAAGCCGTCTCAGATTGACCGCGTGGCTTGGGCTTTCACTGTAGTTATGCAAAAAATTGTTGGTAGAAGCAAGATAAGAGGGGGCATATGGCGAACACAGGCTTAAATGCAGCAACATTCAATGCCGAGCTCGCCAAGGATGCCGCCGATGAGACAGTTTTCG
>JAUVVY010000089.1 GCA_030604405.1 bacterium | reverse complement strand
TAAAACGCCTCCCACCTTTGCTGACCCGCCGCTCCCTACTCATATACATAGCCTCCCTAGCGCTCACTCTCAGGAGGCATTTCTTGATACACAATCCAAAACCTCTCAAATTAGTGCATAATATAAGGAGACGCCTGTCCTACCGAGCGACAGACGAGATCATACGACCGGCGCGGTACCCTTCGGCCCTTCGGCAGGCTCCCTTCGACAAGCTCAGGGCAGGCAGGGCGTGCGGCAAGGCCGCGCTCTGTTGCAAAGAGCCCCTTGACAGCGGGGGAGGTAGGATGGGGCATTGTCAAGGAGTTAACTTAACCGAGAGGAGGTATCGTGATGGGAAAAGGATTTACGCTTATCGAACTGCTGGTCGTGATCGCCATCATAGCGATACTTGCCGGCATTCTTTTCCCGGTATTTGCCAGGGCCCGCGAGAAAGCACGCGCAATCTCGTGCCTGAGCAACCTCAAGCAGCTCGGCACGGCGTCGCTGATGTACGCGCAAGACTACGATGAAATGTATCTTCCGCATTGCCACCGGCCGATCATGAGCCAGCCGCCGACATACTACTGGTTCGAGCTAGCCGAGCCATATATCAAGAACCGCCAGATAATGTGGTGCCCCTCCTGGCAGCCGCCGCCAGGGACGACAGATCGCTATATGGGCGGCTACGGCAATGTCTGCTCGGGTTTCACGAACGATCCCAGCAATCCCAACTGGACGGGGGTCCCATGGTATGGTAGTGTCGCCTCCATCCACCATCCCTCCCGGCAGATAGAGTTCGGCGAGACGGGGAGATTATTCTGCCGCGTGTGCCCCCGCCACCACACGCAGCAGCCGGGCAGCCCGCCGCCACATCATGTGGTCGATCGGCACAACGAAGGGGCGAACTACAGCTTCTTCGACGGTCATGCCAAGTGGCTTAAGTACGATCAGACGGTTAGTCCGACCGACATGTGGCGAAATTCCCCTTGAGAAGGCGCAACTGGCCACGGAGGCCGCAACATGCCAATAAGCCCCAGAGTCAGCAGACTTGCGATGGTTGCGGCGCTTGTGGCAGGGCTTGGCAGCGGGTGCTCTCGGCAGCAGCCCACGTCGGAGACGGCCCAGCAGACGGCCTCATCCGAGAGCGAGGCGCTTCATGGCCAGCTCCGGGTTTACGCATCCCAGCCCGACGCCGGCAGCATGCTTGAGCTGACTGAGATGTTTCGCTCCAAGCACCCGGACGTCAGCTTCGAGCTACACAGTGAGGATGCGCGCGGTCTGGTGGCACAGATGCTAGAGGGCGCAAGGCCGGACGTGTTCCTGAGCAGCGGCGACATCGAGGTGAAGCCGCTTGAGCAGGCCGGCTTGGTCGGCTTGCGAAAGGACTTCTGTTTCATTACCCTGGGCATAATCACGCAGAATGAGAATCCGGCAGGTGTTGCCTCGCTTCACGACCTGACGGCAGACAGCACGGGAGCGGTAGCGCTGGCACCCGCTGACAGCTCCCTGGGCTACTATGCGATCAAGCTGCTGAAGGAGCAGGGCTTGTGGGAGCGGATAAAGGGTAAGGTGATTGTGCCCGACCTGCCCTCGGAGGTGCTGGATGTCGTCGCTGAGGGAAGAGCAGATGTGTGCCTGGCGTATGGTGCGGTGTTGCGCCGCACGGCCGACGAGCCGGGCCAAGACCTGCGGTCGAAGCTGAAGCTCGTCGGGGACCTTACGGCCCAGTACGGCGTGAGGTTCCCATGCCCGGCGATTTCGCCGCCTGACTGTGAACAGCCGCAATTGGCAGAAGCCTTTATTGACTTCCTGACCAGCGAGGAAGCCCAAGGTGTATTTGCGCGTGGCGGTTTTCTCAGGCTGGAAGACCCCTGTTGCGTGGCGGAATAGGCCCCGGGACTCGGACCGATAATATGAGACGGGCTTAGGCAACTCAGCACTGGCATATAAGCCGTAGTGCGCGGTTGAGGAGCCTGGGTCAAGGGTATGTGTTGGGCAACACCTTGCTATGGGGAGGTGAGGGGTCTGCATTGCCGCAAGACTATGGGCTTCACCCTCATCGAACTGCTGGTCGTAATCGCCATCATAGCAATACTGGCGGCCATCTTGTTTCCGGTATTCGCGCGCGCCAGAGAGTCGGCACGCGCCTCAGCGTGTCTTTCCAACCTTAAACAGCTCGGCCTGGCCTGGCACATGTACGCTGATGACTTCGATGAATATTTCCCGTGTGACAACCATGCCAGCAATCCGCATCTGCAGCTGGTGCGGCAGTTGGAGCCGTATGTCAAGAACTACCAGATCTTCTACTGCCCATCTGCGGTCAAGTATGGCTTCGACAGTCTGCTGGCCACACCGGAGAACTGGGCGGCGGGTAATATCGGCTACTATTCTTTCTCCTTCGACCGCCTGCCGGCCGATGTCACACCCGCGCAACCAAGCAAAGAAACCTGGATAGACTGGCACTTCCTGAATAAGAGGGTGTGGGGCAACCAGCCGCGCGTGCTGACTGAGCTTTCGGATTCGGACTGCTGGCTGATGACTGACTTCTTCTGCAAGCCGACCAAGATCAAGATTCACACCTCCGGCATCGGCGCCATGAACGTTCTGTATGCCGATGGTCATGTCAAGCTATGCGCGCGGCCGGCCAAGATGCTCTTCAAGTAGCTGGCAACTCCTCTTACGCGCGCAGCAGACAAGGGCTGCCGGTTTCCCATTGGCAGCCCCTTCCAGGTGCAATTTCTTCGCCCTGCAGCCGCTTTGACATCCCCGTTTTGACGGAGTATAATTCAGCGCAGTAGCGTATCCAACGCCGCCCCGCTCACCGCGAAATGAAGTGTCGGTGAGCGTTCAGTGGGCTGGCGATTTTCCGTGTCAATGGAGGTATGCTGATGTATCAAGTGAAGCGTGCGTTGATTAGTGTATCGGACAAGACGGGCGCGGTGGAATTGGCTCAGGCGCTGTCTGAAATGGGAGTGGAGATTCTCTCCACCGGCGGCACCCGGCGCAAGCTAGAGGAGGCCGGCGTGGCGGTCAAGGCCGTCGAAGATTACACCGGGTTTCCCGAGATAATGGACCATCGGGTGGTAACTCTGCACCCCAAAGTCCACGGCGGCTTGCTGGCACTGCGCGATAAGCCCGCTCACATGCAGGAAGCCGAAGAGCTGGGCATAGATATGATTGACATGGTCGTGGTGAACCTCTATCCCTTCCAGGAGACAGTCGCCCAGGCAGGCGTGAGCATGGCTGAGGCGGTGGAGAACATTGACATCGGCGGGCCGACGATGCTGCGCTCGGCGGCCAAGAACCACAGGTTCGTCACCGTCATCTGCAGCCCGGACTATTACGACGAAGTCATCGAGGAAATGAAGGCCAACGACGGTGCGGTCAGCGACAAGACGCGCCTGCGGCTGGCCCTGGAAGCCTTCGCCCATACCGGCCAGTACGACGCCGCGATCGTCAAATACCTGTGCGAGCAGGAGGACGCAGCGGCCGACTTTCCGAGGTATTGCGCGCCCTGGTTCATCAAGCGCGGCGAGGACCTGCGCTATGGCGAAAATCCCCACCAACAAGCGGCGCTGTACGTCGGCCTGAGCGCCAACGAGCCGGGCGTGGCGACGGCGGAGCAATTGCACGGGGAGAAGGAGCTGTCCTTCAATAATTACCTCGACCTGGCGGCGGCGATGGAAGCGGCCCGCGACTTCGATGAGCCGACCGCCATCATCATCAAGCACCTCAACCCCTGTGGCGCAGCATCAGCCGACAGCCTGGCGGAGGCCTTCAGCAACGCCTGGGCCGCGGACCCGATCTCCGCGTTCGGCTCGGTGCTGGGCTTCAATCGCGAGGTTGACGCCGAGCTGGCCGAGCTGATCTTCAACAGCGATTATCTGCAGCAGGTCGTCGCCCCGCGCTACCGGGAGGAATCCGGCGACTATGACAGCACCATCATCGCCGCCTTCGTCGAGGCGATCATCGCGCCCGGCTACAGCGACGAGGCGCTTAATATCCTGCGCGGCAAGTCACGCAATATGCGTGTTCTGGTGCAGCCGGACTTCGCGCCCGAAGCGCGTACCAAAGATTTCGACATCAAGAAGATACCCGGCGGCATCGTCGCACAGACCCCTGACGCTCAAAGCGTCAAGCAAGCCGACCTGCGCGTGGTCACGAAGAAAGAGCCCACGCCAGAGCAGCTTGAGTCGCTTCTGTTTGCCGACCGCGTCGCCAAGCACGCCAAGAGCAATACGATAGTGCTGGTGCAGGGCAAGACGCTGGTCGGCTGCGGAGCGGGGCAGATGAGCCGCGTTGATTCGGCAATCATCGCGGCCCGTAAGGCGGGCGACCGCGCCTACCGGGCTTGCCTGGCGTCAGATGCGATGTTCCCGGCCCGCGACGGCCTCGACGCAGCGGCTGACACCGGCGCAGTGACGATCATCCAGCCGGGCGGCTCCAAGCGCGATGATGAGGTGACCGCCGCCGCCGACGAACACGGCATCGCGATGGTGCTGACCGGCATGAGGCATTTCTGGCACTAGGACTTGCGCAAAAGGCCTCGGGCTGGAATAGTAGTTATAGAAATCTTGGGCAACTGAAGCTATAGGGGGAGGGTGTGGCGTCGTTAGTCGTAATGGAGGGGCCTGTCGCCCCTCGACGTTGCTCGGGGCCGTGAGCCTGTCGAACGGCAGGCTGTTTCGCAGAGCGGAACAGGCAAGGCTGGCCCAGCCGTTGTCGTTGGCCGTTCGGGTGTGCGGAGTTCGCGAGGATAGCGTTCTGCGTGGGCCGGGCTCCCATCGGACGACACTGTCGTCCGATGCTCGACGCGGCCCCTATGAAACGGCCTGTCAAGGGTGTGGTGGAGATTTTGTTTTCTCTGGGTCTTTGGCGTTGCCTTCGGCCACCGTCAGCGAGTAGCTCTCAGGCCCCTATTGGTGCCAAACATCGCACATG
>JAUVVY010000081.1 GCA_030604405.1 bacterium | reverse complement strand
GGCGACAAGCAGCGGCGATCCGAAGCTGTGTTAGGCGATCCGCAGACGGGCTGCGGCTCAAACGGAGGGCACAACAACTTCAGATTGCCCAATAACGCCATTTTTCTATCACACAACAACCCATTTCTCACTCCCAACACACCCTCGTGCATAATATAAGTTCCAGCCTGCCGCCTTTGTCACCAAAGCTCTCCGATGGCAGGCTGGAAGCCTGCCCCACGGGTGTAAGTGTGCAGGGTTGCCGCAGTGGTGTAAGTGTGGAGACCTGCCCCACGGCTAAGCGCCTGACTTTGCTCAGCATATTGTTCCATTCAGGAGCAATCCCGGCGAGGAGAAATCCTCCGCTGCCCCTACTCCTCCTCCGCCCTGGCGTCGCGCATCTCTCGCAGAAGCTGTTGGGCCTGCTCGGTCATGAACAGAAAGCGTATCTGCTGCTGCACGCGCTCCGGGTCCATGGCCAGATACAGCTTGCCTACATCCACTTCCGGAGGCACCAGGACTTCAAGTTCGGTCAGCAGCTCCTGCCGGCTTTCCGTGAACTCGGCCTCGCCCATAGCCAGCACGCGGTCGAAGAAGTTCTGCAAGTCCTGTATGGCCGCCTCGTCCATTTGGCCGCCGGCGGCCTCGCCGATCGCCTTCAGCAGCGCCTCCGTCTCTTGTCGCTGTTTATCGGCGTCGGCTTCGTTCATGATCCGGGTAAGAGCGGCGAAAACGGCGAACGCGGCGCCGCTGTCTGCCTGCCGCCGGCCCCGCCCCATGAAGCCCTGGGCCAGCATGGCTAGCTGTTCGGGCGTAAGCAGGGCCTCGATTATCTGGATCGTTTGTTCGGCCTGGGGATCATCGCCGGCAGGCCCTCGCAGGTTCCTGAAAGCCTGCCCGAGTAGCTGCAGGTCCGCGGCTGTCGGCTGCTCCCCGCGCAGCAGGCGCTCGCGCAGTTCCTCTAGCTGCTGCATGGTCTCTGACGCAGTCTGCGGCTGCCTGTCCTCACATACTTGCAGTATCGCGTCAATCTGCGCGACGCTCAGTTGCAGCGGTGCCAGCCTCAACAGCACCATCATATCCAGCAAGACTGACCCGGCGCCCCCTGCAACCATTTGCATCTGTGGCACTCTTGGCTGCGCAACCGCAGAGCCGCACGACATAGCAATCGCAATTGCCAGTATCAGTACAACGCTGTAACCTCGCATCCTATACATCTATCTCACCTCCGTGGAGTTTGCGTCTCAGTCACGGCCGTCCGCTGTGCCGGCGCCCAGTTGTTCCAGCCTGCGCAAGTTAGAGTCAACCACGCCCGACTGGTCAATCTTATCAAGCTCCTGCCAGACTCTGAAGGCCTGCTTCAGCCTGCCGACTTGCTCGAGAGCGTGGGCGTAACTCCGCGCGCTGATTGGCGGCGCCCCCAGCTCGACGCTCTGTCTCAGGTACTCTACAGCCGCGCTCGGGTGCCCGTGGTGCATGTAGTAGAATCCCAGCTCGAAATACGCCTCCCAATCGGTCGGATTGGCGTCTATTGCTCTGCGGTAAGTGGATATCGCCGCTCCGTGCCGGTTCATGGACCATTGCAGCCATGCGCTTGCGGCATAAGTCTCAACCCACGAGGGCTGCAGAAAGACCGTCGCCTCGTTGCAGCGGATCGCCTGGTCGTAATCGCCGCCGTGAAACCAGGTGTCACATTCGATAGCCAGCGCTCGGGCGGCTATCTCCAATAGCTCCGCCCAATCTTGTGCCAGCAGAGGTTGTTCATAGAACGGGCCGCGGGCTGACTGCACCGGCTCCGGCCGCTGCGCCGCCTTCACCACCCGGCTCAGAAACGGGTCGCCCTCACACGAATTCTGCTCCAGCAATCCCAGGGCCCTCTCGTCGCGGATCTGGTTGAGGCCGTATATTGCGTAGTATTTCAGCCAGGCCGGCCCCTCGTAAAGGGCGGCCTTCGCCCCCTGGTATCCCTCAGCGACGCCCTGCTGTGCCAGCGCGACACCGGCGTGTATGCGCACCCGGCGGTCGCTGTCTTCTAATGCGCCACGGAGCGCCTGCAGAGCTCGCGGCGTCCCGATCTGGCCGAGGACGAAAGCCGCCCGCCGGCGATTGATCGGCAACCCGTTTTGCAGCTTCGCAACTGCTGGAGGTATCAGCGACTCCTGGCCGCTGAGGAGCGCCAGCGGCACCCACTGCGACTCATCAAAAGCGGTTTCGTGTTCATCGGCCAACGCCGTCTTCAAGCAACTACAGCCAATGATTGTCAACAAGCACAAAACAGCAGCCCGGCCGGTTAGAGTATTCATTCTGCCACCTTCGTTCGCCTCTGTGAAGCCATCGTCGCCTCAGGCTAATTCGCGCTAACTACTCAGCTTGTAGCCTAGAATCATGTTGCCACTTGCTCGTCTGACCCGCATCATTCACCAACGCGTAGCTCGGCCTGCCCTGAGCAACGTCGCAGGGCAGCCCCAGGTCGTTGGGCTGATTACAGTATGTCATCTAGCGCCACTCAGCAAGAACGCCTCTACGTGCCCGTAGACCCCGCGTCTGTCCAAGCTTACCAGGTGTCCCATTTCACTTACGAATAATCCGGGCTAGGTCCCAGGCGGCTGCTCCCAGGAGCGCACCAGGACCTATCCATGCGATCTCTACGGCCACACCCCAAAGTATCCAATCAAGCAGGGGAGCCATCCGGTAGATACCACAGATGTCGCCTATATGATATCGAACTGCCACCGGCCAAAATGCAACGCCGAGCACGTGCGCCGCGACCACATTCCCATGCGAGCGTAATAGACCCGCTACCCCCACCAGGACGGTCTGGATTACGAAACCGACAAGGGCCCCCACATACGCACAGCTAGCCCGGTCGCGTAGCAGAAAAAGGTCGATCACTTATCCACCTCATCACCACAGCAAGTCTTCTCGAGCCATTCCTTGATCGCGTCCTCAGTGTCGCGCCGCGTTCTCTGGAGCCGTTTGTTGTGCTCCGAGCTTACCTTTTGCCATTCAAATACCCGCACCCTGGAGCGACCATAGTTGAGAAAATCTAGCCAAGCCATCGTCGCCTCAGGCTAATTCGCCAGATGCTTGGCCTTATCCTGCATAGGTTTGGCAGGAGTGGAAAATGGGTATCCATACTAACGCAAGGCCTCCAGAGGGAGGCTTCAGATAGACCAAGTCGTAGAGCGCCCCTTGGAAACCAGAGTAAGGGAGGTGACTGCAGGCTAATATGCAACCAGAGATCACCACGAACTCGCCCGGCCTTCCCCGATAAAGCTACGAGGCATCGCGCCGAAAGACATCCATCGGCCGCCTCACAGGAAGAGAATCTTCCACATGAAAAAATCGGGTACAGGCAGCACAAAGGGCGAGTTCTTTGGTTTTTGCAGGCGGCGGAATCGTTTACAAAAACTTTTTCTCGGCAAAGCAGGTGGCGATGTTTGCCGTGTCGAAATAGTGGGTAGGCTATAGCCGAGAGTTGGAGAGAGCAAAGGCGGAAAAGACCAAGCAGTCAGGGGAATGATGCCTATGACTGTACCAAGCTCGCTCCGCCCGGAGGCCGCACCGGGGTAAAATAAGAGCGGCCCGTTGACAACTCAATGCGATGGGGAGTGGTGCCTATGATTGTACTAACTTCCCCAACAACCCCGACCCGCTGAGGGGCAAATCAGCGGATAGTACACAATCTCAAGCCCGCCATCTGCGAGGATGGCGGGCTGAATTTTTTCCAAAGCGCCCTCCAGCACCCCTATAAAGCTTGACAGATAAGCGAATTTTGTGAGGCTATGGTCACCTGCCAAAGTGCCCATTTTGGGCATCCCCCATGAGCTAATTTCCCCGTAGCGGCGTTTGCGTGCGGTCAGCAGCGCCCTTGCTCCACCTCCCCACAGGCAACGAACCCCTGAGGCTGTTGGCTTCGGTTGGCATTACACAGGTTTAGTGACGTCTGAGACTCGCTTGTAGAGGGGGAGGTCGAGGATGTTGCTGGAGGAGGCTAGAACGGGCGACAAAGCCGGGAGGCCCTGAAACTACGGTACTCCTGCTGGGGGGGATATTGCGGGCGGTGAATGGGGAAATCGGTTACTCCCCTAGAGCAAAATGGTGGAATCTGCAGGAGGCCCTGAGCCAGCGGGCCTCGTGCTTCGACTAGTGTACCTTCTGTGGTGTGAAGGTTGTGTCGAGCTGGCGGCGTTTGCCAGATTATTGAGTTGTATGGAGTCGGGCAGGATGCCCGACCCACGGAATGAATGAAGAGCATTGCCAGGCTGGAAAACCTGGCCCACGCGATCATATTTCGGGAAGCCCGAGCTGCGCGTTAGTCAATGATTCGAGCTAGGGACCAGCGGCTGCAGCCGGCTCCACGCTCCCGTCCAAGGCCGCTCCCGCAAACTGCCCGAACACGCCGCTACCCCATTTCACATCAGCCGGCCCGCCCGCCGTGGCGATGGCCGCAGCTAGCTCTGCACCCAGCTTCGCCGACCCCAATTCCTTCCCGTCCTGCATAATGCGCAACTCGTCGCCGCTGATGACGAACTGAAGCTCCATCGGGCCATCCTGCCACTGCAGCGAAGCAGACAAATGCCCCGGCGTCTTGAGGCGATGGACCGTGCCGTATTCCTTCCATTTGTCGTCGCCCACGAACTCGTATTCCGGCTTCCACTCGCCCGGCCCTTTGGTTGATGTCGAGACGTACAGCGAGTCGCCCACCGACACCAGACTCGTCGCCCGCTGGCCCCACCAGTTTGACACTAGCTCGAGCGCGACGCATTCCTTCTCATACGGATGCGTGGTCTCGTCGGTGATTTCCGGATGAGTGAACATGCGCTGCACAAACGACCATTCGCCCGCGTCCTGATTGTACCGCCACAGCTCCGACCACGGCCACACCCCTACAAACACGTCGCCACCGTAGATCGTCGTCGTCTGTGCTTCGCGAGCACTTGACGAGACGCCCTCCATCCTCGGCGGCCAGCCCTCCAGCAGCGTCACGTTCTCGCCGTCAAACTCGATCAGCAGCCCCGTCGGGTACTGCCCCATCAGCAGCCTGTCGTAGAAGTTGAGCATCGAGTAAATCTGATAACTCACACCAATATTTGGCTCAACCAGCGTCTTCCACGCCTCCCCGTCGAACAGGTACAACCCGCCGATGTTCGAGCAGGTGAGCACATCCGTGCCAAGCTGGCCGTAGGCGAAAGGCGTCTCGCCGATACACGGGAGAGTGAGTACGATTGCCTGCGAGATGTCAATCGGCTCGCCGCTGTCAGGCTGCCAGGGGCAGGCGTACAACTTGGTGAACCCCTTGGCGTCCGCCTCGTAGAGACGGTAGCCCCCCCTATCGGGCCAGTACGTGTGGTAGAAGACCAGGTGCCCGTGTGCATAGTAGAAGCGGTGGTAGGAGCTGTCCTCCGGCTCCGGCTTACCCAGCAGCGGCTGCTCGTTGTAGTAAGCGTTGCCAGACCCGAAACGGAGCACGCCATCGCCCAGGCGCATCCTGCTGTCAACCCGCGGAGGATCGGTCTCCCACGTCTCGGTGGCCTCGTCCCAGCGGCGAAGTGGCTTGTCCTCATAGCTGTACGCATAAAGCTTGCCGTCATAGTCAAACATGTATGTCCCTGTCCTGTTGTGCATCCGGGGCAGCCGCTCGCTGCTGAACTCCCGCTCCCCGCTCGTCGGACGAACAAAGAACTGAACCGCGTACCGGTCGGTGCGGTAGTAGCTGTTGTAAACACCCACGAAACCAGCGCCGATGACGAAGCGGCCGTCCGCCGTCGGCACCTCAAACAGCGAGCCGAAATTCTGTCCGACGTCCTTGCCAAACTCGATGCGCGTGGTAAATCTCATCACCATGTCCTCCGTTTTGCCAACGCCGTCTGCTTGCGCGAAGGCGTTTGTGCACGTGGCGCTGACAAGGATCGCCAGTGCGAGAACGATGCTGCCCGGCTGTTTGCATAGTCGGCCACTCATGATTTTCTCCCCTGCCGCTTGAGTTTGAGAAGATCGCTGTTGCAATGTCGCATCTATGCTAACTCATTCTGACTGTTGAGAGGAAGCAATATTTTGGGCTGGATGGAATCCCAAACATCCCCCATGCGGCCCCTCCTATGGGTTATTCTGTTTGGTGGAGGGGAGTGGGGGATGCAGGTGGAAAAGGTCTGCGGTGTGGTGGGGCATGCCCCACCACACCGCCTGAACCACGGTGCCGGTAGGGCCTGCC
>JAUVVY010000057.1 GCA_030604405.1 bacterium | reverse complement strand
GAGGGGCAGGCCCTACCGGCACCGTGGTTCAGGCGGTGTGGTGGGGCATGCCCCACCACACCGCAGACCTTTTCCACCTGCATCCCCCACTCCCCTCCACCAAACAGAATAACCCATAGGAGGGGCCAAATAGGGTGGATTTTGCGAAAGCAAAATTCGGGTTCCCTATCCGGCCCAAGGCCTCTCACACCCCCGCCATCGCCTACGATCAGCCGTGCGCTGCTCGCAAACCAGAAAACTGCATAACTACAGCTTCCAGCCCGACTCTGCGCTCTCGGCCGACTGCACGTGCTTAAACCCAAAGAATCACGGGAAACAGTGCATTAGTGCTAAGTTGCGTGAGGCGACGCAGTAGCATCTTGCCAGAAAAAAGTTCTTTACCCGAAGTCGGCTCTGCAACCCCGCCGAGCACTCACTGACGACGATTGGCGATATCCAGCATCCGGGCCAGAGCGTTCTCGTTGGTTGTTGAAGGCTTGAACTCCAGGCCGACGTAGCCGCCGTAGTCGCTTTCCGCGATACAGTCGAAGACATTTGCATAATTGATCTCGCCGGTGCCGGGCTCGTAGCGCCCGGGGACGTCGGCGACATGGAAATGGCCGATCCTTCCCACGTTGGCAGTGATCGTGGCGATGAGGTTGCCCTCGGTTATCTGCTGGTGGTAGATATCGTAGAGCAGCTTCACATTGGGGCTGTTGACCTCATCAATTATCTCGAAGCCCTCGTCGGAGGTGACCAGGTAGTAGCCGGCGTGGTCCACGAGCACGTTAAGCGGCTCCAGACACAGGGCGATATTCTTCTCCTCAGCGTAGGGGGCGATTGCTGTGAGACCTTCAACGATGGCCTGGTGCTGTTGCTGGCGCGGTATATTTGCAAGCTCGTTGCCGGTAGTGACGATCAGTACCGGCACCCCCAGCTTGTTGGCCTGGTCAATTGAGTCGCCTGCTTGCTGCACCCAATCCCTTGTCACCTCGGGGTTGCACAGATCGCTGCTGGATTCGGCACAAAACCCGGCCAGAGTCAGGCCCTCCTGCTCTATTCTCTCAGCTATAGCCTCGATGTCTTTGCCACGCCAGCCCCAGAACTCGACAGCCGCATAGCCGGCCTCAGCAACCGCGCCAATGCGCTCCACCAGCGGCAGGTCGGAGAATATCATCTCTATGCACACGGAGAATTTGATGCTGCCCATATCCCCACCCTTTGGTTTTGGCGGTAGCCGGCAATCACTGAACCTGAAAAAAGGCTCCGTCCGCTTTTGCGTGGGGCTATCAGGCGCGGTTGGCGCCGCTGAAGCTGACTCTACGGCCGTCGAGTGACAGCGCGTGCAGATTGTTGAGTATCGCCTGCAGGCCCAGCATCGTGCAGGCCATCGGGTCGCTGGCAACCGTCAGCGGCGCGCCCACATGCCCGCTGAGGAATTCCGGAAGCCCGCGCAGGAGCGCCGTGCCACCGGTAAGCACTGCGCCGGTGGTGGTAAGCTGCGTGCGCACTTTGGCCGGCAGTTCTCCGGCCATCCAACTCAGCTCCTCGGCGATTGGGAGACAGGCGTCGGCGAGAATATCGGGCACCTCGTCGAGCTGCACGCCGAAGGCCTTGATGTCATCCGCCTGGTTTGAGAAGCTGCCCATATTGGGCGAGCCACTCGGCGGCTGGGCCGCCAGCGACTTGTCAAGGCTGCCGACGGCCAGCTTGATCTCCTCCGCGGCCTGGCGGCTCAGCTTGATATCCTGCCGGCGCTTGATGCTACGTAGCAGTGCCTCATCCAGGCTTTGCCCTCCCAGCGGAACCGAAATCCCCTCAGAGATCATGCCCATTGACACCGTGGCCGCGTCGGTAGTGCCGGCGCCGATATCAATAATCATCTGGGACCCGGGTGCGTCAATGGCCAGGCCGGCCCCGATCGCCGCAGCCACTGATTTCTGCACAGCAATCACCCGCCCGGCCCCCGCAGCGCGCAGCACCTGCACCAGCGCCCGCCGCGCCACCGGCGTAGCTGCGGTGGCATGGCCTGTGAGCACCAGCGGGCTGAAAAGCGGCCGCCTGCCCAGCGTCTTCTGCAGACAGTGTCGCAGCATCGTCGCCGCCGCGCTGAAATCGGCCACCACCCCGCCCTGCAGCGGCTGCACCACCCGCACATCAGTCACGCCCTGCTCCAGCATCTGCCGGGCTTCGGTGCCGAAGGCAGCCGGCGTGTCGCTGTCGGCCGCGTACGCCACCAGCGCCGGCTCGCGCACGATCACGCCGCCGTCCTTGAGCGCCACGTGCACGTTGGCGGTCCCCACATCTATCGCTATCTCAGCCACCCAGGGCAACAAGCGCATCTTCCCCTACAGCCGCCTACTTGCGGCGCGCGTCAGGCCCGCGCTATTTGCCGACGACTTCACAATCGGCCCACAGAGTGTACCACAGATTTCGGGCTAGAAAAAGGGGACGGAGCCTTTTTTCCTCACAGAGACGGGGCAGTGTCGCGACTCTCATTGTTTTCGAAAAAAGGCTCCGTCTCCTTTTTTGCGGCTTTTGTAGGGGGCGCTTTTTTGTGCTATACTGCCCCTGTTAAATTACTTGCATACCCGGCGTCGGAGGGGCGAAGTTCGGTGTCCAGTTTCCGGCTAGTCCGGGCCGACTGGAAGCTACTGGGGACCGTCCTGGCGCTAACGGCTATCGGCCTGGTGATGATATACAGCGCCACTCGCGCACAACTAACCGTCGCCGACCAGATGCCGGCCAAGAAGCTGATACTACAGAGCATTTGGGTGCTGCTGGGGCTGGTGCTGTTCGTAGTAGTCAGCTCGTTTGATTTCTCGCGGCTGGCCGTCTTGTCGTGGCCGATCTACGTGGTCACTCTGGTGCTCTTGGTGGTGGTGTTCATCATCGGCGAGGATGTGCGCGGTGTCCGCCGCTGGATCGCCGTCGGGCCGATGACACTCCAGCCCGCGGAGCTTGTCAAACTCGGCCTGATATTGATGCTGGCGGCATTCTTCGCCAGCCGCGAGGGCGAGGCGGCGGACTTCGAGCTGCTGACACGCGGACTGGCTTATGCGGTGGTTCCATGCGTACTGCTCGTGCTGCAGCCGGACCTGGGCACACCGATATTGCTACTGTTCGTCTGGGGGGGCATGGCGTACATATTTGGCGCGCGCTTACATCACCTTGGCGCATTCTTCTTCGCTTTCATCATGGTCTTTACGGCGGCCTGGGGCTTTGGTTTGATAAGGCCTCACCAGAAGCAGCGACTTACAGCCTTTATCAGCGACTCGACAAACATCGAAAAAGAGGGCTATCATCTCCGCCAGTCGCTGATTGCTGTCGGCTCAGGACACCTGGCCGGCCAGGGACTTTTCCGCGGCCCGCAGACCCAGCTTTCCTTTGTACCCGACCAGGAAACCGACTTTATCTTCACAGCGGTCGGCGAGGAACTCGGCTTTCTCGGCTCTACGACGGTCATCCTGCTGTTCGGCGTGGTGCTGTGGCGCGGGCTGGTGATCTGCGCCGAGGCCAGAACTCTATTCGGCCAACTTGTCGCCGCCGGAATTGTCGTCATGCTCTTCTTCCACGTAGCGGCAAACATCGGCATGACGCTGGGCATGATGCCTGTAAAGGGGCTGCCGCTGCCATTTGTCAGTTATGGCGGAAGTGCGGCCCTGACAAACTTCATCGCTCTGGGGCTGCTGCAAGCCATATACAGTGACCGCCGCACAATCCGATTTGAATAATCTGCGTGCAAGGTTTGACCCACACACAATGGACGACTCATTTCAGGCAAAATGGCACTGGCTGGGCTGGCAGGGCATTGAACTGAATGTGCCCGAGGAGTGGAATATCGGCGGCATCGGCGGCGGACGCGAGGATGGCTATCTGCGCGTTCAGGATGCCGAACTGCCTCGTGTCGAGGTCAAGTGGGGCGCTGCCGAGGGCTTCGTCAATATTGACGCCACCGTCAATGGATACCTCAAAAAGCTCCGCCAGGACAAGAAGGCCGGCAAGGCCATCGAGATTGACACCGATGCCAGCGTCGTTTCGAAGCGCAAGATGAAAAAGAAGGTGTTGAGTTGCTTCACCTGGCGCACCGATGTTTGTGGATATGGCGCGGCCTGGTACTGCGCTGACTGCAAGCGCACCGTCATCGTCCAGGTCACCGCCAGGCCGGAGGAAGATGGCGCAAAGCTGGCCGAACGCGTTATCGCCAGCATCCAGGATCACCCTGTCGGCGGCTGGATCAGATGGGCCACTTACGGCTTCCAGGCCCACGCGCCCGAGGGCTTTGCCTTGACCGCCCAGAAGCTGATGGCCGGACACATCCAGATAACCCTCAAGCGCGATATCACCGCCGAGGGCGCCCGCAGTATTATGCTGCAGAACCTCGTTGCACCCGAGGAGCTGACACTGAGCCGCTGGGGTATGGCTAACGTCATCTTGAAAAACAAGACCCTGGAGCAGTGGGCCGAGGAGGAGATGGGCGGGCGGCTGAAGCGTATCAAGCCCCAGATGCAGCCGGCGCAAGTCAACGGCCACGAAGCCCTGCACGTATCCGCCCAGCACCTGCCACTTCACCAGCAGTTCTTTCGCCTGATCGCCCGTTTTGCCGACGTGCCGTATGCCGACCGCATCAGGGGCTTGATCTGGCACTGCCCGCAAAGCAACTCGATGCATCTGGTGCAGATGCTCGTTGACATCGGTGACGAGGACTTGCCCGCAGAAATCGCCGGCAGGTTCATCTGTCATCCCGACGAAAAGACGCAGAGCTAACCCTGACGCCGATACCAGGCAGACGAATTCACAAAAGAGGCGATGAGCGATGGGCCGCAGGTTGCCGCTATGTTTGCTTGTGCCGTTGCTGGTGATGGTGCCGGCGATCGCCGCTGAGGATGACGAGCAGTCGCAGACGCGCCAGGTCTGGGAGCTGCTGAAGGCCTCGCGCGCCCTGGTCAACGAGGGCAAGCTTGAAGAGGCCGAAAGCAAGCTGCTGCAGGCCCGGGCGCTCTCCCCACAATATGCCGAAGTTTACGCCCACCTCGGTTATGTATATGAGCTGCGCGAGAAGCGTGCCGAGGCCCTCCACGCCTATGCCGAACTATTGCGCCGACGACCCAACCACCAGTACGCCCGAACCCGCCTGCAGGACCTCTTTTATGAAGGAGCATTCCCACGCCAAATCGCCCTCGAAGACATCAACTTCAGCCCTGTGCACTTTGCCTTCGACCGCTGTGTGCTGAGCTTCGGCGACAAGGCCGAGGTGGCCGGCATCGCCTACACCGATGACCTGCTTTTTCATGAGGAAATGGAGCGCGGCGGGCCGCCGGTTGAAGCGGACGTGCCGGCTGCTGGCGGCAATGCCAAGTCCCTGATTAACCGCTCTACATACGGCTATATCTCACCACCCCTCGGCGAACAGATCAATCTCAGCTTCATCCTCAGCTATCCCTCAAAGCTGATTAGTGCTTCGCAAAGCGACTACCGGACGCTGGCCCCACGGCTGACGCATCTGATGCTGCGTGCGTGGTGGTATTTCAGCCACTATCTGGGCAAAGAGCCGCCGGCGGAGGGGCCGGTCAAGACCTACCTGCTGGAGAAGGGGCCGCCGGGCGCTGAAGCCTATAGCAGCGCGATGTTCTTCTATTCAGCCAACACGCCGCGCAGCGCTGTGGAATGGGCGCGGCAGGTCGGCCACGAGTACGGTCACCTGGTGCTGCCGCCGGTGGGCCGCTATATCGAGCCGGAGTTCTACGCCAGCGGGCTGCTGGGAGAACGCCTCTTCATCCAATGGCTGGCCGAGGAAGCCCAGGCCGTTTCCGGCACACCGTGGCCGCAACAGCCGGCGCGCCAGGCCCTGGACAAGCTGCTGGGCGATGAGGCGAAATTCGATGCCGCAGGATATCTCGCCGAAACCGCTTACGCTGACTTGCAGTTGTGGTATGAGAAGGGGCCGGATGCAGCGTATATCGCCGGCACCGGCCGCGAATCGATGCACTACTGGCTCGGTCTGATGATGTGGATTGAGGCGGCGCTGGGCAAAGAGGGCCTGCGTGAGGTGATGGATGCCGCTCCCGGCACTTCCCCTGCTGACTTCTTATACGCGCTCAAACTGGTGCTGCGACAACATGCCACCGACGGCGGCATCCACTTCAACGCTGCCAGTCTGGACATCGCCCGCAGCAAGCTCAGCATCCCGCCGGCACAGGGCGCGCTGGGATGGAGCGCGATCAAGCTGGCTGCCGGCGACAGTGCGGTTCTTGCCATGTACATCCCGGCGGGCCTGTGGAAGCTGCGCCTGGTCCCGCCAGGCCCGGGCATAACTCTGACCTTTGACGGCAAGGGGCCGCTGCCCGTGGAGGCCGAAGATGGTGTCAGCCTCGGCAAGGTGACCGAGGCTTGGCACACCTTCGAACTTAGCAATCAGGGGGGCGAGATCGAACTCCGGAGCATTGAACTAATCTCTGTCCCGGGGGTCTAAGGGCACACGGCTCAACTGATCTCACCTGAGTCTGAGGTCAAGGCACCCGACAATGCCTTTTGTAGCCAGTGGGTCAAGCTTGCCCGCCATAGCTTCAGCGACGGCGGAGCTTTCCAGCCTGACAATGCCTTTTCGCAAGTACTCAGGTTGTGGTTTGGCCTGACCCCCTGACCCCCTTCCCTGCAGGGAAGGGGGAATCAAAGGGGGATAGGTACCTTGCCGTTGCCGTTCGCAAAGGCCTGCCCAACCGCAACCCTTACGAAAATGAACCAATCCAAGCAGCACAAAAGGCCATATCCAGACCTGTCGCTTCGTGCCACGGCGCTAGTTGCCATCCTGCTCCTGGCCGCCCACGCCTACGCGCAGGACCTGGCGGCTCCGCGGGACGTGCACTGGACATATCCCTACCCCGCTTCGCTCCAGGTACTCGACGGCTACCGCGTGCTGCACTTGAAGGGAAGCCCTGAAGACCTCGGCCGCCAGCATGGCAGCCTCATGCGCGAGACGGTGCAGCGGGTGCTTCAGGATGTCATCCTCGATGGCCCGGCATCCACGCCCGAAGGCAGACTCCAACTGTATCAGGGCGCGATGCGCATGGAGCAGCACCTGCCGGAGAGCTATCGCCGCGAGCTGCGGGCCCTGGCCGAGTTCGCCAGAGTTGACTACGAGCCCCTGGTGGCGCTGCAACTGTTCGGCGATGTGGACCGGGCGCCTGCCCATTCATTCGGCGGAGCCGGCTGTTCCAGCTATGCCGTATATGGCCCGGCGACGAAGACCGGCGAGCTGATTGCCGGCCGCAACATGGACTACTGGGACAACGGCGCGTCCAGGTACGGTGCGGTGCTCATCTGCTACTACCCTGACGAGGGCATTCCCTTTGTGACCGTCTCCTGGGCCGGCATCATCAACGGCTGGACCGCGATCAACGCCTGCGGCATCATCGCGTCCAACAACACCGCTTATGGCGGCAGCAACACACTCGAGGGCATCTCCACGTGCTTTATGCTGCGCAAGGTCGCCCAGTTCGCTCGCAGCGTCGAGGCAGGCGTCCGGATCATACAGGATGGGCCGCGCGCGTGTGGCACGGTGATGCTGGTGGCAGGCGGCGATCCGCCGAAGGCTGCTGAGGTCGAGTTCGACCACGAGCAGGTGGCAGTGCGCTGGGCGGAAGAGGGCTACGTGATGGCCACCAATGGCTTCCGCAAGCTGCACCAGCCGGAGCAGCAGGAGTACTTGTGGGAGTGCTCGCGTTATCGGAAGATGCGCGAGTTGATACAGGCCAACTACGGCGCGATTGACCGCACGATGAATTTCGCCGCGGCTCCCGGTGTCCCGATAAGCTACATCAATCTGCATTCGGCGCTACTTTTCCCGTCGGAGTTGACCATTGCGGTCTCGATGGGCGAGAGTCCTGCCTGCCGGCACCGCTACCGCAGATTTCGCTTCACGGAGCAGGGCCTGATTGCGCTGGATGAAGGGCAGGATCAGCCCGAGTAGTTCGCGATCCTGGCACAAACTTTTCCGGTAACTGCTCAGCTTGGGGTGTTAGAGGAGCGGACAGGCAAGGCAGCAGGTGGCGACTCGCCCCCAGAACTTATCCTGGAAGACAGGCTTCCTAATATATTCCCGTGGGGCAGGCATCCTGCCTGCCGCCATTGCCGTTGTAGGGGCGCAATTCATTGCGCCCAATTACGTAGGGGCGCACGGCGTGCGCCCGATCCTCAGCGGCCAGACCAGGGCGTGATAAATCACGCCCCTACGATAAACAACATCCCTGCCTGTCCATGCCGTTGCTGTTGTAGGGCGCGGGCTTGTACCGCGCCGGTCGTGTAGCGCCATATCTTTGCAGGCCACAACCCATTCGATGTCACTTTCTAGCCTGCCCATGCCGTTGCCGTAGCTCTTCGGAGGGGCCGCATACGAGGCAGAAGCGCAGCTTCCGCCGAGAATCCGGCCCAGCCGTCGCCGTTCTCCCCTCCTCCGCTTCGGCGGGTACCCACTCGGGCACCCACTCCGAAGGAGTGGGTCAAGTGGGTGAGGCCGGGGGTGAGGGCGCCTTTGCCACGCACCTCGGCCCTCCCAAACACATTCCCGTGGGGCAGGCATCCTGCCTGCCGCCGTTGGCGTGCTCCCCTCTCCCAGTGAGAGAGCGGCCGGCGGTGAGGCCTGCCGTTCGCAGAAAAACCCGAAAAGCATCACAAAATTTCCCATCATTATCCAGTAAAACGCCTCGCTCGCAGAGACTCTTACTAGTGGGGGACACTATTTCCGGGTAACTACTCACCTGACCCCCTTTTCATTCCCCCTTCCCTGCAGGGAAGGGGGCTAGGGGGTTAGGAGGGCTAGGGGGTTAGGCCAAGCCACAACCTGAGTACTTACACTATTTCCGCTGCATTGCGATGAGCCGCTTGCCCCAAACCTATTGGCTTACCCAATAGAAAAAAATCGCGTTCTATTTTGCCACTTTAGTTGCTTGCAACTAAAGTACCATTTACTCCCCCCTAGTAACAAAGCCCGTAGTATCAGGGGCTCGTGGCTTCGGCGGCGTTTTACTGACCCATAGCAAATCGCCAAGAAACGCCATTTTGACCCCCCTCAGCAACCGCTTGGTCAGGGGGGTCAAATCATCCGCCAGGGCTCTCTACCGTCGTGGGGCGGCGGCGCGGCTCAACCGGGCGTCACTGGCGATCTTGTGATAGCTCCACCAGCGCCTTGACGACCTTTCGCTGCGCGACAGCCTCGAAGGCGTCATTGATACGCTCGAGCGGGAAGGGGTTGTCCAGGTCCAGGAACAGGCCGGCCTCGAGCTTGCCTTGCTGGATCAAGGCGATCACCTGCTGGTGAGCTTCTTCCTCGTCATAGTGGCGTTGCGAGTATGTGAAGCTGCCCCGGGCGCGTGATGGATTGATCGTACACGCGCCGTAGTCGTCAATCCCGTAGATGCCCACGGTGCCGCCGTCTTTGACGAATGGCAGAGCCGCATCCAGCAGGCCGCCCTTGCCTACCGCATCAATGATGAAGTCGTAGCCGTCCGGGCAGGCTTTGCTGGCGGCGGCTTCGAGGTCCTCTGCTTTGTAGTCGAAGTAATCCGTTGCTCCGGCGGCGCGCGCTACCTCTTCGCGCTTGGCGTTGCCGATCGTCCCTACGCGGGATGCGTTCAGGGCCGCTGCATGAGCGACGAAGGCGAGGCCGACGCCGCCTGAGCCGATCACCAGCAGGCTTCGTCCGGCGCAAAATCCCATGCGCAGCAGGTAGCTCAGCGTCTCGCGCCAGGTGATGATCATCGTCGCGCCGGCGGGGCCAATATCCGGGGGTACAAGCTGGTTGCGGCGGGCCACGTCCCACTCCTGCCGAGGCAGGCCGTCTTCTCTGGCGACCCAGTGATCGCGGGCGATACCGTACTCGGCGAACCCGCCCCAGTTGACGTCATACTCTCCCACCGGCGGTGTGCCGACGCGGGTGATGATGTCGCCGACCTTGAAGTTCCGCACCTTGGGGCCGACCTCGATAACTCGGCCGATGCTCTCGTGCCCCAGAACGGTGGGATAATTGAGCGGCGAGAGGAAGCGGCCATGGATCAGGTGCAGGTCGGTGCCGGTGCAGGTCGCGCCATAGAGGATTTCGCACAGGGCGTCGTAGTCGCCCATCTCCGGCATGGGGATGTCATGGACGGTCAGGACGCCGGGCTTTTCGATAATCGCGGCTTTCATGTCAATTCTCTCTACCTCGCGGCGTGTCCCGGGCCGGTGTAATCGCGCGTGAACGGCAGACCGAACGGCTCCTCCAAGGGACGGAAAGGCACCATCGCCGCGATCTCGTCGAGCCGCGCCATCACGTCCGCCGGCAGCGGGCCCCTTGCCACTGAGGCCACATTCAGTTCCACCTCTTGCGGAGAGCGTGCGCCCATCAGCGTACAGGAGATGTCCGGATTGGAGATGACAAAGCGGATCGCCAGCTCGGCCAGCGGCATTTCGAGCTCATCAACCAGCGCGTACAGGGCCTTGAACTGCTGGCGTCGCGGCGGGCTGAGCCAGCGAGCGCCCGCGTTGACCTGCTGATCGTAACAGCGGGCCAGCGCGCCCTGCTGCAGCGGCGAGCCGATGATGATGCCCATGTTCTGCGCCTTGGCCGCGGGCAGCACCGCGTGCTCGGCCTCGCGCCACAGCAGGCTGTAGTTAAAAGCGCTCAGCACCACGTCGAAGCGGCCGGTGTTGATGATATGAGGCAGCTCATAGACGGTGGTGCCACCGAGGCCGGTGAAACGGATGCGGCCATCCCCTTTCAGCTCGTCCAGCACGTCGTTGACCGGGCCGGTGAAGGTCTCCCAGTCGGTCCACCACTGGTACTCGCCCGGGCGGTCCGGCTCGTGGATCATCAGGATGTCAATGCAGTCCCGGCCCAGCAGGCGGAGGCTTTCGTCGAACGATCTCAGCAGGGCATCGCGGTTCTGCGGGTCGAATGGCTCCGGGCGGCCGCCGAGCTTGGTGGATATTATCAGCGGCGCGTCAATCTCGGCCAGCGCCTTGCCCACGACCTCCTCGCTGTTGCCGTAGGTCGGCGCGGTGTCGAGGTAGTTGATGCCCAGCTCCACCGCGCGATGGATGGTGGCCTTGGCATCCTCGAATTCGTTGAACAGGGAGGCGATGAACAGGCCGCCCATCGCCAGTTCGGTCACTTCCAGTCCCGTTTTGCCCAGCACGCGCTTGTTGATCTGCATTATCTCTGCTTACCGCCTCCACAACGTCGGGGCGAGTTTAGCTCCCCGGCTGGGCCGATGAAGGCATCGGTCTTACAATGACCTCGACTTCGTCAACGACAATGTCGCCCTCGGCTTCAGGGCTGCTCTCTGTGAGCGTCAGGCCCAGGTAGTTGTCGCCCCAGACGCCTGGGGGTGCGGTCAAAGTGAGCCGACATTCGGTGTACGGTGGCAGCGTCCGGCCCTGCCATGCGGGCCGGCCCTGCTGGTACCAGATGTGCGTGATAGTCTCTGCAGCGATTTCCTGCCCGTTAATATCTAAGGCGATATCGTCGCCTGGTACCAGCCCTATCGCTCTGAAGATCAGCCACGCGCCCGGGATCTTGCCGCTGGGAGTGAACGTTCCCTCATAGCGGCCGGCGTCATCCACGGGCAGCTCTACAGTTTCCGGCAGGTGCTCACAGATGCGCAAACGGTATTCGGCACGTTGGCCTGGCTGCTCACGCTTCAGCACTGCTCGTTGCACCTCATACGTGCCCATTGGCCCGTCATCAGGCCAGAGCGGATAGAAGAGGTAATGTCGGTCAGCAGCGGCTACAGCCTGGGGATCCTTCAATGCGTTAAAATACTCGAGGGCCTGCGGGTACATGTGCGCCGGACCGGGATAGCTGTTGCGTCGCCACGACTCCCAATGGTTCTGCGCCCAGTGGTACTGGTAGTTGTGTACGGAGAGGCCGTCTGCGCCGGCTCCATAGAAGTTCTGCACCACAGCCCGGTATTGATCGAGATTCAAGCCGGCCACCGAATTGCCTTTGCAGAGCATGGGCTGGAAGGCCGGGTAGAGATAGCAATCCGAGGCGCGGGTCAGCTCGGCGAACTCGTCATATTGCGCGTTGAAGTCAGCGTGGTGGAAATCACAGGGGGCCACGTAATCAACCAGCCGCTCGCCAATCCAGGTGGGCACATCATAACCCAACGTGTGACATCCCTGCAGCGTCTGGGGCACCCGTACTCCCAGCAGCAGGCGACGGCCTTTTTGCTCTGAGGCCTTGTCCAGCATCTCCCGGACCCGCCGAATAAGCTCGGTCATGGCCGGATGCTGCTCTGCTGCTGTCGCGGGGGGGAAGCAATGCCCCCAGCGAATGAAGTTGAATTCCAGGCCATCCACGTCAAAGCGATGCACTATCTCCTCCGCAATCGAAAATATCCAGTCCCGCACCCCGGGCACCGAGTAATCCACTCCGTATCCGAAGTCCTCCAACACCCAGTCCTTGTACGTCTCCACAAGGGCCTGGTTCTGACCATGCCGGTCGTTCATCCGAAAGCCGGCTATGAACTCCAGCCCCAGTTTGTGAGATTCTTCAATGTATATCTCAATTGGCATCGTCCCCGCATCCATCATCGCAATGAACCGCTGATGCTGAGGCCGAGTATCGTATTCACAAAGATCGGTGCGATAGAACAAACTCCAAGCCTCACAAAAGACCTCCTGCACGTACGTGTCCACGCCACCTTTGGCCAGATTGCGCACCCACTGTCGAAGCTGCTCGGGTTCAGCCGGATCGCTATACAGCGCCGTCGTGTTGGAGGGGTCACTAACGTAAACCACCCGACGTGTTCCCCGAGGGCCCTCGCTATGCGAAGTCATCGCTGATCTACACCGTCCTTCCATGGCAGAGCGTTCGGGCCACAGAGCGCTATTGCCATTAGAGCGACTCCGTGCAATACTTCCAAGTGCGAGCGCGCTTACCTTCTTTCTGCACAAGCCGAGCGTCACGCAGCAGAAGGCCTTTGCGGGAAAATGTGTAGAGCTGACGGGCTACCGGGGCGCGTGGCAGTTCTCTTGCAGGTGCTGAAGGGCCGGGTCCAGAAGGATGCTTAAGCCTGGAGGCATAATCGGCCGGAAGCGAGATGCCTTCAGCAGGAGGTGCGATGATGAAAGCTGGCAGCTTGGTTATGTCGCTGTTGGTGTTGTCAGCAATGCCGACGCTGGCTGATGATAGTGCCATCAAGGTCGTTGGCGGCGCGGTACAGATGCTCGACGAACACAGCGATGTGCGGATGGTTTCCGCCGTCATCACTGCTGACGTGTACGCGGACAAAAGCGACGTGCGCTGCGAATATGTGTTCACGAACGAGGGCAAAGGCCAGATGGTGACACTGGGCTTCCCGGATATGCCCGGGCGTGAGCCCGGTGACATAATCCCCGATGCACACTTGGAGAACTTCCGCTCGTGGGCTGACGGTCAGCGCCTGTCTGTCAGGCTTTACACTTCGCCGCGGAAAAAGGGCCGAGCCTTTGACCGGTGGTACGTCCGGGAGATATGGTTCAGCCCCGGCCAGACCCGCAAGGTCGTAAACACCTACACCCAGCCGAACGGCGAAATCTCGGACGGCTCAAGGTGGTTTCCTTACAGCATCTGGCTGGCGGGATCCTGGAAGGGCGCGATAGGCAAGCTGGATGTCACGGTCCGCTGGCGGGAGCCATACCTCTGGAGCCTTTGTAACAACGCGGGAATGAAGTTACCCGATCTGGCCGGGCCGCCCGAGATTTCCGACGACTGCCGGAGCTTGAGCTGGTCGCCGGCCAATTTGGAACCAAGTCGCAAGCACGCGGGCAATATTCATGTTTACTTTCGCCCGGGCTGGCGCCGTGCAATTGTCCACGGCGAGGACGACTGGGGCAGCGGGTACGGTCGGGTCTTCCTTGTGTTCTCCGACCTTACCATGGCCCCTCTACGGCGCATGGCTCGCATGCTGGGCCTGGAGTGCGTTTGGGCCGATGGCGTGGTGGTGCTCTCAAACGCAGCGGGCAGCACGTTCGTGTGCCGCCTTGATAGCGCCAAGGCAGTGGCGAATGGCAAGCCGATTACACTCCGCCGGGCGCCTATGCTCTGGACTGCGCCGGGCTTTAGCAAAGAGCGGATCCACGTGTACGCACCCATACGCCCCATCTGCGAGGCCTTCGGCTGGCAGTGCTCTTTGGATTATGAGAGGTGCGCTGTGGTGCTGGAAGGCGGGGGATAGAGGGCTCACGGGCTCGTCTGAAGATGCAGGACCAGCCTCACAGAGAGGTGTGGCTCATGGCAGGGACGGCGGCGCGGCGTCGGCACAAGCTCTCGATGGCGTCTTCGGTGTTGCTGGCATTGTTGGTTGCGCTCACCGGCTGCCCGCGTTCCGCGCAGCCCGACGGCGGCCTGGCCGCTGACCCCGCGCCTGTCAGCTACCCCCTGAATGCGCAAGATTATCCGTGGCCAAAGCAGGAGGAGGCCTTCGCCCCTGTCGTGCGGCGCTTTTCTCTGCCGGCCGGCTTTCAGCGCATGCAAGCCGGAGAAGGTAGCTGGGCGCAGTGGTTGCAGCATCTGCCCTTGCGCCAGCCGGGGACACCAGTGCGGTCATTGCAGGGCGACATCATCCTCGGCGGCCACGCCCCGGCGCTGGGCGCGGTCGTGGATATGGATGTGCGCAAGAACCAGGAGTGCGCAGATGTTATCCTGCGGCTGCGGGCCGAATACCTGCGCTGGGCTGGTCGAGATGATGAGATCGTTTTCCATCTGACAGGCGCAGGCAAGATATCCTGGCCCGAATGGAAACGAGGGATGCGCCCGCGGTTGGAAGGCAACGACCTGCGCTTTTACAAGACGGCCGGACGTGACTCATCGCAGGCTAGCTTCGACAAATACCTGGCCGCCGTGTTTGCGTGGTGCGGGACCATCTCGCTGGGCAAGGAAGGCAAAGCTCTCAGTGGCGGCGAGGCTCAGATTGGAGACTTCTTCGTCCGCGGCGGGAGTCCGGGTCACACCGTGCTCATCGTGGATGTGGCCCGAGACAGTGCAGGCAGGCGCAAGGGGCTGCTTCTGCAAGGGTACATCCCGGCCCAATCCGCGCATGTTCTTCGCGCCAGCGATAGCAGCGCATGGTTTGAGCTGAGGCCCGGGCAGCAGGTAGATGTCCCGCTGTGGGGCATCTTCGAGTGGTCGGACTTGCGGCGCTTCGAATAGCACGATGTACGCAGGCTGGGACCCCGAGCTACGCGGAGCAACAGGCTATTGTGTGGAGACCTCGACCGGTATCTCGATGGCCAGGGGGCGGGCGATATCAGTGCTGGATACCTCTTCGAGCTGGGCAAGAATCTCGCAGCGAGCGCGTGTGCCCTCCAATGCGATTATCCTCACCTTCGCAATCATCCTGTCGCCTCGGAAAATTCCATACTCGTCACCGATGCGCGGCAGCTTGTCGGGCGGGAAGGTGAGATAGATCGCACTCGGTGCGTCGCTAATCTGTCGCTCTCTGCCGGGCACTACCCAGGGCATCTCATCCAGCTTCTTGACCAGGCTTCCGGCGGCCCTGTCCGCGGCCTGGCCGACCATGCTCTCCTTGACCGCCCCGTAATTGAAACCGCCGCCAATCCAGCGCGAGGAGGGGAGCACTATCCCAAGCCGCCGCAGCTTGGAGACCTGGGATGAAAACACTCCGATCGGGTAAATGACACCGGTGGTGGTGTCCACGGCCTGCCCGCTTAGCTCCACCTTCACCTTGACCATGCCGCCCAGTGAGAACAGGCCGATATTGATCGCGGCGTCAACCTCCTTGATGGTGATGCGGGCGGTCAGGTCCAGGAGCGCCGATGCGCCGATGAGCTTGTCCCTCTCGGGCGCGGTCGTAGCGTCCACACCGGGCATGCTCTGCTCGGCCTGGATCTGCTGCATGGTCTCGCCGCGAGCCAGCACCATCCAGCCGCGCTCGGCCAGGCGAGTTTCGATCAGCTCCGGCAGCCACTGGCGTATCTGGCTGGCGTGAGGGCCGTCAACCTTCAGCTTCAGCACGGCGACGCGCTGGACGGGAATCTGCCGGGCTGCAGGCTGGTCGGCTGCGGGCTGCTCCGTCGTGCGGTCGCTCTCCTGCGTGCCGGGCCGGCGCTGGCTGTAGGCGACCTCGTAGGCCGCAGCGGTGCTTACCACGGTGACGAGCAGTGCTACGAGAATTACCAAAATGCAAAGAGGCCTGTGAGTACGTGACATGACAACCACTCCCTTGATATGGCTGACCTTCAACTGTGTCGGGCTGGAAGAATAGTCATGCAGATTTTTGGGCAATTCGAACTGTACGGCGATGCTGTGGCGTCGTTAGTCGTAATGGAGGGGCCTGTCGCAGGAAGCTTCGCAAAGCGAAGCTTCCAAGCCTGGCCCAGCCGTTGTCGTTAGGCGTTTGGGTGTGCAGACCTCGCCAGGATGGCGTCCGGCGTGGGCCGGCCTCTCAGCGCCCGATACGACAGGGCGCTGCTCGACGCGGCCCCTCCGACGGCAGCACAATCTGCAATGGGAAGCGCTTGCACAGCTCCAAGCTCCTTTTGCGATTAGAAATCTGCATGACTACTGTGGAAAGCCTGACCCACTCCTTCGGAGCGGGTACCCTACGGAAAT
>JAUVVY010000075.1 GCA_030604405.1 bacterium | reverse complement strand
AGGGCCATGATAGTCGGGTGGAGGCGGTGGCCGGGACCACTGATGGAGGAGAAGCGGCCCGCTGGAGATATCGGCGGGCCGAAGTGTGTCAATGGCTGGACGAGCAAAAACGCCTTGACATTTGACACTGAGGGCACTAGCATATTATTAGCTAGTGGACTTGAAACCGTAGAGAGAAGGTGCCGTGATGAGAAAAGGCTTCACGCTAATCGAATTACTAGTGGTGATCGCGATAATCGCGATCCTGGCGGCGATACTTTTCCCGGTGTTCGCCCGAGCACGGGAAAAGGCGCGGCAGAGCAGTTGCCTTTCTAACCTCAAGCAGCACGGCATTGCCTTGCTGAGTTATGCTCAGGACTATGATGAATGCCATCCCCCGCGCTTCGTTATCGAGATACCTGGATATGATGACGGCGTGTCACATGAGGGTGTGACTACGTACAGTTTATAGCTGCCATATATCCAGAATGTACAAATGTACTCCTGCCCGAGCATGAAGCCGACACCAGTATGTGCATGGTACAAGGTCCCTGCTGTATCTTTTACCAGCGCCTATTTTATGAACATGATCTACATGGCCGGGCACGATTTCGGCGACGAGCTCTTTGACTATTATGGTCCCCGTGATCCATCTGGTATAGTCGCCCTTACCGAAATGAGCGATGTATATCCAAACATATATGCTTACCAGCCATGGATGGCTCGTGATTGGCATCCTTACGGAGCCTTCAAACACAACGGCGGCCAAAACTCCGTGTTCGCGGACGGCCATGCCAAGTGGTATTCCAAGCTCGCTTACCGCGAAGCCTTTTACAGCAGGTTCTACCTTAAGAAGTAGCGGTTAGGGACCGTGCGACTTGCGGCCTTCTCTCCTTGACAGGGCTGATGGGAGGGTGGGTAGAATAGTCTGAGGTAGTGAGCCTATGCTCAGTAGCATGCCATGCAAGGGCAGCAGAGCAGTCAGGTGAGCTTCTTTGGTATCATTTAGGAGGACTTCATTCCTGGCCATCATCTGCTACGCCGGTTGTGGGAGGCGGACATGGCGCTGTAGGCACGTAGCCGGGACGATTGATGGAAAAGAAGCGGCCCGATTTCGGTTACCTGACTTGTGCCAAGGAGCTTAGCGGGCGCGTCAGTGAGGTCGGTCCCGCACTGGAGGCACTGGCCGGGCCGACACTCGAGCGTCACGTCCGGCTTCTGGCGGCTGCGGCCCCGATGCCCCGGCTTGGGGCCGCGCTTCTTCTTCGGCTTGCTCTGGGAACGGTTGGGTTTTGGACTCTTAGCGGGCGGAACGGAGGAGTTGGTGGCGTCCTTGGGGGCTGCGTGAGGCGCTTGATCTGCTCTTCCAGTTGGGCCACACGCGCTTGCAACTGCTCGATGCGCGCTTGCTGCTGGAGGATTACCTCAATCACTTCTGACTTGGAGAGTTGCTGTAGCTGCTGGCGCATGATGGCCGCGGCTCCTGGTGCAAGGATGGCTGCGAGTGTACCGCGCAATAGTCACGGCAGCCGTCGGCCCAAAAAGTCTTGAATTTATTGTTGACAATGTGCGGGAGGGGGTACAATATGGTGACATGCCAAGCCACAAGGTGAGTAGTTACAGAAGGAGAGACATCCATGGGATCCGCGATGAAGATCGTGATTGCTGTGACGCTGGTTTCTTTGGCCGCTCTGGGCGCTCAGGCAGCGGGGGACTTCACGCCGCCCGGGCCGAATGTGGCCCTGGGCAAGAGCTATGCGCTCGAACCGAGTCCCAGCTATTCCCTGTGCACTGACGAAGGTGACCTCGTGCAGTTGACGGATGGCGCCTTTGCACCGGAGACCGGCTCGATCTGGTTTCACAAGGAGTGTGTGGGCTGGTACTACCCGAAACCAGCTGTGTTCATCACCCTTGATCTGGAGGAAGATACCCCGATAGCCGGTGTTACAGTGAGCACCCAAGCAGGCGGCGCCGGTGTGGCCTGGCCGCCGGCCCTGCTGATAGCGGTGAGCGAGGACGCGGAGCAGTTCGAGATTGTCGGCGAGTTGATGTATCTTTCCTCAAAGTATGGTGCGCGGCCGCCCTCAGGACGCCATGTGTTTGCCACCGATGACCTGCGCTGCCATGGGCGCTACGTACGGCTGATGATACCTCCGGGACGCTACATCTTCGCCGACGAGATCGAGGTCTACCGTGGACCTGATGAGTTGCTGACACAGCCGTTCACAGGCGAGCGCTTCGATGACATCACCGAGTACCTTTCAACGAACCAGGTGCCGATGGCGATCCGCAACTGGGTGGCCTGGGACATTTTCCGCGCCCGACAGGAGCTTGCGGCCAGCCGCGCGCCTGAGCATACGCGCAGCACCGTGGCTGAGACGATCAACCGCATCGCAACCGACAACAGCCGGCTGGTATCTCCGCCCGGCGATCAATACCGCAGCATCTTCCCGCTCACCACCGCCCACGAGCGGCTGTTTCGGGTACTGGGCAACTTGCGCGGCGCTGAGGGACGCCCGCGCCTGCAACTGTGGAAGAGCAACCGCTGGCAGCGCTTGTCGCTTTGGGACGCGCCGCCCGACGGCCAGAGCGCTCGGGATGTGACCATACGCGTGCGGATGCTACACGGAGAGCGCCGCGCGGATACGGTCAATATCGCCAATAACAGCCGGCGGCCCGTCTCAGCTCGCGTGTGGCTGGAGGGGCTGCCCGGTGGCGCAACACCCGGGTATGTGAGCCTGCGACAGGCGCAGTACGTAGCCCTCACGTCGGGCAGATGGGACGCCGATGCCCTGCCGGAAGCAGTCCTCGAAGACGGCCGGTGGCAGGTCGACCTGCCTGCCGGCGTATCGCGCCAGTTGTGGCTGGCCTTCGATCCCGGTGCGGAGGTCAAACCGGGCGACTACCGGGGTACGGTGGTCGTCGAGGCCGGGGATGGTGAGCAGCTTCGGGTTCCGCTAAGGCTTACCCTCGAGCCGTTACAATACCCAAATGAGCATACCCTGGCCTTCGGCATGTGGGACTACGCGTCTCCGGGGCGGGGAGCCTATGGCCTCAATCCCGGCAATCTCTCTGCCGCAATCGCTCATATGCATTCGTACGGTTACAATGTGCCGTGGTCTCGTCTCTTCCCCTCGGTGAGCGCAGAGCACTTCGACGACGACGATAGACTGGTGACACAGCCGGACATGTCAGGCTTCGATGAGTGGATGTCGATGTGGCCTGATGCCCGGTACTACGCGGTGTTCTTCGGAAGCTGGACGGTATCTGCCGATAGCTACGCGGGCGTGGAGATCGGGTCGGAGAAGTTCAAGAAGCGCGTCGCGGCGGTGATGCGCTTCTGGGCCGATCATGTGCGCGGGCTTGGTATCGACCCTCAGCGCATCCTGATTCTTACCGTTGACGAACCCCGAGCCGAACACGGGCGCAACGCCGAGCGGAGCGTGCTGTGGGCGCGCACGATAAAAGCGGCAGTGCCTGAGTTCACACTCTTTGTTGATCCCACGGACCGACAGCCGCAGAGCACCGGCTTGCGCGAGATGTACGAAGCTCACGATGTCCTCTGCCCCCACATCGGCCATTACTTCCCGGATGGCCAGGGGGCGTGGGATTTCTACGAGGAGTTGCGCGCCGGGGGGCGTCAGTTGTGGTTGTACAACACCTCCGGCGGCCCCGCATCACTCGACGCGATCCGCAACCACCGCGGCCAGCAGTGGAAGCTGTGGTCGATCCAGGGCACAGGCACGCACTTCTGGTCCTACGCAGGTGTCGGCGGCTCTCCGGGCGGTTCCTGGAATCAGTTCGCAGCGGTCAGTGAGATCTACTCTAAAGTGTACATTGACGCGACCTCGATCACCGACGGCAAGCATTGGCTGGCGATCGTCGAGGGCATCCAGGATTACGAGTATCTGCGAATGCTGCGTGACCGCATTAGCGAACTGGACGCCGCCGGTCGCGAGAGTCCGGCCCGCGATCGTGCCAGAGAGCTGCTGAGGCTGCTACCTGCCGACGCGATCGAAGCTGCAGACGGGGGCGATATCGATGCCTACGACCGGGCGCGGTTGGCCGTTCTAGATGCCTTGCTGGCTTTGTATTGAACAAACCCTTGCTGGAGAGCACTGCACTGGCGGACCGAACAGGAAGTTGAGGCAGCAAAGAAGGGGGGAGACTTTGCAGGGCCCGCCCTCGGAAGCCGAATTAGCCCTCTGAGATGAGTCTAAACCGCCCGAAAATGAGATTGTGGCAAAACCCCTTGACATTTGACAGTGAGGGCAGTAGCATATTATTAATTAGTGGACTTAAAGCGTAGAGAGAAGGTGTCGTGATGAGAAAAGGATTCACGTTAATCGAATTACTAGTGGTGATCGCGATTATCGCAATCCTGGCGGCGATTCTCTTCCCCGTATTTGCAAGGGCGCGGGAAAAGGCGCGGCAGAGCAGTTGCCTTTCTAACCTCAAGCAGCACGGCATTGCCTTGCTGAGTTATGCTCAGGACTATGATGAAGTCCATCCCCCATACTACAATATCCTGATAGCTGGATATGACGACGGCGTGTCACATGGCGGTCCGAGTACGCACGGTTTATGGCTGCCATATATCCTTAATGTACAACTGTACTCCTGCCCGAGCATGAAGCCGACACCAATATATGTCTATGCCTCTGGTGTATCTTTTGAAAGCGCCTATTTTATCAACATTTACTACATGTACGGGTGGTGTTACGGCGACGAGCTCTTTGACTATTATGGTACCCGTGATCCATCTCGTATAGTCGCCCTTACCGAAATGAGCAGTATATATCCAAACGTATATGCTTACCAAGCATGGCTGGCTCGTGATTGGCATCCTCAGGCAGCCTTCAAACACAACGCCGGCCAAAACTCCGTCTTCGCGGACGGCCATGCCAAGTGGTTTACCAAGCTGGCTTACGCCACGGACTTTAACGGTAGGCTCGAGCTTAAGTAGCGGTTAGGGACCGTGCGACTTGCGGCCTTCTCTCCTACAACAGCGGCTTGTCGTAGGTGTGTTTAAGGCAGCCGGTTAAGGCAAGGCATCTCGAACGGGATGGAGATGGCGTCAGCATTTCACAAGAATGACGCCCACATGCTGTTTTATTGGTGTCATGCCACACACTAGAATCAGAATAAGCCGGACCCTCGTGCGCGACTTTCCAGGTCGCCCTGCATTATTTCTACCTGAGGATGCCTCGAGCATCCTCCATTTCCCCTGGATAACAAATTCATTACAGTACTTGGTAGGATTTCCACTTTGTTCGAGTGTCCGTCTTGTGTTACAACTATACTCTGGAGGCGACGAGCATGAAATTTTTCCGCCTGACCGGCATAATCGTGACCGTGGTTATAGCGACGACATTCGTCTGGCCTCAGAATCTAGTTTGGCGAGCAGACTTGTCTGCGCCCAACGGCGGCTTTGAGCCATACCATAAGGATGGCGGCGGGGTCACTATCGAAAAAGCCGAGGTTGACGGCACCCCGGTGATCGTCGCAAGAACGCCCGGCAAGCAGATGCTGGAGGGGATCTGTGCGCGCAATATCAATGGCCTACCGGCCGGCCAGCTTTGCACCTTTGCCGCCGAGGTGCGCGGCCAGGGCGACGTGTGGCTGATGGCGCATTCCAGCAACGGCTGGCTCTACAGTCCACATACCGTCAAGCTCACCGACCAGTGGCAGGAGATTACGCTTACCAAGCCGCTGGGCCTGGACAACAGAGGCGTGTCCGTATGCCTGCTCACCAAAGAGATAGGGCCGCTGCACCTGCAGATCAAGTCCTTGCAGGCTCGTTCCGAGCCTACACCGCAGGTATGGGATCGAGAGGTTCCGCCGGTGCGGTTCGAGGCCGAGGAGTTCTCCGTTCACGCCAACAAGATTGCGGAGCAAGTGGGTGCGTCTGGCGGGAAAGTCGTAACAGATGCCAAGCACATGTACTTGCGCGGTATCCCCTGTCCGCGCACCAGTAAACCGATCTACGTCTATTTACGAGCTAAGATACCCGAAGCTGATGGGTACTTTGCCGTGACGAGCGCCGCCGGCAGCGCGACACAACGCCTCAACCGGATGCACGGAGAGTTGACGAAGGATTGGCAGTGGGTCAGCGACAAGCCGTTCGCCCCGGCGATGGTAGGTGACACCTTCAACATCGAGTACTTTGGGCCCAAAGCTGCACGCGAACCTGCGCAGGTGGACTATGTTGTGGTAACCACCAACTCCGATCCAACTGCCGAACAGCTTAGCAGTGCAGCAACAGTCCGCCTATCTGGTGAAGCGTTGTTCGGCGTCAGCCGTGCCCAGCAGCCGCCCGTGCTCGACGGCAAGGGCGATGACCCGTGCTGGGCGGACGCACCGGCACTGAACAATTTCGTGCGCCACGGCACTTTCCACCCGGCCGAGCCCCCTTCGCAGATGCGCTTTTGCTACGATGATGATAACCTCTATTGGTTCTTCCGCGGCGAGGAGCCGGTGCTGCGCCAGGCGCTCAATCAGTTGCATGAGTTCAAGAAAAACGTCACGGGCCGCGACCAAAGTGTGTGGAAGGACGATTGCATTCTGCTGATCGTTGACCCGGGCGAGCATGGCCAGCACATCTTCGACGTTGCGCTAAATGCCCTGGGCACCGTGGCCGACGCGCGCATAACCGGCGAGAACCTCTGGCGCAGTCGCGAGCTTGATTTCAACGCCGATATCAAATCCGTCTCTGACATAGGCGAGGGCTATTGGACGGTGGAGGCCCGCATCGGATTTGCCAGTCTCGGTGTGCAGGCTCCGAAGCCGGGAGATAGCTGGCGGGCGATAGTGGGGCGCATCGAGCAGGCCAACAATGAAAAAAGCAGTTGGAACCTGTGCATGATCGGCTTCCACGAGCCGACGGCTTTTGCGCGCATGGAATTCCTCGAAACGGGTGTAGGAGCGACCGTCGGCATGCCTTCGCGTTTGCAGTTGGGGGACAACCCGCTCACAGCCACAGTGACCACGAGCGGCGCGCCGGCGGGCTATTACCTTCACTCGCGCCTCGCCCGCAAGGCCGGCTTTGCTGACAGTTGGACTTACATTCAGAGCGCGGCAGAGCCCGTGCCGACCGAAGCCGCCCTCCACATAGCCAGCGAGGGCGAACTAAAACTCGGCTACGGTGTGCTGGATGCTGTCAGCCTACGGCCTATGCTTCTTTCGCCCGCCTATCCCCGCAGCGTGAAATCCTCGGTCGCGGAAGTACGCATTGACAGCGCAGGCCCGTATCGTCTCTACCTCAACAGTGTCGAAATAGCCTCTGGCGCATCCAGCAAGCCCGATACGCCAATCAAGACCTTCCTGCAAAAGGGCGTCAACACTTTTGGCCTGGCTCTGGAAAAGGGGACTGCGAAAATCGCGATCAGTGCCGGCGGATTGACAGCAACCGGCGCTAGAGGATGGCGCCTGGCACCGGACGACGTGACAGACTTTTCCGCGCCGACGATTGACCCCAAAGACTGGCAACCGGCCCCGGTTCAGAATGGCGATGACGGCTCTAACATAGGTAACCCGGACGGCCCGTCCCGCGTGCGGCTTTCCATATTGTGGGAAGACACGCGCATTTTCCCGAATCCGACGCCCGCCCTATATGTCGCCCGAGGTAGCGATCAGCATTTCACGGTCGCCGCCCGTGGCCTGCCCGGCCACCGCCTCCAAGGTTACCGCTGTCATTTCGCCCTGCCGCCGGAGTTGCAACTCATCGGCGTCACCGGCTACTATGGCGTGGGGGAGACGCAGCCGAAATATGCTGTGACTGAAGCCGGGGAGTCGGAGTACGATGGCGATAAGTATCGTCACTATGTCATCGCGACGGAGCAGCCGATCCGGTATCGGGACAAAGTGCGCATACTGGAGCTTTTCAACGTGTTCATCAAGTATGATGATGCTGCCGGTGAACCCGAAGATCGCGACTACCCGATCTACTTCGGTGCGGAGGCGCTGGACGGTAACATCATCGAGGTAATACGCCCGTTTGCTGTGCGCATACTTCCCCCGCTGCAAGGCAAACAGCCCCAGCAGCTTGTCTGGCAGTTGTGGGGAAGCTTCTTTGGTGCGATGAATAAGCCAGAGATGAAAGCTGCGACGCTGAAGACGATGCGCGAAGCGGGGTTCAATAATATGGTAGCCGGCGACCTGGAAACGAGTGAGCTCGGAGATGCGCTGGGTATTGACAACGTGAATGGCATCAACTTCGCCTCATGGAGCATCAACATGAAGCCATGGCTGGCGGAGAACCCCGGCAAGGCGCTGATAGACAAGGACGGGAAAGTAAGCAAGCAGTTTGCATGCACGTCGGCGGTGCTGAATGAGGCCTACCCGTACATAGAGGCGAACCTGAGGGAGAAGATCGCCGATAGGCGTTGCGACTATGTGGACTGGGACTATGAGTCGGGTGTGATCACCGGCTATCTGTCGTGTTTCTGTCCGCGCTGCCTGGCTGCGTTCCGTGGATATGCGGGCATCGGGGATGATGTCAAGCTGTCGCCGCAGACAATAGAGGAGGAGTACTTGGAGAAATGGACGGGGTTTATGAACCTGCGGATGGCGCAACTGGCGCGGAAGTTCAAGGACACGTGCCATGGCGCGGAGCCGCCGGCGCGTTTCTCGGTCTATAGCGGCTATCAGTCGGAGGATACGAAATGGCGGTACGGAGTTGACTGGAAGCTGATAGGTGAACTCGAGGCAGTTGACCATGCCGCCTGCGGATATGGGCGGAACTATCAGACTGTGCGCGCGACAGTGAAAGCGTTGAACGGGATTCCGCTGGTGTGTGGGCAGATCATGAGCCCGTATGACCGCAACAGTGACAATGTGCTACGGCCGCTGACAAGAGCAGTGTTACTGCGGAGGCTTTTTGATAGCACGGGCGGGCTTCTGGTGTATGACCGGATGCCTATGGAGGGGCGTTCGTGGCAGGCAAGCGCGGATGTTTCCCGGCTGGCAGCGGAATACGAGGATGTGTTTCTCAAGGGCGATTTCGTCTCGTTGGAGCAAGTAGCGGCAGAGGTTGACTGGCTTGGCGCAAGAAAGTACAAGGGCACACTCCTGGTGGCTGTGATGAACCTGACGAGCCAGGAGAAGCAGTATGGCCTGGCACTGCCGCAAGGGTATAAGGAAGT
>JAUVVY010000064.1 GCA_030604405.1 bacterium | reverse complement strand
TGGGTGGGCGTCTGTGTGATTGGCCGTTGCGCGCAGGCAGCGGTGCCGGCGGGCAGTCCGAAAAGGCCTTCGAGAGGCCGGAGGGGCAGGCCCTACCGGCACCGTGGTTCAGGCGGTGTGGTGGGGCCTGCCCCACCCCACCGCAGACCTTTTCCACCTGCATCCCCCACTCCCCTCCACCAAACAGAATAACCCATAGGAGGGGCCGCATACGAGGCGGAAGCGCTGCTTCCGCCGAGAATCCGGCCCAGCCGTTAGCACAATTTGCGTAACTACAGTTCCCAGCCCGACAATGCCTTCTAGCTATGCGGCACCCCAGCCATCCCCCAAAAGATCCCGTGGGTCGGGCTTCCAGCCCGACTCCTTATTACTCCATCGTCACATCAACGATTTGCTGCCCATCCTTGCTGCGCCGTAGAGCGATGGGTGCAGTAGCCTCGATGCCGCCGATCTCTACCGTCTGACCGGTGAAGTTACAGACAATCAGGTCCTCACGGCCCTCGGCTGTGGCGCGCACTGCGAAGGCTCCGCCGAGCGCATCGCCTTCCAGGGTGAAGCTCCACTGTAGCGGCTCTTCTGTTAGCTGCGGCGGCTCCACCTGCACAAGCTGCGCCCGATCGAACCACATCGTGCCGGCACAATGATTGTAAGCGGCGCGCAAGGTCATCAATGCCGCTCCCTCCGGTGCCTTCGCTTCGATGACAAGTTGCTGCCAGTCGTTAGTGCCCAGTTGCCCGCTGGCTACAGATACAGGTGGCGTGTGTTTGCGGTCGTTGTCATAGAACGTTAGGTCTATCATAGGTGGATTGCCGGTCAGGTCTTGCGTCCTGGTCCAGATGCTGGCCCGGTACAGCGCTCCTTCGGTGGCGGGCAGGTACCACTGGCCCAGCAGCGTGCGGTCGCGCTCCGCTACCTCGCCGACCATCTTAACTGACTGCTCGCCCGAGTGCTTCACCTCCGTGTCGAAGCTCACTTTCACCTGCGACTCATCCACGGCGCCTTTCGTCCATCCGTGCAATCCCCACGCAAAATCAGGGTTGGTCAGTTCGCCGCCGGCGATGCGCCTCGGTGCCAGGGCGACGACATAACTTGCCCGTGCGACCTTGTCCGGCGTTGTCACCGTCATGTACGGCTGGTAGTTGGCTGCGGTGCCGGGCCAGCAGTCGTATGTCGCGTTAAGGTTTTCGGGTGTCAAGAAGTGCACATGCAGTTCGGCCTTCGGCTTGAGAATGGTCAAACGCTGAATGTCTCGCTCCTGGCCCTGCTGGGGCTCCTCGCCGTCCCATTGCCAGCGCGCATTCTTGTCGGCGTGCAGCAGCCACTGAAACTGCCGGGGCTCGGCGGAGGCCAGCTCATCGTATATGAGGTAGTAATCAGGCTTGACGTAGATGATATGACGCTTGACCTTTTCGACGAGGCCCTTGTCGTAACATGCCGTCGCATCGCCCAGCACATAGTCCAGCGCCTCAGAGGTGTAGAACCGCTCAATCGCGCCATCCTTGGTTTTCTGAACCCCGCCGTCAACGAGGATGCAGTTGTGGCCCGCTGTACCGCGAGAGTATATTCCCTCGACTCTGCTGCGGAACGAGCCGTAGCCAAGGTCGGTTGCCAGCCAGGTTCCGGCGTGATTGATGATGAAGTTGCCTGCGTCCAGGTGATCGTGGCCGTGTTTGGAGCTGCTGCACTTGAAGCCCAGCAGCGCATCGTCGGCTTCCCACCCGGAGCGCAGCGCCGCCCAGCCGATGTTTTCCATCAGCACAGACTTCGGCCAGTCCTCCGGCGGCGGGGACACGGCGCGGGAGGGATTGCCGTACATGATGTCCGTGAAGTGCTGGCCGTCGCCAATGCTCATCTTGTGAAGCAGCCAACCCGACAGCCCATCCTCATAGACGTTGTTGACCACCTTCAACAGCGTGGCGAACGGTTTGGGATAGCTGGTGTCGCTGCCGGCATCGCAGAAATTGACACAGCCGCGGCCATCAGGGGACATGAAGTAGGCCGTCCAGCGCGGGATGTAGTCGCGCACGTATGGGTGCTCGAAGAAGCTCTCATCGCCCGTCACACGTTTGAGCACATCGGCGAACCGCACACCGTGATCCAGAGATGAAGAATACGCCAGGCCCTCCGTGTTGGGTGAGGTCATCTTGGCCTCCAGCAGGCGCAGGAAATAAGTGTTCGCCTGCTCGATTGCCGCCCAGGCCTCCTCCTCAGAATCCTTTTCATCACCGACGATAGCGAGGGCTCCTATGCCGGCGGCGGCGTTGTACAGAATGTCCCAGTTAGCATCGGAGCTCTGGTTCGCGGGGATAATCGTCTCCTGGTACAACGACCGCAACCCCAGCCGTAACAGCCCCTCGCGAACCTTTTCTCGCGCCTCTTCCGTCCATGCGTCGTAGCAGACATCATAGGCGACCGCGACGCCGAGAGTGATATGGCCGGTATCCAGACACGGCCTGAGATGTGGATGATAATCGGGGTCGGTCCAGACCTCCCAGCCGACCAGCGTCAGGCAGTACTCGGCGGCTTTGCCGGCGAACTCCTCGCGGCCCGTCGCAGCGTAACTGAGCGCGAGTGCCTCCAGATGGGATTGGATGCTGCCTGACAGACTCGTCCAGTAGGGGTAATGGCCATAGGACTTGCTGTCAAAGCCGGGCGGCTCTTCGATCTTGCCGGGCATTGTCGGCGGGAACGCGAAAGTAACCTGCTTGCCGCCGAAATAGGTAAGCGTGAACTCCTCCAGAGACAGCAGGCCATCGTTGGCGTACTCGGCAGCTTTGATCCTGTCGAGGTCATCCCCGGTAAAGAACAGGCGCGGATGGGTTTTCACCAACAGTGGCTTGTCCTGGCAAAGCCCGGGCATTGCGCACGCCAACAGCGCGGCTACGGCGATCATACAAAACGTGGGCTGCCACATTATGCAGGCCTCCTCAAAATTGCTCGCGTGGGTCAGGCTTTCTACAGTAGTTATGCAAATCTCTGGTCTGTGGCTCATCCATCTGCAATTGTCGGCGCTGGTACTGTGATACGCCTTGGGCCGGATGGGGGCCCCTTCGAGTTTCTTCGAAACTCTCATCCCCATTCGGCCCCTCCTGACGGCAACAGCTACTTGCTACTGCCGTAGCCTTCTGGAGGGGCCGAATGGGGGGAACCCACGCCCCAAGGCGTGGGTGGGGTCCCCATCCGGCCCACGGCTTGTCATCCCGCCATCGCCTACGATCAGCCGTGCGCCGGTCACAAACCAAGAATCTGCATAACTACTGCAGAAAGCCCGTCCCACGCGGCCGTTACTTCATAACCCGCACCAATATCGGTCGTACGCGCCAGGCGGCTGTCACGCGCTCTCACACATCAGCCCGGGCAGTTCTCCTTCATCCACGCCAGGCAGGCGGCATAGCCCTCGCCTTTATCGCCCTTGCCTTCCCACTCGGCGCACCAGACGCCCTGGTAGTTGACTGCCACCAGCTCGTCAATCACCACCTGCAGCGGAATCTCGCCCTGCCCCAGCGACATGCCCTGGTAGTCTCCCCGCGAGCCGGTGCCATCCTTCATGTGCGTGTGCAGCACGTAAGGAGCGATGTCTTTGTATATCCTGGGCAGGTCCTCGACGGCGTTGCCCCACCAGCGGTAGTTCATCGTGTCGAGGTTGGACCCGGCGTACGGCGAAGCGACCGTCTCCAGAGCCCCCAGCATCACGACCGGGTCGTTGGAGACCACGCCGTGGTTGTCCACAGCCATCTTCACGCCCATACTCTGGCAGAAGGGCAGGCAGGCGTTCAGACATCCGGCGATTGCCTCGGCCAATTTCTCCTCAGGGACCTCGTCCTTGGGCTGTCCACCCTCGGTGCGCAGGACATCGGTGTCGAGAATCACGGCGAGCTGGGCGACCTGCTGCATGCGCTCGACCTGCGCTTTGATGGCCGCCGCGTCGAGCTGCACGAAATCGTTGTTCGCCGTCAGCGCCGAGGCGAAGATGCCATGAGCCTCCAGGATCGCCTTCGCTTCATGCGCGAGGTCTTCATTGTACTCGGCGTCCTGCGGCCAGACATCGGCGAGCATCACCTCGATGCAGTCGAACCCTGTATCGGCCACATACTCGACAAACTCCTCGAACGTGTCACCCGGTGCGTTGTAATGGATCTGTCCAAATGGCATGATACGACTCCTTTCGGTCTTCGTGCAGAGATTTGGTTACTCTCGTACAGCGTTGTATATTCCTATGTGTTAATCCCCTCAGCTCTTCCTCAGGTCCGGCACCTCAACCACTTTGCCGCCCTGCTCGGCGGACACGTGCGCGCAGATGCCCGGCAGCGTGTATTCCATCGAGCGATAGACATCTACGGGCGGGTCGGTGTCAGCGCGTATCGCGGCGATGAACTCTTCCAGCATCACGGTGACCCAGTGGTGTCCGTCCTCGCGCTCCTCGTACTCCATCGCCAGGTCCTGCCAGCCGCCATCCGGGTCGTCCTCAAACCATGCCTTAACCTGCAGGCCGCCCAGGTTGACCATCCGGATGCTGCCACGCGAACCGTACAGCCCCGTGAATAAAGAGAACGGGTGGGCGATGCAGAAGCCGTTGGTGAGCCGTATCGCCCTGCCGCCGGCCGTTTGCAGCAGGCCGCTTTCCATGTCCACGGGGCACACCTCAGGCGCCACCTTTGCGCCGGTATTCAGTCCAATGGCCGTGGTGCAGCGGTCCTGCATCAGGTATAGCAGCGGCCCAAGCGTGTGCGAGCAGTAGAACAGTGGCGGCAAGTCGGCGGCCCGCCACGTCGGCGTCAGGTCCTCGCGGCTGCCCCAGGCGGAAGCCGGATAGTGTTTGCCATCCGCATCAACCAACATGCCGCCGCGGCAGTCATGGGTGTACTCGGCTTCGGCAAAGATAATGTCACCGAGTTTGCCCGCATCAACGATCTTTTTCAGATTCTGGCACCACCCCATCCAGATATAGTCTTCAGCGAGCATGAACTTAAGCCCGGTGCGTCGAGCCACGTCCACAATCGCCTGCGCCTCCTCGATTGAGTACACGCACGGCGTCTCACTCAGCACATGACAACCGGCCTCCATCGCCGCCAGGGACTGTGTTGCATGTTCGGGGCCGGGAGTGATAACAGCCACCACATCGAGGTGCGACTTTTCCAGAAATTCGGAATAGTCGCTATATGTCTGCAAGCCGTCAAAGCGTTGCAGGGCCGCCTCGCTGACATCGCAGACTGCCACGACCTCACAGCCATCTATGGCCGAAAGCCACTCCACAAAGCTTGCTCCACGTCCGAGTCCCGCAACGCCCCAACGTAAGTTCATTGCTAATCTCCTATGCCTTCGTCTGCAAGCCCTGCAAACTCGAACGCCTCGGCCCGCCATGCGCAGCCTTCCATCGGGCCCTGAACAGTTGCACCCAGCCCGCCACAAGCATTCGCCAACTTGCCCGTGTCTTCCAGGCTCATGCCCTCGGTCAGCCCAACCACAAACGCCGCATCGAAGCAATCGCCTGCCCCGGTCGGGTCCACGACCTCGACTTCGAAGGCCGGGACTGCAACCGTGTCGGATGCAGTGAATATCTTGCAGCCCTCGCTGCCCTGCTTCAGCGCGACGACTTCAAGTCCGCTCGCGACCAGGGCTTCGCAGGCCGCTTCCGCGCCGCTCACGCCGGTGAGCAACTGCGCCTCGTCAGAGCTGGGCAGCAGCAGTGCGGCGGCCTCAATCACCGGTGCGCAGATATGGCGCAGCGCCTCCTCGCCGCCTAACAGTTCGGGCCGCAGGTTGGGGTCGAACGAAACCTTTGCGCCGGCAGCGCTGGCCAGCTCGCACGCCTTGTGGCACGCCTCGCGCATCGCCTCGCTGGCTGAAAGTGTCGAGCCGCAGATGTGCAGCCAGTCGGCAGCGGCGAACATCTCGGCAGTAGGTTTCGGAAGCTGGCCGGCGGCGGCATTGCCGATATGAAACAGGAAGCGGCGGCCGCCGTCCGAAAAGTAGGTCACAAATGCAACGCCCGTGGCCAGGCCCTCGACGCGCGCCATGTACCGGGCGTCCACACCATCTTGTTCAAAGCGGCGCAGCAGGCACTCTCCGAAGTCATCATCGCCGACGCCGCCCAGGAACACCGACTGGTGCCCCAGGCGCGCGACCTGGTCGGCGAAGTTGGCCGGGGCGCCGCTGGGGAAAGGCCCCACGAAATCGTCGGCGCGGTCCAGGGGGCTGTCCACGCGCTTGCGCATGATCTCAACAATCGCTTCGCCAATGGAAACAATTCGGCCTGCAGACATAGGTGACTGTTCCCAATTTCCAAGGACTACGCCACAAACGCAGAGAAGTTATATCGGCGGCTGGAGGCACGTTGCTCAACGGTGTACCCACCGCCGCACGCATTTCATGCGTTATTCCGCAGGCCCGTCGCATTGTCCTGCATGTAAGATGACATTAGCGGCCGGTTGCGGAAGAAATATCAACGATTCGAGGAGACGGTAGCGATGGCTTTCATACCCTCGATGTGGACGGCGATGTTTGTGGAGGCAGCACCCGATGCGTCTCTGGACATTCTTGGCGAGCAGGGCTGGCGCGCGGTTGAGGTCTGCACCGAGCACGCGGACACGATGCGCGAGGATGAAGCATTGCTGGAGCCGTTCGCCGCGGCCGCCGAGAAGCACCAGATCGCCCTCGACCAGATGCACGCCTACATTCAGGCCGATGTCGCCAGTCTGGATGATGCCAGGCGCGAGCATGACATGGAAGCGGTCATCGGCGACCTGAAGAGTTGCGCCCGACTCGGCATCCCTGTGGCGGTCATCCACCCGGGCGGGCATGGAGAGATCAGCAGTTATGAGGAGTTGGCGCAGGTCAACCATCGGCGCCTGGAGAGCTTCGCCAGGCTGGGCGGAGTGTGCGCTGAGATGGGCGTCAAGCTGGCTATAGAGAATGTGCCCGACCACGGTGGCGGCCCGCACGGACATCGGCGCTTCGGCGGCATCCTGGAAGAATTGCTGGAGCTATGCGAGCAGGTTTCCCCCGACTGCCTGGGCATCTGCCTGGACACCAGCCATGCCAACTGGATCGGGCTGGACATTCCCGACACCATCAAGCTGTGTGGGGACAAGCTGTGGGCGTTGCACATCTCCGACAACCACGGGACCTGGGATGACCACCTGATTCCGGGCTACGGGGAAATCGAATGGGGGCCGGTAGTGGCGGCTTTGCGGGAAATCGGCTACGACCGGCCGTTCAACCTGGAGGTCCCCGGCGCGCGTAGAGGCGATGCCTCCCTGATGGCCCTGCGCAGCCACCACGCCCTGGAGGTCTGCCAGCACCTGCTGGCGTGATGTGATGTACTTCAGTGAAACTCTTTGCGCGGAATGCCGGCCAAGTCGTCTGAGGGCAGTTACCAGGAATTGAGAGCGCGCTAATCCTGCAGATAGAGTTCCAGAGATTCGCGCAGGTTTCTCTCGGCCGACGCCATATTCTCCCCAAACGATACGCATCCTGGCAGCCCCAAGACCCGCGCATTATAGTATCCGGCGAACTCCGGATCGTCTTCGGGCTCCAAGACGCCGATGTAATCATCACCGGTTGATGCGCGAATGGAAAATCTCACGGCAGTGCTGCTGTGTTTTTCCGCTCCATCTGACATGATGCATCATCGCCCCAAATGCGTCCATTGTATGGAAGATTGTGTATCATGCAGCTTTCCCAACAATCTACCGAATGGGGGTTCTCTTCCGGGCACTACCCAGGGGACTGTCCCTTTAGGGACTGTCCCCTGGGTAGCAAACACTGCTAGGCCGGCGCTCAATCGCCGGGGAAGCCCTCGCGCATGCGGCCCGCCTTGTATTTGACGTAGCGCACCGTATAGACCGGCTTATCTTGTGCCTCGTAATAGGTGCGGGCCTGCAATTCCGCAATCAAGCCCATGGTAATCAACTGTATGCCCATTAGTATCAAGAGCACTGCCAGCATCAGGGCCGGACGGTTGGCAAGCGAAGCGCCGTAGAAGAGCTTCTGCACGGTCAGGTACAGGCCCAGCAAAACGCCCAGGCCACCCGATATCAGACCCCAGCGACCAAAGATCTGCAGCGGGTGCGTGGCGTAAGAGAGCAGGAATTTCACGGTGGTCAGATCGAGCAGCACGCGCAAAATCCGCGAAACGCCGTATTTGGTCTTGCCATATTTGCGTGGGTGGTGCGTGACCTCCATTTCGATAACGCGGCCGCCCGCCCAGTAGGCCAGCGCCGGGATGAACCGGTGCATGTCACCATACAGCCTCACATCTTTGAGCACCTCCGCACGATAGGCCTTCAGCGAGCAGCCATAGTCGTGCAGGTACACGCCGGTAACTCTGGATATCAGCCAGTTGGCTGTCGCCGAGGGCAGCTTGCGGGTCAGCCACGTATCCTTGCGGTGTTTGCGCCAGCCGCTCACTACATCGTAGCCCTCGTCCAACTTGGCCAGCAGCCGTGGTATATCTTCGGGGTCGTTTTGCAGATCGGCGTCCATGGCGACTATCGCCTCGCCGCGGGCGTGGTCGAATCCGGCGGCCAATGCGGCGGTCTGGCCGAAATTGCGGCGCAGGTGAATCACCGTAAAGCGCTCGTCCTTTTCTGCGATCTTATCAAGCCGCTCGGCGCTGCCGTCGTTGCTGCCGTCATTGACCAGGATGACTTCCACCGGTCGCCCCAGGTTGTCCATCACCTTGACCAGACTTTCATACAGCGGCCACAGAGCGTCCACTTCGTTGTAAACCGGCGCTACGATCGAGACCCGTCCGACGATCTGCTCGGATGCCATTCCGCTAACGTGCTCCTTCCGCTACCGAAGAATTCGACTGCTTTGCCATCCAGTCCAGGAAATTGCTCAGACCCTCCTGCAGCGATACCTTTGGCGCCCAGTCGAGAAGCTGCTTGGCGCGGCTGATATCTGCGAGGGTATGCGGTACGTCTCCGGCCTGCTGGGGCAGATACTCGATACCGGCCTCGACCCCCATCACCTGCTCCAGGGCCGCAACCAGATCTTTCAGGGACACCGGGCGACTGCTGCCGATGTTGATAATTTCGAATTCAAGATCCAGTTCCACAGCCCTCGTCACCGCCGCCACAACATCGTCAATGTAGGTATAATCGCGGGTGGTGCTGCCGTCGCCGTACAGTGGGATAGGCCGCCGCTCAGACATCAGCCGCACGAACTTGTTTATCGCCAGGTCTGGTCGCTGCCGCGGCCCATAGACCGTGAAGAGCCGCAGGCACATCACCGGCAGATCGTACAGGTGATGAAAGCTATGGCAGAGTGCCTCCGAGGCAACCTTGGTGGCCGCGTATGGGGATATCGGGCGGCTGATGTCGGCATCTTCTCTGAACGGCAGCGGGTTGTTGACTCCATAGACCGATGAGGAGGACGCAAAGATTACCTTCATCGGCATGTGACTACGGGCCGCCTCGAGAATGTTGGCAGTGCCCTCGACATTTACCGCCGCATACTCAGCCGGCGCCTGCAGCGATGGTCGCACACCGGCTTTGGCCGCCCAGTGCAGCACCCAGTCAGGCCCGGCATCAGCGAAAGCCTGGTTGACGATTTCGGCCTCGCGAATATCTCCCTCGATCAGCGTGAAAGCGTCGCTTTGCAGCAGCGCGGCGCTATTGCGCAGCTTGATCTGCCGGTCATAGTAGGGGTCGAAATTGTCCAGTCCTACGACGCGATGGCCGGCAGCAAGCATCGCTTCCGCGAGGTGTGAGCCCATGAAGCCGGCGCTGCCCGTAATCAACACTGTGCTCATGACCAGGTGGCTCCCATCGGTTTAGTACACCGCAATATCCAGGCCTCTTTGGTGCGGGTCAAGAGCGATTATACGCTTGATGTCGTGCTCCTGCAATTTTCTGGCCAGGTATCTGGGATCGGTGTGCAGAGCGATGATCGTCCCGCCACCGCCGGCCCCCGCCAGCTTGGCCCCGAGAGCGCCATGTTGCAGCGCGGCTTTGATCAGGCCTTCGTTGACCTCCGAGATGCCGAAAAGCTCCGCGCAAATAGCGTGGTTTTCGTTCATCATTTCGCCCAGCGCCGCCCAGTCCTGTGTTATCAGGGCATGCTTGCCCAGTTGGGCCAGTTGCCCTACACGGGCCAGGCCGCTGACCATGCCCTCCTCGCCCACTTCCCAGCGCTGCCGTGGCGGGCCGTGGTAAGTTCCCGAAGTGCCCTGGCGCTTGCCGCTGCTGGCCACCACGAGCGGCAGCCCTGTGGCATCGCCAATCGCCTCTGCCAGCGGCTCGACGATAGCATACGGGGCGTCGTCCCGCTCCCACCCCCACGCCTTGTCGCGGCAATCTACATAGTTGATGCCACCAAACACGGCCATGTACTGGTCCTGAAAGCCGCAGTCCACGCCGAGCTGAATTCTCTCGATGTGTCGGGCCATTTCCGCCATCTGGTGTCGCTTTCGCCTGATCCCGAAATGCGCCAGGAGCGCCGCCAATATCGCCGCCAGCATCGCCGTAGAGCCGGCACATCCCGCCTGCATCGGTATCGTGGTTTCCGCACGCAGATCAAAGCCCCTGTGCGGGTCTATTTCAATGCCCTGCATGTAGCGCTCATCGTCCCCGGTGAGGTATTTCCACACGGATTTGGCGATGTCGAGATAGGGCAGAGGGTCACCGAATTCGAGATCATCAGGGCGCTGTATCTCTGTTATATGCCCGCAGATGTCGAAGGTCAGGCTGTCGCCGTCCTGGATGAACACCTCGGCTCTTTCCCTGACCGCGCAGGAAATGACGCTGCCGCCGTAGATGTCCGCAGGGTTGCCGATAATCCCGGCGCGACCGGGCGCGCTGGCATGAATCATGATCGAGCTTCTCTCCTGGCCCTTGACAAGTTTCTCGCAGCCGAGCCGTCCCGCCATAGCTCCAAGAGCGACGGCGGGTTGACCACCGATTCTAGTAACATGTAGAATATAGCGCACAAGGCCGCATTGTGCAATACGGCTTGTCGGCGTATCGGCAATTCATTTGCTGGCACTGGTAGTGGAAGGAGTCCTCTGCATGATTGATTTTCACGTTCATATTGGCCGCATTTTACGCGCCCGCGACCCGGCCGTACATGACCTGACCGCCCAGCAACTCGTCGAGCGGATGGACCGCGAAGGCATCGAACAAAGCGTGCTCCTGCCCCTGGAAAGCCCGGAAGCAGCACCCGGCTGGTTTCTCACCGAAGCTGCCATTGCCGCCCGCGACATGTATCCGGAGCGCCTCATCGCTTTCCTGTCGCTTGACCCTCGCAACATGAAACTCGAAGAGCCGTTTGACATGTTCGTGCAGGATTACGGCTGCAAGGGCTTCGGCGAGCTGAAAAACGGGCTCGCCTTCGACGATGAGCGGCACCAGGCTATCTACGCCAAGTGCAACGAGTACGGCCTGCCACTGGTCTTCCACAGCGACCCGACGCTCTGTTATGACGATGTCGGTCTGCCCGCGCTGGAGAGTATGCTGCAGAAATATGAGAATTGCTTCTTTTGCGCTCATGGACCGGGCTTCTGGGCCGCAATCAGCGCCGATGATGACCGCAGCGGCGGCTATCCCAAGGGGCCGATCGAGCCCGGCGGGGCCATTGACCGCCTGCTGGGGGAGTACGACAACCTCTACGCGATTTTTGATGCGGGATCCGGCTACAACGCCATGACCCGAGACCCGGAGTTCACTAAGGCCTTCATCGAAAGGCACCACGCCAAGCTGCTTTTTGGCACCGATTATCTGCGCGCGTTCCAGCAACTGCCGCAGGTGGACTGGCTCGGCGGCCTCGATATCCCACTGGACTGGAAGCAAGCAATGGCCCGTGGTAATGCCGAGCGTTTGCTGGGTCTTGCCGAGCACGATTGACCGCACAGGAGGCCTGGATTGGCTACGCAGAAACAAAGCAGCGCAAAGAGCTTCCGACTGATTGATTTCCATGTGCATCTGCGCAAGCCGCAGCCGTGGACTTATCCGGACTCCTATGGCCTCAGCGCCCAGCAGCTTATTGCCCGCATGGACCGGGAGGGCATAGACAAGAGCGTTCTGCTGCCGATAGAAAGCCCCGAAGGCCATGAATTCTTCCTCAATGAAGATGCGCTCGCGGCTCGCGACGACTACCCGGAACGCCTCATTGCCTTTGTAGCCGTGGACCCGCGCCGTAACCGGGCGCAGCAGCGCATCGTGGCTTATATCGAAAAGTGCGGCTGCAAGGGCTTCGGCGAACACAAGAACAGCCTCGATTTCGATGACCCGTTGAGCGAGGCTGTCTATGAGGTCTGCAACCAGTACGAATTGCCGCTGGTGTTCCACATGGACCCGACGCTGTGTGTTGATGAGGTCGGCTTGCCGCGGTTGGAGAAAATGGCCGAGAAATATGACAGGGTCAAGTTCGTCGGCCACGGCCCCGGCTTCTGGAGCGCCATCAGTGCCGCCGACGACCGCAGTGGCGGCTATCCCGGCGGGCCCATCGAACCCGGCGGCGCGCTCGACCGTCTCTTGAGCGAGTACGAAAACATCTACGCAGAGTTCTCTGCCGGCTCCGGCCACAATGCCCTTACCCGCGATCCGCAGTTCACTGAAGGCTTTGTCGAGAGGCACCATGAAAAGCTGATTTTCGGGACGGATTATTTGCAGGCCGGCCAGAAGCTACCGCAGGTTGAGTGGCTGGCCGGCCTCGACATTCTGATCGAATGGCGGCAGCAGATGGCCTACGGCAACGCCGAACGCATAATCAACATCGCGTAAGTCGGGCTTGCATTGCACTTATGGAAATTCTTGGGCAACTCAAGTTGTAGCCCGATGGTGTGGGGTTGTTAGTCGCAATGGAGGGGCCTGCCGCAGTCGGCTTTGTCGTTCAAAGCCGACAAGCCTGGCCCAGCCGTTGTCGTTAGCCGTTCGGGTGTGGATAGCTCGTCAGGATAGCGTTGTGCGTGGGCCGGCCTCCTGGCGCACAAGACTACTGTGCGCCACTCGACACCGCCCCTCCCTCACTCCGTGGGTCGGGCATCCTGCCCGACTCTGTCGTCCGTTGCCGTTGTCCCCTCTCCCTGCGGCGGGTACCCACTCCGCAGGAGTGGGTGAGGCCGGGGGTGAGGGTTGCCGTAGCCTTTCGGACTGTGTATGTCAATAGGTGGTGTGTTTTTGTGTCAGGCGGCGTGTTGTCGGCGGTTGTTTTGGTGGAGCTCTTCGTCATAGGATACTCGATCGCGCCACATCGCCGACAGCACTTTG
>JAUVVY010000045.1 GCA_030604405.1 bacterium | reverse complement strand
GCCGTTCTCGTTGCCTTTCGGCTTGTCCGCCATAGCTTTAGCGAAGGCGGGAGGGGCCGCATACGAGGCAGAAGCGTAGCTTCCGCCGAGAATCCGGCCCAGCCGTCGCCGTTCTCCCCTCTCCCTCCGGGAGAGGGGAATCAAAGGGGCGAGGGCTACCGTTCGCAGAAAAACCCCAAAAGCATCACAAACATTTCCCATCCTTATCCCGTAAAACGCCTCGCTCGCAGACACTCTTACTAGTGGGGGACATTATTTCCGGTGCATTGCGATCAGCCGCTTGCCCCAAACCTATTGGCTTACCCAATAGAAAAAACTCGCGTTCTATTCTGCAACTTTGCCTGCTGGCAACTAAAGTACCACTTGCTCCCCCCTAGTAACAAAGCCCGTAGTACCAGGGGCTCGTGGCGTCGGCGGTGATTTGACCCCCTGGAGCAAACCGCCAATTTGACCCCCCTCAGCAAGCCGTTACAGAGGGGGGTCGCGCACAGCGCCGAAGTCATTGACGCAGCAGACTGACGGCGAGCGACTTGCCTACCATAAGGCCGGTCCCACAATGCCATTTCGCGGATCACGTGTCGTCAGTCTTCCGCTTGTACGGGAACCCCGTAGCTGTAAAGATGCGATCCGCTGCCGAAGTAGATGCGCCCGTTGAGTATGTCCCCTCCGGGACCGATCCCCACAGGCGATTCAGCCAGCATCGTGATGCTGAAATCGGCCGGATCAATGCGAGCAACACCCTTCACGAAGAGTATGTAGATCGTCCCCTCGGGGCCAAGCACAAACACCCGTGGCCCCTGCTGCGAGTTGGTCACTCCGAACTCGGCCCCCGTGTCCGCTTCGTGGACGACCTTCCTCTGGGCCGGATCAAAGACCAAAAAGCGTTTCCGGTCGGCGAAGCCATAGACGAGCCCATCCGGCGCGAGGCACATGTCGCTATAGCCCTGCACCCCGGGGAACACCACCTCGTGCCACTCGATCTGTTTGCTGGCCATGTCCATGATGTAGAGTTCCGCCTGCTCGGCTTTCCTCTCGCCGCCGGTGCCCGCACCGGTGGTAGTGCCCCCAAGCAGCTTGCCATCGGGCAGCGCGACGAGGCTCACGGTTGAGTGCTCGGGGATAATCTCCGTGTGCTCGATCACCGTCTCGGTCCGTGTCTCCCGGTCCCAGAACAGCAGGCCACCGCCGGTGAAGCCGTACCCGGGCGTGCCGGCAAGCACCAGCGTATTGCCGTCGGGGTGCGGCAAGAGGTCGTGCGGCCGGTGGATGGTGGGCGAGCATTGAGTGAGAAAGAGCGGGTTGCAATTCTCATCCCCCTTCTTCGTCGCCACCCACTCCTCTGAGGGGTCCCACTCCAGAAGGAACCCGCCGCCGTACCCACCGACGAAGAAGCGGTCGCCCTGTCGGGCCACGGTATTCCACTGGCCGTAGCTCGCGACGTTCGTCCACTCATCGGTTGCCGGATTGTAGCTGAAGAACCGCATCGGGAAGGCCGTGCCGCCGCAGATAGTGCCATCCGGCGCGGTGGCGAGGCCCATCATATGCGCACCTTCGCTCGTATAGTCGAACTCCAGCTCCTTCACCTCACCCGTCTCCGGGTCCTCCACGACCAGGACACGGTTCACCAGATCGCATGTCTTGAGCCTCTTGCCGTCGGGGAAGTCACGGTGGAACAGGCCCTGATGGCTGGTGATGATGGGCTTCTTTTCGATCTGCTCGTGCGTCCCGATCTGCGTGCCCTCGCCCTCGTAGAATTCGTACCAGTTGTCTCTCGCATTGCTAATGTAGCCGTACACCTTGCCGTTCATATCGCGATAGACGTACCCGGCGCCTTGGGCGCGTTCGACCTCCGGGATTATCGGCTTGCCCTCACCGGTCTCGGGATCGAAGGCGATGATCTGGCTGGCAGTGCTGCCTATCCCGAAGTAGATCCAGCCCGCGTCGTCAGCGGCGACGTAGCGCTGGTACTGTGGCCAGTTCTGCTTGTACACGTGCCCGTAGTCCGTGAACTCACGGGTCTTGGGATCGAATGACACCACGCCGCTTTGTGGGTATGTGACCGACCAGATGACGCCGTTGTCGTCTTCGGTCATGCCCATGGCCATCCGCGGCGCGGTCTTGTGGAAGAAGGTGAACTCCCGTTGCTCCGGGTCAAACTCAACGAAGTGGCTGTTGAAATGGGTGTAGAACTTGTTGTCGCTCGAGAGGACCGAGGCGTACGGGCAATCGCCGCCAGGCGGGAAGGGCATCGGCAATTCCTCGCTTTCTCCCGTCTCGGCATCAATCAGCAGCAGCGCATAGCCGCCGCGGTGGTCGAACAGCCAGACCAGCACGACGTTGCGGCCCTCCCCATCAACGGTCGCGACGGTGCCGCGGTGGTTGCTGACGGGCGTGGCCACGCCGTGATGCAGAAAGCCGTTGCCCAGGTCTTCCGTTTCGGCTGAGACCGCCTGGACCCAAACAAGTGCGAGCGATACACCGACCAACAACTTACAGAGCGTGCATTCCATGGTTGTGCTCCTTTCAGGGTGACTTCAATTGCTTGTTCGGCCTGTTGACCGTCCGCTACATCTGTTGATCTCTGCGCGGTGGCTGCAACGTCCATCAAGTGGCGAGATCGAGCTCGACGATCTGGCACATACTTGTCTTGAGTATTCGCGCCAGAGCCTCGGCCTCCTCCTTCTTTAGGCGGCAAAGCGCGGAAAGGGTGTGAGATTGTGTGTGGCAGGGCCCGCTTTGCATACCTTCGGCCACCGCACAGCATATCACTGTGCAAAGCAATTCTACAAGGACGCAGGAGTCCCTTCTGGCAAGGCGAATAGCGAGTAACATCCTGAATTGCTAGCATCGAAACTGTTGCGGGCGCGCGAAACGGCCACGTGAACCCGGCAAGCGGCTGCGCGCAGGCTGGATACCCCCCCAACGGAGGGCCATGATTGTGCTCGGACGAGCAGTCATCCTGCGCTCGTCGCCCCAGGGGGCAGCACGACAGCCGCCATGGTGAGAGGATAGGAAATGGAAGCCGGTGGGGTGAATGCACATGAGCCGCATTGAATGGATCGTCGCCGTCTCGGTATATCTCTTGGTTGCAGGCGCGGGTCTCTATGTCTTTGAGCGGTCGAGGAATTCCCAAGCTGAGGTGACTTGCCAGTCAAGCATGGGGATGCTGGCCAACGCCATTTTTAAGTACGCCAAAGACCACGATCATCACCTGCCATCTGCGCGCAATTGGTGGAGCGATATCTACCCTAAGTACTGCCACGAGGACGACCCGTGTCCTAAAGCACACCGTAGCAGCGGCGTTGCCTACGCTATGTCCGCAGAACTGAGCGGGGTGGACGTGCGCACGATAGAGCATCCGGACCGAGTCATCTTGCTGTATGAAGCGTGCAACGGCGTGCCGGAGTATCGGCATCGTGGAGGAATGAATGTGGCGTATGCGGACGGGCATAGGGCTTGGATTCCACGCCCGAAACAAGAAGACTTTCGATAAGACCGGCGCGGACGTCACTGGCGACTCTTATAGTACGGTCTAGAAAAGCCCACCAATAACTCCGTGACGCTGCGATCTGAGGTGAAAATTATGGGGTTCAACTCGCGTAGAGCGCTGAGATTCTCTGTGGAATCCATTGCCGTTTTCTCCCTTATGGCTATAGCAGGAGAAATAGCCGGCGACGGGGTGAACCTGCCCCGCTGGCTACTAATGTGCATTGTCATATATACTGTGAGCGTTCTTCATCGTGTGCTATCCCCGTGGGCGCTTAGCCAGCGCCTACACCACCACCCACACCTATGATAACAATGGCAGCCTGAGCACCACGCAAGTTGCCGCCGGGACGACCACTAACACCTACGACTACGAGAACCGCCTCACGCTGATTGCCTATTCGGACGGCAGCACCACCACCTTCACCTACAATGGCGCAGGCAAGCGGCTCAGCAAGCAGGATAGTGGGGGCACCATCAAGTATATGTATGATATGGACAAGGTAGTCCTGGAGCGGGATGGGCAGGACACCACGGCGCGCCAGATTACCGCATTACAGTTGGTAGCGTTATTGGGGGCAGGTCAAAGAGCATCTGACAAGACAGACAGTACGGCACGCAGCAAACGCGCTAGCCTGCGAAAAGTGGCTGAGGAGGTAGTTATATGAAGCTAGGCAGAGTCTCGTACAACTGGCGCAGGGCCTTGAGAGCGCTTCCCATCTCTACTCTCCTGTTCTCCTCTGGGCTGATGGCGGGAACACTAGCTGCTGATAAGATCGATTGGGCTTATTGGATGGGAATGTGGATATTGATATACCTGTGCGTCTTCACGGCGCGATCTCTCGTCCCTTGGACGGGGGGCCAACGCCCGCTTGTCCTGCCTGCGGCAAACGAGTTGGCGATTTTCATAGGGGTTTGTGTACTTGGTGCGGTGAGTCACTTCATGCGTCACGAGAGCCCGACAGATGCACTGTGCATGGCAATTGCAGTGGCTGTCGGATCATCCTTGCTATCGGGGTTAGGCGACTCACCTGACGCTGATTAGGCGACTGCAGGAGGTCGGTGCAGAGCGCTTCAGCGCAAGTGCTGTGCCGGTGACAACGCTAGTCAGAACAAGACGTTCGCCAACCACAAAGGTGAGGCCGCGACTGGGGCGGGGCGCATTAGGAGAACAAAGGACTGACATGAATGGCGACCAACGAGACAGGAGTCGGTGGTAATACACGGCCCAGTCGGTTGACGGAAGTGATGGTTGGGTCGGTGGTGATTCTCGTCACCCTGCTGGCTGCGTATGTGCTGGTGCTGCGTGTCTTGAAGTGGATAGAGATAGGTGCCGACACTGCTGCGTGGGTGGCTTGGGGCGGAGAAGGAGGTCGAGAATGAACAGCAGTCGTTGCCCAAGATTTCTACGCGCCGCGAGCGTACTGGCCGTGGTCGCCCTGGCGCTTGCGGTGGCTCCCGCGGCGCACGCCAACGGTTGGATGATGGGCACACCAGAGGGTCGGCACCTTCTGGCGCTGATTATGGTGGTGGGGGCGGTAGGGTTTAGCGTGCTAGTTGCCTTGGGGATATGGCAGTCCCTGCAAGCAGCCGCCAGGTCAGCCCGACCGGGGGAAAACATTTGGGCCCCATGGTCGCTAGTCCTGGGACTGGGCGGCCCGATGTTTGCGTTTTTGGGGTCGCTTTTCCCTTTCGGCCCGTTTGCGATATGGACTGGCATCAAGGCACATCGCATTGGGGGCAGGAACTGGATGGCTGTTGTGGGCATTGTGCTGGGCGCGGTCGGGACGCTGCGACAGGTACTGGAGCTGGTTTACATTGGGCTTCGCTTGGTTATGCCGGGCTAGGTTGTGTCGTGTGGGCAGCGTTTACGAGAAAGTAGGCGGAGGCCAGGCAATGTCCGACAAGTAGGAGCGGTGTCCTTCACCTACAACGGAGCAGGAAAGCGGCTCAGCAAGCAGGATAGTGGAGGGACCATCACGTATATGTATGATATGGACAGGGTAGTGCTGGAGCGCAATGCGCAGGACACCACCGTCGCCAGACTACCGCATTACAGTTGGTGGCGTTATTGGGGGCAGGTCAGAGCGAATACGGAGAGTAACTCGATCGACTTTAAAGAGTGTACGTGCCAGATAATGACTGACACGATAGACGTCCGTCTGACGTAATAGAGCCAACCGGCCCAAAGAGACAAAGGAGTACTTGCGATGTTTCGAATCCCAAAGATGATCGGCAGCCTTCTGTTGCTAGCGTTGCTGTATGGCTTAGTGGCCCCAATCGCAGGCATGGGTCTGCTTGTCGTTGCCCATTACCTGGCTATGGCCCTTGAATGGGCCCTAAAGTGGCTCGCCCTGGCGTCTCCGCCGCTGCTCGGTGTGCTTGTCGGACACGAAGCAGCGCGCCGTGCGGGCGGTGGCCTCTCAGTGGGGATGGCCGTCGGGCTGGCCACAGTAGGTCTGTGGTTCGGAATCTCGGAGGATCTACGTGCTCTTGGCACAGGGCTCACCGGTTACACTCCCCTAGTATACGCAGTGGCCATAATCCTTGCATGCAGTTTCGGAGGCTATTGGTACGGCAGACGCGCAAACCGTCGGGCGTCACATGGGCCTGAAGGGAGGGCGATTAATGTCAATGCAGACGAACACTCCACCACTTGCCGGTAGTGGTCAGCGCAGCCGGGTGACGGAAGTGATGGTTGCCTCGGTGCTGATTTTCATCGCCCTGCTTGCAGCGTATGTACTGGTGCTGCAGGTGTTTAGGGCCATGGGGATGCGCATTGATAGCGCTGCTGCGTGGGTGGCTTTGGTGGCGGCGGTGGCGTTGGCGGCAGCGGCCGGGCATAAGCATCAGCAGGCTGACCGAGACCGACAAGGACAGCAATATCACCACCTTCACCTATAACGGAGCAGGCAAGCCGCTCAGCAAGCAGGATAGTGGGGGCACCATCAAGTATATGTATGATATGGACAAGGTCGTGCTGGAGCGCAATGCGCAGGATACCACCGTCGCCGGCTACACTCACGAAGGTGGCAGCTTGTACTATGACCTCATCTCCATGAAACGCACCAATAGCTACTACTACCTGTTCGACGGCCTGGGCAGGGTGACGGAGGTGGTGGAGGAGATGGAGGGGATCGCGGGGTGCCGACGAACTACTGAATACGGGGCGGTTTCGTGCTGTCTCGGCGAGCAGGAAATGGACGACTGAGTGAGGAGAAAGCCCAAATGAAATCGTGGAGCAGAGGCTGCGCACACAGCCCCCAGCGAGGGGCGGCGCTTGTCGGTGTTGCAATGGCACTGGGTCTGATGATTGGGCCGGCCAACAGCCAGGAGCAGGCCGACGTCGCGCCCGCCTGCGTAATGGAGTGGGTGGACGTCGCCAAGGCCGACGCAGCACAAGTCAGCGCGGCCGTCGCCCGCCTGGCGGAGGCGTTTTCCTACGAGGACGAGGGTGCGCCGTTTTTCATGATGCGGCTGGGTGAGAAGGTGGCGGTGTACGGCCCCGAACGGCTGCGGAAGATAGCAGTGGAAGTGCTTAAGAGCATTCCCGCACCGTCGCCGCCAGACGAGCAGACCGTGGTCGTAGGCCTGAGCCCGACTGCGGACCCGGACCAGCTCGAGCAATTCGATAAGGTGCCCGGGCTGGCAAGCATGGAGCAGCTAGGACGCTCGGTGATACTGCGAGGCACGAGCCGCGCTATTGATACCACGGTGAAGCTGCTGACGGATGCCGGACTGGTGTACGACCCGAATGCACCGTGGTGCGAGACGGTGCGGCTGTACTACCTGCGCAGGCCTGACATCGTACAGGGGATCATCTCCAACATGCCACCGGAAATCATCCAGAACGTGACCGTGCTGGGTGGCGAGGACCCCGGCGGCCCGCCGACACTGGTACTCGCCGGGCCGCGATCGCAGGTGGACGATGTCAAGCGCGTCATCGCCGCACTGGATGTGCCACATCCGGAAGTACGGCTGGACATCTGGGCATTTCAGTTGAGTGGGGGCAACGCGGCGGAAGTCGCGAAGCGGGCCCGCTTGGCGCAGTCCCACGTGGCCGCGATAGCGCGCCTGGTACGGGGCTATCTGCGTCAGTTGGAGGCCTATGCCCAACAGAAGCTGGTGGAGAACGAGGAGCGGGTGGCCGCAGCAGAGCAGGAGCGGCTCGAAGCTGCTGATCTGGTGGCGAACATTGAGAGCACCACCAAAATCGCCGCAGCTGCGTGCCAGCAAGTCGCACGGCTCGGGTCCAACTTCGTGCTGACGCCGTCTGCGCGGGGCAGGCACCCACTATCGCTGACCGAGACGCTGGCCACGCTTATCACGGCGCCGCCGGACTCCGAAACCGATCAGGACGATGACGCCGCAGCGAAGACGAGCAAGGATCAGCCGGATTTCACTGCCATGGTGGGGGTGACGCAAACGGCTGCAGCCGAGACCCGGGGCTCGCGCATGCTGACCATAAGCGCGGGCCTGAACGAGAGGCTGGGCGGCTGGCTGGCCGAACTGCAGCAGAGCGACCCCGAAGCCCTCGAGACGTGGCACGCGCTGGCCAAGCGAAATGGTTCCGGAAGCAGCGAGCAATTCACGGAGCTGCTCGACAGCGCCCTGAGGGCGACCGAGCGCGAAGAGCGTCGGGCACGCGGCCGCGTCTATGATGCCAAGCCACTGCTGCCGCGACGGCTGCTGGAAACCTTCAGGGATGAGGACTACGCCTTGACGGCCCAGGAGAGCATCGGGGCGTTTCTGGTCATGCACGCGCGCCTGGCTGATGACTGGAGTGCCGCGCCGCCGGAGCATCTGCGGATGCGCGCGGCTGATGCACAGGTGGTACTGCAGAACGCCGAACGGGCGCTGGGCGAGGATGTGCAGAGGCTGTTTTTGCGTCCCCTGCAGAACGAGCTACAGGCCCTGGCCGGCGCCGGCGGGCAGAGCGGGCTCGGCTCGGCGAGCACCACCAGTATTGCGGTGCTGTCAGGGACAGAGGCCGAGGTCATCGGCAGCGCGGTCAGCTACTTCGACATAAGCCAATCGAAGCAGCTTGATAGCGGCGCGCTGCAGAGGTCGGAGGAGTTCAGCGATGCGCTGTCCGGCTTCCTGCCGCGCCGAGCGCGTCGCAGCGCGCCGCGCGTAGTGGTGAGGGTGACGCTCGACCCCGCCAGCGTCTCGGGCGATGACCTGGACACGTGGACCACGCGGCTCCAGCAGGTACTGCCGGGAGTACAGTGCTGGCCGCTGCAAGGAGCCGGCGGCGCGGGTTTGATGCTGGTGGGGACGAACCGGGAAGTGGCGTCGGCGGCGAGCATCCTGCAGACCGGCGGAATCATCAGCAATGTGCAGTTGGCCGGCGCGATGGATGAAGCGACGCCGGTGGTGGCGGTCGGGCCGGGCCCCGAAATGATATCAGATGCGGCAGACCTCGCCGGACTGGGGGCTGACCGGCTGTTTGCGCTTGCTCTGGACCTGGGTCAGGAAGAGGAGATATGGACCGCACTGACGGAGGGCGCGAAGCTGACATTCACCCCGCACGTCCTCCCGGGCGGGTCGGCGGCGGAGCTGGCCGTCAACTTCGAAGTGACCCACAACGACCCCGGCTCCGGCAATGTCGCGCCGATCAACGCGCCGCTCAGTCGCGTGGCCAAGCACAGCGCCCGAACCAGCGTGTACGTGCAGGCGCTGGACCTGTTCTCGCTCTCCAGTCTCACACTGGGCACGACGCATCCGCGTCCTGACAGGGTAGTCCCGATCCTGGGGCAGATTCCGTTTCTGGGGAAGATGTTCCGGTTCTCACGCAAGCCTGCCACGGTGTACCATGAAAGCGTCCTGATGGTGTATTCGACGATTCTTCCCACCGGTGCGGACCTGGCGGCGACACTTGATGTGGCCAATGCCGGGCGCGAGGAGTGGTGAGCTGAGGTCATGCCGTGCTGACAATGATGATGCTGCCGGCCGCGCAGAGAGGCGAAGTCATCTACGAAGGCAACTAACAGGGAACGACTTGCGTACCGCAAGGCCTGCCGCAGCTTATTGATGATCTGCTCCGGTGTAAGACGCTTCCCGCTCATCGGGACGCACCGAGTTCATGGGTCAGCGCGCCTGTACGTCAACACCGAAGCCGGCCCCACTCTCAGGAGCAAGGCCGACTGAATGGTCCGGTGGTCAACTTCGGAAGGGACTCAGGCCTCCGGCGCACCATGGCGCTGGAGACGTCGGCTTGTGCGCTCCCCGACCGGCAGAGCCTCGGCGCCAAACCGGGCTTCTAGGGCTCGATCTCCCGTATGGACAGGACGGGGGTGAGCTGGAAGTCGGTCACCAGCAAGCGCAGCCCCAGCCTCGTCAGGCTCGCACCCAGTGCTGAAACCTCCTTGGCAGGCACCTGGAAGTGCAGACCCATCGCCTCTTCCGGCTGGAACTTCGCGGCCAGCGTCCGGACCTCGGAGACCACACCTTCCGGCAGGCTCTCCGGAAGCACCCAGAAGCGCACCGAATCCCTGCTCATGCCCACGAACCGATACTCCTCCGCACCCATACCTGGGTAGAACAGCACGCTCTTCCCAGTCACCGCCCACATCCCCGTCTCGGTGTCTAGCAGCCATGTCCCTGTGGCACGGTCATACTCATGACGCACCACCCGTACCTGTCCCATGGCCTCCTCCAGCGGGAACTGCGTGGCTTTCACCTCGAAGGCAGCCTTCGCCCGGGCCTCCTTCGCCTGCGGCAGATTCCGTGTCGCGAACTCGAACACCGGCAGCCCGATCTCCCCGGGGGATAGCGCATCTGAGAGACGCTTCAGGGTCGCTGGGGTGAAGGTCGCCGCCAGCGGCGAGGACTCGGCCGGAAGGTAGATGCAGCCCGCCATCTGCTCCGACTCGATGACGTGGTACGACACGACGGCCGTCAGCTCGGCGGGCCCGGTCTCAGTAACCAGCAGCGGCACGGCGACATCGGTACGCGCGCCGGGTATCAGCAGGGCTGCACTGCGCCTCAAGACGCTTGCCATCTGTGCCATCCGATTATGAGAGAACGTGTTGGTCGCTTCATCGTACCGGATCCTGCCCAGTACCTCCCTGTTCCAGTCCCACGCGGCCCCGTCCGGCTCGATCCACACCCTCTCCAGCAGCACGGGAGCTTGCGTGTGGTTGACGATCTGGACGAGAACGTTCGTCCTGACGTGCTGCATGACTTCAGGAGGGCCAACGTCAACGGTAACCTCCGCCGCCAGAACACCCGCGACAAGACACACGTTGAGTACAACTACTATCAAGCGCTGCACCACCTTCTCCTCCTTTCGATGCACTTGCGGCCACGACGTGAGGCCTTGACTTCGCCTGCTCCGGGCCTCCATCCTTCCTCAACGTTCTGGCATCTACTGCTGTCGTTGCTATCTTTGCTGTCCGCACTTGTCGGCTGCCTGCTTAAACGCGACAACGAACGGGAGATCCTCCTGCTTCCCCAATCACCCCTGTTCGCCGGATCGCATCAACCCGACATTACCCATATTCTTTCCTGGTATCTGCAATATTCTCCGCTTGACACACCAATTCCTGTCGGTGCCGGCCATTTATGTGCAAGAAGCCCACGTTTGAGCATCCTGGCGGTGGTGTCGCCGCAAATTCGACAACGTTAGTGGCTTCTGGGCAAGCCGGACACGAGTGTCAAATCCCAGCCTCAGTTGCTCTTGTTTAGTTTCACCCATCGGGTGCCTCCTGCAACACTGGCTGCTAGCGCTGCGAAAGCGCCCTGGGTGCACAATCGGCGTTTTCGCCATCGAAGAGCCACGCGCGGCGGCGGCCCGGAGCTAAGGCTCATGTTTGGCGCCTGCTGATTTGCAGTGGGTCGGGTGCGTGTAAAGATCGTCGGTAAGTGTATTGGGCGGGGTACAAGCCCCCGCCCTACAGAACGGCGGTTGTTGTAGGGCGCGGGCTTGTACCGCGCCGGTCATGTTATGCCTCCCCTACCGACAATTGGTACATGCACTCCAGCAGATTCGACGCATTGACGAAGGCCTGGGAAGCAGGTATAGTAATGGGGCCGCTGGCACCGGCTGCGCGCGCTCTGTGAGGGCAGCGCGACTGGCTGATTGCGGCAAGGTCTGGAGGCTGGCGTCACAGCGCTCAGCACCGTGTCAAGCGTGCAGGTAGTATGTGATCTTCGCCGCGCTGTCGTGAGCGGGTGCCGTAGCGGTTAGCGTTCCTTCATTACCTAAGGAGGTGTTGGAAATGCGGTCAGTAGTAACGTTGGCGTTGGTGTTGGTGGTCGCGACCTTATATAGTTTTGGTGTCGCGTCGGCTCAGATTGACATGCCACAACTGGACCAGCCGAAGATCGGCTCCAAGCTCGCCGTGGATTGGGTCAAGGAAGCCGCAGACAAGGCGTTCTACGCCGGCGGCTCTATCAAGAATTCAAACTACACTCAAGCTGAGTTTCAACTGCGAGACGGGGAGTTCTATCTCGACATCGCGGTGGAATTCGGCGTTCCCGCCGATGCGGCCTGCGTCAAGATTCTCCGCGACGAATTTGCCAAGTGCCACACGAACCTCGAGGAATGGGGAGAGGGCGAACCGGAGAAGCAAGTCGCAGAGCAATGGTGGCAACGCATCAGGTGGGAGCACGCGAAGATATGCGACCGCGAGGTTGACCCACTGATCCGCGCGGAGGAGGCCCTGGACCCGGAATGGTGCTACTGGTATCCGCGCTACCTGGCCCGGGTTATCCTGCCCGAAGTGGCGATGTTCAAGGAAAAGTACCCGGACCCCGAGGCCTTCGTTGAGTTGGTCCCAGACACTGAAGGCAACCAGACCAGCGGCAACAACCCCGAACTGAGAGGCAAGCCCTGGGTCGAGTGGTGCCTGGCGCTTTTCGGTGTCGTTGAGGAGGGGTTGCCTGGGCTCGTCGAGCGGAGTATTCCCGAGGCGCTGAAGCTGGGTAAGGAACAGGCTCTCATTCTCGACGACGACCCGTCGGACTATAGCTTCGCCCTGAGGGCGCTGGACTACGCGCGCATAGTACTGTCCCTGCGGTCAGAGGATGCCATGGCCGAGAAGATCCGCAACAAGGCCCAGGCCTGGCTCGAGGGGTACCAGAAGAAGTACGGGTTCAACATCGAGGAAGTGCGCATGCCCACGGACGTCAGCCCCGACGATCAGCCACTGCACACCGAACTACAGGGGGCGTATGAGGCCTGGGCCCAGGCGCAGGGGTATGACGACACGGTGCTGCGTGTGGTGGTCACCGGTGGCTGGAGGGAGAGCAATGACGTCTGGTGGGTTGAGAACACGCTTCATTGGGGAACCTTCCGTCGCATAACCGCTGCAGTTGCTGTCAAGAAGGCCAGTGGCGACTGCTCGATTCTGTATTGTGTTTTCTACCGCAGGCTGCTTCAGGGCGGCCAGTGGAGCCCCACCAGGGTGGACAGGATAAGGACGAGCACTCCCATACTGCAGGCGAACATAGCCGAATAGCTGGCTCGAGCGCCCTGAGGCGACCATGCCCCGGGCCTGGCCGAGCGCGGCCAGTGCGGCCCGGTGCGACCAGAGTGTCACGGCTGGCTCAGGCAGGAGGGCTTGGTTCACTGACCAGCGACGTGCGGGGGCCACGGCAGGCTGCCGCAGTCTGAGACATTGACACACTCGACTATCGGCTGTAGTATGTCCTGGACGTGACTTTGCGACAGGAGGGAACTGTGATGGTCAAGCGCGGCGTGGTGTGGATAGGTCTGGCGGTCTGGATGCTGGGATTAGGTGCAGGGGCTGCCCTGGGTCAAGAGCCGCAGCGTCAGATGCCAGAAGAGTTCATCAATGCATTCAAGCCGATGAAGGGCCATAGCAGGGCATCTGCTGACTTCCGCAAGCTCTTCGAGCGCTCGCGTCGTTCCAGGAGCCCGCAGCCCCAACCGCCGCCTCCCGATGAGGGCGAGGCGCCGGAGGTCCCCAACGAGCAGTGGAAGGCTTTTGTGTGGTTCATTGGGCAGACGGTCCCGCATCTGACGAGCTTCCGCAAGGCCAGCGAGGCGAGAAGAGCACGCATGGCTCGTATAGCCAGGGTTACTAAGAATCTTCCCACCAACATCGTATTCGAGCCGCCTTATACGGCCGCCTTGGCCAACCCCGATGGCAGCATAGAGGATCTTTTCATTGGCGACGTGTTAGCAATGGCTGATGAGACCGGCGTAGTGCAAGCTGGAGCGGTCATCCCCTATGCCATTGAGAACCCAGTATTCGGCCAGGCTTACTCACGGGTGATCGTCGAGTTTGACGCGTGGCGGTCCGGACGGCTCCAGGTACTCGTTATAGTGCCCGAGCTCACGTACTCGGCCGCGAGAAGCTTGGGAGCGGCGGAGGGCACTTTTAACACTATCGCCAGACTGGAGCTTCAAGCTTATGCCCACGCGCAGACGGCAGGTGACGATGGGGAGAAGTGGGCCTCCCACACGATAGTAGAAAATCCGCCGGAGTCGGCTCCGGTCCTGAACGCCCAGATCAGCACCAACCTCGTGATGTCCGGCACGGACAACCCGCTGCAAGTCAATATGGGCGACCATGTCACAATCATGACTGGCCTGACCGCCACGGCACAGGCTTACATGGGGTCCAGTGCCAGTGCCGTCGGATTCGGACGAGTGGAGAAGATCAGCGTCTCGATTATTCAGGATTAGGCTGACTTGGCCAAACAGTAGCCTGGTACGTTCCTGAAGATGGTGCGGCTGCTGGTCAAGCGCTCAGGGTGAGGAGACTTCTGGCAAGGGTCAGGACTTCGCCTGCGGGGTCTTATAGCCGCAGGTGCTCTCAGATGACCGACATCGGCAAGGAGGAGCGATGTTCGATGGGCAAACGCACTGTATTCTCCATAGTTTTGGCTGCCTGTCTGATAGGATTGATGGCTTGGCCAGTTCTCGCACAAGAAAGAGCCGAGCGGATCGAGGTACCACCCGATGTCCAGGCCTATCTGAAAGGGCTGCCCACGCGCGCTGTCTCGCCTGACTGGGTGAAACAGGCTGCCAAACGGATGGTGCACAAGCTCAGCAAGGCACGTCCGGAGCCCCAGGCGCCCAACCAATGGGCTCGCCCGGCCAGAAGCAGTGCTCCCCCCCACCGCTACCCCAGCGACAAATGGGACTCTTTCGGGCAGTTTGTGCTGGCCAATGTGTGGCCAAGCTGGCTGGCGCTGCTCAAGGAACCAGTCCCGAAGGCGATTCCTACAGAGATACTGGCGACCATGACGCAATTGCTGGAAGCTCAGCACTTCCCCACCTCTGAGTGCTCCGGGTGGACATCCCCCCAGAATACCGCAGCGCCATACCCAAACCTCACCACATTTGGAGTGGCTACCTATGCGGACTCTGAGGGATTCGTGGCAGCCATAACAAATGCCGGAGGGCCACTACAGTACATTGACGCTTATGCGATGTTCGCCCTCGACCTGACTGCGTGGCTCAGCGGCCGGGTGTACGCTGGAATCACCTTTGTGCCCTCGTTCAGCACGACGGTGTACGCCAACGGCCCGGACGACGATGAGTATAACAACGAGTTGTACTACGGCAAGGTGGACTTGATCGGCTACGCGGAGAAAGGTGACGAAAGCTCCTGTCAGTTGCAGCCGATCGCTTTGCAGCCACTACCGTCCCAACCGGGCGGCTTGGGCAGCACTAACGTCACTTGGGAGGCGCCCTACTTCACCCTCTGCTGGCCGATCGCAGAGCCGTTCCACGTTCAGGCCGGGGAGCAGTTCCAACTGCTGGTGGGCTTTCGCGTCCAGGCATCGAACCCCCTGGGGGCCGGCAGGGCGTATGTCGATACCAGGGGCTACGTGCCGGAGATTCTTGTGAGAATCGCGCCCGACGAGTAGCCGTAGCCGCCGTCCAGGTCCAGCACCAGGTAGCTTTCTGCGATGATAGCACTTTCACTGTCCATAAGTTGAAAGGAACCTCAGGGAAGGTTGCCGGCTGACGTGCCCCCGCTAGTGGTGACAGTGCTTATGTGGTACTACCGCGCTTGCGGCGCCGGCGGCCTCCAGGAACCTGCCGCCTGGCAGTGGCGCAGCATCCTATAGCCTGGCCAGGTCGCGATCTCACCGATAGAGGTGACCGGTGCGAAGAAGGCCTCGGGTTCTTATCAGCTTGCTCGCGGTGATGTTCCTGGTCATAGTGCTGGCGTGGTGCGTGTGGGCCAGTATGCCCCGCCACATAGCTGCGCAGCGTATTTCCGCTCCGCGGCGTGCGCAGGCCATACAAAGCTCAGCAACGCTCCCCATCTCATGGCGCGCTGGGCGCGGGAGGCCTCCGCTGCTGCCAGCGACAGGCGAAATCATTCTGCTGGACGGCGAGGTCATGGTCAATGGTGTCGCCGTGGTGCCTGGCAGCTTCAGCGCCGAAGGCATCGGCTTTGTGATGGAATTGCGGAAAGTCCCGTTTCTGAAGTACCCGGATTTGAAAGCGCCGCTATTACCTTTTTGGCCTAAGCCCGAGCAAGAGACAATTCCGGCGGCCAGAGCGGTGGACATTTGTGCCGGTATTACTGATGCAAGCAAGCTGGACTCGCAGGGACTGCGCCTGCGGTGGGACGAGCTGGCGTCGAATGGGTCACTAGCCGTGTACAGCTCCGGTGCTGAAGCTCCGCTTTTCCCTGGCAAAAAGGCTGGCAGGCGTCTAGAAAGTCAAGAGTGGCATACAATGGGCCTGGAGATAGACGGCAACCATGTCCTGGCCTACTTCAATGACCGCTTGATCCTGGACTTTCATATCAACGCACCATTGCCTGGCGCCGTCGGTATTGCCACGCATGAAGGTGTGGTCGCAGTTCGCAAAGTGGAAGCCTACGTGCCACAATAGGCAAGTGCTATGCGCACCTATATGCGTATCACGATCTGTCTGCTGAGCATCGTCTGGGTCCTGGCTCTCGGGCTGCTGACCGCATGGCACAAGATCTGGGTTCCGTTCCTTGATTGGCAGGAGGATCCAAAGCCCAGCTTGATACGTGAACGGCCTCGTCCGACCGCCGGCACGGACGGTTCGTTCCGCGACGACTTCGACGGATCCTATCGCGTACGAACCGATCAGACCGACCTCGATCACCCCTTTCATGGTATTTTCAGACTTGATGTTGATTGGCCGCAGATCCATGCCAACGATGGCACCGTCGAACTCGCCGGCGGCGCGTTCATGGCGGACATAGTGCCTGCCGCGGACCAGACGGTTTCACTTAACGTCCGGCAATCCCGTGGCGACGATCCCACCAGCGGCGTGGTGGTGGCGCTCTTCGCTCGCTGTGAGGACAGAAACAAACCCTATCAGACAGGATACACCTTCGAATGGGACATGCATGACGGCAAGCAGCGCATCTGGGCGGCGGGCAAGGTGCTGGCTGAATGCGATGCCCCCGGCGATACAGATGCTCATACCATGACCTTCACTCTGGACGGCGAGACGTTGCGGGGATCGGTCGATGGGCAACGCCGACTTCAGGCCAAGGACACCCGTTTCGAGACCGGCATAGTCGGTTTCGGCGGTCATGGCCGCCCCTGCGTGGTGTTCGACTGGTTTGAGCTGAAGCGGCATACTCAAGCTCAAGCCAAACGCCAAACTGGCCCGAGAGTTGAGGTCGGGGGAGCCTTCGAGGTGCGCGAGGATTTTGCTGTACATGGTGATAAGCGCAAGCACAACTCCACGGGCTTCGCCATCGGCCAGAAGTCAATTGACGAACTGGGCTTCGGCCACACCCCCAGCTACATTATTAGTGGCAGCCCTTTCAGGACGAATGTGGCGAGCCATCGCAAGGTCAAAGGGGCCTACGAGGACATCGTCGCCCTGGCCGACACCGTGATGTGCCTGATCGACAGCAAGCGGGCAACTGAGTGCAGCCTCCGGACAATGGCCGGTGACGTCATGTGGCACTTCGACAGGGATTCGACTATCGGCGTTTTTCATGCAGTTCCCAACAAGGGCAGTTCGCTGCTGGTGCGGGTCAAGGACCCAATGCGCCCGTGGACAGGCTGCTATTGTCTTACCTACGACTGGCAACACAATCAGCTCAGTCTGACCCGTCACGACCAGGCAGGACCGCCCCTGCCCGGGCGCTGGCCGGAACAGATACCAGTGAAGGTTACGGTCCTGGCCGAAGCCACGCCAGACGCACTTGGGTCCGCAGCGGAGCTATGGATATCAGCGCAGGGCTCGAATATCACAGGGGGGCTCGATGAGGACACGCTGGTGACAACTGTTGACACGACCTACCCCAGTGGCTATGTCGGGTTCGGCGCCCGGCCGGACAGCTACGGGGTTTTCAAATGGGTTGAGATGCGGGGCGGTCCTGACTAGAAGTGGTCTCATAGCCGGTTTGGCGTTTTCGGCTTGGAGCATCGGCATTTTCAACTTGAGGCGTAATGTTATTGCGCGGGATTGCCATCAGATGCGGAAACGCTGGCAACGTGACCGTCCTCATACGTGATGCACACCGACCGCCCTTCGGGGATCGTTAGAACGGGCACTCTGTGCTTGAATACTACAGTCTCCCCCTTGGCCGCCCACTTCCCGGTATCGGGGTTGCGCGTCTCCATCCTTATCTGCGTGGGTCGGTTGTCCTCATTGACGGTCATGACGGCTCTCGTTGGCACGCTGGTGTTCGCTTCGATGATGACCTTGTTGCCGCTGAAGGTGTAGCTGTGAACCGCGCCGCTGGCCTTGACCTCGACTTTGCACAGTCTGGCCTCGGTGTTGTAGGTCAAAGTCAACTCGTCGAGCCGTTCCACCCAGCCCTTTTCGGTTTTGACCAGCTTCCCCGTGTACCCCGTTTCCGCGACCCAGGCCCCCTCATTGGTGTTGGCATGCTTCCGATAGTGGCGACGGCCACCGGTCCCCGTATGAATCGTCGCCGTTCTGGTGTCCATTCCGTCCACTTGGCCATGTTTACTCACAGCTATCGGGTGCGGCAGACCAAAGAACATGGCTCCGCGGTCATCGGCATAATCGGCCATGCCAAACGTCATTGCGTGAGGGTCGTCCTCCATCTCGAGATGCTTTATGCCGTAGATGACGGGGCGGGAGCTGGTGGTCATGCCCGATTGGGGAGTCGCGCTTTCACCGGGCGTACCGTGCGCGGCCACGGCGTCTTGCGCCGGCGTCGCCCTCCCGCTCTCGGGTCCTTCGGGAGCGGAACCGGGCGCCCTCGCGGCCGACGTGTCCGCCGGCGGTCTGGCGCGGCAGCCGGCCATTGCCGCCAAGCAGACTGCGATCAGACAGATTAGCAGCAGACTTGCAAGTACGGTCCTAGCGAACATGCTGCGCACCTCCAGAGCCTCTCTCAGGTGGGCCGGCCTCCTCGCGCGACCGCTGCCACAGGTCCACCGTTGCACGAATATTAGTTCAATGCGACAGTCTCCGGTTCCTGCTTATGCGTATTTCGTTGGCTACATTTCCTGTGTCCCTGGCAGTCTGACCCCGGCGTTAGTACCTGGCGATGTGATCTCCGGCAGCGTCGCGCCAGGATGCTAGATAATCTTGTGCTGGCGGCAGGTGCTCCTGGAGTGGCTGGCGAAACCTTGACTCGGATAGTAGGGCACATAATCCTGCACCCAAACGAGTACGCAGCATGAAGGTGCGAGTAGCCCGAGCAGTCATCTACCTGGCGTTGACGTTCACAGTGACCGGCTACCTGACTTGGCGGCTGTGGCCACTTCAGCATGCTACGCTGAAGGATGCTGCACGGGTTGGCGACCTTGCCGACGTGAAGCGGCACCTGCGCCACAAAGCCGACGTCAACGCCCAGGACAAGCTGCGTCTGATGACACCACTTCACTGGGCAGCTCTGGAAGGCCACACCGGAGTCGCCAAAGTGCTTCTGACCAAGGGCGCCGACGTCAACGCCAGGGACGGTATCGGCACCACGCCGCTGCACTGGGCAGCCGCCAGAGGTCGCAGCGGTGTCGCGAAGCTGCTGCTGGCGAAGGGTGCGGACGTCAACGCCGAGGACGAGCAAGGCGGGACGCCGCTGCAATGGGCGGCTATCGGGGGCAGTGTGGAGACGGCAACGCTGCTGCTGGACGGCGGCGCGGATGTGAACGGCGGGAATGTCGGCTTCAGCGCACAGACTCCGCTGCACGAGGCGGCGATGTACGGCAACATTGAGCTGGTGCGGGTCCTTCTCGGCAAAGGCGCTGACGTCAATATCAGGAATGAGGACGGCCACACGCCGCTTTGCGGGGCGGCCGGCAACGGATATGCGGATGTGGCACAGCTTCTGCTGCAAAGCGGTGCCGACGTCGAGCCCGCCGAGGCCGGCTTCAGCACCTGCGCGCCCCTCAACGAAGCGGCGCAGCATGGCCACGCCGAGGTTGCCGAACTCCTGCTGGCCAAAGGAGCCGACGTCAACGGTAAGGACAATTACGGCAATACACCGTTGCACCTGGCGACTCGTGGCGGCCACAAAGACGTTGTCAGCCTGCTGATAAACAACACCCCGCCTGCCAGTCCGGGCGCAGTCAATGATCGCGGCCGCACGCCGTTGCACGAAGCCGCAACGTATGGCCAAAGTAACATTGCCGGGCTGCTGTTGGCCAAAGGCGTCGCGCCAGACGCGAAGGACGGCAATGGCGATACGCCGTTGCATGCGGCAGCCGCGAATGGCTACAATGAGGTCGCGGCGCTTCTGCTGGCCAATGGCGCCACTATCAACGCCACGAACAGCGATGCCGAAACACCACTGCACAGCGCGGCCAGAGAGGGCTATGTGAAGGTGGCGAGCGTTCTCATCGACAAGGGAGCCGACCCCAGCGCCGAGGATGCGTACGGGAATACGCCTGCGGCCCTGGCCTCTGTAAGAGACCAGACCGACATGGCAGAGCTGCTGCGCAGGCGGGTCGAACGCGAAGCGGCCACTCCAACAGCAGCGACGAAGCCGGCAGGAGCTGGCATCGCTGCGGGTGAAGGCGGCAGTACGCCACTGCATCAGGCGGCACTCCTGGGTGATGTAGAGGAGGTGCAGCGCTTGCTGGCAGAAGGCATGCAGGCCAACATCCGGGACGCGCGTGGCGATACGCCTCTGCATTTGGCGGCCGAGGGGTACGATGATACGAAGCTGGCAAAGATGCTGATAGACGCCGGCGCGGACGTGAGTGCTCAGGGTGGTTACTTCGGTTACACACCGCTGCACATGGCGCTGCTGCGTAAGCGCCCGGCGGTTGCAAAGCTGCTGATAGAGCGCGGAAGCGACGTGAAAGCCAGGGGCAGACCCAACGGTCGCACGCCACTGCACCTGGCGGCGCAGGCCGGGCACACCGATCTGGCAAAGCTGCTCCTGGACAAGGGGGCGCAGATTGATGCCACGGATAAGCCAGCCCAGGAGACATCCCTCCATATCGCCGCGAGGGCCGGCCACCGCGACCTCGTGAAGCTGCTGATAGAGCGCGGCGCAGATGTCAACGCCGGTGACAAGCACGGTTACACCGCGCGCGAGCTGGCAATAGACGCAGGCCACACCGACGTCGCGGATCTGCTTCAGGCCGCCGGCGGCACGGACCGCCGCGAGGGACGAAGATACCGTTAGGTCAGGCGGGCCCGCATTGACGCCAGCTACAGTCAGTGGACATGATGTAAGCGCAGGGACCAGGCACTGGAGGAAGGTTCGATTATCGTGCGCAGCCTGTTGAAGCGCCTGTGGCTGAGTATTACGGCCGGTCTGGCGGCACTTTTCGGCCGTCCTAGAGACCAGGCATCGGCATTGGCACAACAGATCAGGAAGACCGAGGAAGACGTGCACAGGGCCAAGACGGCAGCAGCGAAGGCCGCTGCTGATCTCAAGCGGCTCCAGGACACCCGAGCCGATAACCTCCGGCAAGCTGATGAATGGGCACAACGGGCCATCGAGGAGTTGCAGAACGACCGCGAGGACAATGCCCGGGACGCGATCCAGCGTGAGCTGCAATTGCGCAAGGCGGCCGAAGACCTGGATGCCAGGCACGGAGCGCTGGATGCCCTGTGTCGCCAGATGCAACGCGAGGTGCGAGCCCTGCAGGTCAAGCTTGACGAGGCCAAGCTCCGCCTCAGGCAGTTGAGCGTCCACCAGGACACACTCGACTTGCAGCAGCAGGTAACCGGGGTCCAGGAGGAGCTGGGAGATGACCTGGACGCCACTACCACGGGGCGGCTGACGCAAGAACTGGATGAATGGGAAGCCGAACTGGGAGCACGAGAGACAGTCGAGACCGATCCTGCCAGAGCTCAGGTTCGCGAGGTGGAAACACATACCGCTGACACCGACGAGCGCCTGGCGGAATTGCGCAGTGAGATAGAAAGACAGGAACAGCAAACCCGGGAAACCGAGGAAAGCTAGACAGTCACCGAGAGGTGAGATGCGGATGCTGGCAAGCAGAGGCGTACACGTCGTGCTGGCGGTGTTGGTGGCGGTTGTGACCATATACGCAGGTGCAGCACTCAGCCCATGGCTGTTCGTACCGGGCACTGTCCTGTTCCTGCTTCTGGTGATCGCGGCCACCGACATGATCGAGTATATCGCCATTCAACGAGCGTTGCATGCCACAGAGAGTGATGAGCGCTTTCAGGAGTTGTCCGAAGAGGCCGATCGCATGCTGACTCAGGATATGCCCGAGGAGGCCGAGGAGGCGTATCTGCAAGCCGCAGAGCACCGTGACGAGAAGACCGTCGTCATAGCGCGGTATATGCACCTTGCGAAGCGCTCGAGAGAGATGGGCGAGTACAAGGAGGCCAAGAAGTGGCTGGCCCGGGCGAAACGAATGACAAGAACGTAGGAAGAGCGCGCGAGGATTTCGGGGTCTCAAGCGGGCAGAAGGCCGCCTTCAACTTCCTGCAAATAGCCAGCAGAATCGGGATTCTCGACTTCCCGGTTGAGCCGATTCGTACCCGCAGACGCCTCGCTCTCGCCGCCGTGGCCTATTGCGTAGTAGTGGGCATTTGCGCGATCGTGTGGGCCTGCATCATGAAGCAGACTATCGCCGGGATAACCACTGATGTTGACAAGGTCGAGCGACCATTCGACAGATGGATGGAGCCGCCAGAGCCGGCGGAGATCGAATACGGCATGATCGGGTACTATCACAAGAAGTTGTTCGGAAAAGCTCAATGCCGGCGACCAGTGTACGAGATGATCGTCATTCCCGCCGGCAACGTCTTCGTCGGCAGCAGGGAGTTTGACCCGGGCACGGAGCCCAACGAGATGCTGCGGCACGAGGTCCGCGTCGAAGCCTTCGAGATAGACAAGTACGAGGTGACCAACGAGCAGTACTATGAATTCGTCGAGGCAACAGGCGCACCGCCGCCGCGTTCCTGGGCAGGAAGCGACAAGCCAGATGCGGTAGCGCTCTGGGCTCCAGTGACGCGCGTCACCTTTGGCGGGGCTCAAGCCTACGCCAAGTGGGCCGACAAGCGCCTGCCGACCGAGGCGGAGTGGATACGGGCGGCGCGTGGCGACACCATGCGGCTGTATCCCTGGGGCAACATAGCCGCTGATGGTGGCCTTTATCAGGAGGACCGGGAGGTCCGAGGCGATGCGACCATCGGCGACCGCAGCTACTACGGCGTGATGGACATGGGCGGCAGTGTGGCTGAGTGGACCGCGGACGACTACAAGACCTTCCCAGGCTACAAGGAGCCGTCGAGAGGAGACCTCGACGGGTACGGCCACCGACACCCGGGGGGAGTTGGCGCGGACTCCGAAGCCGGCAGATGGAAGACGATAAAGTGCCGGGTGTTCAGAGAACAGATTTCCGATGCTCGTTGCGCGTCCCGCAGGGCGATGTACGCTGATGGGCCGAGTTCCAGCATCGGATTCCGTTGCGTGCGGTCTATCCCCGACCAGCCCGGCGGAACTGGCACGCCATAGGAGCCCGAAGCTTGCGTGATAGCCCCTGCGGGGACGTGGTGCGTCGTACTGTCAGGTGACTACTCGCTGACGAGAGGTGGGCAGTGCGAAGCATAATCCGACTCGTTATCGGCATCATGGCGCTCGGCTGGATGGCAGGCGTGGCGCTATGGGCCGTTTGGGATCATACGACCCACCACATAGTGGGGCAGGATATCTCTCCGGCACAATGGGAGCGGGCCCGGCAGGCCTCCGGCGATGACATACTGGAGCGGGATATCTCCCCGGCACAATGGGAGCGGGCCCGGCAGGGCTCCCCGCAACTGCCGATTCTCTGGCGCGCCGGCGACGGCAAGCCGCCGCTGCTTCCGGTTAGTGGAGAGATAATCCTGCGCGGACGGGAAGTCACGCTCAACGATGGCTTGGCGCTGGTGCCCGCCACCTTCGCGGCTCAATCCGTCGGTATCATGGTTGCGTTCGAGCGAACCCCCTTCGACAGATACCCGGGGCTGGACAGGCCGCTGCTGCCGTTTCAGGGAGAGGCAGCGGAAGACCGCATCTGGGGAGCGCCGAGGGTGGAGCTGTGTGCCGGGATCGCGGATCCGACCAAGGCGCACTCGCAGGGACTGTGGCTACGGTTGGATACTTCAGGTGTGGATACTCTGGGTGTGTACAGAGGCAACGCAGAGGTCCCGCTTTTCCCGGCCAGGATCATCGCAATGCACAAGAGCTCGTTTAAGCAGTCTTCTATCGAGATGAGCGTGAACGGCAATCACGTCCTCGGATACGCCAATGACGAGCTGCTACTCGATTTCCACACAACCATGCCTGTGACAGGCGCCGTAGGCATCGGCGCCTGTAAGGGCGTCATCAAGATCTGCGAGCTTAAGGTGTACGTGCCGGAATAGGCGGATGGTATGCGCAGGTCCTCACGTGCCACAATTGGCGTGGCAAGTGTCACCTGGGTTCTGGCCCTGGGAAGCCTGGTGGTCTGGCACCAGATCTGGGCCCCGGTGCTTGTCGTTGAGGATGTGAGCGTTCCGCCCCGCATCCCATTCTTCCCCCCCATTCCGCACGGGGTCCGCACCTCTTTCACTGACGATTTCGACGGCGTCTATCGCGCGCGCAGCGATCAGACTGACCTCCGCCACCCCCTGCATGGCGTGTTCAAGTTCAAGGTTGACTGGGCGCAGATCCACGCTGGTGATGGCAGTGTCGAGTTGAGCAGCGGCGCCTTCATGCACGACATCAGGCCGGCCGGGGACTGCACCGTCTCGCTCAAGTTCCAGCACTTCCGCGGCGGTGAGCGCGGCGCCGCTGTTGTGGTCGCTCTGCTCGCACGCTGCCAGGACAAGAGCAACCCTTACCAGTCGGGCTACGCCTTCGAATGGGACATGCATGACGCCAAGCAACGAATCTGGGGTGGCGGCGAGGTGCTGGCCGAACGCGACGCCCCGGGAGATGCCGCTCGACACACCATGGCCTTCGATCTGCAGGGCGAAACGCTGCGAGGGTCAGTTGATGGGCAGCCGGCTCTGCAGGTCAAGGACAGTCGCTACGAGACCGGCATAGTCGGTTTTGGTGGACACGGTCGCCCCAGCATAGTCTTCGACTCGTTTGCACTGAAGAGGCTGGACGACGCCGCCGGTCTGCTCGACGTGGGAGCACCCTTCGATGTTCGTGAGGGCTTTGATCTTGTGGAGGGCTTGGAGGAAAGCCAGAGCGTGGTTCCTATCTCTCCCTCGCAGCTCACCTCATACACAGGCCGCTACGCCCCGCCTGATGGTGCACGTATCGTTGGACGCCACTTGCCCGAATACATTGTCAGTTCCTGCAGGGACGCCGGCTCTGGCGTTTGGGGGTATGCATATCGCCGCGGGACACCCGCGGCCGCTCATGACTACCTCGTCGCCTTCGCCAGTATGGTGATATGCTTGATTGACAGCAAGAATGCGGCCGACTGCACGGTGCGGATGCTTGCCGGCGACATCGGGGCGCATTTCTCAGACGTGCAGACCGTCATGTGGGACCTGCAGGAGCGCGACGTCGCTGCCTCTCTGCTGGTGCGGGTGCAGAAGCCGGACTACATATTGGCGGGATGCTACTGTCTGACCTACAACTGGCAGGGGAACGAGCTGCAACTGATTCGCCACGACCAGGCCGGCCCTCCTCATCCCGGAGTTTGGCCGGCACAGATACCGGTCAAGAGCGAAGTGCTGGCCACGGCGACAGGCTCCAACTGGCACCCGCAGGCGGAGTTATGGCTGTCTGCCCAGGGCGCGCAGATCACTGGAGGACTGGACGATAAGACGCTTGTCTCGGCTACAGACACGCTCTACCCCAGCGGATACGTCGGCTTTGGCGGCCTCGAAGGTGCCCTGGCAGTATTCCAATGGGTCGAAATGCGTGGGGGACCGTAGCTCACCCGATGGTGGTATTCGGACATAGGAACTGCCTCTCGACACGGTTTTTTGCGAAGGCCAAGAGAATATTACGTGTAGTAGGAAGTGGGTAAGGCGTGATGCGCAGGAATAGGTTGGTGTTGGGAGCAGTTGGGCTTGTTGTGGTCGTGTGTGTCACAGGCTGCTCGAAAAAGAAGAGCGTTGTGGCGCCCAAGCAGGAGCAGGAGCAGGAGCGCGCGGGTCTGGATGTGCGGGAGATAGGCCCGGCCATTACGGCGGGCAACGTGTGGCTGTTGGAAGAATTTCTCCGCGACAAAAAGAATGTGACCCTGACCGACGAACAGGGCCGCACCCTACTGCATCTAGTGGCAAGAGATAGCGCCTCTCGTGTAGATGTATGGGAAATGCAGCGGAGGGCAAAAGCGGATCCCCAAACAAATCATTGGGCCGGCCCACTGCCCTCGTTGCCAACTACCGCCAATACCGAGATGGGGGAATTGCTGCTGGCAAAGGGCGCAAAGGTGAACGCGCGGGACGAGCATGGCGCCACTCCACTACATATAGCAGCATCGAAGGGCGGCACTGAGCTGGTGAGGTTGCTGCTGGTAGAAGGAGCCAAGGTCAATGCGCGAGATGATTCCGGCAGGACGCCGCTGCACCGCGCAGGCTTCAGTTGCAGCACTGAGACGGCAAAGGTGCTGGTGGAAAAAGGCGCGCAGTTGGAGGCCCGCGACAAGGACGGGGAGACCCCGCTGCATGCGGCAGCACCCCATAACTGCGGCCGGATGATGGGGTGGCTAATCGAGAAGGGCGCAAAGGTCAATGCTCGCGATAAGCATGGCAATACCCCACTGCATGTGGCCGCGCGTACACGGTACACCAAGGCGGCAGAAGCGCTGCTCGACAAGGGCGCGGACGTCAACGCCCAGGGCGAGCTGGGCAGGACTCCGCTGCATGTCGCGGCAGATGAGGGCCAGACCAAGATGGCGCGGCTGCTGATCAAAAGAGGCGCGGACATCACGGACAAGGATAAGCAGGGCAGCACGCCACTGCTGCTGATGGATCCGACAGCCGACCAGGAGCTGACAGGGCTGCTGTCGGGCCGCGGCGTGGAGGTCAGCGCCAAGACCACTAGTACCGCGCTGCACGATGCGGCAGTGTTTGGCAATACCGAACTCGTGCGGCAACTGCTGCTGCGAGGTGCAAATCCCAACGCCCGCGATCCGCATGGCAATACGCCCCTGCACAGAGCTGTCGGGGCGAATGATGACGAGAAGCTGGTGAAGCTGCTGCTGGACTCCGGGGCGGATATCAACGCCAAACGTAGTGACGACAGGGGAGGTGCTCTACATATCGCGCTGTTTCATGGGCAACAGCGGGTGGCAAGACTGCTGATCACGGAGGGTGCTGATGTCAATGCCAGGGATCAGTACACTGGCCGCACCCCGCTTCATCTGGCGGCAAGCAAGGGTTACACCGAGGTGGCAAAGATGCTGCTGGACCGCAAGTGCGCAGTAGATCCGAGAGAGAAGCCAAGCGATCGTACGCCTCTTCACAACGCTGCCTTGGAGGGCCAGCGCGACCTGGTAGCGCTGCTGATAGCCAGAGGCGCGGAGGTGGATGCACAGGATCGCCACGGTGCTACGCCGCGCGAATTGGCGGCAGGCCAAGGCCACGCTGAAGTCGCCGAGCTGCTTCAAGAGCATGGCGGGACGGACCGACGTGAGGCATGGCGGGCCCGCTGAGCCTGAGTGGACGTTGGTTGAAACGTTGAGTAACCCGAGGCAGGATTCTGCAATGAACGTCCTGACAACCGGGGCCGCCGGCGTGCTTGCCATGTTCAGCCTCAGCACGATCCGGGCAATCTCAGGCCGCAGGTTAGGGAGCAGTCTGGCGGGGTGATGGTGAATCGGTCGTTTCCGAATTCATCTGGGAAAGCAGCATCTCGGCCGCGGACGCGTACGGGCTAAAGGTGTGTATGTCCTGCTGCAAGGCGGCGCTGATCCTGTCGGCTAGCGACTTCCCGTAAACCCGGACGTGGACTTCGGCATCCGGATTGAGCTCCTTGGCTGCTATTGCTGCCTCCAGGTTGGCCAGGTCATCGCCGCTGCACAATATCACGCAAGATGCGTGCCGAATATTCGCCTCCGCGAGTGTATCAGGCTGCGACATGTCGCCGATGATCACAGGAATGCCTCGCCTCCGTGCGGTGACCACTGTAGGCAGGTCTTCGTCAATATCCACGGCCACAACCTCTCGGCCCGCGCTGTGTAGGCCCTCGCACAACACACTTCCCAACTGGCCCATGCCGCAAATGACTGTGTGGCCTTTGTAGGTCGAAGCGACTACCATATTCCACTCTCCTTGGCGCCGGCTCTTGTTCAGGAACAGTACGGTAGCAGAAATGACGCCCTCTGCAGCCAGTAGCACGCCTGCCAAAGGCAGCAGAAATACAAGTACCTCCAGATACCAGGCATCGGGCAACTCAATGGCCTCGCCGATCATCAGATAGAAGGCGCGAACAAAGCAGTTCAGCAGCGATGCCTCAGGCCATGCCTCCACAGCCTGGAAAAACAGCGCGGCGCCGAGCAGCACCAGCAGGATAGCCGTCGCATTCGGCGCTATCTTCCGAAGCAGAAGCCAGAAATCCAGTACATGAGCACGAAGCATCATGGGATTGTTCCTCAAGTGAGCCAGTCACTGTTGTCACACACGAAGTCGTCGAGTTTGAGCGGCTGGCTGCAGTTGGCGCATGGGAGTTCACCGCCGAGGGTGGCCTCAGCGACCTCGAACCGGCGCCCGCAGGAGCGGCAGAGCGCCGTGAGTTCATCGTCCCAGTGGCCCGGGGCATCGCCTGCGCCGAAGCGCCACAAGCGGGTTGCGGTAACGGTTCGTGGCGCATGTACCTGGGGCGGACCCTCAAGCGCGAAGAGGGCGAGGTAGTTGCTTCCAAAGCCACAGCACGCCCAGATGCGCCCTGACGGGTGGGTGGCGATATCGGACAGGTTGAGGGGAAACCAAGCAATGGGCTCGTCGGCCACAACGTCCTCGATGACCATCTCAAGGCCATGGCGTAGTGCGCGCCAGGGGTACTCGGACAGGCCGGCGGCGATGACTTCGGCAGCGCCGCGCCCCTCGATCACCTCCAGGCACTCACCTGTCACGGCCTCCCACACCCGCACGGTCTTGTCAAACAGCCCTCCACCCGAGACCACGCGCCGGCCCGAAGGGTCGAAGGCCACGCGGGTGGCCCAATCATCGGGCCCGCGCAGGCAGGCCAGCTCCTCGCCGCTGTCAGCGTCCCACACCCGCACGGTCGTGTCCCAGGACGCGGAGACCACGCGCCGGCCCGAAGGGTCGAAGGCAACGCTCTCCACGGTCCACTCGTGCCCGCGCAGGCAGGCCAGCTCCTGTCCGCTGTCAGCGTCCCACACCCGCACGGTATAGTCTTCGCCCTCGGGGTGCCCGGACCCGGAGACCACGCGCCGGCCCGAAGGGTCGAAGGCAACGCTGTTCACATCACTCGCGTGCCCGCGCAGGCAGGCCAGCTCCCAGCCGCGGTCCGGGTACCACACCCGCACGGTCTTGTCAGCCGATCCCGAGACCACGCGCTGGCCCGAAGGGTCGAAGGCTACGCTGTACACACTACCCTCGTGCCCGCCCAGGCGGGCCAGCTCCTCGCCGCTGTCAGCGTCCCACACCCGCACGGTATTGTCAGGCCAGCCCCCACCTGAGACCACGCGCGGGCCCGAAGGGTCGAAGGCCACGGTCCGGACATGGCCCTCGTGCCCGCGCAGGCAGGCCAGCTCCTCGCCGCTGTCCGCGTCCCACACCCGCACGGTCTTGTCATCCGATCCGGAGGCCACGCGCCCGAGCGGAGGGGCTAAGGGCTGGCGGCGGTGCGGCCCCGGGTGGCCGCGCGGGCAGGCCCGCTCCTCGCCGCGGTCGGCGGGCCGCGGCCGCGCGGG
>JAUVVY010000085.1 GCA_030604405.1 bacterium | reverse complement strand
TCATCGGCGGCATCCTTGGCGAGCTCGGCATTGAATGTTGCTGCATTTAAGCCTGTGTTCGCCATATGCCCCCTCTTATCTTGCTTCTACCAACAATTTTTTGCATAACTACAGTTCCAGCCCGACAGTTGTATTCTACATCCAGCCGGCCTCGTACGCCGTGTCATACAAGGCGACGATGTTGTGCGGCGGGCTTACGACCTGGATGTTGTGGCAGGGGCCGAGCATATAACCCCCGCCCTCGCCCAGGATGCGGATATTGTCAACTACCTCCTGCTTCACTTCCTCGACCGAGCCGAAGGCTAACGTGTACTGGTTGTCCATCGCGCCCATGAATATCAGATCATCGCCGAAGTCGGCTTTCAGGCCCTCGCGACCCATGCCCTTGCAGCGCCATTGCACCGGCTCCAACACATCAATGCCGATTTCGATCATCTGCGGCAGGTTATCGCGCGGCGAGCCGTCGCTGTGATGGAACGCGAACGCTCCGGCCTCGTGGACCAGGTCAGTCATCCGCTTCATGTGCGGGAGCAGGAATTCGCGGATATGGTCCAGAGAGATGAACAAGCCCTCCTGCCCGCCGATGTCCTCGGCCACCCATGTCCAGATTACCTTGCCCGGGATCTGCTCGTAGATACGTGCCGCGTTCTCGTATTTCAGGTCGGTCAGCTTGCCCATACAATAATGGACGATTTCGGGCTTCTCGACCATGTCCATATAGCCACGCGTGACGCCTCGGAGGAACTTGAAGGTGGCGAATTCCTCGTAGCTGCCGCCCTGGATGATGCAATCCTCTTTGCCCTCAATCTGCTCGGCGATGCCTGAGTAGTCCCACCAGTCAGGATCGGGCCACTGGTAGTTGGCCTCGATCTCCTCGACCGAATCGTACTCGGCCAGCGGATGCAAGACGGCATCATGGTACTTGCCCTCGCCGTAGTCGGTGTATTGGTATCCGATGCCGTAAACATCCTTGTCGGCCTCAATCGGGGGCCCGACGTAGCGCGGCGACACCGTCACCACAGGCTCTATGTGCAGCCGCTCTCGGGCCTGCTCGAAGCTCTCACAGGCCAAGTAGGCCAGGAGCTTGTCGGTGAATTCCGAAGTCGCCCTGTAGGTCAATGGGACGCGGTCGTAACTCTCTCTGTTAAGCAGCGCCATCCAACGTTCTCGCGGTGTCATAGTTACCTCCGTCAGCAGGTGGTGTAGTCCTCTTGCTCAGCGCGTTCGGCGGCTTGCTTCGGGCTCCCAGTAATCGGCATTGGGGCCGAGTGCATCCAGCAGCGGCTGGGTTAGATCGTCGAGCCGTGCGATCAGTTCCCGGCTCAGGTCGAGGTCGGCAGACCGCGCGTTGTCTTCGAGTTGCCGGCGGTTGCGCGCGCCGACGAGCACCGAGGTCACACCCGCCTTGGCCATAACCCAGGCCAGCGATAACTGCGCCATCGCTATCTCTTCTTCGGCGGCAATCTGGCGCAGGTGCTCGACAATATCAAAGGTGAGTTCTTCCGCGCCTGGCTCGTCATGGCGGGCCGGCGCAACGTCTCCCTGAAAATGGCGCGTTCGGCGGCGGTTTGGTGGTATCTCGTCAATGCTGCGGTATTTGCCGGTAAGCAAGCCCTGCATCAGTGGCATGTAGGGCACGATGCCGATGTTCTCTTCGAGACACAGCGGCACGATTTCGACTTCGATAGCGCGGGACAGCAGATTGTAGCAAATCTGATTGAGGTCAATCTGCGCGCCGCTAGCTATTGCCTCGCGCAATTGCTGCACGCCGAAGTTGCTGACTGATACGGAGCGGATTTTGCCCTCCGCCTTCAGGTCCATCAGCGTAGCGAAAGCATCCTGCACCGAACGGTCGGTTATCGGCCAGTGCACATAATAGATGTCGATGAAGTCAGTCCCCAGGCGCCGCAGACTGTCCTCACAGTGCTGGCGCAGTGTTTCCGGCTCGGTGTTGGAGGGGCTTATCTTGGTGCTGATTATCGCCTTATCGCGCTTATCCTTGAGCGCCTGGCCCAGTGACTCCTCGCTGCGCCCCTCATTGTAGCCCTCGGCCGTGTCGAAATAGTTGATTCCCTGGTCGAGAGCCGCACTGACCACTTCATCCGCAGCTTGCTGGTCCTGCTGGCCCCAGTAGTCATCGCTTCCGCCGCCGAACGACCAGCAGCCGATGCCCACCACAGAGATTTCCGTGTCGGATTTGCCGCACTTGCGTTTCTCCATATTGATGGTCACTCCTTTGCATTTACAGGGGCGCGTGCTATTTCGCGGCGGGGCTCTGGAATCCCTTTATGGGCCGCGCATCCCCAGCAAACCCCGTGGGTCGGGCATCCCGCAGGCCCTGAGCTTGCCGAAGGGCTGCCCGACTCCCTTGCCGTTGTCCTTGCCGTCGCCGTCAGGAGGGGCCGAATAGGGTGAATTTTGCGCAGCAAAATTCGGGTTCCCTATCCGGCCCATGTCCTAACGACAACCATCGCTCTGTGGGCCGGATGGGGACCCCACCCACGCCTTGGGGCGTGGGTTGCCCCCATTCGGCCCCTCCTGACGGCAGGCCATCCTGCCCGACTCCATATCCGTTGCCGTGCTCCCCTCTCCCTTTGGCGGGTACCCACTGCAAAGCAGTGGGTGAGGCCGGGGGTGAGGGCCGTCGTTGCTGTTGCCTTCCGGAGGGGCCTGCCGAAGGCATGTTCGCTCCGCCGAACATGCCTGAGACTGGCCCGCGCCCTTTCTCATCCCGTGGCTCTGGAATCCCTCTGTGGGCCCCGCATCCCCAGCAAACCCCGTGGGTCGGGCATCCCAAAGGCCCTGAGCTTGCCGAAGGGCTGCCCGACTCCCTTGCCGTTGCCCTTGCCGTCGCCGTCAGGAGGGGCCGAATGGGGATGAGAGTTTCGAAGAAACTCGAAGGGGCCCCCATCCGGCCCAGGGCTTGTCCACCACAGCCCTTTGCGCGCGCAAAGCCAAAAGCCCACGCAACTGTCGCGTGGGCCTTGAGTTTCGAATCTTCGGCAACGAGTCGCACCGCTGCCCTGCCGCGCGGGGTGTCACCCCGCGCTAGAATGGCAACTGCGAGATAGATTGCGACACCAGCGCGAACGCTATCGAGAGCATTGACACCAGCCCCATGCCGCAGGCGAACCCGGCATACAAGACCGGCGGCCATCGCTTCCAGTTCTCCTCACCGAAGCGCTTGCGCATGTAGTAGCGGCCGATCAGCGCGCCCGCAAACTCCGGGAAGATGAAGTGTGGCATGATACTCAGGCCGCGAATGAAACCGTAAATTAGCAATATCGGCGCATTGAACAGGTTCAAGAGCCAGTAGGTGAATACTCCGAAGCCCAGCCCGCCAACCATCACCCACGGCTTGATCGCGCGTTGGAACATTTCGGTATGGCCGCCCTCGGCGGTTGACGAGTACCACAGCCACTGCTGAATCGCGGTGTAGTCCCAGAACTTCTGGGCGTAGGGATACTGAACGCTGGGGATCGGGTTGAGCCGCCAGATGTAGCTCCAGAACATGAAACTGGTGATGATGATGATCGGGAAGGCCAGCACTTCGGCTTTCAGCACCGAGGTAAACTTCGTGCCGGTGAGCTCGACCTCACGGAACTTCTGGCTGGTCGCGCCGTAGTTACTCAGTGGAATCGGCGCAAACCAGATGTCCACGCCCTTATATCCGCTGAAGATGAAAGTTGCCTCCCGGATCATCGGGAAGGAGATGAACTGCCCGGTCAGCCCGACCATCCGCGCATTCACGTATGACTGGAAGGGCGTCCAGATGTATCCGTAAATCAGGATGAACACAATCGGGAAGTCGGGCACCAGAATACGGCACAGTATCACATAGCCGGTCGTTGTGAGGAAGAAAAGCCCAAGACACATGTACGGATTGAAATCCCCGCGGTCATGCTTGGGTTTGCCAAAGCCCAGGGCCCCGCCGGTTTCACCTGCTCTGCGCGCATCCATGTATTGGACGTAGCTCTTGTACATGCCGATGAACGCGATGGCGAACGCGGTGCCGACACCGAATGAGAGCCACAGGTCAACTTGAGAAGCAAACAGTGTCCGTGTTGACTCCATGCCCGGACGCCAGGTGGGCATGTTGCCGGTCTTGACCATTATCGGGTTGACGATAAGGGTTCCGACAGCGCCGGCGAAGGAGCCGGCGACCATCCAGAACGGCAGCACGAAGCCAAGCAGCACGACTGAGATGTTGGTGCCGATGCCGGTCGCCGCCCCCGGCAGGAACGCCTCGGTGCCGGCCGTGAAGTCAATCCACGGAATCGGCAGTATCGCCACCGGCTGCACCAGCATAACGCCTGTCAGCGTCGGTATCGCGACATAGATGAAGCCGAAGGCGACGCCAATCATGGAGCCGATGGAGAAGAGACGCCAGCGCCAGGTCTCTTCCTTGGTGGTCGCCTCTGCCAGAGCCGTCGCGCCCTGCGCGGTGATCGGTGCCATTGGGTACGGGAGTTTCTCGCCGTCGGACATCAGCCGGTACAGCACGTATCCGAAAGTGAACCATGCGATGCGAGAGAAAACCTGTGTCGCGAATAGTACGCCAATAGCGGGAAGCCAGTCCTTGTGGACGAAGGTGCGGTTGCGGATAGCCATGGACTCGGGCGGAGGCGTCACCCAGTTGGGTACTTGGTCCCCGAGGCCGCCCGGAGCCGCCTGTCTCAAAAACTGGTTCCAGACCAGCCCTGCGAACGGCCCGCCGGCAAGCGCCAGGCCACCCGACATTGATGTCAGACCGGCCGCGATATAGTAGAGGATGTAAACCTCCTGCCGCGTCAGGCTGGTCAGAGACCTGCGCGCGACCTCGGTGAACAGAATGATGGTCGTCCATTCGGCCGCAGGGCCCATCGTCTGGCCGGCCACAAGACCCAGATAGATTGCCCCCGGCATCATCACAAAGCCGATGAACAGCGCCCCAAGCACCGTCTTCCACCCGAAGCCATCCTGATATTCCTCGGGCGCTTCCATCAGATCCCGGTATTCTTGTAGCTCCTCAATCTCCCGCATCCTGGCCATAGAAGTGCTTGCTCCAATTCACCGAATTGGCGTACGAAACGCTGTTCAGCATACTACATTGAGCTATTTCCTGCAACCGTGCCGAAACTCCTCCCTGCAAAGTGGAAAAAATCTAAATTGCCGAGCCGACGTCCCGCCCTGCCCGCTATCCCTCATTATTCACATAAACGCGTGCCTCGGCCTGCGCGTCGAGGGGGCTGTCCCTTTGTATCTGTTTAGCGTATTCGGCCAACTAACCTCTGACGCGTGGCTCGGCCTGAGCTTTGTGCTGTTTCCGAAGCTCAGGTGAGAACTGAGGATGCCGAGCATCCTCAGTTCTCAGCTTCCAGCCCGAGTCACCATCGGCAAGCTCCACGCTAAACACATACGTCCCTTTAGAGACTGTCCCTTTACAGTCGCGTGCACCTCGGCCATCCCAAATATGTTCCCGTGGGCATGTCCGCCGTAGCCCGAAGGGCGAAGGAGGGTCGGGCTTTCCCGCAGGGGCTGAGCTTGTCGAAGCCCAGCCTGACAATGCCTTTTACTTCTCTCGTAGCTCGGGCATCCTAAATATATTCCCGTGGGTCGGGCTTCCACTGTAGTTATGCAAAAAATTGTTGGTAGAAGCAAGATAAGAGGGGGCATATGGCGAACACAGGCTTAAATGCAGCAACATTCAATGCCGAGCTCGCCAAGGAT
>JAUVVY010000069.1 GCA_030604405.1 bacterium | reverse complement strand
GAAAGCAACTGGTCTCGGCCTCGCCCCACGAGAGCCGCTTCATCGAAGCCACGGTCCAAGGCAGCTTCGCGCCGGCCAAAGTCCAGCGCCTGATCTACGACAAGGCTGCCGACGGCAATGCCCTGCGGCAGCGGATGGCCGAGCGGGGCATTGACCTGATCGCCCCGGAGAACCGCTCGCGCAAGAGGCCGGTGCAGGACAAGCGCAAGCTGCGCAGGTACCGGCGGCGGTGGAAAATGGAGCGTACCTTCGCCTGGCTGGGCAACTACCGAAGACTGGTTGTCCGCTATGAAAACAAGCTTCACGTTTACAGCGCCTTCTTCCATCTGGCCTGTATCATGATCGTGCTAAGAGCTCTGCTAACATGGTTTTGAAATGGCTTCTAGTGGTCACAACTGGCGGCAACAGCTATTCCAACGACGCCGGGGTATGGGCCAACGCCCGCCTCGAAGAAGCGACGAAGTAGTAGTACCGAATCTACAATCACGGTGCGGTTCGCAAAGCGGACTGCCGGGCGCATGCACAGCGTGCGCAGGAGGTTTCGAGGATGGAGAAAAGCGCATTGCAAATCGGTTTCGTGTTGTTACTGGCGCTGGTGGCGGCTGCGGGCTGGGCCAAGACCACCGGCCCCAACTACTACACGCCTGAGCAGATACAACTGGCGCGGGAGCGTGTGAGTTCGGAAGACTGGGCGCAGAGCCACGTCGCAAGCCTGAAGAGCCGCGTCGCGTCTATCATGGAGCTGAGCGACGAGGAGCTGTGGCGTTTCATTCCTCCGGCCGAGCTCACGCGGGCCACTTTCCTGTGGCGTGGACAGAGCGGCCATCCCGGCTGCCCGATATGCGGGAAGGAGATCTTCAAGGTCGGCGGCGGCTTCTATCCGTGGAAATACGACCTGGAACACCCCTGGAAGGTGCAGTGTCCGTCGTGTGACACCTGGTTTCCTACCAATGATTTCGCCAGCTACTACGACAACGATATGCAGGGCGAGTGCGACATGTCGGGCGACTTCCCCGACGACGGCAGCGGCTGGAACGATGAGAACGGGGTGTTGCACTACTTCGTCGGCTACTGGTGCCAGCACCAGCGCTGGGACGATGTCATCAAAGCTATCAGCGACCTGGGTGAGCTCTACCTGCTTACCGAAGACGAAATCTACGCCCGTCCCGGAGCCATCCTGCTGAGTAGGTTGGCCACGGTCTATCCCGACACCGACTACCCCAAGCAGAGCAACTACAACGCTGACGGGCGGGTGCTGCCGTGGTGCTGGGAGAATACCAGTGTAGTCATGCCGGTCGCTATCGCCTACGACGGCATCTGGCCGTATATGAACACCAGCCAAGACCAGGGCCTGCTCGATTTCCTCAAGTCCAAAGGCCTCACGGACATGTGCGCGCATGTTGACAAGGGCTTTCTGCAAGACGTGGCCGACAAGATGATGACCACCAACAAGTACATCTCCAACGAGGGCGACCACCAGCGGGCCTTTGCAATAGTGGCGCTGGTCTGGGGCGATGATGACCCCTCTCACGGCATAACCACAAACGAGATGCTGGAGTGGCTGATCAGTGGCCGCGGCTCTATGGATACCCTCATCTGGAACGGCATTTATCCGGACGGCCATCCCAACGAAGCCTCGCCCGGCTATTCATCCGCCATCACTGCCAAGTCGTGGGAGATAGCCGACTTGCTGACCCGCGCCGGTCACAACCTCTTCGAAAATCCCCGCTTTCCCGCTTGCGCGCATATTTGGCTCGATCTGACCATTTGCGGCAAGCAGCAGCCGGCCATCGGCGACTGCGGCAGCATATTCGGTGGCGGCAGGGCCGGCTGGGACCCTCAGGTATTCCGCATGGCCTGGGAGCGCTACAATGACCCGCGCTTTGCCAGGGCGCTCGTGGCCACGGGTAACCCGCGCCCCAGTCTTTACCAGACCGACATCCGTGAAGAGATCGCCGCAGCCGCGGCCACCTACGACAAGCCCTTAGTGGCCGGCACCAGGAACCTCTCGCAGTTCGGGTGCGCGATACTCGAAAGCCACGCCGATGAGCCCAACGAGCGCGGCCTGAGCCTGTATTATGGCTCTGCAGCAGGTGGCCACGGCCACTATGACCGCCTCAATATCGAGCTGTACGCCCGCGGCCGCAGCATGATGCCCGACCTCGGCTATCCCGACCAGTGGGGCGCAAAGGCGCAGGAGTTTCACAAGAACAGCACCGGGCATTACGTGGTCCACATTGATGAGCGCGGCCAGGTCAACATGGAGCGCGGCGAGCTGAAATTCATCGCCGACCTCGATGATGTGCAGGTAGTCGAGGTCTCGGCGGAGCGCACCTATCCCGGATTGGCCGACATCTACCGCCGCACTACCGCATTGGTGGACGTATCAGCGACCGATTTCTACGTCTTCGACACCTTCCGCGTCAAGGGCGGCAGCAAGCACGACTGGCTGTTCCACGGCCCGCCGTACAAGGGCTTCAGCATCGAGGGCGTGGACCTTTCAGAGCCGGGCGAAGGCACCCTGGCCAGCCCGGATGTCGAACTCGGCGAAATCCCCGACAACTACGAGCGCAGCGGCTACCAGTGGTTGCATTCCGTGCAGTCAGGTCAGCCCGCCGGCCAGTGGAGCGTCACCTATTCCCACGATGACGATGATCCGCAGCTTAAGATGACGATGCTGCCCGGCGCGGCTAACGAGGTATTCGTCGGCCAGTATGATAGCCCCCAAATCAGAAGCGACATCATGCCCGACACTCTGCCGTGGGTCGTGGCCCGCAATGAAACGGACGCTGGCTCTCACTTCGTCAGCGTCATCAGGGCTCTGGAGGGTGAGGATTGCATCGAAAAGATCGAGCCACTGGCTGTGTCGGACAATGACGGCGAGGCCGTGGCGGTGCAGGTGACGAGCGCCAATTACGTGGACACCATCTACAGCTCCATGGACGCTGCAGCAGAACTGACCATCGGCGACGACATCAAAGCAGCCGCGCGCTTCGTCCTGATACGCCGCGACCGACAGGGCAATCTGGTTTCAGTTCATACTGTCGGCTGCAATAGCCTCGCAGCGCCGGACTTCGCAATTCAGGGCGAAGGCCGACACCAGGGCCAGGTCGCCGCTGTTGACCCCGCTAGCAACACCGTCACAGTGGCGGGCCTTCCACTCAGTAATGCCCTGGCCGGCCAGAGCGTAATCTTCGGCAACGACCTGCACCAGACCAATTTCCAGGTCGAGAAAGTCTCAGAGGCCGACGGCAAGATCGCCCTCGGCCTGGGCTACGTGTCGCCGATGATCGGCCACGGCACCGTTCTCAGCGTGGATGACGACACTCGCATCCTGCTCACCGACACCACCTGGCGCAACTATGGCTCCAACGACATCTGGCTCGAGGGCTTCGACCCCAAGCTCGAAGGCATGTATCTGCTCAACGCCGACCACGGCGAGCATTTCCTTATTAAGGAATGCCAGCTTTTTCCGGACGTAGCCAAGGAGTGGTGGCAGCCGGAGGCCGACCACGGCAGCTTCAACCTCGGCGGCGAGAAGAAACTGAGCGATGTGTTCAAGCCGGGCGACGAATGGTACGTGCAGGCGTTGTCGCCCGGCGATGCGGCCTGGCTGGAGTCTGCGATGGTGCTGCAGGTGCAACAGCAGCGCGTGTATAAGCTCGTTACTCCGGCAGACCACGTTACTCTGCGGCTTCCTGACGCCGCCGGCAAGATCGTCTATAAGGCCGTCGGCGAGCCCAAGGGAGCGTACGAGATTGATGTGAAGGACGGCCGCATTGAACTGGACGCGAAGGTGCTGCGAAGCGGCCAGGGCTGGATAGTCCTGGATCCCGACCCGAACGTGGATTACGGCGATGTGGACCCGCCGCGCCTGGTCGAGATGAGCGCAGACGGCCAGCAGGTTGAGTACAAAGAAGCCATGGACCTGGCCGAGTTAGGCGCCCGAAAGCTGCAAATAGTCATTGAGGACACCAGCCGGCTGGAGCCGTTCGAGATTACTCTCGCTGGCCTGCCTGTGCCAGCGCGCGGCCCTGGCATTTCTGTGGAGAACCTGAGCAATACCCGCACCGCACTGACGCTCGAGTTGCAAACACTGGCGGCGCAGGCGGCGGCAACGGAGATTGATTATCCGCCTCTGCTGACGATCGCGGTGCGCGACCGGGCGCTCAACCCCGAGCCGTGCCGTCTGAGCCTCACACTTGGCAATCTGGCAGCCGCTGGCGAGGGTGCTGTTTTCCTGAGCGACATCGAGCCGGTGTCGGCAAGCTGTCATGCCGGCCTCAAGCGCGACCACAACTACGCCGGACAGCCGGGAGTGACGTTGCGGGGAGCGCATTTTGCCAAATCACTGATGACATGCCCCTTAAAGGACGGGCCGGCCGAGGTCATCTATGACCTCACGCCATACCCGGACCGCAGTATTCTCAGAGCGGTCGTGGGCGTGGATGACGAAACCGGCACACGGGGCAGCGTGACCTTCGAGGTCCACGTGGACGCGCCCGACGGCGAATGGCGCAAGCTCCACGCCACGCGGCTGCTGGCAGGCGGTGGGGACGTCAAGGCCCTCACCATTGACCTTGGCGACGCGCAGAAGCTGCGGCTGGTGGTTACCGACGCGGGCGACCACCACGGCTCGGATCACGCGGTCTGGGCCAACGCCCGCCTGGAGGCAAAGCAGTAGCAGCAGCCGGCCGTGTCAGTCAACCGTCGGGGCGGTGGCCGCCGCGACCTCAAGAAAGAAGGCTCGGCACATGTTCGAAATTGACTTCGAGCAGTATCGCCTCATAGACCTTTCCATGGCCATTGAACCGCCCGGCAGCGCAGACCGGCCTTTGCAGGTGACTGTAGGCCGGCTGGCTGACGATACCTACAAGATGGACATTAGCAAGCTGCACTCACACGTAGGTACTCACGTCGAGGCCCCGGGCCATTTCTACGCCAACGGCAAGCTCATCACCAACATCCCTCTGGACAACTTCTTCGGCCCGGCGGCGCTTTTATCCATTGACGACCCCGCCGACCGTGAGGTCACTGGCGAGACACTTGATAAGCACCTGCGTGAAGTCTTCCAGCCGGGTCATATCCTGCTGTGCCGTAATCGTATGCCGGAGACACGTGAAGATCCGGGGACCTTCCCTATGCTGACGCCCGACGCGGCTCTGTGGATGGTAGAACACCAGATCAAGCTGCTGGTGATTGATGCCTGGTTCCGTTTAGGCCGCGATGTACCGGCGACGCGCGAATTGCATGAGATACTGATGTCCAGGGACATTTGCATCGTCGAATTCGCGGTGCTCGATGACCTCAAACGGCCGGAGTGCTTCTTCATGGCTCTGCCGGTTGCCTTTGCACTGGACAGCGGCTTCGCCCGCGCTGTCGCCCTGGAAAAACGCTAGGCACCTCGCCTGGAAGCAGCAGCAAAGCCGTAGGACGAAAAGTCTTCTGCTTGCGCGATGCCCCCTGTCTATCCCGTGGGTCGGGCATCCTGCCCGACACCTCCCAGTTCGGATGCCGCTTTCGTGCATGTATCGTGGTCCGCTCTAACACCTGCGCCTGAGCAAAAACGCAGCGCAAAGGGCACTATAGGGATAGAGGCTCCGCATGACAATGCCTGTGCCAAAGGTGGAACTGTGTCCTCTTCTAAGACGGACAGCCAGGCCTGCAACACCTCCGACCTCGACCTGGTCCGGCAGATTAAGGCTGGAGACCAGGAAGCGTTTCGCGTCTTGGTACAGCGGCATCAGGCACGCCTGCTGGGGCTTGTCGGCCGCTTCGTTGTCACTCGCGAGGATGCCGAAGATGTGGTCCAGGAAGCATTTATCGCGGCACACCGACAGCTCCGGCGCTTCCGAGGTGACTCTTCGTTTGGCACATGGGTCAGTCGCATCGCACTTTACAAGGCGCTGAAGGTGGTGCGACACCAGAAGCCGCCGACCGCTGCACACTACAGTAGCGATTTGGCCATCGCTGATGAGCCGGCTGCGACAGACGTGCGGGAGGTACGTGAAGCAGTCGCTCGGCTACCCGAAAAGCTGCGCTTGCCGGTAGTGCTGCGGTTTTATGAGGGACTCAGTGGCAGCGAGATTGCTGCGCTTCTGGGCTGGCAGCAGAGCACAGTGTGGACGCGACTGTATCGGGGCCTTGACCGACTCCGCAGAGACTTGCAAGGAGATGATCTGACATGAGGTGCGGCGAAGCAAAGCGGTTGATGCAGATGGCTCTGGCTGGTGATGCCACCAGTACCAACCGGCACAACCTGGATCAACATATCGGGGCATGCCCCAATTGCGCGGCACTGTGGCGCGAGATGAATTCCTGCGCTGAGGCTGTGCATGCAGCCACCCCCGCTGCACTCGCAATTGAACGGGACCTGGCGAGCGGTGTCCTGGAGCGGCTGGGCGCGAGCCGATCGAATGATACCTCGCGCACACGCCGATTGCCCAGTTTCACGGTCCGCGCCGCTGCTCTCGTCATAATTGCCGCGCTGGCTGTCTGGTTCGTGACTCGCCCCCAGCATCGCAATAGCCTTCTGTCCATCGTCGAAGCCGCCGCGGCGGTGCCGGCAACTCATTCGGTGCAGTCGCTTACGGATGCTAGCGGCAGAGAAGTCTTGCGAACGGAGGTATGGCGTTGGTCGAATGGGAATTCGTACGTGGCAACGGAAGACCTCGCTGAGGGCGTGCACGCAATTTGGATGTTTCGCAAAGCCTGGAATATTGCCTGGACACATGTGGTAGGAACTAATGAATATAAGTTACTTTGGCATCAAGCTGTCCATGTCGATTACGAGCAGAGAATCAGGCAACGGATGACACAGCTAGACCTCCACCTCCCTGACGCTTGCGGGAGTGTCTCGGGGCCGGTACTTGCCTTGTTGCGCGAGCCCGCCGTGGGCACACTTAAGATCAATAGTACTACCGGCGAGTTCAACGGCCAGAAAGTGACAATATTCAGTGTAGATGCGAGGCTACCGGAAGTGCGAGACGCATCAATTGCCTCCACCAGCCGGCACATGCAAAGCCTTCGCATCGAGTACTTCCTGACCCGTAATTTAAGCCAGCTTGTGAGGGCGAAGCTGGTCTTTTACGACGAGAATGGTGAGCCCCAGTGGACCGCCGAAACCTGGCCGATAGAATACGACGTGACGCCACCTGCAACGCTGCAAACGCAGATTCCTCGGGACGAGACCATAATCTTCAATGCAGGCAGCATTTCGCACCACTGGGAGGACATTGACCCGCTCTGGGAGTATATGGACGACGCCGAACGACAGGAGATTACCGACAGGGTGCTCGCACTCGCCGACGCATGGCAAGCGGGCGATTTTGAACAGTTCGCGAAGTATTACGACTTCCACGCCGGCCTCGAATATGGCGTCAAGGGCAAGTTTACGGCAGAGGAGATCCGCGAGCATTGGAAAGGGATGGTGGCGAGGCAAAAGGGACGTTGGGCCGACTATCAACTGACAGTGGACTATGGCTTCCGCAGTGCGGCTGCTCCGCCCATGGCTCTGGGCTTTTTCAGCATCTATCGGCAGAACCCACAGTCCGGCGCCGGGTGGCACCTGTATCGCCAGGAGCCGACCCAGGAGCCGGGGCTCGTCGTCCTGGCGCGGGTTAGCGTGACACACAAGAACGGCGAGACGCAGCAATTACGCACTCAGCTTTTTCTAAAGAAGCTCCAGGGGGAGTATAAAGTGATCCTGTGGCGGCCGCCATTCGCCCCCTAGGCGATGTCGTGAACGTCACGGTCCTCGCTGAGGGCCGACTGTCGACTGACCGTGGGCTATCAGGTTCGGCCGTTCCGTCGCCAAACGTCGCTGCTGGCTACTCCGCCGTTTTGAAGCACCAGCCGAATGGCAGCACCGGACGCCCTTTAGTGTCCTTGTAGCCAAAATAGAACACGTCGTTGACGCTGAGCGCGTACACCGTGGCCGGGCTAAGACGTACCGCGAGCGTTGCCGTCAGGCGGTCCTCGCTGAGGCTCGGAGGCGGGCCACCACGAAAGCCGGGGTACAGCCCACTGCCACTCATTCTCACCCAGGAGAAATCGCCCGGGGCCACCGGGCGGTTGAACGTGACGTTGATCTCGCGCTGGCCGGCTTCCACGTCGCTAGCCCCCAGGGGCGGATCCGCGCTCACAGCGTAGGCTGGGAAGTCCTCCGCCGTGCGCTCACCCGTCGCAAAGACCCACGCGAAGCCCAGCGCCGCTACGCCGTCTTCGTCCGTGAAGCTGCGCTGCTTGGAGCTATTGACGACCACAGCATAGGTGACGTCGGGTTCCAGTTGCACCGGCAGTGTGCAGGTGGTGCCGGCCTCGTCCCAGGCCGGCTCAGCGCCCCTGACGCCCGGAAAAACGCCGGCCCAGCGCAGCGAGGCGAAGCCGGATTTGCTCTGCGTGTCCATCGGGTGGTCGAAGCTGATCGAGATCTGTTGCAGACCGGGATCCACGTTGGTTGCAAACGGCTCCGGATTGCACGCCACTACCCGTGGCGGAAGCTCTGCAGGCGGTTCCTGCGCGAGGCCGGGCACAGCGACAAGCACACAGACAGCCAAGACCCAAAGCATGGAGCTACCAATATACTGCACTTTCATACCGTCCACCTCCAAAGATAGCGTACTGTACAGCTATTTGCCAGTCAGTCATGCCGGCGGATGTTTGGAATCTGCCGCATAGGTTACTACTCCTTGTAGTATTCGCTAATAGACCCAACAATTCCTCCCCACGCGCAACTTTCGTCAGTCAAAGATAAGGACCTGGGGCTTCTGACCGGCTTTGTGCTTCGCATGGCAAATGCCGGTTGCAGGTGTGATCTCGAGCCATACTCGGCCATCTTTGCCTCCTACGGGCGCGGTGTGCTATAATTCTCTCCGAACTGATAATCCGAGGCACGGCTCTGGCGTGTAGGAACGGAAAGACAGATGCGGCGTCTGCTACTACTATGCGCGCTAGTACTGGCCGCGGGGACACTTATTGATCCCGCCGGTGCACAGGACGCTGAAAAGCCGGTGCTGACGGTTCATATCCACGGCGACAATACGGTGTATGACGAGGCCGCGGGACGCACCGAAGTTACCGGCAACGTCCGCATCCTGGCGTACACCAACGACCCGGACGGCCCGCGGCTGGCAATTCGCGCCGACACTGTACACTATGACATGCGCGGCCAGATTCTGGATGCCCAGGGTTCCATATTGATGCGGACCGACCGGGGCGCCTTTACCGGTGAGGACCTGCACTTCGACCTGCGCGCCGATGAGATGCGGCTGACGAACGCTACTGCCAGCGTGGATATTTCCCGCGAAGACGGCCAGGTCCTTCGCGGCTACTTCTATGGCGACGAGATCAAGTCCGAGGCGGGATCGCAGTTCGTTATCATCAATGGTATGATCACGCCCTGTGATTCGCCGTACAAGCCGGATGTGGGAGCGGGGGCGTCGCGGATTGTGTATAATTCGACGACCGGCAAGGCCACGGTATATCGGGGCAAACTGCACCTGCTTGGCGTTGCAATCCCGCTCCTGCCGAAGTTCAGCTTCAAGACTGGAACCAACGGTACTAAGGGCGCGGGGCTGGACTTCTCAATCCCAGGCTATTCCGGATATGATGGTCTGTATCTGCCATTTCAGTACGCGTTCACCGGGCCTGACAGCCTGTGGCTCGGTACTCTCAGCGGGCGACTGGGAACCCGGAGCGACTTCCGTGGGGTTGCCAGCCTCGTCCGAAGCGATCCCGAATACGACCTGGGCATCTATGCCAGCCGCCACGAGTATATGACCGACGACATCTCCCATCGCCTCACCATTAGCAGGCTCCCGGAGGTGAAGTACGTGAGGCATTTTGACATGGGTGAACCTGACGACGACTGGGAGACTGGCATCAGTCTCGGACGCTTCCACGAGCGCGACGACCGCCCTGATACCGCAATGCGCTCTGATGAGCGGCTCTCTGTGTGGGCTGATTACACCTGCAATCTCCAACAAAAGGAAAAAAGAGACGGCACCTGGTGGGGCGCAATGGTTACGCAGAATTTCTACGGCCGGGGAATCCGTTTTCGTGATCTCAGCGTTGAAACAGGTATAGGCGGACGGCTCTCTGATGATCTCAGTGGATCTCTGACCTTGACGCGGCATCATGTGGATGGTCAATCGCCATTCTTGTTTGATGACGTGGATATCGAGGCCGAGGCCTATGCAACGCTGGGCTGGAAAATGAGCCATCGCTGGGCCTTTTACAGTGATGGCCGTTACGATTTGAAGCGGTCTTCGCTACGCGATTACACGCTGGAATTGAGCAGACGCAGTCGTTATCTTACCTGGTCGCTGGGCTATGACTTTTCCGACAAGAGTATCGGCCTGCGGGTGGACATCAATGGCCTGACCGGAGGCACCGACCCGCCCGACACCGAGCCGGTGGTGAGCGAGGAGCAGATACAGCTCACCCCGGAGTGGGTGCACGAGGGCGCTATTGTGGACATGCAGTGACCCTGTTGCCGTTGTCGTAGCCGTTGGCGTAGCCGTTGGCGTAGCCGTTGGCGGGGCCTGTCGCGCATCCCGAACATATTCCCGTGGGTCGGGCTTCCACTGTAGTTATGCAAAAAATTGTTGGTAGAAGCAAGATAAGAGGGGGCATATGGCGAACACAGGCTTAAATGCAGCAACATTCAATGCCGAGCTCGCCAAGGAT
>JAUVVY010000034.1 GCA_030604405.1 bacterium | reverse complement strand
TCTGGTTCCGGGCTGGTGCCCTGCAGCCGTTAGCCGTAATGGAGGGGCCTGTCGCAGCAAGCTTCGCAATGCGAAGCTTGCAAGCCTGGCCCTGCCGTTGTCGTTGGCCGTTGCGGTGTGCAGAGCAGGCCAGAATAGCGCTCTGCGCGGGCCGGGCTCACGTCGGACAAACAACGTCCGACGTTCGACGCGGCCCCTCCCGCCTTCGCTAAAGCTATGGCGGACAGGCCGAAAGGCAACGTCTCAATTCATTGGCGCGTAGGTCGGGCATCCCGTAGGCCCTGAGCTTGTCGAAGGGCAGCCCGACGCCGTTGTCGTTGAGTCGTCCGGAGGGGCGGGGTACCCACTCCGCAGGAGTGGGTCAGGGCGGATTTTGCGGAAGCAAAATCCGGGTTCCCTATCCGGCCCAAGGCCCATCACAGTACCAGCGGCAACAATCAGAGATACGTGAACCACAAACGAAAAATCTGCATAACTACTGTTCCAGCCCGACACGTATTCCGAGGCCGCCAGTGCGTCATACTTCGGCTGTGCAAATACTGCGGTACATGCGCGCGAACTACGGCCGCAAGCTCAGCATCAGTGCGGTCTGCAGAGGCGTTGAGCTATCCTACCAGCCGATCTATTACCACATCAGGCAGCTCGAGAAGCTCGCAGTACTCGGAACCTTCAGATTCGGCCGCGAAAGCCTGTGCACGTTTGTCAACTCGCCCGCGACGGCCTTGTGGCTCGGCATGCTCTGCCACGAGCAGCAAAAACAGGCAACCGGCCTGGCTGCTGAGCTGACCGCCGGCCTCCGGCCCTACCTGTCTCAGCGGTGGGATGCATTCGAGTGTATCGCAGTGCTTCCGGAGGAAAACCGGCTCATCGCGGTGCTGAAGAGCTTGGAGACCCAGGCGGCTGACAGCATTGTAGCCAGGTGCCGGGCGCTCGTGCCGGCTCTGCGCGTCGAGTTGATGGACGGAGGGCAATTTCTGCAGCATTTCGAGACCGCTTCGGGCCTGATATGGGCGCAGCGGGCGGTTATCATAGCCGCTCACCAGAATTTCTGGCAATACGCATTGGCCGCCGGCGAAGGCCTTGGACTCGTGCTGCCCGCGCCCTCCGACTAACCCGGATTATTGGTTAAGCGATTGTAAAAGACCTCGGGCTGGAAGCTGAGAACGCCATGCGTTCTCACCTGCCCTTCGACAAGCTCAGGGCAGGCCGAGCTACGCGTCGGGGGATGATTCGGGCTAGTGCCGCGGGCCGTTGACCGCAGCGTTTCCGCAATTGCGAGTACAGGCCAGGTGGAGAATATCCAATGCCCGCACTAGACGCCACAACCAATCGTCTCGTTGACATCATCGCTGCCGTGAGCCGACCCGTTCTCCTGGTCAGCCTGCCTCAAAACGACCCGGACCTGGGCAAGGCCGCTGTTGATGCCGGCGCTGAGGGGGTGAAGGTGCACATCAACCTGCATCATGCCGCCGCCGAAGCCGCCTTCGGCTCCTGGGATCAGGAGGCGGCCGCTATCGAGCAGATTATCTCGCTTGGCGTCCCGGTAGGCATCGTCCCGGGCACTGCCGAGAACATCTGCTCGCCCGTTGACATGCAGGCGATGGCTGACGCCGGCATTGATTTCGTGGACGCTTACCTGTCCGACATGCCTGCCTGGATGCTCGATACGCAAACCGGCCTGCACATAATGGCGGCGGTCGGCTACCGGGACCTGCCGCCGCACGGCACACCTGAAGGCCTGGCGCTGGTCCCACAGGTGCGCATGATCGAGGCCTCGGTGCTGCCTCACGAGGCCTACGGCGAGCCGTTGTGCGTGGCCGACCTGAAGACCTATGCGTACCTGGCTGACGTGCTGGGCCCCCGGCCGATCATCGTTCCCAGCCAGCGTGCGATATTGCCTGAAGAAGTTGCTAGCTTGCATAAAGTCGGCGTTCGTGGCATTCTTATTGGCGCAATCGTAACCGGCAAAGAGCCTGCCAGCATAGCACAGGCCACAAGGCAATTCCGTGAGGCGCTGGAGGCTTTAGCCTGAAGCGTCTGACTGGCGGCAAGTCAACTAGGGAGGACGACCGTGAGCATAAGACATCGCGTGCACCGGATCATGTATCTGCCGCTTGATAACCGGCCCTGCAATGTCGAGCATGTGCAGATGCTGGCGCGCATGGTGGACTACGAACTGCTCATACCACCAGTGGAGTTGCTGGGGCATTACACGACACCAGGCGGCGTTGAGGAGATCCTTGACTGGCTGTTGCGTGAGGCGGCCGGAGGCAGCATTGACTGCGCGGTTCTTTCGCTCGATATGCTTGCGTACGGTGGGCTGGTAGCCTCGCGCTCCCCCCATGTCCGCACCCAGTTGGCCCTCGAGCGCCTCGATGCGTTGGCCGGCCTCCGCCAGACGTTGCCGGAGAGCCCGATCTATGCCCACAACGCCATCATGCGCCTATCCATCACTGCCAGCTCCGACGAGGCGGCGGCCAACTGGCAACTGCTGCGCGAGTATTCGGAGACCGAGGGGCGCCTGGAGGCGCTCGGCGAAGAAAGTGATCGGCAGCGCCTGACTGAACTCGAAAAGCAAATCCCCATCTCCCTGCTGGGTAAGTACAACGCATGCCGCGAGCGCAATCATCAGGTCAATCTCCGCGCCGTTGAGGAGACCGCCAAGGGCAACCTTGATTTCCTGGTGCTGGCCCAGGAAGATGCCGCACAGTATGGCCCGCACGTGCAGGAGCAGGCCAACTTGCGCCGGCTGATCGAGCGCCACGGCCTCAGCCAGCGCGTATTGATTCACCCGGGCGCCGACGAACTCGGCCAGACGCTGCTGGCACGCTTCATCCACCAGCACATGGAGAAGGTCCCCACCGCCTACGTGATGTACTCAAATCCGCAGGACGCCGGGAACATCGCCACCTTTGAAGACCGTCCCTTCGCCGAGACTCTTCACGGCCAGATGCAGACGGTCGGCGTCGAGCTTTCCGACAATCCCGCCACCGCCGATTTCGTCCTGGCTATCAATCCGCCTGCGCCTCGACAGCGTGGCGACTACCAGGAGGCCGACGCCGCTGCGGCTCGCAAGAAGCAGGCGGAAAGTTTTATTGAATCCATCGCCGTCAGCCTGGGTGACCGCCGGGTAGCGATTTGTGATGTCGCTTTCCCCAACGGCGCTGAAGAGTGCTTTATCGAGGCGATGCTGGCTCGCGAGTTGCCTCTGCATCGCATCCTGAGCTTTGCGGCATGGAACACGGCGGCTAACTCGGTCGGCTCAGCTTTGGCCCACAGCAGCCTCCGTCTTACCGCACTGCAGGACAAGGGCGCCTTCGACCTGGCCAATCTGCTGGTTGATTTGTCGCCGATGCGCTATTTGCAGTTGCTCGATACGCTGATTGACTCTGAAAAAGCTCATATGAATCTGCTCTTTTGCCATCTCGCCGATGACTGGCTCTATCAAACACGCATCCGGCCACAGGTCACCGAGCATGTGGTCAACATGCTGCGGGCCTCTGTATTCGACCTCGCAGACAGCAAGCTACGTGTCCAGAATATGGTCAGCGACCTGCTCGTCCACGCTGTGGCTGACCTGTGGGCGACACATTTCCTGGGCAAGGAATCGGTGCGGATCGGCCCTCGCGAGAACGTCACCAGCCTGGCCCTGGCAGAACTCGAAGAGACCCGCGTCACACTGCCCTGGGGGCGCTTGTTTGAAGTTGACCTTAACCTCAAATTCGGTATCGAACTGGTCGCCGAGGAATGACCGCCGGTGGCGCTGCAGGCCAACCGCCGCTCACACTCATCCATAAGCCTATGGGCAACCGTCTTTTCGCAATCATAGCGTTGTGCGTGTGTGTGCTGGTCGCTATTGGTATGTGCTTTTGCATGGAAGGCTCCTCCGCTCCAGCCGCTGTCTCTCGCCCGCTGGTCGCCGTAGTCAAAGGTGACCACCTCGGTGCTGGCGGCGAGGCAATGGTATCCCTGGCCGAAAAGCACCTCCACGGAGTCACCAAAGCCCTCGAAGCTGTGCGAATACCATATCTATTGACTTCTGATGCCGAGATTGAAAGCAGCGGCGTGCCGGATGTCGAGGTCTTGGTACTGCCCTACAACCGCGCCGTCGGCGAGGTCGAACTCGGCCATCTGCTCGATTTCATCTATAGAGGCGGCAGGATCATCGCGTGCCTGCTGGCCCGCAACGATCTGCTTTACGCCCTGGGCGTTGACCCGCGCGGGCCGCGCACCGCTGAAGACCTCGGCATCACAGGCGCTGACATCGTGGTCTCCGACACATCGGCGCTGGGAATGCCCCAGCGTGTTCGCCAGCCGGCCAGGCACGTGATGGCCTGTGAGCCGCTGCCAGCCGGCCAGATTATCGCCTACTGGGAGAAGCACAGCACGCTGGCCGCGCCCGCTGTCATCATCAGCCACAACGGAGCCTTCATAACCTGCGGGCTTACTACTGACCATTACCCCGAGACGGCCCAATTGCTCCGTGCCCTCATCGGCATTTTCGCGCCGCGTGTCTGGGAGCAGTCAATTCCGTCCTCGGCCCTTCATCTGGGGCCGTACGGGCCCTATGACAGCCTGGCCGAGTTAGCCGGGGCCGCGCAGCGCAAAGCCGCCGCCGGCCACGACATCCGCCCCGCACTGGCCGACATCGGTGAGGCAATGTCGCTGCTGAGCCACGCTGGTGACCTCAAGGCCCGCAGCCAATTTGAAGAGGCACTGGCGGCGGCGCAGGAGGCTGACAAACTCGCCAGCCACGCCCTGTGGGAGAGCTTCGCCAGTGTCGAGGGCGAAATGCGCGGCATCTGGATGCACAACTACGCCAAACCCTCCTGGGATCACGCCGCTGCCACGCTGAAGCAGGCAAACTTCAACGCCGTTTTTCCCTACGTCTGCAGCGGCGGCATAGCCTTCTATAACAGCCGCCTGCTCCCGCACCACTCCTCAGTCAGCGACCACGGCGACTGGCTCGCCGAGGCGGCTGCCGCCTGCAAGAAGTACGGTCTGACTTGCCACCCCCGCATGTTGAATCTCGCGACTCTGTGGGCCTCAGGCGAGACCAAGAGGCGCCTGCAAGCACAGCAACGCCTGGTGGTGACAAACCGGGGCCATACCGGCACCTGGCTGTGTCCCACGCACCCGGACAACCGCAGGCTCCAGATCGAGCTGGCCCGCGAGATAATCACAGGCTATGACATCACCGGCCTCCAGCTCGACTATCTCCGCTACCCCTACAAGGACGTCTGTTTCTGCGACCTATGCCGCACGGCGTTTGAGGATTATGTCGGCGTGAAGGTGGCAGACTGGCCCGCCGACGCTTACAGCGGCCGCTACAAGCAGCAGTACCTGCAATTCCGCCGCCGCCAGATCAACACGCTGGTGGCCGAAATCAGCGAGACCGTGCGAGATGCGGACCCACAGGCCCAGATCTCAGCGGCAGTGTTCCTCAACTGGGAATCACACCGCGATACCTTCGGGCAGGACTGGAAGACTTGGGTGGACCAGGGCTGGGTGGATTTTGTGTGCCCGATGGACTATACCGACGACGAGGACACGTTCCGCAGTTATGTGCGTCGCCAGAACGGATGGGTCGCAGGTCAGGTGCCGATCTATGTGGGCATCGGCGTCAATGCTGACAATTGCACATTCGCCGACCCGTATCAACTGCTGCAGCAGATCGAGGTGGCACGCGAGGAGGGCGCATCTGGGTGGGTGGTATTCAACTACTGCCCGCGTTTCGTCGAGCAGTTCCTGCCTCTGCTCGCAATGGGCATAACCCGCACGCCCACAACCTACATGCTACCGTCGCAGGCAGCGGACTGACCTCTACGCGCCGGACAATGCCTTCTGCAGTGGCGCGGGCGCCGGGACATCCTCGCCGGCCGCCTCGACCGCTGCAGCCCACAGGTACAAACACGTGTAGAACGCCGTCCGCACATACATCAACAGCGACATGGTCACCACCAAGACCAGTATCGCCCAGCCCAACCCCACGTAGAACAGCGGAAACGCCAGGTAATACGCCAGCACCGCCGGCACCACCGCAAACAGCAGCAGCACTGCGCCCAGAATCTTCTGCAGGACCGTCAGGCCCACCTCGGCGATCACCACCTGGATGATGCTCTGGGAATGTAGCTTCAAGGCGCGCTTCGAAGCTTCGCCGAATGGGAGGTCCTCGATGATTATGATCGGCAGCAGCAGCAGTGACGCCACCTGCCAGGTCTTGTCTATTGCATCTGCCGCCAGGTCTCCGGCAGTTCGCCGCCTGTCCTTGCCCCGCATTGCGCTGGTCAGCATGTTGATGAGCGTGGCGATAACCGCGATCCACAATATCGCGCCCAGGTTCTTCAGCGCGTCGGCAAACGCAACTTTCAACTCGGCATCCTGTCCGCGCAGGTAAGCATCGACCATGTTGACCGTCATGCTGGTGAGGAAGTAGCTTACAATGTAGCCCAGTAAGGTGAAGGCGACGAGTAGCGAATAAAGGGCCACGCTGGGCTCGGCCTCTTCTTCCAGCAGCGGTTGCAGTTGGCCGGTCAGGTGCAGGATGAGGGCCAGGACGCCGACCAGCAGCAGGTTCGCGAACAACGCCAGTACGGACGGCACCAGCACATCGCTGTCGCGGTAGCCCATCGCCAGGCTTTCCTTGAAGAAGGCCCAGGCGCGAGCAAGTGATGGGAAGAAGCCGCCGTCGGCACCCAGGTCTGCCGGGTGCCAGGGCCTGGCGCCGGGCAGTGTCTGATACGCCACCGCCTGCCCGCCGCCCGCAGCTTGTGCCGTCGGGGCTGCTGTCCCCTGCACGTCAGTAGCTGCCGGAGCCGGGGCCTGTTGCGCCGGGACGTTTTCGGCCAATTTGCCCTCATCGAGCCGCACCCCGCAACTGAGGCACACGTCGTCAGTTAGATATACTGGGGCGCCGCAATTCGGACACGGCACCTTGCGCTGGTCTGCAGACAATCCCATCACACTCCCAAATCGGCGTAGCTTCTGTGCTTTACTACTTCTCGCCGGCAGTCATCTCACCTGCGCGCAGGAACTGACGTATCGAGCAGAGAAACTTACAGTCAGTACGAAGCTGGGTGGCGAGGCAGCCACTGATGGGCCGGAGACTGCAGCGCCGGTCAAGAGGGAGAATGCCCTGTGGAGTCTTATGAACGCATAATCAGAATCGCGCAACGCCAGCCGGTGGACCGCCCTGGCATTGACTACTATGCCACGCCGGAATTCGACCAGATGCTCAAAGAGCACCTGGGCACCGACGATGATGAAACCGTGCTGGAGCGCATCGGCTGCGACATACGGCGCGTGGCAGGCAAGTATATAGGGCCGCCGGAGTTGAGTGGTGCTGCCGGCGTCAACGCGGAGGGCCGGGACTTTCTGGGAATTGTCTGGAAGCCGATGAAGAACAGGTTCGCCACCTACAACGAACTAGCCCACCACCCGCTCGGCCACGTCACGACGGTCAAGGAAGTAGAGGAGTATTCGTGGCCCGACCCGGACTGGTTCGATTTCTCGCATCTGAAGGATGAGATCGCCCATATCAACCGCGAGCAGCGCTACTGCATCTTGTTCTTTGTCGGCGGCGCCTTCGAAACGCCGTGGTACATGCGCGGCCTGGACCGCTTCCTGATGGACCTAGTGGAGACGCCGGACATCGCCGAAGCGATCTCTTATCACGCCGCGAAGTTCTACAAGGCCCGGTCCATGCGAGCGCTGGAGGGCGCGGACGGGGCCATTGACATGGTCTATAGCGGGGGCGATCTCGGCACGCAGCGGGCGATGATGATGGCGCCCGACTTGTGGCGCAAGTACATCAAGCACAACCAGGCGCAGCTTATCACTGCATTCAAGGAAATGGGCCTGATAACCATGTACCATTCCTGTGGGAGCATTGTGCCGGTGATAGATGACCTTATCGAGATGGGGCTGGACATCCTCGACCCGATCCAGCCGAAGGCGGAGGGGATGTCGGCTGAGGAACTGAAGAGGCAATTCGGCGGGCGGCTTTCATTCCACGGCGGCATAGACGAGCAAGAGTTGCTGCCATACGGCACGCCGGCGCAGGTGCGCCGCGAGGTTGAGCGCATCATCTCTGTGTTTGGCGCTGATGGCGGCTACATTGTCTGCCCCGCTCACGCCTTCCAGCCCGACACTTCTCCTGAGAATGCAATGGCGATGTACGACGCGGCCCTGGCCTGGCGGTTCTGAGCCCTGCGACCTGCGCCTCGGCTGGAACAGGGCCTTTGCTGAGGGCTCTCAAGACGGGCGAATGTCCTGCGGAGCTCGAAAAAAGGTGCAAACTGCTGCGTACTCTTGTGTATAGGCGATTAACACATCGCTCGCACCAAATTGGCGTTGCCAGTCCTCATATCGTGCTATACGAGATAGGTGGTATAGGCGGGCATACGCGTCAAGTACGTCCTGAGGGACTCTTGCCTTCTTGAGTGCCGTTTCGCGCCTCGAATGTGACTTGGGCACCTTGCCATCTCTTTGAAACAGCCAATGGTTGACGAGCTGCATTGCACAGTAGAAAAGTGTAGTGATAGCCCAGTCAGTATAGCTCTGGGCCTCAAGCAACTTATATGCTTCGTGATTTCGCCTTGCTTGAGCAATTCGGAATGAACTCATGACTGATCTCTAAAGGTCTTACTAGGCATCACACTGATAGAGAATGTCAACGTCGTCAGTATTTTCAGTAGGCAGGGCTGCTATACCTTCGGGAACAATCTCGAATTCCACGGAGGCCTCGCCAAATCTTCCTCGGAAATCATAGATAGCTTCATTGACCGCATTGAACTCTTTGCCCCAAAACTCGCGCACAAGCGTTGTGACATACAATACGTGGCCCTCATCTGTCGAATAGACACAGCTTACGCCGGGGATTGAAGCGACTTGCGGAACAAAGAAGTTTTCAACGAGTGAGCGGCGCAACTGCGTAAGCGGCGCTGCAAGAGTGGCTGCTTCCTCCTCTTCTTCAGTAGGCATGTCTCTACTCCTCTCTGCCCTGAAGCATTGGTCTTCGGCCATATTCCTCTTTGGCCAACTCGACGCCTGGCTTGAAGCAACTGTAGTGTTCGGCAGACAGCAGTATAACCAATCGGCACAGGACTTTCAACTGTAGGCTGGAGGAGATAACGGCCCGCGAAGCGAGTCACCCAATGATGATTCATCAAGGCTACAAACTGCCTCAGACAGCCAACCGTCTGAGGCAGTTCGGCCTTACACATCTACCCAACCCGTTGCGGCTTATGTGGGTTCAGCGGCAGCCGGAACGTCGGCTGAAACGCGGCCTTTGCTCGCGGCATAGCTTCTCGCCGGCTTCACTTTCGCAGCACGATCTCACCCATGTCCACCGTCTCGCCGCCTGTGGCGGTGACCGCGGCAGGATGCCGGTAATCTTCGTGGCCCGCCGCCCTCACGTTAACCTGGTAATCAACGCCCCCGATCAAACCTTCAATACGCCACTTGCCTTGCTCGTCGGTCTCGGTCGCCCAGATCCCCTGTCGAAAAGGCGACCGCGTTAGCAGTTTGGAAGAGCTTATGTCCCAGCCGTGGGAAAAATAAATCATCACCTTGGCCGCGCGCACCGGATCTCCCTGCTCGTCAACAACTTGACCGACGATCTCGCCGAGGGGCAGAAGAATCAGTCCCGGCTCGAAGCCCCAATCCGGGTCAATCCTCTGGACGGAGAAAAGCGGCTCGGTAGGATGAACGGCCACAATCCACAGCAGGCCGTGGGAGGGCAAGCCGGTCAACTCAAAGAGGCCCTGATCATCCGCGTGCACCGGTTCCTCGGTTCTGGAGACGAAGACCAAGGCACCTTTGACTGAGCGCTGCTGCTCATCACCTACCCAGCCCTTCAGGCTGCGCCCTTGCAGCTTCAGAACCAACGGCGGCAGCTTGTATCGCTCACCGGCGACGAGTGTGAACGACCCCACGTCGTCCCACGCGCTATCTGTGGCAAAGCGCCGGGCTTGACCGACGGGCGAAACGCTTAACCTAACCTGCGGCGGCAGCGGTCCGATCATCAGGCGGCCGTGCTGGTCACTTGGGAAGCTGTAAGTGCCCTGGTGTCTCCGGCCATGCCAGACGTTGATCAACACCTGCATGTTCGGCACCGGATGGCCGTGTGTGTCAACCACGTCGCCGAGCAGGTATCCGCCCTGGGTCAAACGAATCTCCACCGGCCCATCAGGCAGCACGTCTTCCTCGAACGCGACCATCCCTGCCAGTCCCAGCTCGAAATGGCAGGCCAAAATGGATATCCAGAAACCACGTCTTTCCTTGAATTTCAGTTCAAAGTGTCCCTGCTCATCAGTTTTGGCTCGGAATAGGTCTTTGTAATCCATGGAAGGGCCGCGGCTCGAATCGTCGTAATAGCGAACCCCGATAGCGCCCACGTCCACACCGGCCGCGGGGTCTCCGTCGGGCAGAAGAACTTGCCCCTGTATGCTTAGCGGATACACCACAAAGTCCACACCGGCGATCGTTTTCCCTTCTGCCACCTTCACTGTACGTTGCTGCGGCTCAACTACCGGAACTGCGACGCTGTCATGACCAATGCTGCACGAGACTTCATACTGGCCTGGCAGGAGACGGGCGACCCAAATGCCGTCATCATCCGTCTGGGGGTGACAAGACCTGTCCGGCCTTTGCACACTCACGCCAATCCCAGCCAGCGGCTGACCGGTATCGGCCTGCGTAATCGTGCCGGTAACCAGACCGCCTGGAGTAAGTGCCACATCCACGTCTGCAACGGTCTCGCCCGGCTCGAGAGTAATCGGACCAATCGTCGGTCCGGTCAGCCCCTCGGGCGGATCGACCCGAAGGTAATGTGTCCCGGGACTGAGCTGCGCCAGTTTGTACGTGCCGTCCTCAGAAGAAACCGTTTTGGCTGCCCACAATCCCACGTTTGCACGCAATGACTCAACTGTTCTCACCATGATTAACCTGGTTGTACAGAACACCGTTCTGCCAGCGACTGGCTCGCCCTCGCAAGTGATATGCCCGGAGATTGTGGCTTCAGCCCGCAGGACGACTTCGAGGCCCTGCGTGGTGGCGGGCAGCGATTCCCACCCTGTGGACCAACGCTCTCGCCCCCCGGCAAGCACTGTCAGACTGACGTGTGCGTCTGGCGGCAACCCCGAGATCTCGAACCGGCCTGCGTCGTCACTCGTTGCGCCCAGGAAGCTCTTGTCCTGGGGACGAAAGTACGTTCTAAAGATGCCGCGCACATCGGAGAAAGGCCCCGGTCGCTGCTCGCCTCGCCGCAGGGAGTGTATATATGCCTCAGCCCCGGCGACAGGGTTGCCCTGGGGATCCTTAACAGTGCCGATTAGCGTAACCGGATCGGCAGCCAGACCGAGAGTGAGGGTCGTCTGCTTATCGAGCGTGATGGCCCTCCAATCGAGGGCCAGACCCGGCTTGCGCGCCGCCAGGGTCACGGACCTGCCCAAATGTATTAGATCACGTGCAAACGAGAAGGCCCCATCCCCGCCGGTCACAGCTCTTTCAGTCAGCATCTTCGAGTCGGCCTCGTTGTACTGCAGCAGCACCTGAGCGTCTGCCACCGGCCGGTCGTCAGGGCCGAGCACCTTGCCGGTGATGGTGACCGGCTCGGCCTGACTCAGAGAGCCCAGCGCCAATAGCAGTGCGACAACCAACGACACACTTCTGACTCCACTACGAAACATTGCAACCGCCTTGTTTTTAAGCTTACGGTCGCGTGCTTTGCGTAACTACAGTGAAAGCCCGAGTTACCCAATGATGATTCATCAAGGCTGCAAACTGCCTCAGACGGTTAGCTGTCTGAGGCAGTTGTACCTAACACATCTGCCCAACCCGTTGGGGCTTACGTGGTGTTCAGCGGCAGCCGGAGCGTCGGCTGAGCCGGGACTTGCCCGGTGCAGCCCTGCGCCGCGCCCGCCGCCAGTTTGTGGGCGATGAAGTAGTCCCCTGACTGCGCCAGTTTGACCTTGGCGTAACGGAACCTGTTGAACAGGGCCCGCACCTGCAGGTTCTTGGACAGCAATTCTGCAGGGACTTCCTCTTCCTTATTCAGTTGTGAGACTACCGACGCCACATCGCAGTAAACCGTCATTGCATGCGATCCCGACTCACGTGCGGTGAGCAGTGCCTCGGAAATTGCTTCATACGCTGCTGCTTCGACCGGGGTGTCTTGTTTGCTGTAGCTGGTAGAGTAAACAGTGTCCCGTTGCTGATCGCGCAAAATGACGGCGATGCCGGTTCGGCCACAGTCGGCGGCTTCCACGGCGCTGACCAGGGCGTGAGTAGGAATTCCAGCACGCTGATCGGTCATTTCGCACCTCCCAGGTACATTACTTACCAGCTTGACAAGGAACGCTACGTCTCATCTGCGACTATTCTTATTATACCGCAAATCATGTCCCAAGTAAACCATTTTGTATAGAGTTGTATAAAGTAATAGGCCCAAAGCTAAACAGCGGCAGGAGTAATTCAGGGCCGGCCGGCTCGGAGTCTGGCGTTGCCGGAAGGTATTTTGCCGCGGTCACGGTGTTGGCACATGACTTGCAGTATCTGTGGGCGTAGTCTTTGCGTTAGCCTTTATGGCTCGCAAGACTTCGCTTCTCCCACCCAGGTGCGGGCCCGGGGTTGTCAACAACCTCGGGCCCCTAACTTTATCCCCTTCGAGTTGGAGACTGGGGACAGTCACCTATTTATTGCCGCTTCTCTGAGTCGCACTGCTATTCTTCTCAAATAGGTGACTGTCCCCAATTTCCATCAGGGCGATGAAGTCGTTGAACAGATAGTCTGAGTCGTGCGGGCCAGGGCCGGCCTCGGGGTGGTACTGGACGGAAAACATCGGTAACTGCTTGTGCCGCATGCCCTCAAGCGTGTCGTCGTTGAGATTGATGTGAGTGACCTCGACATCAGTGTCGGGGAGGCTGTCGAGGTCAACGCAGAAGCCGTGGTTCTGCGTAGTTATCTCCACCTGCCCGGTGCTGAGGTTCTTGACGGGGTGATTGCAGCCGCGGTGACCGAACTTAAGCTTGAAGGTTGTGCCACCCAGCGCCCAGCCCAATATCTGGTGGCCCAGGCAGATGCCGAACACGGGCACTTTGCCGAGCACTCCCTGCGCGGTCCGTATCACATAGTCGAGCGCTTCGGGATCGCCCGGCCCATTCGAAAACACCACGCCGTCAGGATTCCAACTCAGCACCTGCTCGGCTGTGGCGTCGGCCGGCACCGTAATGACCTCGCAACCCCGGCTGTAGAGGTGGCGGAGGATGTTCTGCTTCACGCCGCAGTCTATGACCACGACGCGGTAGTGGCGGCGGGGTTGGTAGGGCTGGCCATCGAATGAGACCGCCTGCGGCTGGCGGCTGGGTTCGCCGGCAACATCAAGCTGCAACTGCCGATCCGGCACCGGTGTGGTCTCGTCATAGCCCTCGCCAATCCAGCGTCGAGGCGCCGCGCAGGTGACGTCCATGACGTAGTCAGAACCCTCCATTGATGGAGCATCCCTGGCGGCTTGTACAGCTGCTTGCGGGTCCGTCATGTCCGTCGTGATGATGCCGTTCTGCGCCCCGTAGGTGCGCAGGTGCTTGGTCAGCATACGGGTGTCAATACCCTCGATACCGGCGATGTTATTGTCGCTCAGGTACTCCTCGAGGCTCATGGTAGCGCGCCAGTTGCTCGGTAGCAGCGAGTTCTCCCGCACCACAAAGCCCTCCACCCACGGCCGCCACGACTCCATATCCTCGGGGTTGATGCCGTAGTTGCCCATCTGGGTGTAGGTCATGGTCACGATCTGGCCGCGGTATGACGGATCGGTCAGGACCTCCTGGTAGCCGGTCATGCCGGTGTTGAAAACCGCCTCGCCGGTGGTCGTTCCCTCAGCACCGAATGAATAGCCCTCAAATACGGTGCCGTCTTCCAGAGCCAGTATCGCCTTTTTCATCTGGATCCTACCCTCATTCGAGCATTTCTATGATCGTTGCCAGTTTTCTCCGGGGGGCGGAGATAATCCTTTGTCAGTGGACTGGTTTGGCTGCGGGGACACCGTGAAATACAGTGTCCCCGGACGCAAAGCTTTAGACCAGCAGCTCGCCCGCTTGCAACACAAATCTGCCGTCAACCACCGTGGCCCATACCTGACTCCGCAGCGTCTGTCCAGCAAACGGGGTCGCTCGGCCTTTGGACTTGAACCGCTCGGGGCGCACAGTCCACTGTGCCTGCGGATCAATAATGACAATGTCGGCCGGCTCGCCAGCGACCAGCCTGCCTGCTCGCAAGCCCAGCAACTGGGCCGGGGCGGCGGTGAACTTGTCAAGCAGCCACAGCCAGTCGGCCGGCGTCTCGGGCTTCAGTATTGTCGCCGTCGCCGCCAGCGATGTCTCCAGACCGACCAGACCGAACGGCGCCTCTTCGAGGCCCAAGGCCTTCTCATCCGACGCATGTGGGGCGTGGTCGGTCGCGATTATTGCGATGGTGTCATTGCCTACTGCCGCGGTTATGGCGGCATTGTCATCGGCGGTGCGCAGAGGGGGATTGACCTTGATATTGGCGCCGAATTTCAAGATGGCGTCTTCGGTCACGGACAAATAATGGGGCGCTGTCTCCATACTCAACCGCCCTGCCCAGGCCGGCAACGCCTCGGTCACCAGCTCGACTTCGTCTTTAGTCGCGATGTGAGCCAGGTGCAGGTAAGCCCCACAATCATGCAGTCCAACCCATTCCGCGACCGCTTCAGCAGTCGCGCGCCTCGGCATCCCCGGCAGCCCCAGCTTCGCGCTGAGGTTGCCTTCATTGAGGAGACCGTCTCCGCTTATTGACTTGTCCTCCGGGTGCGCGATGAATACGCAGCCCACCTCAGCGGCTTGCAGCAAAGCTTGCTGCTTCAGTTGACGGCTTTGCAGCGGAAAGGCGTCATCGGTAATCGCCACACATCCGGCCTCCAACATGCCGGCAAAGTCGGTAAGCTCGTCCTGTCCATGGCCCTTCGTCGCCGCCCCGAGTGGATAGACCTTGCAGGCCGCCGTCTGCTTGATGCTGTCCACAAGCTCCCGCACGCGGTCGGGTGTGTCTATCGGAGGCGTGGTGTTGGACATGCAGCAGACCGACGTGAAGCCGCCGGCAACGGCCGCGCGCGTGCCGGTGGCGATGGTCTCTTTGTGCATCTGTCCCGGCTCGCGCAGATGGACGTGAATGTCAACCAGCCCCGGCGCAACAAGCTTGCCGGCAACATCAATGATCTCCCCCGCCGTGTCGCACTTCCCCGCTAGGGCGATCTCTTGCACAGCGCCCTGGGCCACTACCACGTCCGCCTCGGCAGCAAATCCGGCTGCCGGGTTGATGACAACTCCGCCTCTGAGTGTGAATTCCTCAGCCGACACGCGACACCCTCTCACACAAAAAGGACCCTCACTGAGCGGCCGGAGGGTCCTGGTGATGTTCGGATATTCGCAAGGCTATTCCTCTACCTTCACGTCCACACGGGCGGTCTGCGGCAGGCGACGGCCGGTGCGATCGGTTACAGTAAGCGTCACTACATAGAAGCCCGGCTCTGGGAATGTCCAGGTTACTTGCTGTCCGAGAGTATCCTCGGCGATGCCATCCCAGTCGTCGAAGTCCCAGCAATACTGGACGCGAGCGGAGCCCGGCTGCTGCTTGGCCTCGAATTGCGCCGGCGTGTCAACCTTGACTATCCGCTGCTGTCCGGCGTCGGCTACGAGCGGGGCATCCTCGGCTACGAGCTTCACTGTGGCCACCCAGAACTTCTCATCGGCATCGCCGAACAAGGCAATGTCCTGGAGCTTGGCTTCCGGGTCCTTGCCCTCGCCGGCAAAGTGGGCCAGCGGAATGACCATGGTGTACCAGTCTTCGAGGGCACCTTCGGCGTGGAGTATGTCAATGGCTCCGGAATCGAGCTGGCCCGTGTCAGTGACCAACAGTGCCCTGAGTTTGGTGACCATAGGCGGCGGAGCCTCCTGGACGGCCTGGCCGGGCATCTCGCCTGGCATACCCATACCTGGCATCTCGCCTGGCATACCTGGGGGCATTTCTCCGGGCATCGGCGGGTGCATGCCCGGATCTGGCGGCATGTCCAGATGTCCTGGCGGCGGTCCCGCTAGCGGGTCTCGCAGCCCTCCGGGTGGCAGCCCTCCGGGTGGCGGCACTCCGGGCTCTGGTGGCATTGCCTCGTGGGGCATTGGCCCCGGCATCCCCTCGGCGGGGCCCATCCCGGGCCCCCATCCCTCAGGCCCCGTTCGCCCCTCCGGCGCCTTTACTTCCTCCTGGTGTACCTTGACTATGATCACCAGGAAACTTTTCTCCGGGTCGGTCAGGTATGCTGACATCGCCGCAGGGGTCTTCAGTTGCAGCCGAGCGCCCTCGTAGAAGCCCTTCGTCTCTACCTCCAGGACTTCGCGCTCGAGGTATGTCTCCTCCTCGGTGAGCTGCGCCGTGCCGGTTCCCCACGAGGCAGCGTCAACCTTGTCCAGATTGCCGCTAAAGAAAACAAGTTCACGGTCTGCCTGGCAAACGGCCACCATGGCCAGGATTGCCAGCGCCAACGCGGCTCGGATAAACAACTGGGAAAAGCGTGTCATGCTTTCACCCTCTTTGCCTGTCATGAGATAAGCTGCACATCAGGTTGTTGTGTTATTTTGACGTCCGTAACGGCGGAATTGTTCTTCTCAGGTCCGGAATTATTCCGCCTGATGCGGCTCTACTTGTTATTATACCACAATTGCCACCCGTGTTATACTGCTATCTCGCTATTTTTGGCTTCGGCGTCACCTTTTCCCGGCCATTCTCTGAATGTAGCCGGCCAGTTCGTGGCCGCGCGCGAGGCACTGCAGCATCACAGTGATATGGCCCCTGCCGGCGATGGTAAGACGGAACCCGTCGCCATAACCGTAAGTGTGAATGTGCACAATCTGCCCCCACGGATAGCGCAGCGTCGGCAGCAGTATCCGGTAAACGGTCAGGCCCAGTTCGTCCGCTTCGTAGTGGCGCAACAGGTGCTCAATCACGTAGAACCAGGCCAGACCACAGATGATTAGCTCTATGACCAAGTACGTCGAGCGCACCCCGCCCAGCACGGTGGCATTGCCCATGTTGTTGATGGCCCGCATTCCAACCCAGTAAATGCCGGCAGTGACGCCAGTGAATAAGACCACAAATATGTAAGCCTTGTAGTTGGGCTGAAAGAGCCTCGATTGTTCTGGCGGTTGCTTGTCTGTCATGAGCAAACTGTGGTGCTACAGAAAGAATCTGCGGGCGACCTCGCTGTGCAGCAGAAAGCCCTTTTCCGGCGTCAGACGCAAGACGCCGCGGTCGTAGGTAGCAATCCCCTCAGCAACAAGTACCGCTATCGTGTCGGCATGACTTGTCTCAAGCTCCATGCCGCAGTCTTGTGAAATCTGCCTGAGATCCACGCCCTCTATGGTACGCAGTCCGAGCATGATCGTCTCGGCCGCCCAGTGCGGTTTGTCCAACGTTTCATCCGAGGCAATGATATCTTCGCCCGCCGCCAGCGCATCACAGTACTCTTGCGGATCAGCGATGTTGACGCTGCGTGTGCCGTTTAGATAGCTGGCTGCCCCGGCGCCACACCCGAGATACTGCTGGTTGCGCCAGTAGATGAGATTGTGCCGGCAGCGACGGCCCGGCCGGGCGAAGTTCGATATCTCGTACTGCTCGTAGCCGGCACCCGCCAGCGTGCCCTGGGCCTGCTCGTAAAGGTCCGCATAGGTGTCGTCATCGTGCGGCTGCAGTCGCCCGGCTGCGACCATCTCAAAAAGCGGCGTGCCCTCCTCGATCATCAGCCCATAAGCGGATATGTGATCAGGCTGCAGCGCAATGATGCCGGCTAAGGTGGCGACCCAGGAGTCTGCGGTCTGGCCCGGAATTCCGTAGATAATGTCCACAGAGAGGTTATCAAAGATATCGCGGGCAGCGGCTGCTGCAGCAAGCGCCGTATCGCTGTCGTGGCTGCGGCCCAAAATCTGCAACTCTGCATCCACCAGTGACTGCATCCCAAGGCTGATGCGGTTGAAGCCAGCCGCCCGCAGCGCGTCCAGTTTATCCGCGTCAACGGTGTCGGGATTGGCCTCGCAGGTTACCTCTGCACCGGGATCGAGCTTGCCACTGGCACGAACGGCATTGAGTACGAGAGCAAGCTGCTGTGCGGTGTAGATGGTCGGCGTACCGCCACCGCAGAAGACGGTGGTGACGTGAGGCGCATCCGGAGTCGGGCTGGCTTCGACAGGCTCAGCCCTGCGGGAAGCCTGAGCCACGCAAGCGGCAAATGAGGATGACACGCGGCGCTGTATCTGTTCTATGAGCGCGCCCAAGTATCGCTCGCGCAGTTCAGTGGGCGCCGGCTGCGAATTGAAATCGCAGTAGTTGCACTTGCTTATGCAGAAGGGACAATGGACGTAAAGCCCAAGCTGCACGGCAGACCCCTCAGTCAAGCTCCAGAATTGACATGAAGGCCTCCTGCGGGACCTCGACCACCCCGACCTGCTTCATGCGCTTCTTGCCTTCTTTTTGCCGCTCCAGTAGCTTGCGCTTACGGGTGACATCGCCGCCGTAGCATTTTTCCAGCACGTCCTTGCGCAGCGGCGCATTGCGAGTGGCGGCGATGACACGGCCGCCGATGGCGGCTTGTATGCGCACCTCAAACATCTGTCGAGGAATCGTTTTCTTCAGCTTGCGACAGATGCTGCGACCGCGCTGCTCGGCGAAGGTGCGATGGACGATAATCGCCAGCGCGTCCACCGAGTCGCCGTTGATGAGGATGTCCACCTTGACCAGGTTATCTTCCTGGAAGCCGGCGAACTCGTAGTCCAGAGTTGCATAGCCGCGTGTGGCCGACTTGAGCCGGTCGAAGTAATCAACGATGATCTCTGCAAGCGGCAGCATATAGTGCAACTCAACGCGGTCGCCGTGCAGATACTCCATCTTGTCGAAAACGCCGCGCCGGTCTTCGGACAGCTTCATGCACGCGCCGACATACTTGTGAGGGGTCATGATCTTCGCCTTGACTACCGGCTCCTCGATGGCCTCGAGCTTGTCCGGAGTTGGCAACAGCGCCGGGTTCTCAATCTCCCGGACCTCACCATCGCTGGTCAGCACGCGATAGACAACACTGGGTGCGGTCGCCACCAGGTCAAGATCGTACTCGCGCTCCAGCCGCTCCTGCACGATCTCCATGTGCAGCAGGCCCAGAAATCCGCAGCGAAACCCAAAGCCCAGCGCCGCCGAGGTCTCCGGCTCGTAGCGGAAGGCGGCGTCGTTGAGGCTGTACTTATCCAGCGCGTCCTTGACCACGCCATAGTCGGCATTCTCGCTAGGATACAGGCCGCAAAACACCATCGCCTGCGGCTCGCGGTAGCCGGGCAGCGGCTCTTGTGCCGGCGTGTCGGCCGCGGTGATGGTATCGCCGACGCGGCAGTCCTTGGTCTGCTTCATGCCGGCGATAACGTAGCCGACCTCGCCAACCGAAAGCGTATCCTTGGGCTGCATGTCGGGGGCGAAGACGCCGACCTCGTCCACGTCGAAGTTGCTGCCATCGGACATCGTCATGATGCGGTCGCCGGCCTTGATAGTGCCATTGAATATCCGCACATAGGCAAGCGCGCCTCGGTGGGGGTCGAACTTGGAATCGAAGATAAGCGCCTGCAGGGGGCCATCCGCTTCGCCGGCCGGAGCCGGGATGTGCTTGACTATGCCCTCAAGCAGCTCGTGGACGCCCTGGCCGCTCTTGCCGCTGGTCAGCAGGGCCTCCGCGGGGTCGAAGCTAAAAGTGCTTTCCAGCTCTTCCAGGACCGGCTCCACGTCGAAGCGTGCCAGATCGATCTTGTTGATGACCGGGATGATCGCCAGGCCGGCCTCCACGGCCAGGTACATGTTGGCCACGGTCTGCGCTTCCACGCCCTGAGAGACATCCACCAGCAGCAGCGCGCCGTCGCAGGACTTCAGCGCGCGGCTGACCTCGTAGTTGAAATCAACGTGGCCGGGAGTGTCAATCAGGTTGAGCACATACGTCTGGCCGTCGTCGGCCTGGTACTCGAGCCGCACAGCACTGGCCTTGATGGTGATGCCGCGCTCGCGCTCCAGGTCCATGTCATCGAGCACCTGGTCGCGCATCTCACGCTCGCCGATGGTGTGGCAGTGCTCCAGGATACGGTCGGCCAACGTTGACTTACCGTGGTCAATGTGGGCGACTATCGAAAATGTTCGGATGTTTTGCTGCGCGACTTCTCTGAGCATGATGTGATGGATCGCGTTTCCTTCGTTTGGCCCGCGGTGTCGGGCTGGCAGCCCGACCCACGCGGAAGATGCAGGCAACTGCGGCCGGAGCTTCGCGGCCCGTCGCTTGCTCATTATAGCACGTTCGGGGCCTCGTCGGTACGCGGAGGCAATCGCATGATCGTTTCTGGGGATTGCCAGCTTCATCAACATATAGGACGCAGACGCTCATGTGGCTATCCCCCAATCCGGGAAGCATCAAAAAAGGTAGCCCGTGTAACACGGGCTACCTGGCTGTGCACAGGCACTCTGTTGTGCTTGAGTGGGTTTCCCCACCACGCTGAGCACACTACTATTATACCCATCGGCATGGCAATGTCAACCTTAAGGGCAGGGCTCTTCGGTCGCCTCCCTCGCCGCCACGATGCGCCTCAGGTCTTCCCCAGTGGGATTCCGGGGGTCGTCGCTCTTGTGCCACGCTGCTAGCATGCGCTCGTATATGTCGAGATTCGTGTACGTCTCGCAATCGCCGAAGTCGTCACTATGATCAAGCCCTGGGAAGCCACGCCCGGCGACAGCGTAATAGTAACGGGCATACTCCATGTACTTGATCTCGCGGTAATCAGCGAAGCCCATGAAAGCGACATCGTCTTCCGTAATCTCCGTGTTCGCATCATCATCCAGTTGCTCATAGCCTCGCTTCAGGGCAGAGAACATGTCCGCGATGTCATGCACCTTGTTGCACTCGGCCTCTGACATGGTTTCGGGGGATTCTTTGATGCCGCACAATTGATCGTAATGGAGTTCATAGCCATTCTCTATGACTGTGCGGGCGTACCCGTAATCCTCCGCATTATCCGGATCAAGGTGTTGTAGAATCTCATATTGCTTTGACAATATCCATCGTTCAGCGCGGGTGAGTACCATGTCATTCCTCCGTTGTTTGCTTTTTCGGTAAGTAAGTGGAAAAAAACACTGCACGTCTGGCAGAAGTCGTTTAGGGTGGCCTCGGTCACGGGAATTATACCACGTTTGCGGAATACTCGCTACTGCGGCCAGGGATTGAGGCATCACTTCAGGTGACTTCGTTATGTTGAGGTGCTGCTTTGCTGCCGCCGAAGCGGCGGGCGACCATGCTGAACGCCGATGAGAGCTCGCGCACCTTGAAGGCGGCGGTCAGAGCGAAAAACCCGGCACCGCCAATGATAAGCGGCCCGAACACTGCTACAGCGCGGCTCAGTACGCCCTCTGCGCCGAGCAGACTCTCGGCATACGCGGGTCCCCAGTAGCAAATCGCCACCAGAAACAGATTCGCAGGCAGGCAGCGGATTTGCGAATTCACCATGCTGGCCCCGTCTAACTGTCCGACGCGGCGCTTGAGTATCGCCATCAGCGCACCGGCATTGACGAAGTTGCTCACGGTCATCGCCAGCGCCAGGCCCGATAAAGCCATCGGCTCCATCAGTGTGAAGGACAGGACAATGCAAGTCGCCACTGAGATGACGCCGACCAGCAGCGGAGTTTTCGTGTCATGCCTGGCATAGAAGGCCCGTGCCACGATGTACAGCCCCGAGAGGGCGACGATGCCCGGGGCGAACCACATCATTACTTCGGCGACGGCTGCGGTGCTTTGTGCGCCGAAATCGCCGTACTGCATCAGCAGACGGACGATCGCCGCCGGCATGAGGCCCATGACTATGGCTGCCGGCACGGTGAGAAACATCGTGTTGCGCATTCCGAAAGAGAAGTCGCGCCGGTATTTGTCTTCATCATCTTTGGCATAATGCTCGGCCAGCATCGGGAAAAGCGCGATGGCAATGGCCGCTCCGAATATCCCTGCCGGCAGCTTCCACAGGCGGTTGGCGAATTCCATCACCGCCGGGCCCTGGTCGGGGGCCACGATGGTCGAGAAGGTGCGGATGATGATATAGTTTATCTCCGCGACCGCCAGACCGAAGATGACCGGCAACGCCAGCTTGATGACGCGCTTGACGCCCTCGTCGTGCAGGTCTAAGACCCTCTGCAGACGGGCGCCGTGAGCCGCCAGCGGCCGTATCTGCAACAGCACATTGCCCGCCAGCGCGCCCAGTACCACGGCGTAGGCGATGGTTGGGAGGCCGAAGGTGTCGGGCATTGCGATGGCGAGCACTGCACCGCCGATGATGAAGAAGTCATATACGATTGGGCCCATCGCCGGCCAGAAGAAGTGCTTGTGGGCGTTGAGCGTGCCCATCAGCAGCCCGCCGACAACGAAGCAGAGCTGGGCGGGAAAGATGATGCGCATCAGACGGCCGCAAAGCTCAAGCAGCTCGGGCTCGCCGCCGACCCATCCGGGTGCGATCAAGACGGCCAACATTGGTGCGGCGAGGATGCCGGCGGCGACGATCAGCCCGCCAAAAATCAGCAGTATCCACAACAGCGAACTGAACGTCTTCCAGGCCTGGCCCCACTTGCCCTTGGTTATGTACTCGGTGAAAATAGGTACAAAGCCGGTGCGCAGCGCGCCGCCTGCAATCAGAAAATAGACCAGATCGGGGATTACAAACGCCTGGTAGTAGGCGTTGATCTCGCCGGTGGTCCCGAAGCGCGCCAGCACCATCACCCGCACCAAGCCGGCAACACGCGCTCCCAATGTGGCGAATACCATCAGCACCGCGGCTGAAGCCAGCGACTGGCCTACGGGCTGCTTGCGGCCTTCGGGTTTGGTCGGCTCGTCGCTCAGAATCGTTCCCGCTCTCTGTGGAAAGCTTGCTCTTGGAAGCTCCTATATGTTATACTCTGCAGTCCATCAATACAAGGGGCGGAGAAATTGGGGACAGTCACCTATTTCTTGCTATTTGTCTAAGTCCCACTCCCGCTCCTCTGCAGAAATAGGCGACTGTCCCCAATTTGGGAAAAAGGAGTGCGCAATAAACTATGCCGCAAACAGCATCAAGGAAGAAGAACCTGCGCCAGTCACAGAGGCGTAGAGTCCGCAACCTCGCACGCAAGCGCGCGATGAGAGAAGCCATCAAGGCGTTCGAGAAGGCGGTCGAAGAGGGCGACGCCGAACAGACTGGCGCGGCCTTTGGTCATGCTCAGAAGTGCATAGACAAGGCTGTCAAGGATGGGATAATCAAGCAGAACACCGCTGCGCGGCGTAAGGCGCGGCTAGCCGGCATGGCCGGGGTACAGAGCAGCTAGCGGAACCGGCTGGGATAGCATCAGCAAACGTGAGCGGCACGACTCTTGAGTCGTGCCGCTTTTGCGTGTCTGCTGCACGGCGCTTGGGCCACTCTGCAGCTTGGCTACGACTCCGGCTCGGTCTGCACGGGGTTGGTCAGTGTGCCGATTTCCGATATCTCCACCTCGACCACGTCACCCGGCTTGAGGTTTGTGCCGTCAGTGCTGCCAACGCCAGCCGGAGTGCCGGTCGCGATGATATCTCCCGGCTCCAGAGTCATCATCTCTGATATGAACTCGATGACCTGGCCGATGTCGAATATCATCAGGCCGGTCGAGGTCTCCTGCTTGATGACGCCGTTGACGCGGGTCTGCAGGTTGAGGCCGTGCGGGTCGCTTACGAATTTGGTCGGCACCACGCACGGCCCCATCGGGAAGGCGTTGTCGAACCACTTGCCATTGAGCCAGTCAAAGAACTTGTCCCAGTCTTTGTCCTCAGAGCGCTCCCACACGCGCAATTTGCGCTCCGATACATCGTTGCAGCAGCTCACGCCCCCGACATAGTCCATTGCGTCCTCGGCCTTGACGTAGCGGCAGCGCCTCCCGATGATGACCGCCAACTCGCCCTCGTAGTCGCAGAACTTGCTCTGCCGCGTGATCCATATCGGGTCGCCGTCACCGCAGATGGTATTGCCCGAGGGCTTCATGAACACGCGCGGGCTTTCTAGCTCGGGCTTGCTGCCGGACATCCGCCTCATTGCACTTTCATCAAGATGCGACTGGTAGTTGGTGGCCAGGCACAGGATCTTTCCCGGGTTGGGAACCGGCGAAAGCAGCTTGACCTCCTCGCGGGCGTATTTGGCATCAGCCGCAATACCGTCGGTGTTGTCAACGACTTCTGCGGCCCAGTCCAGCGCCCTGTCACAGCCCAGCAACCTGACCACATTCGGGTCGCAGTGCGCGGGCAGGCGGCCCTCTTCCTCGACAGCCAGGGCGCTTAGATCAACAATCATATCGCCGACGAGCGCTCCTGTTCTGATGTCATCTTCTTTACTATCCGTGAGGAAGCTGACCAGTTTCAGACTCATAGAGAGTGTCTCCTCTTTTCGGTGTCGGGCTGGAAGCCTGACCCACGCATTCGGCGCGGGTGCCCGACGGGATAGAGTAACTGCTCACCTAACCCCCTTTGATTCCCCCTTCCCTACCAGCGGGTACCCGCGCCGAAGGCGTGGGTGAGGGCTAGGGGGTTAGGCCAAACCCAGTCCTTCGGAGTGGGTAGCCCACGCGACATTATCCCATAGCTCACTCATAGGCGCCGTACTTGTGCGCGGCTTTGACCATGGCGATGAAATTCTCCGGTTTAACCGATGGATGAATCGAGTTGGAAGACACCAGAATGTAGCCGCCGCCGGGTGCCGCCACCTCGATCGTCTCCTTGACGGTTTGCTCGACTTCCTCCTCGGTACCGAATACCAACAGCTCGCGGCAGTCAATATTGCCCAGGACGCAGCATTTGCCAGCCAGGTACTGCTTTGTCTCCCCGATATCCATGCACTGCGGCTGTACCGGGTGAAAGCCGTCAAAGCCGACCTCGATCAGGTCATCCAGGATCGGCCACATGTTGCCGTCGGAGTGCTTGACTATCGGCATCCCCCGTTTGTGGGCATGCTCGACGATCTCGGCCTGATAGGGCTTGACGTATTCGCGGTAGTGCTCGGGCGACATTATCAGACTTTCTTCACCGGCCACATCGCCGGGCATGACCATGGCGTCGGCGCCGATCTTAGCCGACATCTCCACAGCCGCCAGGCAGTAATCGGTGGCAATCCGCTTGATGCCGTGAACGAGGGCCGGCGCGGTTGCGTAATCTATCATCAACTCCTGCATCCCGCCACGCAGCCGCCAGCTAATCTTGTACGGATCGGCTATTTGGACGACGTGCGCCTTGTCCGGGCCGACCTTCTCGATAACCTGCTTGATCTGGATAAAGTCATCCTCTTCGAGCCGGGCGGCCATGTCGTAGCCTTTGAGGTCGGCCTCTTCGTTGAGCGGCCCTTCGAGGGGATACGGCTCGCCGAGGTCGCTGAGTTGCTGCAAGGTGCCGAACTTGTCCCTGGCGGTATTGTCGCTTTCCGGTACCAGGCCCTGGGCGATTCCGAAGCAGGTGCCGTCGAGGTCCAACTGCTCGACTATCTCGCAGTACATGTCAATGACGACCTCGCCCTCCTGGCCGTAGAGGTCCTGCCTGTCGGAGACGTCGCCGACGTCAGCGCTCAGGAGCTGAGCAACCTTGATAATCGAGGATCCGTTCATGTACATCTCCCAGACCGGCACCCGGTCGGGCTGCTGACAGTCCAGTGCGGCAAGAAACCTCTGCTTCGAGTTCATCATCATGACCTCCTGTGTGGAATACTGGTAACAGAATGCGGAATCCTGCGCTGTCATACGGGCCTGTAAGGCCGGTAGCAGGGGCGGTACTGCCAGTCGGCGATATAGCCCGCGACGTCATCAGGCAACGGCTTGGTGGCGACGCCTTCTGCTGCTGCGGCGCGCATCACGGCCGCAGCCACCTGTGCTGCGACCGCTCGTAACCGGGCCAGTGTCGGCAGAACATGCCCTGCGGCAAGCTCTTGGTCGCTGACGGCGTGGTGGGCCGCCTGCGCCGCTGCTGTGAGCATGGCGTCAGTGATGCGCCGGGCGCCGCTCAGATAAGCGCCGGCCCCGATGCCGGGAAAAACATACACGTTGTTGACCTGCGAAAACTCGATACTGCGCCCGCCGTATTGCAGCGGCTCAAACGGGCTGCCGGTGGCGACGATCGCACGACCCTCTGACCACTTCGCCACATCGTGGGGATGCGCCTCCACATTGTCCGAGGGATTGCTGAGTGGAAAGACTATCGGCCACTCGCAGTAAGAGGCCATCGCGTGGACGGCGTCGCGGCCGAAGGCTCCCGGCTTGCCGGACAGGCCGATGAGTATTCCCGGCCGCAGGTGATTGACGATTTCCAGCAGCGTCGTCTGCTCGGGTGTCGGGTCCCACCCGCGCACCAGCTCTGGTGCCACCGCAATGCGCTGCTTGTATTGCGGAAGGTCGGGGCGATCGCTGACTATCAGTCCCCTGGAGTCGAAGGTGTAAAGCTGGGCCCTGGCCTGCTCGGGTGACAGCCCTTCGGCTTGCAGGGCGGCGATCAGGCCGCTGGCCACTCCCACGCCTGCCGCGCCGGCCCCGACGATACATATAGTTTCATCGCTGAGGCTGCGCCCCGCGATCTTCAGGGCTCCGAGCAGTGCGGCATGCACCACCGCCGCGGTGCCCTGGATATCATCGTTGAAGGAGGGCAGCAGATTCCTGTAGCGCTCGAGGCTCTCGAAAGCACGCTGCCGGCTCAGGTCCTCCCACTGCAACACCGCCTGCGGGCACTGCCGTCGCACCGCGCCGACAAAAACCTCAATAAACTCCGCGTATTGCTCATCTCCAAGCCGGCGCTTGCGCAGCCCAATGTACAGCGGGTCGGCCAGTAGCTCCTCATTATCGGTGCCCACATCCAGCGATATCGGCAGGCAGCTTGTGGGATGAAATCCGCCAGCGGCCACATATAGTGCCAGCTTGCCGATGGGGATTCCGATGCCGCCTACGCCCTGGTCGCCGATGCCCAGAATGCCTTCATTGTCGGTACACACGATTATGGCCACTTCGCCCGCCGGTGCGGAGCTGAGCATCTCGTCAGCGCGGTCAATATTCTCAGGGGTGATGTACAGACCGCGGGATCTGCGCAAGATGCGGCTGAATTTCCGCACTGCCTCGGCCACAGTCGGGGTATAGACGATGGGCGTCATCTCAGGGAGGTAACGCATCAGTGCCGCGTGGAAAAGCGTCTCGTTGCGGTCCTGCAGCAGGCGCAGGTAGATGTATTTGTCCAGCGGGGTAGCCTCGGCCCGGAAGTTCTCAATTACCCGCTGCATCTGGTCTTCGAGGTTGGAGACCGCGGGCGGCAGCAGCCCTGTCAAACCGAAAGCGGTCCGCTCCCAGGGCGTGAAGGCCGTGCCCTTGTTCAGCGCCGGGTTGCGCAGCAGCTCTACTCCCCGCTGTTTTACGGGAACGAATTCGTCGTCCACTGTGCTGTTTCTCCCGCCAACGATAGGCATTTTGGCCGCGTCGGACACCCAGTCATCTTCACTGGGAAATCGTATCACAGCACCGCAGGCAAGTCAATTTGCCTCCCTCAGGGGGGCGAGTTTAGACTGTCGGCAAACTCGGTACTCGTCCTCCACCTCCTCCACCAGACGCGTAGCTCGGCCTGACCTGCGCCAGGCGCAGGTCAGGTGAGAATGCGTTAGCATTCTCAGCTTCCAGCCCGAGTCAGTGGCGTACATCTTTCCATTTACCAAGAATCTGAACCCGCACCCCCCAGGCAACTGTTTCACACGGCTCCAAAAAAGCGGACAGTTGTTGGAGGACTAATCGCCGGCACGGAGAAGTACAACATGAGATCCATGCTAGCCACGCATTCTATGCGGACGTAGCGTCCGCGGGAGGAAAATGTTATGACCGAGTCATGGCGACAACTTATGGATGTGGGTATTGTCCACTTTATGGCCTTTCCCGAAGGCGACCCTGTAGAGCAGATCCGCTACCTGGGGGAGGACGACTTCTTCGATGTCGTTGAAATCAAGCCCTATGACCCCCCGGTGATGGAGGAGATCAAATCAATCTGCGACCAGGCCGGCATGAGCATCGGGATCGGCGCTCAGCCCGGCCTGCTCGGCAACAAGCTCTCCCTCAACGATCCCGACGAGGAGGGCCGCAGGGCTGCGATCGAATCCGTCAAAGGCGCCATTGACGCCGGCTACATGATGGATGCCCGCATCGTGGCATGTCTCAGTGGGCCAATGCCTGAGAGCAAAGACGACACTGCAGCGCAAATGGATTTGATGGTCGCTTCCTGCGTGGAGATTTGCAGGTATGCACAGGAAACGGCCGACGACTACTGCATCTACCTGTCAGTGGAGCAGTTCGATGACACCACTGACAAGAAGTGTCTGATCGGCCCGGCGGACCTGACCGCACAGCTTGCCGAGCGCGTCAGGGAACAGCTTGACAACTTCGGCATCACCGCCGACCTGTCCCACCTGCCGATGTTGCCTGGCAGTGTGGCCGACATCCTGTCCACTCTCGCCCCGTACCTGATCCACATGCACGCCGGCAACTGTGTCAGCGCCGATGAATCGCTCGATCTCTACGGGGACTTGCATCCGCGCTTCGGGTACCCGGGCAGCGACAACGGTGTGCTTGAGCTGGTTGAGTTCCTGCAGACCCTCGTCTATACCGGCTACTTCCAGAATGATGTGCCGACAGATAAGCCGGTGCTGACCTTCGAGGTCAAGCCCTATGACGGCGACACTTCCGAGCTGATCCTGGCCCACACCAAGCGCACCTTCCAGCGCGCATGGGCAGAGGTGTAACTCGATTGACTGATCGTCGCGCAGGTCGGGCTTCCAGCCTGACTCCCTGGGGCAAACAGACTCGAACAGGGCGGCTCGGAGGCCGCCCTGTTCTCAACATCAGAGCAGACAAGAGGTTGCAATGAAGATCGTGCTGGCTCCCGACTCGTTCAAAGGCTCTCTGACCGCCGCCGAAGTCTGCACTGCGATGGCCGAGGGCATCCGCCGTTTTCTACCCGATGCCGAAATCGTCTCAGTGCCGATGGCCGACGGCGGCGAGGGCACCGTGCAGTCGCTGGTGGACGCCACCGGCGGGCATGCCGTCACCGAAAGCGTGAGCGGGCCACTGGGCGAACCGGTTGACGCCCGGTTTGGCATTCTAGGCGACCGGGTAACGGCAGTCATCGAGATGGCCGCCGCCTCCGGCCTGCCGCTGGTGCCTCAAGATCGCCGCGACCCCTCAAAGACCACCACCTATGGCACCGGCGAGCTGATTGAGACCGCGCTGGACCATGGCTGCCGCACTATCATCGTCGGCATCGGCGGCAGCGCAACCACAGACGCCGGCGCGGGTATGGCCCAGGCGCTCGGCGCAAAGCTGCTGGCTGGCGACGGCAACGAACTGGTGTGCGGCTGCAGTGGCGGAGGGCTGGCCCAGTTGGCGAGTATTGACCTGTCCGGGCTCGATCCCCGCATCGCTGATACCACCTTCCGCGTGGCCTGCGATGTGGACAATCCGCTTTATGGCGAGCAGGGCGCGGCGTATGTCTATGGGCCGCAAAAGGGCGCCGACGCGAAGATGGTCGAGCAACTCGACGCCGCGTTGCGCAACTTCAGCAAGGTGGTAGAGCGCGATCTGAAGACGGCTGTGGCCGAGATTCCGGGCGCTGGAGCCGCCGGCGGCCTGGGAGCGGGCCTGGTCGCATTCTGCGGCGCAAGGCTCGAACCGGGTGTGGACATAGTCCTGGAGGCGATTGATCTGCTCGGCAAGGCCGAGGCGGCCGACCTGATTGTTACGGGAGAGGGCGCTATTGACTATCAGACTGCCTTCGGAAAAGCTCCGAGCGGGGCTGTCCGCGTCGCTGAGCAAATCGGCTGCCCCAATATCGTTATCGCGGGCGGTGTGGATCTGGACGCCAACCGGCTCCATAAGGAGGGCTTCGGGCCGCTTTTCTCGATCTGCAACACCGCCATGACGCTGCAGGAAGCGATGGAGCCGCAGATGGCCCGCAAGCTGCTGGCCCTGGCCGCGGAAGAGGCCGTGCGCTGCTTTTGCCTGCGCTGGTGAACTGCCAGGAGGGCTTTTGCCCTGGCCGGCGAACTAGAGATAGCAGGAAATGTGACCGCGATCGGGATGTGGCTCTTGTTCTGACACCAATCCCTGACGGCGTCGGGCTGTAAGCCTGACCTACGCAAATAAAGAGAGGAAGAAGACTCATGCATGTGGGAATACTCACTGCGCCGTTTGGTAAAGATGACCTGAAGACAGTGGTGAAATTCGCCTCCGAAGCCGGCTTTGCGTCACTGGAGCTCGCTTGCCGGCCCGGCTGCGCGCATCTGGACGTCAATGACTACGACGCCGCGAAGGTGACCGGCATGGTGTCCGAGGCGGGCCTGGAAATATCCAGCCTGGCCTGCTACGTGGATATTACCCACGCCGACCCGCAGGAGCGTCAGGCCAACCGTGACGCGCTCAAGCTCGCATTGGAGGCGTGCGCGGCGATGGAGGTTGATACTCTGTGCTGCATCGCGGGTCTGCCGCCGGACGGAAAAAGCCGCGAGGAAGTCATTCAGGAAGACGCTTCGCCGTTCTTCAATGAACTATGCCGCGATGCCGCCGGTCATGGCATCAACGTGGCAATGGAGAATTGGTTCGCCACCAACATCCAGCACCTCGGCCACTGGGACCTGATTTTCGAGACCTGCCCGGCCCAGAATTTCGGGCTCAACTACGATCCCAGCCACTTAGTCTGGATGGGCATTGACTATCTCTACGCGGTGGAGAAGTTCGCCGACCGCATCTTCCACACCCACGCCAAGGACGCCGAGATCCGCGAGCACGTGCTGCGCTACCGGGGCAACCAGGACCACGAGCACTGGCGCTATGTGATTCCGGGCTACGGGGTGATTGACTGGGGCGAGTATGCGGCGCGGCTGCGCGATAACGGCTACGACGGCGTGTTGAGTATCGAGCACGAGGACCGGGCCTTCGGTCGCGAAGAGGGCTTCATCAAGGGCCTGCGGTACCTGCAGCAGTTCTGCTAAGGAGGAATGAAGATGGCTGGCAAGATAAGGATTTCTGCTGGCGATGTTTCAGTTGAGGCTACTCTGAATGACAGCGAGACCGCCAAGGCGATCCAGGAGGCGCTGCCGATTGAGGCGTCCGCCCAGACCTGGGGCGACGAAATCTACTTCTCTATCGGCATCAACATCGAGCCGGAGGACCCGCAGGCGACTGTCGAAATGGGGGACCTGGGCTACTGGCCGCCGGGCACGGCCTTTTGCATCTTCTTCGGGCCCACGCCGATGAGCCAGGGGGATGAAATCCGCCCGGCCAGCCCGGTCAATGTACTCGGCAAGATCGAAGGCGACCCGACGGTGTTTAAGGCCGTCAGAAGCGGCGAAACCGTAACCATCACCGAGGCGTAAGCTGCATCATTCACCGACGCGTAGGTCGGGCTTTCTACTGTACTTATGCAGATTTTGAGCAATTTTTGTTTTGAGGTGATTGTCCGCAGCCGTTAGTCGTAATGGAGGGGCCTGCCGCAGGCCACTTCGTGCAGCGAAGTGGCCAAGTCTGGCCCAGCCGTTGTTGCTGGCCGTTTCAGTGTCCAGAGCGCACCAGGATAGCGCCCTGCGCGGGCCGGGCTCACGTCGGACAAACAACGTCCGCCGTTCGACACGGCCCCTCCAATGGCCACCGAATTGGCAATGAAATTGCCTGAAAAAGGTCTGGGCGCTTCTTCTAGTAGCATCATGAATCTGCACAACTACAGTGAAAGCCCGAGCTACGCGGAAGGTGAAGAGATCGGCGGTGACGAGCCATGAAATACCTACTCGGACTCGATGTCGGCACCAGCGGGGCCAAGGCGCTGCTTATTGACCAGGAGGGCACGGTCGTCGCTGACAGCATCGTGACCTATCCGCTGCTGACTCCGCGGCCGGGCTGGGCTGAACAGCATCCCGAGCAGTGGTGCGAGGCCTCTCACACCGCCATCGCCAATGCGGTGCAGGAAGCCCGTGTCTCACCCAGGGATATTGCCGGTGTCGGCCTGTCCGGCCAGATGCACGGCTCGGTGTTCCTCGACGCGGACAATCAGGTCATCCGCCCCGCCATACTGTGGTGCGATCAGCGCACTGCCGATCAGTGCGAGTGGATTACCGAAAAGATCGGGGCGGAAGCGGTCGTCGCCGAGACCTGCAACCCGGTGCTGACCGGCTTTCAGGCGCCCAAGATCATCTGGCTGCGCGACAACGAACCGGACAGCTATGCGAAAGTGGCGAAGCTCCTGCTCCCCAAGGACTATATCCGCTTCATGCTGACCGGCGAGTTCGCTACCGAAGTCTCCGACGCCTCCGGGACCTCGCTGCTTAATGTGCCCCGGCGACGCTGGTCGCAGGTGATGCTCGACGGCTTGGAGCTGGACGCGTCGCTGCTGCCGAAGGTGTATGAATCGCCGGAGGTCACGGGCCGGATAAGTGCCGAAGCTGCCGGCCCCACCGGTTTGGCGAAGGGTACTCCAGTAGTCGGCGGAGGCGGTGATCAGGCCGCCGGCGCTGTCGGCAATGGCATCGTAGCCCCCGGCTCGGTGTCTGTCACCGTCGGCACTTCCGGAGTGGTCTTCGCCTATCTGGACGAGCCGATAATGGACGAGCAACTGCGCACCCACACCTTCTGCCACGCGGTGCCGGGCAAGTGGCACGTCATGGGTGCGATGCTTTCGGCAGGCGGGTCGCTACGCTGGCTCCGCGACAGTCTCTGCGCCGCAGAAGTGGCGCTGGCCGCCGACATGGGCGTTGACCCCTACGAACTGATGACCGCCCAGGCCGAGACTGCCCCGGTCGGCTGCAACGGGCTGCTATTCTTGCCATACCTGACCGGGGAGCGCTGCCCATATCCCGATCCTGATGCCCGTGGCGTGTTTTTCGGATTGAACCTGACCCACTCGAAGCCGGACCTGATCCGGGCGGTGTTGGAGGGCGTGGCTTTCGGTCTGCGCGATTGTCTTGACTTGATCAAGGGGCTGGGCGTCGAGTTCACTGAGGTGCGCGCCTCCGGCGGCGGCGCCCGCAGCAAGCTGTGGCGGCAGATTCAGGCTGACACGCTGCGTCATGACATATCTACCATCAACGTAGATGAGAGCGCGGCCTACGGAGTGGCCTTACTGGCCGCCGTAGGCGCCGGAATCTACCCCACAGTACAGGCGGCCACTGACGCTGCCATATCGGTGGTTGACACTCTGGCGCCTGATCCCGAAGCCGTGAAGGTCTATGAAGACTATCACGGCCTGTATCGTCGGCTTTACGTGGCACTGGCAGACGAGTTCGATTCTGTAGCGAAACTCACATAGGGTCTAAAGAATTAGTGTCAATAAGCAGGTATCATCGCCAAGTGCGGCGAATCTTGTTGTTTGTCACCTGGTACGCTCATAGCCGCTTTTGTCGGTTGACAACCGAAAAAGCGTTTGCTATACTGCCGGTGCGTTACTGTGCACGCCTGACGGCGAGCAAGCGTTAGTTGTACTATTGGCTGTTGGTTGCAATGGAGGGCCGCTCCCAACATGGCAAAGATAATTCTGGTAGTTGATGACGAGCGTCACATCGTGCGTCTGGTTGAAGTGAACCTGACGCGGGCGGGCTATGAGGTCGTAAGCGCTTACGACGGTGTGGAAGCGCTTGAAAAGATCGAGGAGAACATACCGGACATGATCGTTCTCGACGTCATGATGCCCCGCATGGACGGTTTTGAGGTGCTCAAGAAGCTCCAGGCCGATCCGAAATACAAAGACATCCCCGTCATCATGCTTACTGCCAAGGCCCAGGACGCCGACATCTTCAAGGGTTGGCAGTCGGGTGTCAGCTCGTATCTGACCAAGCCCTTCAACCCCAAGGAGCTGCTGGTCTTTGTAGAACGTATCTTCCAGAGCATGGACGAGCCACCTCCGAGTGACGACGAGGGCTCGAAAGTCTGGGATGTCTGAGACCACATTCCCACTCACATAGCTGCAATCAAACGCCCGGACATTGTGTTCCGGGCATTTGTGTGTTAGTAGCCTGTCTTATCGGCCATATATACCTCCTAAGCGTTCAAAATGTGCCTGTTGCGCAATTATTCCTTGCCATATCAAGGGCGTGAGTACCATGACAGAGGAGAATGAACGGCGTACACTGAATCCTTGGATCGTGCTGGGAGCCGGCTTGGTCGCTGCTGGGATCGCTGCCACCGTCGCAGTAATGCTGTGGCAGAATCAGCCGGGCCAGAAGGCGCGAGGCCTGATTGCAAAATCCGAGCGTCTGATTGGCGAAATCGGCGCCGCGCTGGAAAAGCTAAGAGAGCAAGCCGCGTCCCAGGCTGATGGGCAGTAGCCATGGACTTGTCGGAAATCGGCGAATTCGGCCTTATCGAGCGGATAAGGCAGATTATCGGCGCGGAGACCCCGCCGCTTATCAAGGGCATTGGGGATGACGCCGCCGTCATCGCTTCCGACCCCGCCTCAGTCATACTCCTGACTAGCGATGCGATGGCCCAGGGCCGGCATTTTCAGCGCCAGTGGATGTCTCCACGTCAAATCGGCTTTCGTGCCGCAGCCGCCGCACTGAGCGACATCGCCGCAATGGGCGGGGCCGCCGACGCAATCTTATGCACCTTATGTCTGCCCCCGACGTGGAGCGTCGAAGAGGCCGAGGAGCTTGTCGGTGGGGTGCAAGCCGTAGCCGGCAGCTTCGGTATTTCCCTGGCGGGTGGTGATATTGTTGCTGCTGACGGCCCGCTGCTGATTGATGTAATCGTAGTCGGCCGGGCAGAGCGGGACAACCTGTGGCTGCGAGAAAATGCACAGGTCGGCGACCGCATCCTGGTAACCGGTGCCCTGGGCGATGCCGCCGCGGCAATTGCTCTGTTTTCCTCACACCAGTCCGGCCGCCGCGATGAATTCCCGCAGCTTATGCAGAGCCTGACCGCGCCTGTACCGCGCCTCGAGGCGGCCGCGGCACTTGCTCCGCTGGGCAAGGTCCACGCTGCTATTGACATCAGCGACGGCCTGCTGCAGGACGCCGGCCATGTCGCCGCCGCCTCCGATGTGGCAATGCGCTTGTGGGCGTCCGACGTCCCCGTCTCCAGGCAACTGCTCGAGTGTGCCGGCCTGCTTGGTGCCGACCCGCTTTCGTGGGCGGCGGCCGGGGGCGAAGACTTCGAACTGCTGCTGACCGCCGCGCCCGCCGATGTCCCTGATCTACAGGCCACGCTGAGGCAGGCGTCGGTGCATCTGACCGACATTGGCGAAGTAGCCGCCGGCTCGGACGCGCACCTTTTGGATGACCACGGCCACGAGATACACCTTGTCACTGCCGGGTGGAATCATTTCCGCGGCGCGTAAGATACTGTGACATCGTGCGATGAGCACGAAACTGGAGGCAGCCATTTTGTCCGACAAACTGAATGTGGATAGATCGGTAGAACTCTACAAGCGGGCCTGCGAGCTGGTACCGGGCGGCTCGCAGACCAACAGCAAGCGCGCTACCGCCTACGCGCCGGGCGTGTGGCCGATATACTTCGATAGCGCCGAGGGCTGCCGCGTCACCGACATTGACGGCAACACCTACATTGATTACGTCCTGGCGCTGGGGCCGATTACGCTCGGCTATTGCTACGAGCCGATGGATGAGGCGATTCAAGCCCAGCTTGGCAAGGGTATTATCGCCGGCCTGCTCAGCCCGCTGGAGGTCGAGGTTGCCGAAAAGATCTGTAATATGGTCCCCTGTGCGGAAATGGTGCGGTATATGAAGGGCGGCGCCGAAGGCACCTCGGCAGCGGCCCGCATCGCCCGCGGCTACACCGGCAAGGAGGTCATCCTCAACAGCGGCTACCGTGGCTGGTCAGACATCTGGGCCGCGCAGGCGGGCAATCCTGGCGTGCCCGAGGCCTTCGAGGCCAGCATCGAAGGCTTTCCGCGCGATGACCTGAATGCTCTGGAGGACCTGCTCAAAAAGCACCGGGGCAACGTCGCGATGATCGCTCTGGACGTTGCCGGCGGCACCGCCGCGCCCAAGGAGGTAGTTGAGGGCATCCGTAAACTGGCCGACGAGCACGAGGCCTTGCTGATGTTTGACGAGATCGTCTCCGGCTTCCGCATGGCCCCAGGCGGCGGGCAGCAGTACTATGGCGTCACGCCCGACCTGGCGGTATTTGCCAAGGGTGTCGCCAACGGGATGCCGCTGGGCGTGGTTTGCGGCAAGAGAGAAGTCATGGAATGTGCCAAGGACCTCATTATTAGCATTACTTACGGCGGTGAGGCCTTGTCACTGGCCGCCGCCTCCGTGTGTCTCGACATCTACAAGAATGAGCCAGTTCAGGACCACATGTGGAACCAGGGCGACAAGCTGCGCGAGGGCTTTGAAGCCGCCGCCAGGGCCAACCGAGTGCCGTTTAGGTGCTACGGCCCCTCGGTGATGCACAGCATGAAGTTTGAATATGACGACGCCGACCTGGCCGGAAAGGTCTGGACGCTGTTCTTGCAGGAGACGGCTAGACGTGGAGTGCTTATCCGCCGTGGCGGGCTGCTGTTCATCACCTACTCCCACGACGACGAAGCCATCGAGCAGACCATCGCCGTCGTGGCTGAGACCCTGCCGATTATCGCCGAAGCCGTTGAGGCTGGCGATGTAGATGACAGGCTGCTCGGCGGCGAGGTGGAGGAAAGCTTCCGCAGCTTTGCATAGGGCGGAATCCCCGAACCTAATGGGTAGCCTACCGAAGTTCGCCGTCATTGCCGACTCGCACATATACCGTATCCCCGGCATCCAGGACCAGCACCTGCAGATGGCCCTGGCAAAGGCGGAAGCTGCCGGGGCGGCCTTCATAATCATGGCCGGCGACCTGGTCGAAGATGGTCGCCGGCTGTGCTATGAGAACTTCTCCAAGATCCTGGCCCAAAGCCCCCTGCCGTGGTTTCCGATGCTGGGCAACAAGGAAATCAGCCAGAACTCCACGCAGCGCTACCGTTCCTACTTCGGGCGGCCATATTACACCGTCGAGCGTTCAAGCTACCGGCTCATTGTGCTGGGCCTGCACGATTTCAGTATTATGCCCGCGCAGATGTGCTGGCTGCGCCGGGTGCTGCAGGACACCGCCCCACATGACAACACCCTGATATTCAGCCACCATTATCTGGAGTATGTCTCAGACAGAACCCGCCAGACGTTCGTCAGTCTCTGTGAAATGTTTCACGTGAAACATTTCATCACCGCACACGCCCACCGGCCCACCACCACCCAGTACGGGCCGCTGACCGAGCACCTGCTGCAGACCATTGACCCAGACAAGGCCCTCGCATCATTGCCGGGCTTCACGATGGTGCAGTTGGATGGCAAGCATCTGCAAACCGACTTCGTGCCGGTCACCATTCCCGCCGCGCAGGTGCAGGAGCATCTTATTGACCAGCTCGGCCTGGCCCCCGCTGATGACTGGGGGCCGCCGCAGCGGCTTGAACAGCTCTGCGCCAGTGGCGGCTTCAGATCCTACCAGTTGCGCATCGGCGGGTGCGACAGCTTTCGCCGCCTCGCTGTGGAGGCAGAGATCGCCCGCAGCCACGGCCTGCAGATAATCGGCCATCTGCCGGGGCCCGACTTCGACGAAATCGGCCGCCTGCGCAACGAGGCCGATATGTCGGCGGCGACTGACTTCTGCCGCCAACAGGACGCCGCGCTGCTCATCCTGCATCCCACCAAGCTGCCGGCCGATGTCATCTGCGACCACTACGGTCGCCTCAACATCAACAGGCCGGCAGTACAGAGAATCATCGCAAAGTACGTGGAGATGGTCGGGCGCATGGAAGAATCGGGGATGCCGGTGGCGCTGGAGAACAACTCATCCAAGCAGCGGCGCACGACCTTCGGCGGATTGCCCTCGCACTTGACGAGTCTCGCCGAGCCACTGCGCGAGCGTGGCCTTAACCCGGGCTTCTGTTTCGACATCGGCCACGCCAAGGCGAGCGTGGCAGAGGCGCAGATAGTCGAATGGATGGCCGCGCTTGGAGATAACCTGCTGGCCCTGCACCTCCACGCCGGCGACCCGCAAACACGCACGACCCATGAGCCGATTGACGAGCTTTTCTCCTGGACGCGGTGGTACGGCTTAGCCGCCTGGCTGGCCTACAAGCAGCTTCATATCCCCTGCCTGCTCGAAGTCTGCACCCCCGAGGCGGCGCTGCACTCCACCAATGCCCTGCAAGAATTGCCCAATGCGTGCAGCACTGCGTTGTAGCCCCCTGCCAGGCTGTTGAGCGGACGCCCCAGGGTCAGCCGAATTGTGGGCAAGCGGCTATTCGTGGGAACTACTGGTCTCGTCAATGACGGGGAGGTTGGCGGCGTCTATTTGCGTCAGCGCGACCGTGTAGCCGGACTTGTCGTTGGCGGGGAAATAAAAGCCGATGCGGGCCGGCTCGCCGGTCAGTGAGCTGGCTTTGATCCTTCTGTTCTTCACGATCTTCTTATCCACGTAGATGTCCAGGTCCTCGGGGACGGTGCGGACATGCACGTAATCCCCCTTGACCGACAGTTTCAGCGTGCAGCTCTCGCCGGCCCACTTGCCGACCTCTTCCACGCTCAGCGCCCGCGTATAGTCCCCGGTCGGGCCGAAGGTGGTCCGGGGCTCCTGCCTCAGGTCTTCCTGCGCGTGGATGGTAATCTGCACGTGGCGGTTGGCGGCGGCCACCAGGTTGCCGTCCAGCACCAGCACCTTGATCGCGAGGCCTTCTTCAATGGGCGGCAGCTCAACAGCGGAGGCGGGCTGTGGCTCGATCTGCTCACCCTCCGCTACCTGCTGTGCGGGGGCCAGCAGGCAGGAGCGCAATAGCAGAGCCGCAACGATCACCAATGCGACTGTCGCTGCTCCCAACAGCGGTTTCATTCGCTGCACGTCGAACTCACTGCCCCCACGCGCTCGGGTTATTGCAGCGGGATACAGCTCCTCGGTTATCTCCTGGTGCGGCGGCGGAGCTGCGGCGGCTTTGCCACGCTCCAGGTGACCGAACTCCACGCAGGCCACCGTCACGTTATCCGGCGTGCCAAGCTCGACGGCTTTCTCTACCAGTGCCTCGCAGCCTTCCTGCAGCGTGCCGCTGGTCCTGAGCGTCTCTTCTATCTCGTCGGGGCTTATGACCTCGGTCAGGCCATCGGAGCACACCAGATAGATGCAGCCGGGCTCCAGTGGGATTGCGAGCATGTCGGGGTCCACATTATCCTCGTAGCCCAGCGTGCGAGTTACCTGGTTGCGCATCGGCGAACGCGCGGCCTGTTCCTCGGTCATCCGCTCCTCGCGCACCTGCCTGGCGACCCACGAGTGGTCCTGGGTTATCTGATGAATGCCGGATTCATTTATCAGATAGCCGCGGCTGTCGCCGATATGTGCCACAAACGCGGTATCCCCGGTCAAGCCGACCAGTGTAAGGGTGGTGCCCATGTCGTGCTGCGAGGCTTCGGCCTGCGCCTGGTGGTAGATGCGCAGGTTGGCCAGTCGCACTGCTCGGGCCATCGCCTCCGCCGGCTCTATGCCCCCCAGCTCTTCCACCAGGGGCGAGCCTTCGGCGGTGCGGAGGCTAAGCACCTCGGTGACTGTCTCTATCGCAATGCGGCTGGCGACATCTCCGGCCGCGTGTCCACCCATGCCATCCGCCACTGCCGCCAGAGCCTGGAACCCCCACAGGTTCTCGTGGGCTTGCAGCCGCACCGCGACGGCTTCATCCTGGTTCGTGCGCCTGGGACCGGTCGCCGTGCTGCTGGCAACCGCTAGCTTGTCATCTGTGCCTGACATTTCTGTTTCACCTGATTTGACTGCGGCTATTTCGCTTTGGGCACAACCAGCCTCAGCGGTCCAGCCCCACACTGCACGGTACGACGTATTCGTCGCCGACATTGACGAGGTACTTGTACCCGGCACCGGGATCTGCAAGGTCCTTGAAGCCCCAGATTACGGTAATGTCTCCGGTCGAAATCCCCTCGGCTGTGACGGCCTCTATATCGTAGGTGGTGTCTATCGGTATGTCATTCTTGAAATGGATTGTCTGGCCGACGAGGCTGGCATCCTGCGGCAACGGCGGGTCAAGGGATACCAGGTTGCTCTGCGCATCCGAGGCGTCAATTGCCGTGACGGTGCCCTCATAGGCGGCCTGCTCCGCGACTAGCTCGACATCACCGCAGCTCAGCAACGTCGCGTTGCTCATGCGCATGAGCTTGACCTCGCCGTCCACCACGCGAATCATGCCGAATTGGCCATCAAACTCGATACCGCCCTCGAGCTTGACCTGTGTCCGCTGCTCACAGCTTATCAGGATGTCGGTTGTCCCGTCCAATAATTCCACAGCTACGGCGGCGACCGAATTGGGGTCGGCGTCATGCTCAACCTGCAACAGTCGCACCTGGCGGAGCAACGGCGTCGTGTCATACGGCTCCAGCACGGTAACGAATTGGCTCTCCAGATCCTCACCCAGACGGCTCTGGAGCAGGTAACGCAGCCGGCGCGGGCTGCCACGCTTGTTTTGCGGCGGATCGCCGCTGCACAGGGCGACTTCATCACAGGGCGTGAGTGCATGCAGGCGCAGATGCGGCTCTTTGCCTGCCTTGATGCGGCCGCGCAGGTCCTCGCCTTTCCAGTCAACGGTGTAATAATCGCTGACCGGCTGCTGGGTCCGCTCCACATCGTACAGATACGTGAAGCCGCTCCTCTTGTAGAAGTCGGCCTGCTCGCCGTCGAGTGTGGCGAACTCTACATCCGGACTGGCAAAGGTGCCGGTTGCCTGCTTGACCAGTTCGATGCCAGAGACTGTGGCCGTCTCAGCGGGACCGTGATATGAGAGACGGTGGTTATTGCCGCCGCGGGCGCGGAACACATCGAAAACGTAGCTGTCAGTCTCTGAGATGTCCACAAGCGCCACCGTCCGCCTGTACGTTTCCAGGCCGCTGTAGGCGTTTTTCGATTCCACATCCATCACACGCAGCGGCGGCTGCACCGCAAACAGGTTGATCTTGCCGCCGGCACTGGAGTTCGCCCTGTGGTCATTGACCAGCAGCGTGTTATGGCTGATGGTGTTCGAGGTCCATGCGCCTCGTTTCGGCCATCCGCCGGTGTACTCGGGGTATCCGAGGTCGGGAAGCATGTCCAGGTTTTTTGCGTAAAGGCCGATATTGAGGTTATCGGCGTGGGAGTGGCCTTTAGCGTAGCCGTAGTGTATCCACAAGGCGCGGCCATCCTCGGGCTGCTCGGTCTGCATGTAAGCCTGTCCGTAGCGGCCGAGGTGATCGCACTTGAGCTTAAACGGCTCTGCTTTGGCAACGCTTGCGATCTCATTGGCCAGTGCCAGCGGGTCCTCCCTGAAGATGTCGTTGGCGGTCCGCAGGCGCGCAGCGTTCTCGCCGGCGTAGCGCCAGGCCAGGGCGGCCATGTGCGGGTCCTTGAAGAGCCGGTAGCCGAGAGCAAAGGTCCGGGCATTACCGATGCGGCCCCACGTTCCCGCCGCTCCGCTGTCGCCGATGTTGGGCATGGCGGCGTCGAGACACATCAGGCGCGGCTCGATGTAGAAGCATTGCTTCAGCTTGGGAAACTCGGCCACCAGGTCATGCCCATGATAGTCCGGGTATATGGCGAATAGATCGGGGAGAGTGACCGCCCGGCGGGTCCAGCCGAGACCGTAACCGCCGCACTCGCCACCCATGCCGTCGCGGTCAATGCCCTCCACCAGTATCCAGTTCACCGGCTTCTCCCAGGTATTCGGCCCACCGGGGAAGCCCGGATCGAACAGAAAATCGAGCCACTCCAGGGTCTCCTCGGGGCGGTCGAGCGCCACCGCCGTCAGCAACACTGTTATCTGCATACCGCCGAGATTGGGGCCGATGCGCCCGTCGGTACAGGAGGCGAGGATTTCCGATACCAGGTCGTCCTCGATGTGTTTGCAGATCGCCTCGATGCTGCTCTTGTCGCCCAGGTTGAACTCCGCGGCCTTGTCCGAGCAGAAACGGACAAGCTCCGGATCGTCCTGGATCCCGTCCCAGATGTGGTCGTAGGCCTGAGCCATTGACTGCGCCATGCCCGCCTCCCAGATGCGTCCCAGGATGCGCCCTGTGCCTGAGCCTCCGTGTGAGTGCTCAAAGCCCATGTCGGACAGCGGCTTGAAGTCCATGTCGGGATAGACATCGGCGATGCGGTCGAGCATCACGGCGGCTTTGTGCGCATATTTGGGGTCCGATGTAAGCGTATAGGCCCGCGCGAAGCTACCCAGGATTCGCCTTATCTTGGCCCAGTGTATCCACGAGTTGTAGTAGGCGATAGGGCGGTGCTTGACGCCTTTTTCGTCAAACATGCCGTAGCCGTCATCCACATAGACTTTGTGCAATTCGTCGTTAGGGTCGGGGTGGTCGGCATTGAACAGCAGCGATTGGTCGCCCAGTTCCCGCTGGAAAAAGCCGTGTTCATCCAGCGCGCTCTTGTAGAAGGCCGAAAAATCGTTCTTCGGATAGACCTCGCCGCAGTTGGGGCACTTCAGCTTCCACTCGCCGCCGGCCTTCCACGGGTAATTGCCGTACGGAAAGATATCGTTACCGCAGTTCGGGCAGCCGGCCTCCTTGTTGGTGTGGATATCGCGCGGCAGCCACTGGGAGGGTATCATCTCCCAGAGCTCGTCATCCGTTATTTCCAGATATGACGCGGCTCCGGATATGGCGCTGTTCTGTTCGTTGGCCGCCCAGTCGAACTGCTCGACGTTCGCGAGCACATTGGCCCGCATTTCTGCGGTTATGATTCTGCTGCACTGTTTGGCATGTGCCTCTGAGCCTGCAGAGAGTACGAGCACGCTCATCAGCAAACCAACCATAAGTCTCTCAGCCATCGTGATCCCTCCAAGGGTCAGTCAGATGTCACTTCGCTGCCAACTATGTATTTCGCCCGCCTCTGGCCACAACCTGCCGGTGATCGGCCGCAGCCTCACCGGTCCAGCCCCACGGAGCACGGCACCGCATATTCGTCGCCGACGTTGACCAGGTACTTGTAGCCTGCCGCAAAGTCGGAGGCATCCTTGAAGCCCTGGATGATCGTAATGTCGCCGGTGGAAATGCCCTGCTCAGTTACGGCCTTGATTCTATAGCTGGTGTCCAGAGGCAGATCGTTCTTGAAGTGGATGGTGTGGCCGACCATCTCAACGTCCTGGGGCAACGGTGGATCGAGAAACACCAGGTTATTCTGCGCGTCGGCGGCGTCAATCCTGGTGACCTTGCCTTCGTATGCGGCCCGATCGGCCGTCAGCGTGACCTCGTCAACCCTCAGCAGCACTGCGTTGCTCATGCGCATCAGCTTTACCTCGCCGTCCACCAGGCGAATCATGCCAAACTGGCCATCGAATTCAATCCCGCCCTCGACCTTGACCTGCGTCGGCTCCTCGCAGCTTATCAGTATGTCGGTTGTCCCGTCTAATAGCTCAACCGCCACCGCTGCAACCGAATTGGGATCCGCATCGTGCTCGACCTCTAGCTTCCGAACCTGCTTAATCAACGGGGTCGTGTCATACGGCTCCAGCACGGTGACGAACTGGCTTTCCATATTCTCACCCAGGCGGCTCTGGAGCAGGTAACGCAGCCGGCGGGGGTTGCCGCCTTTGTTCTGCGGCGGATCGCCACTGGCCAGGGCCACCTCGTCGGAGGTACTCAGAGAATGCAGGCGCAGGTGCGGCTCTTTACCTGCCTTGATGCGGCCGCGCAGGTCCTCGCATTTCCAGTCAACGGTGAAGTAACTGTCCACGGGGTCGGCAGACCGCTCCACATCATAGAGATGTGTGAAGCCACTCTTCTTGTAGAAGCCGGCCTGCTCGCCTTCAAGCATGGCGAACTCCACATCCGGCCCGGCGAAGGTGCCTGTGGTCTGCTTGACCAGCGATATCCCTTCGATCGTTGCGGTTTCAGCCGCTCCGTGGTAGGAAAGCCGGTGGTTGTTGCCACCGCGGGCGCGGAATACGTCGAAAACGTAGCTGTCCGCCTGCGCAATATCCACCAGGGCAACGGTCCGCCGGTAGGTCTGCAGGTCTTGGTAGGCTGTCTTTGAGCTGACATCCATAGCCCGCAGTGGCGGCTGCACGACGAAGAAGTTGAGCTTGCCGCCAGGGCTGTAGCCCGATCTGGTATCGTTCACCAGCAGCGTGTTGTGGCTGATGGTGTTCGAGGTCCACGCGCCTCGTTTGGGCCAGCTTCCCGTGTACTCCGGGTAGCCCAATTCCGGCATCATAGCGATATTGTTTGCGAACAGGCCAATATTGAGACAATCGGCGTGTGAGTGGCCTTTGCGGTAGCCGTAATGTATCCACAAGGCGCGGCCGTCAACTGCACTCTCGGTCTGCATATAAGCCTGCCCGTAGCGCCCCAGGTAGTCGCACTTGAGCTTGAATGGCTCCGCCTGAGCAATCTGCTTGGTTTCATCAATCAGCGCATCGGGATCCTCCGCAAAGATGTCGCCTGGGAGTCGCAGCGACGAGCCATGTTCGGATGACTCTCGCCATGCCAGGTTCGCCAGCTTCGGGTCCTTGTAGAGCTTATAGCCGCGCATGTAGGTGGAGGCCCGGCCTCTGCGTCCCCATGTGCCGGTCGCCCCGCTGTCGCCGATACTTGGCATCACAGCGTCAAGGCAATTCAGCCGCGGCTCGATGAAGAAAGTCTGTTTGAGCTTCGGGAATTCGGCGACCATGTCGTGGTTCGTATATTCCGGGTACGCCGCCAGGATCTCGGCCAGTGCTATAAAACTGCTGGTCCAGATCAGCCCGTAACCACCACACTCGCCGCCCATTCCGTCACGGTCCAGGCCCTCGACCAGCACCCAGGGGATGGGGTCTTTGTGCCTGTTGTACTCACCCGGGTAGTCAGGATCGAATAGCCAGTCGAGCCATTCCACAGTTACCTGGTCCCGGTCCAGAGCTATTGCAGTAGTGGCCAGGCAACTGTGCGTCATGCCCGTGTTGCCCCTGATGTGGCCGTCCTTGCACGATTCCAGTATCTCGACAAGCAGATCGTCTTCGATGTGCGTGCAGATGCTTGCGGCGCTGCTCTTGTCGCCTAGTTTGTATTCCCTAGCCTTCTCTGAGCAGAATCGCACCAACTCATCATCGTCCTGGATGCCGTCGTATATCAGGTCATAGGCACGCGCAAACCTCTGCCCCACACGGGTCTCCCAGATGCAACCTTCGATGCGGCCCTGGCCGGTGCCGCCCTGGCTGTGCTGAAAGCCCAGGTCATGCAGCGGTTTGTAATCCATCTCCGGATAAACGTCAGCGATCCGATCCAGGAGCACCGCCGTCTTGTGAGCGTATTGCTTATCACCTGTGAGTGTATAAGCCCGCGCCAGACCGTCCAACCCCCCATAGATTCGGCGCCAGTGCGACCACTGGCAGTAAGCCGCGATGATGTGATGCGTATTGCCCTGCTCGTCCACCATGCCGTACCCGTCATCCACATAGACCTTGTGCAACGGGTCGTTGGGGTCGGGGTGCTCGGCGTTGAAAAGCAGGGAGCGGTCGCCAAGCTCGCGCCGGAACATGCCATGTTCGTCAAGGGCAGTCTTGTAGAAAGCCAAGAAATCGTTCTTGGGATAGACCTCGCCGCAGTTGGGACATTTCGCCTGCCACGGCGCATTTATCGGGTCGTACTTCCACCAGCGCATGCCATGTTTCAGCGCCTCGTCGCCGCAGTTGGGGCAGCCGGGTTTCTTGCCCTCGTAGAGGACGCCCTTGTTGGTGATGTCGGCACGGGGCAGTTCCTGAGAGGTAATCATCTCCCACAGCTCGTCGTCGCTGAGTTCTACCCACGCTTTGGCACCTGATATGGCGCTTGTCTGAGTACCTGCGGCCCACTCGAACTTCTCGACGTTCGCCAGCACATTGGCCCGCATTTCTGCGGTCACGAATCTGCTGCACTTCTTGGCGTGTGCACCTGACGCGACAGAGAGTACAAGCATACTCATGAGCAAGCTGACAACGAGTCTCTCGGACATCTTTTGCGCCCTCCTCAAGATACCGGACTGCGTTGTGCTGGTGGCTGTGGGATATATTCCGCCGGCAGCGGCCGATAACCTGCCCTACATGTGTTTGGCAGTAGTTCGACACTAACGATATTCGCGGGCTGCCCTTCGACGTTGCTCAGGGCCGTGAGCCTGTCGAACGGGAAGCTGAGAACGGAAAAAGCCTGGCCTTTTCCGTTCTCACCTGAGCTTTCGAAACAACCGAAAGCTCAGGCCGCGCTACGCGTCTTTGAGGTGGCTGTGGGATATATTCCGCCCACGTCGGCTCATAACCTGCCACTTGTCAGCATGTGGTTCCGTATAGTTGGAGGTATGGCCGGCTGTCTATAATCGAGTAGGCTGGGGGGCTTGCGCCCCCGGCCTCTCACACCACCGGGCATACGGTTCCGTACCACGGCGGTTCACAGACCACGTTGAAAACGCAATGCCGCATCCAGCAGTGACATGAGCCATTCC
>JAUVVY010000063.1 GCA_030604405.1 bacterium | reverse complement strand
CACAGCGCTGGCTCAAAGTGCTGTCGGCGATGTGGCGCGATCGAGTATCCTATGACGAAGAGCTCCACCAAAACAACCGCCGACAACACGCCGCCTGACACAAAAACACACCACCTATTGACATACATAGTCCGGAAGGCAACGATAAGGGAGTCGGGCTGGAAGCCCGACCCACGGGAATATATTTGGGAAGCCCGAGCCACGCGACGATACTTGGGAAGCCCGAGCCGCCCCTGTGAAACGCAACAGATCACAGGCTGGAAAGCCCCGCCTTCGCTAAAGCTATGGCGGGCAAGCTTGTGCCACGCGGTGGCATCAGGGATGCCCGAGCCATGCGACAACAGGAAGGGAAATACGGGTGGCCGTGGAGCCCCTCAATTGCTGCCATCGAGGACATGGACTGCCACCTTGTAGGTGCCGTCCTGCACAGTGACCAGCAGGTAATGGTAAAAGCCACCAGCTTCGGGCTTCGCGTAAAGCGGCGCGCCTCCCCCACCGGTGATGAAATAATCTATGCCGTCGCGCCGTGAGTGGTGATACAGGTGCTCGTGGCCCATAAACACGGCACTTACCTTATGCTTTACGAACAAAGCGTGCAGCCGGTCGCGCAAGGGAATGTCCACATCCATCGAGGAGCCGCGGTGGCCGTCAACCGGAAACAGCGGCCGGTGCAGAGCCACAAAAATGAAGTCGGCATCCTTAGCCTGCGTCAGATCACCGATCAGCCACTGCCACTGTTCGCCCTTGATGGTGCCTTGCTGGCCGGGTATCTCGCTATCGAGTATGATGAAATGGCAGTTGCCACGGTCAAAGGAGTAGCGGCGGGAATCGAAGTATTCTTCGAATATCCTCGCGTTGGCGGCAGATCCCCGGATGTCGTGGTTGCCAGTGCTGAACGCTACCGGGATGTCACCGAATGTCTTCAGCGGCATCAATGCCTCGAAAAAGCGGTAATACTGCTGGCGGACGACATTCGGGTCGGTACTGCCCTCGATGTAGTCGCCGGTACCGATCACGAAGGCGGGGTCGTGCTGTACCATGCCGCGCACAAGCCGGCGGGTGACGTCGAGGCGCTCATAGTTGGGGCCGGGGCGGGTATCCCCAAATACGGCGAAAACCAGCTCATCATTCGCCGCAAGACAGTAGCCGCTAGCCACAACTGCGGCCAATGTGAGCAGCAAGATGAGCGTCTGTGCTATGCGTGGGCGATTCATTTCCATTATATCAGCGCGGCTTTCAATTGAAATCTCGTGTGAAGTTACCCGGCGCGACTCAGATAATCTTTGTCAGTTCATCCTGGTCGTAGCGGGGCATCTCGCGAGCCTGCCCAGCGCAGACTAGGTTCACACCATCATGCGGAGGGATCGCTTCGCCAACTATGGCGGCAGATATTGTTGCCTGCTGCAGCGCCCCGACAATAGCGCCAGCATCGTCCGGCGCACACGCCACCAGGAGGCTGCCTGAGGCGATGAGCCCGAGCGGGTCAAGGCCGAATACCTCGCAGATGTGCCGAGCTTCGTCAAGAATCGGGATCGCCTCTTCATCAATTCTCAGGCCCACGCCGCCGGCTTCCGCCATCTCCCATAGCCCCGTCGCCAGCCCTCCCTCGGTGGGATCGTGCATGGCATGCACATCGCCGTTGGCAACCGCGATCTGCGCATCGGCAAGCACCGATATGCCGGGGTCGAAGAGCATCTGCGCACATCGCTGCAGCGTCTCCTCGGAGAACCCCGCCTCCTGCAGCTCGTTGGGTTTTTCACGGGCAATCAGCGCCGTGGCCTCGACAGGCGCCTGCTTGGTGACAACAATCAGATCGCCGGCCTGCAGCCCCTCCGGAGTAATCAGCCGGTCTCTGGGCACGTCTCCGAGCATCTGCCCGACTACAATCGGCCGGGTCAGGTCGTAGGTAATCTCCGTATGGCCGCCGACAAGTGTGATCTCCAGCTGCTCACATGCCGCACTGATCTGCTCAAATATGTCGGTGACCATTTCTTCAGTCGCCGCGCTATCGGGCAGCAACGCCGTGGCCAGAAACCAGCGCGGCGTCCCACCGCTGGTGGCGATATCATTGGCATTGACGTTGACGACATAGTAGCCGATAGCGTCGGTGGCAAAGGTGACCGGGTCAGTCTTGGCGAGCAGATATGAGTCAGCACCGTTGTCAAGCACGGCCACATCGCGTCCGATGCCAGGCCCGAGAATCACGCTCGGGTCGTTGCATGGGATCGCTCCCAGCAGCCGGCGCAACGTGGCGGCGTCCAGCTTGCCGACCGGCAGCAGGTCCTCGCTCATGGTGCATTCCTCGCTTCGATTATCGCCGCGACGGCGGACGGCACGTCAGGGAACACAGCGTCGGCGCCGATTTGCTCAAACTCCTCCCTGGTGGTCTTCTGGGTAAGCACCCCGATCGTCATGACACCAAGGCCCTCTGCGCCCTGCACGTCCGTAATATGATCGCCGATCATGACCGCCCGCTGCGGCTCGACACCGATCTGCTTGAGCGCCTGCGCGAGGTGGTCGGGGTCTGGTTTGACCCGGGTGACATCATCACGGGTCAGAAGCAGGTCATGGTAAAGGTGGTAGCGTGAAGTCACCGAGGCCACTCCGACGCGGCAGTTTCTGGTGACGATCCCGACCTTGAGGCCGTTTTCGTGCAGTTGCCGCAGCGCCTCGACGACACCGGCGAAGGGCTCGGCGGTCGCACATGTTTCCAGCTCGACCTGCTCCAGGATGTCGTCCGCCTCGGCCTGGAATTGCGCGACTTTGTCGGGGTCAGAGCCCAAGTTCTCGCGGCCTGCCTTGATGATGTCCAGCACGTACCTGTCCTCGGCCATTCCGTCTTCCCACACGCCCCAGCGCTGCAAGAGTTCGATAATCAGACGGCGCATCTTGGCGAAGTCAATCCTGGTCTCGGCCAGCGTGCCGTCAAAGTCGAAGATGACGGCCTCAATGTTGGTCAAGTCAATACCTGTATCCATCGTGATGTCTGCACCCTGGGTGATAGTTGCGTCGGTAATAAAAGGGCGACAATATCATAATTGTCGCCCGATGAGGTCTTTTCCTTCAAGTATCGGGAGGCTGCCTTATTGCTCCAGCTCCTGCCACGCCTTTTCGAGCAGATCCCGCTGCTGCTGCTGCTTGTCGCGGTATCTGCCCAGGTCTCCCTGCGTGAGGTAAGCCTCAGCTTCCTGGTCTAGTTCAATGGCCTGCTCGAGCAGGCTGCGCAGCGTGGCGAGTTCATCGGCGGATACTGCCACTGCGGCCGGTGGTGGAGCAGTCACTTCAGCGGGCTCGGCTGGCGCTGGCGGCTCGACGCCTGGCACGGGCCGCTTTCTCACACCGTCGCTACCGAGCAGCTTCGCCAGTGCTCCGTCCAACGTCGGGGCGTGTACCAGCTTATCGCCATGCATCAGCACCACGATGCGCAGTTCAGGAAGCGCGACGTCAGTTGACTCAAGATAGATCGGCTCCACATAGAGCAGAGTGTCGGCTACGGGGATGACGAGTACGTTGCCGCGAATTACCCGCGAACCGGACGTACCCCACAATGTCATCAGCTCAGAAAGCTCCGGGTCATTGTCAACAAGTGCCTCAAAGTGCATCGTCCCGTAGACCAGTTGCTTTTTCGGGAAGCGATAGACGATCAGTTCGCCGTACTTCTCGGGGTCACAACGTGCCGCCATCCATGCCACCATGTTCTTGCGCTCAAACTTGGCCAGAACAAGGGGCAGCATCAGCAGGAATTCTTCTTTCTCCTCGCCCGGGAGCTTCATGACCTGGTAGTAGGCCTCGACTTCGCGGTAGCTGTCGGCATATACCTCGGGCGGGACGGCCCACTCGTCTTCGGCCTGGTAAAAGGTCTGCGGGTTCTTCTGGTGATACTTGGCGTAGATGCCTGCCTGGATGCGGAATAGCAACTGCGGGTAGCGCAGATGCTGCTTGACTGAAGCCTCCATCTGGCTGAAGTCCCTGAAGAGAGTGGGGAAGATCTTCTGATAGCACTGCACCATGGGGTCTTGCGGGTCCACGATGTAGTATTGCGGCTTGCCCTCATAAGCGTCAACAATAACCTTCACCGAGTTGCGCACGTAGTTGCCGGACCACGTGATGCGGGCCGAATACGGGTACATGTTTGATACGGTGTAGGCGTCGCAGATCCACTTGAGCTCGCCGGCGTCATCGAGCATCAGGTACGGATCGGGGTCATACATAAGGAACGGCGCCAGGGCTGTGAGGCGTTCGGGCAACTCGCGGTACATCATCAAGCGGCTTTCGGGTGTGATGGAATCGGTAAAGAGTATCTGGTAGTGGCGACTGAGGCCGAAGCGGATGGCGAAGGCCAGCTTGCGCCAGAGCCCCGTCAACTGCACGCCGCCGCTTCCGGAGTAATGGGTATAGACGTTCTCCGCCCCTTCTTCATCGCTGACTTGCGGATAGTCAAGCTCGTTAGCCTTGGTATTGCCCAGGACGAAGAGCGGAACGCTTCCTGGATCTGTGCCGTGCCACTGGGCCGCGGCCGGACGCTGCGGTGGAGCGGCGCCTGGCGGTCCTGGGGCTCCTTCAGGCTCCTCAAGCGGGCGCGTCGCCGCTCGTTCGTGTGCCTCATCGCGGATGAATTCCGGTGGAGCTATTCGTTCGATAAGCCTGGGGTGCCAACTGGCGGTGTAGTAGAGAGCCGGTCGTTTGACATCAAGGCCTATCGACGCAACCGGCGGCAGGTCCTCTGTCGAGGCGACCGGCGGCAGGTTCTTGATCCAATAGATCGGCTTTCCCTCGTCGGTGACCTCGGCCACCGGTGACATAGTAAGACCGTAGCCGTGTGTGTAGAGCAGATGGCGGTTGACCCAGGTCGGGCTCAGGCGGTCGTAAGCCAACTGCCTGGCCGCCAACATCACCTGCCGGGTCTCGCCGTCAATCTCGTAACGGTCAACGTCCACGTCGGCGAACTGGTAGTACGGACGCAACGCCTGCATCTGCTGATAGAAGGTCTCCAGCGGACGATGATCCCAGAGCCTGATATTGTAGATGGTGGCGGTGTTGTCGTTGATGTCATCCCAGCTCAGGTCGGAGGCAACGCTATGCGGCTTGTCAACCACATCGGCGGTCTTATAGGCGAGATTCGTGGCCTCGATGTTGTATTCAATGAAGGTCCGCTCGCGCTCGAGCTCGTTGGGGCCGACGATCAGCTTCTGGATGGTCAGCGGGTACGCCCACCCGCCCAGGATTGACACCAGTAGCACGGCCGCCAGCGCCCCTCCCGGCACGGTTAGCGAGCGCCCGCGGAGACTTATCAGACATGCAATACCGGCCAAGGCGCACATTATCATCAGTACCGTCAGCAGCGGCAGTCGGGCATGCACATCGGCGTAGGAGGCGCCGAAGAACTCCTTGCCATGCGCCGAATAGACCAGAGTGTACTGCATCAGCCGATAGGAGTATATCTTGGCGAAAAATGCCAGCGCCAGGAGCGAAAGCACGTGGATGCGTGCCCGAGGTATGGCCTGCACCACGTTACCGACTATCCTGATGGCTTCCTGATAAAGGTGGACCAGCACGCTTACGACCAGGGCAATAACTATGGCATAGAACACTGAGCGCCACACGTAGAGTATAAAGGACAGCTTGAACACATAGAAGCCGGCATTTTTCTCAAACAGCGGGTCGTTGTGGGCTTCAGTAAACGGGACAGCGTTGAGGAATTGCAGCCATTCACGCCACTGCGCGGCGGCAACCGCGGCTACCATCAGCGCACCTATGAGGCAGAAGATCAGAATGGCGCGGTCGGCGTACTCCTCAATCTGCTGTCTCTCTTCGTCTGGCAGCAGACGTCTGCCGATGAGAGTTACATCCTTGGGCAAGGGCCTGCGTGCGAGGCGAGCGTTGCCGTAGAGCCAGACAAAAAACACGGCTCCGAACAGCACTGCCAGCAGTATCCGTGACTTAAGAATCGTCATGAACACCGGGCCCTGCTCCAGAGCCCCAAACCACAGGTAGTCGGTGTACAATATGAAGAGCTTCTGGATCACAATCAAGCCGATGATGACGGCAATACCGTACCAAACCCTCTTGGATGGCTGTGTCACTTAGAAGAGCCTCCTACTTATTGGGGACCGGCTTAGCCGGCATTGTTGATGAATCAAAGGGAACATCGGGCAAGATGAAATAAGCCCCTTGGTGACGCCCTCGGGCTGCCCTTCGACGTTGCTCAGGGCCGTGAGCTTGCCGAACGGGAAGCTGTGAATGCTCACGCATTCCCACCTGAGCTTTGCGAACAGCACAAAGCTGAGGCCGAGCTACGCGTTCACAAATCATGCGGCTTAGCTGGTTTCGTCGGGCGCGTCATCGTCTGAGAAGAGGCCGGAAAGCAGGTCGCGGAACTGTTCTTTCTCTTGTTCTTCGGCTTCCGGGCTCAGTACTACCGTCCCATCCAGAACCTGCTCGGCAACAAAGATCGGCGCGTCGGCGTAGAGCGCCAGAGCAATGGCATCACTGGGTCGTGCATCAACTTCGTAGGTTCCGTCGCTTCCCTTCAGCCGCAAGAACGCGTAGAACACCTGATCTTTGAGTTCGGTTATCTCAATGCGGGCCAGGCTGCATCCGATCGTCCGGATAACCGAGCCGAGCAACTCATGTGTCATCGGACGTTCGCCGGGCGTCTGGGTGGCCATCGCAATCGCACGCGCCTCGAACGGGCCGATTAGTATCGGCAAGAAGCGTTGTTCCTCAGCGTCGGCAAGTACCACGAACGCGCGCTTCTGTAGGTCGAGGCCCACCCTGTTGACAAACATCTGCACCATACGAGTCATACTCCTCCGGCCGGTGGCGCTACCAGGTTGCATTATTCATGACGGCGCAAGATGACAGATTCTAATGACCCCAGCGACCTCGGGCTGCCCTCCGACGTTGCTTCCTTCGACTTTGCTCAGGGCAGGCGCATTCTTACCTGCCCTTCGACAGGCTCAGGGCAGGCCGAGCGACGCGCCTGTGAATGCTGGAGCCAGTCGTTGCCATGTAGGCTGCCAACTGCTCAGTCGAGGTATGGGGACTTACGTGGCCGCTTTAGGTTGGGCGGCGCCCGTAACCCATCGCGGCCTGGCGTGTCGTGAACCTGGCAACTCTTGAGTGACTGCTCTGGGCTTGTCCTATGACTTGCGAATTGCCTCATAGTCGAGGCCGGCGGCCGCGACGGCGTCTGCCCAACTGCCGAAGTTGCCCTCACGGCTGGCAGCCTCCATCATGCCGCGATAGCCCATGCGGCGCATGTTGCTGTTGTTAACCGACTTGCCCTGAGCGTGCAAGCTGCGGATGGTACTGATGATCTTGTCCTCAGTCCAACGGTTGATTCTGCGGATCTTGGCGTAGTCGAGGCCGGCGGCCTCAATAGCGGCGCGCCAGCTACCGAAGTATCGCTTGCTGCTGGCGGCCGAAACGAGCGCGCCATGTCTGTTTTTGGCTGCCTCGTGGCTGAGGTCCTCACCTTTGGCATTGAGTTCCTTGATGTCCTCGATGATCCGCTCTTTGCTCCAGAAGCGGTGCTTGCTGATCTTTTCATAGTCGAGACCGGCGGCCTCAATGGCATTGCGCCAACTGCCGAACATCCTGTCATCAACGGCTACTACTACGAGGTACTGGTGATTGCGCTTTGCGGCGCTGTGCGAAAGGTCTTCGCCCTCGCGGTGCAATCGCTGTATCTCTTGCAGGATGCGTTCTTGCGTCCACTTGCGCTTGCGCTTACACACTTCCTTGGGATCGAGGCCGGCAGCTCTTATGGCATCTCGCCAACTCCCGAACATTTCATCTTTGTATGCGGTTGTCACCATGCCACTGTAGCCCAGTTCCGCCATTCGGCGGGTGCTGAGGGAATGGCCTGCCATGTGCAGCTCATTGATTGTCTGAATGATCTTCTCTCTAGTCCACTTCCGACGACTCATTTTTTCCACTCCTTGTCTGCCCACTAATTAACCATCGCAACGGCTTGGAAAAACGCCTGCTGTGACAGCCGGCGCTGAGCGGGGGACGGCTCTTCATCTCTTGCAGCAAATTAAAAGACCTGCCGATAGGCTGCCGACAGGCAACGCATCTTGACTGCTAGTTTCGTCGTGTCCCCCCGAACGTACCAATAATATAATAGCACTACTGCACGTCACTGTCAAATCAAACTGCGCAAATTCTTCTTTGTTAGACGCACTTGCTCCGGCATAGTTCGACAGTCTTGCGTCAGTTGGCACACTGGCCGGCATAGCGCATTACGGCCAACTCCTGAGCTGCTGTTTGGACTGAGCCGGGCCGTTGCGCTCGCACGTATGCGATCGCTTGCTCCGCGCCCATGCCCTGGTACACCAGATAACACGATATCAACGTTCCGGTCCGCCCTAGCCCCGCCATGCAATGCACTGCCACCTTCTCACCTTTGACAAGCGCCGCATCCACCAGCGCCACAAACTCTGCGATCAGTTCATCCGAAGGCGGGGTCATATCGTGGTAGGTCAGATGGCGGTACTTGATTCCGTGCCGCAGTGCTGCAGCAGCCGCAGGCGAGTACTCCAGGAGCGCGATCATTGTGGTTATCCCCAGCTCTGCCAGTCGCAGCATCTCGGCTTCGCCGGGCTGGGCTGTGGCCAGGAGCTGAGAAGGGATGATCCAGTTGGCGGAACTGAGGCCTTCAACTCTTTCGCTCATGGCCATCTTCCTCCGCACGCCCGGCGGCGTCGCTGGCAAGCCGGTCGGCCTCTGCATTTTCATCCCGTGGCACATGCTGTATCTCAATGCTTTCGAAGCGCTGCATCAAACGCCGCGCCCATTCGTAAAACTGCCTGATACTGTCGGACTTCACCCGATACTGGCCGTTGAGCTGCCGGCATATCAGCTCGCTGTCAGTTCGCACGCGCAGGTGTTTGATGCCTCTGGCGCTGGCCTCGTGCAGGCCGGCGATCAGCGCGCGGTATTCGGCTACGTTATTGGTCGCATGTCCCAGCGGGATGCTCCCGTTTGCCAACGCTTTGCCGTCCGGGCCGTAGAGCACAAATCCCGCACCTGCAGGCCCCGGGTTGCCCCTGGCAGCGCCGTCAGTGTAGAGGACAGCCGGTCGTTGTGATGTTTCCATATCTCTGATTCACACCAGGCGGCTCTCTAGTGGCGTCAGAAACAGCCGCGTTTTTCATTGATCGTGGCCGCGGTCTATCTTCGGTGGCAGCGGCGGCGTATCATCGGCTAGTAGACTCGGCGTCGGCTGTACAGCGACTGTCTCGCCCTCTTTCTCCATTGCCTCAGCAAGCAGTTGAATATCGAAGCCTTCCTTGCGAATCCGCAAATCATAATACAACAGAATCGTCCCGACAATCTGCACCGGCTGCAATATCACCTGGATTAGACCAGGTATAGCGCCCGACAAAGTGTAGAGTAGTGTCATCTTGTCCGGGGACACCGGTATCATGGTCGCGAATTGAAACGGCGCGCCCAGAGCTGCTGAAATTATCGCAACAAGCAGACTGAGCACAAATAGCGTCAGCACCACTTTCCAGAAATCATAGGCGGCCAGCTCCCAACTTCGCTTGATCGCATCTATAGCGGTGCGGTTCCCTAGAACCACCTCGGGAATCGTGAACGAAAACATAAACGTAAAGACTATCCCCGGGATAACGCAAGCCAGCGTGCCGGCACTCACCACCAGACTCGTTAAGATAATCGCCAGGACTATGTGACCGAGCTTGTTCACCACCACGCGGTATGCCTCGCCAATGCCAATCGGCTGGCCCAGGTAGCTTTTCGAGATCGCCCAGATCAGGGCCCCTTGGGCGAGCGGCACTGCGACCAAATATACCACCGTGGAGGCCAGTAGCAGCGCTATCGCACCGCCGGCCAGCGACAGGAAGTCAACTTCGGACGGCTGCCCGGATATGAAAAGCGACATGTACCAATGCGTCGCGTAAAGCTGTATCGCCAGCGCTGGTACCCACGCGATGGCCACAATGCCCAGAAACGCCCCGAAATTGTGCCGGTACAGGCGTATGGCACTGTCCAGGATATCAGCGAGTCCCATCGGTCGGATGTCGAGTTGGTCCGCGGCAGCAGTCACGGCTCACCTCCTCAAACCGCAGTTTTTCCTAAAGTTGTGGCCAGTATTGGCCGATATAGATATATGAGAAAGAATTCTCAGGAAGGCGGCTGACATATGCTCTACGTAATCTACGGCGTACTCGCCGTCTGGTTTGCTTTGGGCACTTGCGCTGTCGCGGCTTGCGCTGCGGCCGGAAGAGCTGACAAGCGCCAGGCCAAGATGACCTGCGTTCGCCGCTCTGAGCGCCGCGAGGCCTCCTGATTCGGCCTCAACCGCGACAAAGGCAAGCCGGCATCAGTTCGTGCCCGATCAACTCGTAGCCCGGCGGCAGGGCGACCTTCTCCTGCAGTATAGCATACTCGGCACGCGAGCCGGACTCACAATTTGCCGCAACGACCTCGGGCTGCCCTTCGACGTTGCTCAGGGCCGTGAGCCTGTGCTTCGACGTTGCTCAGGGCCGTGAGCCTGTCGAACGGTCGAACGGGAAGCTGAGAACGCGATAACAAACCACAACGGCTGTCAGGCTGGAAAGCCTGCCCCACGCGTACTAGGTGAAAGGCCGAGCTACGCGTTCGCTGAATGATGCGGCCTCGTGGCCCGGGCGCGACTGGTCCAGACCAGTACCTGTACCAGGACGACCGCAAATATGATTGAAGCCGCCGCCAGGTATGGTGTGCGCAAGCCGAACATCGTGGCAACTTCGCCGCTGATGAGCCCACCGGCCAGCGAACCCACACCCAAGATCGCCTCGTGGAATCCGGTGCGCCTGCCACAGCTTTCAGGAGACCCGGTGATGCTGTAAAACAGACTACTGACATAGGTCACTCCGGCCGCGCCGCCCGCTACCGCAAAGCAGATACCAAAGGCTACCGCCGAGTTCGCGTAGAGACCGGCGCACAACATTCCCAGCAGTGAAAAGGCTTCAGCGACGATCAGTGGCCAGATCTTGAACTGCCAGCGCTGTGTGGTGCGGGCCAGGAAAAATGACCCCATCAGCGCGCCCCAGTAGCAGAATATCACTACCCCGACCAGACGGTGGCTTAGCGCCATCTCCGCACTCAGGCCGAGCTTGGGAAACATCGTCTGTATTGTGGCGCCGACAAACCAGCTCGAAAAGTTGCCCGCCCACGCAAGCTTCATGAAAAGCGGCCACAAGGCATGGTCCTGTGCGCCATCAGCGTCATCAGCGGCGCTTTGTCGTTGCTGCCGCACACCGGGTCCGCCACCAGGCGTGAGCAGTAGTACTATCACTACCACGCCACCTGTGGCGGCACATAAGACGAATGGCAGAGCGGGGAAGTCGTCACGCCAGATATAACCGGCAACCAGCGGGCCTATCAGCAATCCGGCGGACCAGGAGACGTTGAACAGCCCCAGATTCCTGTTCAGTGCCCTTTGTCCGCTTGCGGTGCGCTCGGCAAGCCACGCCTGGACGGCCGGCCAGACCATCCCCAGTGCGGCCCCGCCAAACGGCACCATCGCCAGCAGCCAGTAGGGATTCGGCGCTCTGGTATAAAGCAGCCACACCACTGCTGCGCTGAATATGCCGATCGTCGCGCTGCGCTTGCGGCCGATGCGGTCGGCTATGCCGCCGGCAAGAACGCATGTTGCCGCATATCCGCCGCTGCCAAAAGCGCCTATCATCCCCAGCACGCGCGGGATCGCCCCCATACTCACAGCCAGAAACTGCAGCGAGAGCATCAGGCAGGCCACCGCCAGGTCAATCAAGAAGGCGGCAGCGAATATGCCATAGGGCTTTCGAACTGAGCCATCCGGCCCGGGCACCGGGTGGGCGGCCGCTTCTACTTCGGAGCCGCCGGCTCCCTGCGTGTCGCGGTTCATCGCGTCGCTTCCTCAATCAATCGCGCGGAGAGTTTCCCGTAGGCGTAATCCATCAGCAACTGCAGATTCTCCACATCGGCGGTGTTGTACTCCAGCAGGCGCGCCAGGCTCCGTTCATTACCGGACAGGTACTCGTACCACAATCTGACCGCATCATCGCCCGATAGCCCGTCAATATCCTCGCCGCGCGCGATGCCCAGGCACCTCTCAATATTCTTCAGACCGCCGCGCAACCCCAGACGGCCCAGCGCGTAGCGCAGATCGCAGTGCAGATGGTCCCAGGCCAGTTGCGGAAAAGCCCGGCGCAGATACGGCAGGTCAAACGTGAGACCGTTGAAGGTGACTATCATGTTGAAGCGGCTGATATCATCGGCGAACTCGTCGAGGTTGTCGCCGGCGACATACGTGGCTGTGCGCGTGCCATCATGGACGCCGATGACCGTTATCTGCGCGCGCGGCCCCAGGCCGGTTGTCTCAATGTCCAGGTACGCCGTGCGGTTATGGAAGCTGGAATAGGCGCGCCAGTGCTCGCCACTCGGCAGATAAGTAGCAAAGTAGGCGTGGTCGCCGGCCTGCAGGCTGCGCAGCGAACTCTCCAGATGGCTGCGCACGTAGTCCCAGCGCCGCTGCGAAAAGCCAGGCACCTGCTCAGTGTGAGACAGCGCCTTGTGCCAGTCGGTGAGGCCGCACGACCAGATGCGCCGCTCCGTCTTGGAGCCGATCCTGGGGATGTGTAGGAAGGTTTTGGTTAGCACTGGCTGTCTCTTCTGGTGTCTGCTCCGCACAATCATCAACGGCATTGACAGGCAAGGATGTTGTTTGCCGTAGGCGCGTAACGGTTTAAGTCTTGTCGCCTTTTCCTAACGAGCGGGTCCGCTCTTCTTTGATATGAATGATATCACTGACTTGCAGCTCAACAGCCGCCGGCGTAGCTTCGCATGGTGCCTCGGTATTGGTAGGGGCGTGATTTATCACGTTCTGCACGCGGCTGCTGATTGGGCGCAATCAATTGCGCCCCTACAACGGCAACGGCATTGACAGGCTAGAAAGTGACATCGGATAGGTTGTGGCCTGTAAAGATATTGCGCTACACCACCGGCGCGGTACAAGCCCGCGCCCTACAACAAGTAATTCCGGAATTCACGACCAGACCTTCAATACAGTTATTGCCCAATGACAAAATTCGCCGTTACGCGCCTACGGCAAACAACAAGGATGCCCCGCCTTCGCCGAGGCTTCGGCGCGCAAGCTTGTCCTACGCGATATGTTGATTAGACGCACTGCCCGAGGCAGCACTAAGCGCTCAGTATGCCGTATTTCTTCCCCGCGCGCGTTACCATTTGGTTATAACCTTGGGGTGCGCCAGAAGCCTGCGTTCGAAATCATCCACATCATAATCATCTATATCCACGATGGTGCCCTCTCCGCGGTTGAGAATCACATCGTAGATCTTT
>JAUVVY010000039.1 GCA_030604405.1 bacterium | reverse complement strand
TGCATAGACATTGCGTGATCGCAGATGTCAGCGTCGTCTTGCCGTGGTCAACGTGGCCTATCGTCCCCACGTTAATATGCGGCTTGTCCCGTACAAATTTCTCTTTTGACATCTTGTCTTTACCTCCAAGTGTCGGATGGAAATCACACGTTCACATAGTCTATTCTGCGCCTATTATCGCTTCCTGCCGTTCCTGCGACAGGGGCCTGTACGAGTGCGGCTCCATGCTGTATGTCGCGCGCCCTTGGCTCAGGGAGCGCAACTGCGTCGAATAGCCGAACAGCGTGGCCAGCGGCACCAGGGCGGCTATGGTCTGGGTATCGCCTGACGAGGCTTTCATGCTGCTGATCTCGGCCTGGCGAGCATTCAGATCGTTTACCACATCGCCCATGTAGGCATCCGGCGTGAGGACTTCGACGGACATCACCGGCTCCAGCAAGATCGGCTCGCCGTCCTGGTAGGCCTCGCGAAAAGCCGTGCTTGCGGCGAGCTTGAACGCCACCTCTGAAGAGTCAACATCATGGTAGGAGCCGTCGGTCAAGCAGACGCGTATGTCAACTACCGGATAGGCTGCCACCGCGCCCGCTTCCATGGCCTCTTTGACACCGGCTTTAACCGAGGGTATGAACTCCCTCGGCACGACGCCACCCTTGGTTCTGTCTTCAAACTCATAGCCTGTCCCTCGGGCAAGCGGCTCCAGCAGCAACGTCACATCGCCATACTGGCCATGGCCGCCGGTCTGGCGCACAAATCTGCCTCTGGCGGTTGCCTGTCGCGTGATCGTTTCCTTGTAAGCAACGTGGGGGTTACCGACATTGGCCTCGACCTTAAACTCGCGCAGCAGGCGGTCCCTGATGATGTCGAGGTGCAGCTCGCCCATGCCCGAGATTATCTGCTGGCCGGTGTCGCGGTCGGTGCGCACTGAGAAGGTGGGGTCCTCGCCCATCAGCCGCTGTAGGCTTTCGACCAGCCGGCCCTCGTCGGCCGTGGTCTTGGGCTCGATGGCCATGGAGATAACCGGCTCGGGAAACTCTATGCTTTCGAGAACTACGGGGTGGTCCACCTGACTGAGCGTATCGCCGGTGGTGGCTTTGCTGAGGCCGACTACTGCCACGATATCGCCGACGCTTGCGAGTTCAATGTTCTCGCGGCTATCAGCATGCATTCTGAGGATGTGCGCAATTCGTGACTTTACCCTATTCTGGGCGTTATAGACCGTCTGGCCCTTCTTGAGTTGGCCCGAATATATCCGTACATAAGAAAGCTGGCCGACAAAGGGGTCAGTTACGACTTTGAAGACCAACGCGGCCAGCGGCTCATCAGGTGACGGACGGCACAGCACTGGTTCTTCCGTTTTGGGCTGGAAACCCATAACGGGCGGCACCTCGAGCGGGGAGGGCAAATAGTGCACGACCGCGTCCAGCAAGGGCTGTACGCCCTTGTTCCTCAGTGCGCTGCCGCACAGCACGGGCACTAATGCGTTTTCCAAGGTGTCCTCGCGGATCGCCGCACGTATTTCATCTGGTGTCGGCTGCTCACCTGCAAAGTACTTCTCCTCCAGATGCGGGTGGGTGTCGGCCATAGCAACGATCAGCCATTCGCGGAACAATTCAGCGCGGTCGCCCATCGGCTCGGGCACTTCGCGCTTCACGGCCTCGGCGCCGAGGTCGTCTTCCCAGTAGATCGCCTTCATCTCGATCAGGTCAATGACGCCTTCGAACTCCTCTTCCGCCCCGATCGGGATCTGTATCGCCAGAGCATTTGCGCCTAACCGCTGCCGCATCTGGTGCAGCACGTCATGGAAGTCGGCACCGGTGCGGTCCATCTTATTGACAAAGACTATGCGCGGAATATTATACTTACTAGCCTGGCGCCAGACCGTCTCCGACTGCGGCTGTACCCCGCCGACAGCGCACAGGATCGCAACCATACCGTCCAAAACGCGCAGCGAGCGCTCGACTTCGACTGTAAAATCAACATGGCCGGGTGTGTCCAGTATGTTGATCGTATGGTCTTGCCACTCACAGGTCGTGGCTGCAGACATGATCGTGATGCCCCGTTCCATCTCCTGAGGCATGTAGTCCATAGTGGCATCGCCGTCGTCCACTTCGCCCATGCGGTGGACGCGGCCCGTATAATACAGTATCCGCTCGGTAGTTGTCGTCTTACCGGCGTCAATGTGGGCCGCTATGCCAATATTTCTGGTTTTTTGCAGCGATTTGGTCTGTGCCACGACTGAATCAGGTGCTCCTCGAAACGTTTGATGTAACTGCCGCTACCAACACGGCTGATATGGCGCCCTCTGCCCGTGTCCGACTTGTCATAGCAAGCCGCAGGCGGTCTGCGCGCCTACCACCGGTAGTGCGAATAAGCTTTATTGGCCTCCGCCATACGATATGTTTCAACGCGGCGCCTGACGGCAGCGCCCTCGCCTTTGGAGGCGTCGAGCAGTTCGTTGGCCAGGCGCTCTGTCGAGCGCCGTTCGCTGCGATCGCGAGCGGCGGCAACTAGCCAGCGAATCGCCAGTGTCAACTGGCGCCGGCCGTTGACCTCGACCGGCACCTGATAGGTGGCGCCGCCAACCCTCCGCGGTCTTACCTCGACAACCGGCCGAACGTTACGGATCGCCTCACTGAGTACCTCAAGCGGGTTGCTGCCTGCCATTTCGTGAATCTCCAGAAGAGCGCCATAGACGATGCGCTCCGCCAGGCTCTTCTTGCCGCCCATAATTATCTTGTTGATCAGGCGCTGAACGATTGTGCTGTTGAATACCGGGTCTCCCGGTATTACCCGTTTGGGCACTTCGCCTTTTCTCGGCATTCATCTGCTCCTCAGAATAGCTCGCCGCAGGATGGCGTCGGTCGGTGCGGGCCGTCGGAACTAACCGGGCTTCTTGGTGCCATACTTGGAACGGCCCTGTCTGCGACCATCAACGCCCGCAGCGTCGAGCGTGCCGCGGATCACGTGGTACTTGACCGAGTTGAGGTCTTTCACGCGCCCGCCACGAATCAAGACTACGGAATACTCGACCAGGTTCTGCCCCTCACCGGGAATATATGCGGTGACCTCTTCCCGGTTAAAGAGCCGGACGCGGGCGACCTTACGCAAGGCCGAGTTAGGCTTTTTCGGTGTCTGAGCCCAGACTCTGGTGCAGACGCCGCGCCGCTGCGGGGCCCCTTCGACACCTTTCGCCTTACGTTTCAAGGCGTTCCATGCAACCTTCAGAGCCGGTGTCCTGGGTTTCTTAGCCTTCTTCTTACGCCCTTTGCGCACTAGCTGACTGATTGTTGGCAAGCAGGCCACTCCCTTTACAAAGATTTCAGTTCGTGGGCTTCGCCCACGGGCAGAGACACGAAACCCCTCACAGCAACGAGGGGTTTCACCAGACTGGGTCATTGAATTGCGAAGCATTCTGTCGGCATTCTACGATGCCGTCTGCTGCTGTCGCCCCCTTATTGACATCACTTCCAACGCCTGCCAGTCACCGATACAGACGTCAGGGCCTCCAACCCCGTCCCGCACCCTGGATATGCACCCGACAGTTCACTAGTGCAACGGTATATCCTAAAGAGTGGCTTCTGCACCAGTGCTTGTTGGGTAGGGGTAGGATTGTATTATAGTAACCTTGCTAACCCCTGTCAATAGATGGCAGGCCATTTTGTGGCAGAATCTGAGCTTTTTTGCGCGGTCCGTGCCCGCGCTCAGGTATTGTCGCTGCCGAACTGGCTGATCAGGCGCTGCACGGCTTCCTCTGGCGTCTCCCGTTCCGGCTTCGCTTCCATCTCCAGCTTGTAGCCCTCGGCAAAGCCGATTTCACGGTCGCGGTGCATTCTCATGCCGGTGCCTGCGGGTATCAGTCTGCCGATGATAACATTTTCCTTGACGCCCTCGAGCGGGTCGGACTTGTGCTCGCACGCTGCTTCGCTGAGCACACGGGTGGTGCGCTGGAAGCTGGCTGCTGACAGGAAGCTCTCGGTGGACAGAGATGCCTGGGTGATACCGAGCAGTTGCGGCTTGGCAGTAGCTTCGCGCCCACCCAGCTCTCTGACCCGCTGGTTCTCGGTGTCGTACTGAAACCGATCCACGATCTGACCGGGCAGGAAATCGGTATCACCGTGGTCAACGATCTTGCGCCGCAGCAGCATCTGGCGGATGATGATCTCGATGTGCTTGTCGTTGATGCCGACACCGTGCGGACAATAGACTTTCTGCACCTCTTTGAGCAGATACTCCTGGACTCCGCCCAGGCCCTTCTTCTCCAGAATAGTCTGGGGGTCGAGCGGCCCAGTGGTGAGCGGGTCGCCGGCGCGCACCTCGCTGTTAGACTGCACGAATAGCTCGCCGCGTGGCGGCGCCAGATGAGAGGTTGCGATCTTCACATGCGTTATGCCCGCTTTGCGCAAATGCTGGCGGACTTTCTTCAACAGCTTGGCGCCCCGCTTGGCCAGCAGTGTCTTTGCGTCGGCTGCATACACGTCTTCGGCCAGCCGCTGACCACGGATGGCGTTGAGGTCGTCAAGTGAGTGCTCTGAGTGGATGATAACCCGACGGAAGCCGACGGTCTCGATGTCCGCCACGGTCCCGTCAACCTCGGCGGTAATCGCCTGGCCCTTGGGCGTCCGGGCTTCGAACAGCTCGACGACCCGCAGCAGGCCATGCACGCCGCTTTCCAGCACCTTGAGCATTTCCTTGATGGCCTTCTGCCGCGCTCTGCCGGTGCCGGCGACATCCAAGGATACGCGGCCGCTGTCCACATCGTCGTGGAGGCTGCGCAACGCCTGCTGCTTGCGCTTCTTGACATCGGCGACAGCAGTGATCGTCTCGCCCGCCACGCCGCCAGTGTGGAAGGTCCTCATCGTCAATTGAGTGCCCGGCTCGCCGATGGACTGGGCAGCAATGATGCCGACTGCAGTGCCGAGCTCGACGGGCCGCTGGGTGGCCATATCCCGCCCGTAACACTTGCCGCAGATGCCGTCACGGCATTCGCAAGTCAGCGCCGAGCGGATGGTCACGTGTTTGATCCCCGCCGCGACGATGATGCCGGCTTCTCTTTCGGAGATCTCGCTGCCGGCCGGAACTATCACATCTCCGGTCTCCGGGTGGACCATATCAACGGCGGCAGTGCGACCGATGATCCGCACCTCAAGATCTTCAAGCAGCTCGTCATCGTAGTCAGGCGGCAGCGCGTGACCGCATTCCTGACATTCGCCGACGCGGTGCACGTCGGCCTCACCGCAGCCGGGACAGTGCAGGTCCACGTTGTAGAGCGGCGCGACTGTGATGCCCTCACGGGTGCCACAATCCTCCGTCGTGATCATGACCGCCTGGGAGACATCAACCAGGCGGCGGGTCAGGTACCCGGCGTCTGCCGTGCGCAACGCGGTGTCGGCCAGACCCTTGCGGGCGCCGTGGGTGGACACGAAGTACTCCAGAACGTCGAGACCATCGTGGAAGTTGCTCTTCACCGGCAGTGCCTCGATCAGGCGACCGAACGGGTCGGACATCAGTCCGCGCATCCCGGATATCTGGGAGATGTGGGAGCGGTTGGCGCGTGCGCCGGAGTTGCTCATCATCCACAGCGGGTTGAAACTGCTGATGTTTTCGAAGATTTCGTCGGCGACCCGTTCGCGGGCCGTCTCCCACAAGGAAACCACCCGTTCCTCGCGCTCCTCCTCCACGATATCGCCGCGCTGCTCGGCCCGGTTGGTCTTGTCAACCTCTTTCTCGGTCTCGGCCAGGATTTCAGCGCGGTGGGTCGGCACAGCGGTGTCGGCCAGGCAGATGCTGAGGCCAGAGCGGGTGGCGAACTTGAAACCAAGGGTCTTGATGATGTCGAGTAGCTCGGCGGTGCGGGTCTGGCCGTAGATGTCATAGCACTGTCGCACCAGCTTGTCCAGCTCGTCTCTGGCGACGTCCATATTGATAAAACGCATGTCCAGCGGCAGGCGGTTGTTGAATATAACCCGCCCCACGCTGGTATCAATCAGTTCGCGCTTAACGCCCAGCACCACCGCAGCGCCCAGCGGAAAGTAGCCGCCCCTGCAAGCAACCACCAGCCGGCGTTTCAGCGAATTGAGGGCGGCCTCATTCTTGTCACCCGGCAGCCGAGGCGTGCCTGGCAGTGCCGAAAACCACAGGTCCCACGGCGTGTCGTCGCCTTCGGCCATTGCCTTCTTGGTCAGTGTGAAGGAGACCTCCCGCGGCCGCGGCGGATGCTCGTCGGCGACTATCTCGGCCATGATGCGCCTCACATCGAGGCGCAGTTGCGGATCCAACTCCAGCGGCTTGCCCTTTTCATCGGTGGCTATCAGATATACCTGCGGCACCCGCGCCTTGATCGTAGCGTGCAGGTCAATCTTGCGGTGCTGGTAGGCGGTGATGACTGATTCGGCGCTGGGGAAATGGCGACCGGAGCCTTCGGCCTCCGGGTTTTGCTGGGTCATGTAGTAGCATCCCAGGACGATGTCGTACTTGGGCGCGCAGATCGGTGAGCCGTCGGCCGGCTTGAAGAGGTTACGTGAGGCGAGCATGAGCAGCCGGGCTTCGGTCTGAGCATGGGACGAAAGCGGCACGTGTACAGCCATCTGGTCGCCGTCAAAGTCCGCGTTGAATGCCTCACACACCAGCGGGTGCAACTGGATCGCCTTCCCGTCAATGAGTACCGCCTCAAAGGCCTGGATGCCGAGCCTGTGCAAGGTCGGGGCGCGGTTAAGCAGCACCGGATGGTCCTCGATTACCTCATCGAGCGCGTCCCATACCTCATCACGCAACCGGTCAACCATCCGCTTGGCGGTCTTGATATTGCTGGTGTGGCCTCGTTCTACAAGCCGGTTCATTACAAACGGCTTGAACAGCTCCAGAGCCATCTCGCGCGGCAGGCCGCACTGGTGCAGTTGCAGCTCCGGGCCGACGACGATGACCGAGCGACCGGAGTAGTCAACGCGCTTGCCCAGCAGGTTCTTCCGGAAGCGACCCTCTTTCCCCTTGAGCATGTCGGAGAGTGATTTGAGCGGCCGGCGGTTCGAACCGGTTACCGGACGGCTGCGGCGGCTGTTGTCAATCAGGGCGTCAACCGCTTCCTGCAGCAGCCTGCGCTCGTGGTTCACAATCGACTCGGGGGCGTTGATCTCGATGATACGCGCCAGGCGATTGTTGCGGTTGATCACGCGGCGGTACAGATCGTTGAGGTCCGAGGTGGCGAAGCGGCCGCCGTCGAGTTGCACCATCGGCCGCAGTTCCGGCGGCAGCACCGGCACCACCTCCAGTATCATCCACTCGGGCCGATTCTTGGACTTGAGGAAGGCCTCGACTACGCGCAGGCGCTTGACAGCGCGAGAACGCCGCGCTCCTCGCCGCTCGTCAATCTCCTTGCGAAGTTCCAGAGCCAGTTCATCCAGATCAATCTGGGAGAGTATCTCTTTGATGGCAGCGGCGCCCAGACCGGCTCTGAACAGCTCGCTGAAGTCACCCTCGAGACGCGCCTCGCACACTGCCACCAGCTCGTTGAGCGAGCGGTGCTCCATTTCCGAAATCAACTGTTTGGGCTGCAGTTCGAACAACAGCTTGCAGGCCTGATCGAGCTGCGCGATGCGCTCTTCGGTGCTCTCTGTGTGCGTCTTTATCTGACGGCTGAGGTCCTCTTTGGCAATCGGGGCGCCGTCCTCATCGCCCGCGAACGGGAAGAAGGGCACATCGTCAACGCTGACATCCTCATCTTCGTCTAGTTCCTCGTCCAGCTCTTCCTCAACGTCCTCCAAATCTTTTTCCTCATCATCCTCATCGTCTTCCAATTCCGCTTCCACTTCGGCTTCCTCTTCGTCCTCGGGCTTAACTTCACCCGCCTCCTCGGCATCTTTGGTCTCCACGTCGGTGCCTTCATCCAGGCCCTGTTCATAACGTTCCTGCAATTGGCCGACTGCGGCATCCAACTGCCGGCGCAACTCCGTCTTCTCTTCTTGGGCGGCATCCACAATATCCTGCTTGTACTGGGCCAGTTTCTCGACGTTGACCGCAATGACTATGTAGGAGGCGAAATAGATGACTTCCTCCAGCAGCCGCCGCGACATGTCCATCAGCAGGCTGACGGGGCTAGGTACCCCCTTCAGATACCAACTGTGGCACACAGGGGAGGCCAACTTGATGTGGCCCATGCGCTCACGGCGGACCTTCGAGCGCGTGACCTCGACACCACAGCGGTCGCAGATGATACCTTTGAACTTGACCTTCTTGTACTTACCGCAATGGCATTCCCAATCCCTGGTCGGGCCGAAAATGCGCTCACAAAACAGTCCGTCACGTTCCGGCCTGTAAGTGCGGTAGTTGATCGTCTCCGGCTTCTTGACCTCGCCGTCAGACCACCTGACGATCTCGTCGGGGGAGGCCAAACCGATGGTGATTGATTCAAAGTCAGTAGTGGACTGAGCCAATTGCTTCGCCTCCAGCTTTTCATAGGAACAGGTTCAGGCACCGCGGTATTGTCCCCACAGCTTTCGAATCTACCGGGGCCTACGACCAGAGAGCGTACTTATCGGAAGTCGTCATCAGCGCGCAGATCAATCTCGCGGCCGCTAGAGTCGGTTACCTTCACGTCCAGAGCCAGACTCTGCATCTCTCTGACCAAAATCTTGAATGATTCAGGAATCCCTGGCTCCTCCATGTTTTCATTCTTGACTATGGCCTCGTAGGTCGCCACGCGGCCGCTCACGTCATCCGATTTCACCGTCAGCATCTCTTGCAGCGTGTGCGCCGCGCCATACGCCTCCAGAGCCCAGACCTCCATTTCCCCGAAGCGCTGGCCGCCCATCTGCGCCTTGCCGCCCAGCGGCTGCTGGGTAATCAGAGAGTACGGGCCTGTCGAGCGAGCGTGTATCTTGTCCTCAACCAGGTGCAGCAGTTTGAGTATATACATGTAGCCGACCATCACCGACTGATTGAACGGTTCCCCGGTACGGCCATCGTAGAGTACCATCTTGCCGGTCTCGGGGTCGAACTCCGCCACGGCCGAGGCATTTTCCACTGCCCGCTCAACTATAAGCCCTGCCGCCTGCTTGCTCGAAGCCTTTTCCCATTGCCTCTCGGGCACACCCAGCCATTCGGCGAGGTCCGCCAACTTCTGCTTGTCATGCGCGGCGAGCTGGCTGTTGATGTTCTCAACCAGCTCGTCAAAGCTAGCGGGAGTGTCGCGCAAGTCGAGAACCGGGCCGAAGGTATTCATCTCCGATTCGGCGTACGACCGCAGCGCGTCATGTCTCAGCTTCTGGGCGACCTCTTCCATGCCCTCTCTAATCTCTTGCAGAGTGAAGCTCTCAAAGATCGGCGTAACGAACACCTTGCCAAGCTTCTCGGCTGTCCACCCCAGGTGCGTTTCCAGGAGCTGGCCGATATTCATACGTGACGGTACCGAGAGCGGATTGAGACAGATATCTATTGATGTGCCATCGGCCAGGTAGGGCATGTCCTCGACCGGCAGTATCTTGGCAATTACGCCTTTGTTGCCGTGGCGGCCGGTGAGCTTATCACCCACCATGATCTTGCGTCTCTGCGCGACATAGACGCGCACGAGCTGGTTAACGCCCGGCTTGAGTTCATCACCAGGCAGCTTCTTCAGCTCGCCACCGCACCGGCGGCAAGTCAACGCGGCCTCCATCGGCCTTCCGTAGGCAAACTCCGCCCCGCACAGGTTGCACTTATACTTGTAGCGAGAAAATACCTTAGTAGCGATGACGATGCCGCCCTCGCCGTGGGGGATGCGCAGTGACACGTCCCGCATCTCTTCGGCCTTCTTGCCGAAGATGGCGATGACCAGTTTCTCTTCAGCCGTAAGCTCAGATTGGCCCTTCGGCGTTACCTTGCCGACCAGGATATCCTCGGGGCGGACCTCGGCACCGATGTGTATTACGCCGTCAGCGTCCAGTTCGCTCAGAGCATCATCGCCCACATTGGGGATGTCGCGTGTGATCTCTTCAGGCCCCAGCTTGGTGTCGCGGGCCTCACATTCGAACTTCTCGATGTGAATTGAGGTCAGTATGTCATCATTGACAATGCGCTCGGATATGAGAATCGCGTCTTCGTAGTTGTAGCCTTCCCAGGGGATAAACGCTACCAGCAGGTTCTTGCCCAGAGCCAGTTCGCTGTCCTTGGTGGCGGCGCCATCATAGATCGGCTGACCCTTCACCACACGCTGGCCACGGCGCACCAGCCGCTTCTGGCTAACACAGGTGCCCATGTTGGTGCGCAGGAAGTTTTCAAGTTCGTAAGTCCTCGCCTCGCCGTTTGCGTACTCGATGACAATGCGTTGGGCGTCGGCCGCAAGGACCACGCCGTCATCTTCGGCCAGGACCACTGCCCCGGAGTCCTCGGCGGCCCTGCCCTCAATCCCGGTCTTGATCACCGGCTGCTCGGTCACCATCAGCGGAACGGCCTGGCGCTGCATGTTGGAGCCGGCAAGTGCCCGCACCGGCTCGTCGCTCTCCAGGAATGGCACCAGTGAGGTGGCAACCGAGAACACCTGCGTGGGCGAGACATCGCAATAATCCACTTCCTCCGGGGTGACCCTGGGGAAGTCGCCGGCGCGCCGTACCGAGACTGTCGGACGCGTGAAATAACCGTTCTCGTCCACCGGCTCGGAGGCGGTGGCGATGTTGTGGTGTTCTTCCTCGTCAGCGGCCAGATAGTCAATCTCATCGGTCAGCCGCCCGTTCTTGACCCGCCGATAGGGAGTTTCGATGAAGCCGTACTCGTTGAGCTGCGCGTGTAGCGTCAGATAGCCGATCAAACCTACGTTGGGGCCTTCAGGAGTCTCGATCGGGCAGATGCGGCCATAGTGGGAATGGTGGACGTCTCTTACCTCCAGCTTGGCCGACTGCTTGCTCAGGCCGCCGGGCCCCAGTGCAGACAGGCGGCGTTTGTGTGCCAGCTCCGCCAGCGGGTTGATCTGGTCCATGAACTGCGAAAGCTGGCCGCTGCCGAAGAAACTGTTAATGGCGGCCGTGATCGGCTTGATGCTGATGACCGACTGCGGCACCATCTCGTCCGGGTCCAGGCTCGTCATCCGCTCACGCGCCACCCGCTCGGTGCGCAGAAAGCCGGTCCGCAACTGGTTCTGCAGCAGTTCCCCGACCGCTCTCACGCGCTTGTTCTGCAAATGGTCAATATCATCCACATTGCCCTCGTCGCGCGACAGGCCGACGAGATACGCAACAATGCCCACCACATCGTCGCGGGTCAGTGTATGAATCTCCATCGGCACCTCCCTGCCCAGCTTGCGATTCATCTTGTAGCGGCCGACGGTGGACAGATCGTAGCGCTTGACATCGAAGAAGTATGACTGCAGCAGCGACTGAGCGCTGTCAACAGTGGGCGGGTCGCCCGGGCGAATCTTGCGATAGACCTCCAGCAGGCCCTCCTTATTGGTATGGGTATCGTCATCCTCGAGCGTGGCGCTGATCTGGTGCGGCACGCGCAGCACTCTGACACTGTCGGTCCCGGCCTTTTGCACGGCATTGGCGATGCTTGCGGTGATCTTGCCATAGGCCTCGACTACTATGACGCCTTCGCTGTCGCTGTGTCGCGATGTGGCGTAGAATACGTCGTGGTCCTGTACCCCGGGCATGCTGCCGCGCTCGACATCCTTGAGTTCTTTGAGGATCTGCTTCATCTCAACCGTCTCGCGGTTGCCGAAGCATTCCAGTATCTCGGCGTCAGTGCCGGTGGGCGGCAAGTCCTCAACTACGTCCTCGAACCAGTCCAGACCCCGCAGCAACGCCGTTACCGGGAACTTGCGGCTCTGGCCGATGCGCACGGTGATAACGCCACTGGCGGCGGTCTCGATCTCGACCCATGCGCCCTCGTTGGGTATCACCTGCGCGGCGTACAGGACGCGGCCCGCCGAGTCTACGTTGTCGCGGAAATAGACACTGGGTGAACGCGCCAGTTGGCTGATGACCACGCGCTCGGCACCATTGATCAGGAACGTGCCCCGGTCAGTCATCACCGGTAGCTCACCCATATAGACCTCGGACTCCTTCATCTCGCCCGTCTCTTTGTTGACCAGCCGCACTTTGGCGTAGATGGGGGCCTCATAGGTGGCGTCGCGTTCGCGGCATTCTCCGATGCTCAGCGACGGCTCACCAATCCGGTAGTCCAGGAAGTCCAGAGAGACGTTGCCGGTGTAGTCCTCGATGGCGCTGAAGTTCTCGAACAACTCTTTGAGGCCCGTCGCCAGAAACCAGTTGTAAGAGCGGGTCTGAATCTCGATAAGGTCTGGGAGCGGCAGAATGTCTTCGCGTCTAAGCTTCGGGTACTCTACGCTGCGGGACTCAACCGTGGCCATTCGCTGCAGTGCCTCCTGGGTTATGCCGCCTTGGTTCTAACAGCACCACTGTCGCTGCAATTCGCTCACAAAAGCCGAAAAGTGGGCCGACCAGGCATAAGACTAGGTCCCCACTTTGGCATTCATGGCAATAGTACTTCAGCGGAATTCACGGGGTGAAGAATATAGAAGCGATGTATGTGGCAAGATAATATTAACAGCTAGCAGATTATGATACCAAATAACGTGACAAGAAGTCAATACTTATTTTTTGGCCGTGTCAACACAGTGATTGACCTCGACCACCTCGCGGCGTTTCATTGGCTCGTTTTGCCAGGTTTTGACCAAGCCTTGAGGTGGCTGATGTCGGCCGCTGCCAGGCGATCAATCCGCCTCGGCGATGGCCGCCAGCGCTACATAGGCGCGCAAGGCGTCGAAATTCTGCCTGAAGGTGCGCGTCTGAATGCGGTCGTCCCTCAGCCAGCGGCCCTGCTCGTCCAGGGCGGCAATAATGTCCTGTACCCTTTGCGCAGACGCGGCCATGCGCTGGCGGGCCTGCTCCGCTGTCAGAGGCTTGTTCCTCTCGGCCAGATAGTCGTCTCGGCCTGCCTCGCGCACGGCCTCATAATAGGCGATGCTGCTGCGGACACCGTAGCCGGATTGGAAGCTGTAGTGAGTCGGCAGATCGTCATCGGTATAGACCAGCTCGTACTCTTTGGTGAAGTACAGCGGCCGGTCGGTGCCGATCTCCACGAACCTCGGCCACACATCATCGCTTATCTTGCAGGCTTCAAGCCACTGTATGGCCGGCGGAATCGGGGCCAGATACTGCTCGTCTCCTAGCGCCAGGTAAAGATCAACCAGGGTGCGGAGGTTGCGACTGGTCACGGCCGGGCACAGCGACGCAGGCTCGAACTTACGCGCCCCGGCCGGCTCCATGTTCCAGTCGTATTGCTGCGCCCAGCCGGCCTGCGGCTGGTCCTGCTGAGACAGAATGATGAAATCCCCGCCCCGGCCAGCGCCTTCACGGTACTTGTCATCCTGGTAGATATCCCATGCCATCAACATGACGGCGATGCAATCGTTTATGGAGTTGTCATTGAAGGTGTAATAGCGGCTATATCCCTTGGCTGCCAGGGGGAAACGCTGGGGCCAGGCACCGTTGTCGAATTGGGCTTTTAGCATGTAATCGAGGCCGTACATTGCCGCATCGTGATAAGGCTCCTCAAAGCCCACGGCTTTATCTACCGCCATAAGCAGTCGCACGGCGGATTGCGTATTGTTGTCGTCAAAGACCCCGGTATTGCGCAGCTTGGCGGTGTCAAGGCCCTCCGCGCCGAGCAGGTGGCGATAGTACCACCGCTGCTCCCCGGCTTCCGAGAAATCTATCTTGTAATCCCAACCGCCGCACTCAAGTTGGCCCCAGATCAGGGCCTGGGCGGCTTTGCTGGCAAGGTTGAGGTAGAAGTCATCGCCTGTGGTCTCGTAAGCTCGCAGATAACACATGCCGGTCATCGGTGTGCCGGCCTGCACCCAGACCTGGTCAGGCGTGGCTTTGCCCTCGCCCGCGCGCTGGCTCAGGTCGGCGGCATACCACCACAAATAGCCGCCGCGAGTGGCCACATTCTCGTCCATAAACCTGGCCGCCTTTGCCATTGCCGCCTGTGCATCCTCAGCGAGTTGGTCGGCTGCGCATATCGAGCAGCAGAGGCCGGCCAGAACGATCACGACTATGCAGACGCGCATAAATGCATCTCCTTTCATCAAATACCAGAGCGGTCGTGAATTCTGGGGAATTCCGGACCTGAGCATTCCGCAGGAGGCAACGGGCTTTGTCTGGGAAGCGATCAGCGGCGAGGGCTTCTTCTTTGGTGGCAGCGGCGACGAGACCCCGCTACCTCAGCAGCGCGCATTCATGTCAATATGATGTCCATTTCGCCGGGCTTGTGCGCATTATCGCCAAAGAGAGCCGTCTGGGTCTCCCTTAGGTATGGCCTCGACCGTATGGCCAAAGACTTCCCGGGAAACGCTGTCTGCAGAGTGTCCAGGGTAGCTTCGAATGTGAAAGGGCGTGCGTCGGTCCTTACGTAGATTGTCGCGTCTCTGTTAAGGAGTTCGGCGCAGCCACCAAAGACCTTGGTCAACAGCTCAAGGTACTGATCTCTCGCGCAGAATCTGCCCCGCGAGAAACCGTCGCCGCTCACGGGACGGGGCGGCCCTCCGAGCATCCACAGGCGCAGCCACTGATCGGCGTGGTAGTTTGTCACGCCACAATACGGCGGAGAGGTGAAAAGCAGGTCGAAGTCCCGAATTCTCCCGTCGGCAAGCATTCGGGACAGCCGCTGGACTTCAGTCCTACTATCGCCCAGGATCACCTTCGCTGAAGAGAGCTTTGGCGTCCCTTTCGCATATCGCCACTCGATCCGCTGCCTCAGGAACTCCACTGGATCGACCTCGGGCGGCTCCAACCCCCTCTCCTGCCACCAGCGCACGGAATAGTCGGGGCTCATGGCTTTGCCTTGGCGCATCTGATTCGACAGCGACGCCGACCTCTTGCCGTGAAGGTAGACCAGCATTATCGCCATCAACGTCCCGTCCACCTTGCCCTCACGCCACCTCAATCTGTCCCTGCATACTGTCAGGAAGCTGAGGACCCTCGGGGAGTAGCACCGTGTGAAAAACTCTCCCGTGTCCTCTGGTGGCTGAACATCCACAGACAACGCCATTTCACCCAGTTGCTCGAGGCGCTTAAGTACCCTTCCCCTGGTGGCCGGACTCACCTTGACACGACCGTATAGCCAACCGACGGGGTTGATCTCAATCCCTAGGCCGGATCTACTACAGGCACCCGCAGCGTAGATGCTGGAGGCCCTGCCGGCGAATGGGTCCAGCACGGCGTCTCCCGGCCGCGTGAACTCGGCCACCACATTGAAGGCGAAGTCAACCGGAAACATGGCGTAGTACGGCCCGAGACCGGCCCAGCGCCCTATCGCCGTTTGCAGACCGATAGAACTCATTGATCTCCTTGCCTCATGAGTGCTTGCCTACGTTCGTGCATTCTTCCTGACCAGACCCGAACCCATCCGAGCCGTGACTAACGCTGAAGGAATCCTTCGAAACGTCCGGCCAGTACGTCGTACATTTCCCTCATAGCGCCTTCGTCATTATGGCTTCTCTTGACATTGCTGTAGCGCAAAAGCTGTCGGTCGACGTCCTTGCCGCCATCCCTCGCCCGCCGGTCGTTCTCTTTGCGGCCCTGCTCGAATTCCACCAGAAATGGCCGGATCAAGTCTTTGTGGCGCTTCCCGTACTCCTTGACCAACCAGTAGTACACGGGCACTATCCCTTGGCCTCCGAGGAGAACATCGTCGTCGGCGAACACTTTCGCCATGGTGTCAAGGACTGTCCGCGCTTGTGCAGCGGCCTTCTGGTAGGGTTCCGTGTCAGGTCCCTCTTCCAGCGTTATCTGCTCTGCGAACCTGTCAAGGTCTTTCTTCTTCGTACTCACCAACTTGCCACTATACTCAATGAGAAGCAGCTTTGCGGCAACGTCCCTGTCTTGGTAGCGGAGGACTGTGAACTTGATCTTGGACGCGAAGAAGGCGTGTTCCGGCAATTCTCGTGCGAGTACGGGCACTATCCCGGGCATCGCGTTCCGCACCTCTGCCCCTGTGAGCGCCTTGCTGTTCTTGTTGAGGCGCACGTAGAGCTCTTCGAGCTTTCCTTCCTCATCAGTTATGACGCTCATGACGGCAAGCTCGTAGTTATCAAAGACGCTGCAGACCGACGGGTGCCGTGACCGCAGGTCGCTGTAGCAGAGCCTCCTCAAGTCCAACGAGGAATCCCCCTGGTACACGAACTTGCTGTCGAGTGCCAGCTTCTCATCGAAAAAGTCGAATACTGCTTCGAACCGTTGCTTTCCATCGATAATGGCGTACATTTTCTTATTCTTGTTGAGCGGGCTATCGGCGCGAGTGAAGTCCGCCACGTATATCTTAGGTATGTCGTACCGGTTCAGAATGGAATCGATGAGGTACGCCTTGGCCTTTGGAGCCCAGATACCACCCCGCCTTTGGTAGTCGGCCTCGAAATCGATATCATCTCGCCTCTCGTACCACCATTCCAATGGCTTTGGATCGTGAGCCTCCATGTCGAACATGGCCTGCTTACACCTCGAACCCAAAGTGGCGTATTGCTTCCATTGCCAAGCCTTCGATGTCTGGAAGAACCACCGACTCGGTGATGCCAGCCCTGAGCAAAGAGCTCAACAGAGAACCGCGGCTCTTCGCCGGTATCTCCAGCTTAACCAAGCTGTGCGCGGGCAAGTTGTCCTCGCTGTAGATCTCTTCCATCGGCCCCATTTTCTTGCCGAATATGACGAATGTGCCCCTTTGCGCAGCCATTCGAACGCTGCTGTACATGCCGAACATCGCGACCGGGCTCGGTCTGAGATACTCTTCGGGGCAGCGTGGCTTATGAGACTGCAATTCCACGTCTCCGGAGTAGGGAATACGCGGACCGTAGCCGAGCGTTTCAAGCGCAGTCTGATTCCACGTCTCCGGCTCTAGCACCCACACCGCTGCAGTCTTGGCGCACGGGGACCGCTCAGCTGTAAGCGCGAAGTACAAGGCGATGAATGGGTTCTCCGTCCAGTCCAGCAGCCGAGTTGGTACTCGAAAGTGCTGCATGAAGAACAGATATTCCCAGTCGCCCGCTAACTGTCGTATTTGATATAGAACACTTCTATCCTTGAACCACGAGAGCAGATCGCTTTCGAGTTGTAGCCGCTCGCCTATCGACCGTTTCTGGGGGTGACGGTACAACGTTGGGACGAGCTCGTAGGACGCCTTGCCGCATCCCCGGTACCAATGGATGTGTTCGTCAGGCAACCCGTCAATGAAACGGGTGAAATCCTGGAGAGACTTGATAAGCTTAGGCATGACAATCCCTGTCGCGAACCTCGTTCTGCGGCGACGGACCGGCGGTCTTTGACTCTATCAGTCTATCCCACAATCACCGGCAGCCCCTTCGCAGCAGCCATCTTTGCCTCAGACACGCGGGGCACGCGCATTGTGCCTGCAAATATCACCGACCACACCACTGCCATCACATTTCGCCACCGCCCACATTCACCCTCCGTGGCCATCTCCGCAGGGCGCCGTTGACCCAGCTGTTCCCTCTTGTCTTCTTCTACTCTAGCTGGCCGGACACGTTGTGTCAAGACTGGCCGCAAGAGCTTCACCGGAGCCGAACACCGCAGCGCCCCGAGGCCGCACCCGTGGACCAGAGTACGCCACCGGCAGGTGCCCGGGTCACATCTCGAGACCGAGCCGCGTGAGCCGCTCCCGCTCGGTGAGGGGCGTCCCCGTTTGCGGATCCACGGCCCTGAAGGCGCCGTCCACCAGCATGGCGCAGGTGTGACCGTATGCGTGCGGGTTGCCGATGAGGTGTGGGGCATCCATGATGCCTAGCTTAACAGCTTCTGCCAGCACCTGTGGGTCGGCCCAGGGATCGGCCAGCTCTTGGCCCTCTTCGGCAGGCTCAGGACAGGCAAGCTGCTGGATGGCGGCGAGGATCAGGTCGGCCTCCTCAATCAGCTCATCTCGCCGGGCGATCACTCGCTCATCCAGCGTGGTGTCGGGCATGCCCTCGAGGCACTGGGCCAGGGCACCCTCAACGATGTGGCAACTTTCGATCAATTCCGGCGCGGTAATGGCGTGGTCGCCCTCGCTGTAGCCGACCACGTGGACGATCTGCGGTTCGAGGGCCAACTGCAGCACGGTGTTAGCGCCCAGTTGCCCCTTGGCCTCGTGTGGATTGGCGCGGAAGCAGCCGAGGCCGGCCCGGGTCTGCGTAATAGACACGAAGTTGTCGTCATGCAGCCGCTCAATCAGGGTCTGCTTGGCCAGCATCTTGGCCAGATCCATGAGCGGGAAGGTCATGGCGGGCGTGTTGAACATGTACTGGGCGACATAATGGGTCACCCCCACGGCCCTGGCATTGTATGCGCCCAGGAAGGCCGCAGCTACTGCCACGCCATCGTGAGCATCGCGCAGGCTCCAGTGGTGGGCCTCGTTGCACTCCACGGGGATGTCGTGTTCGGCGTACCAGCGCATGGTCTGCTGGTTTTCGGCAATGCTCTCTACCGGCGAGCGATCGGAGCGGCCGTCGAGCTGGTTATACCAGAAGAGGGGAATAGCGCCCCAGGCGTTGCGGAGGTTAGGGACGGACATCTCCGCCCACTGGATCAGGTCCCGCGTTCCGGCATATATGCGCAGGAGCGGATAGTTGCCGCAGCGAGTAGCCCGGTAGATGGCCTGCAGGTCCTCGGGTCTGCGCAGTGGCACTCCCCCCGCGCCAGTCAGTTCGGGGCGCATCTGGTCGGGGCGGAAGAAATGCTCCTGCGCATTCTGATCCGGGCCCAGGGAAAGCACGTCGAGCACCTCGGCCTCGGCAATGAGACGCGCGCCTTCGACGGTAGCCGCGACTGTCGGCTGGCCGAAGTGGTGGCGGATTATGGGGTGGCCGTGGTTGTTGTTGATGCGCTCCAACAGCGTGGCGGCGTGATTGGGCTGCTGGGCCGCGCGTACTCCGCCATGCAAGTAGGCAACAACGTCGTCGGGGGTGGCTTGCCCGCCGAAGACCTCGTCGAAGAGGCCGAGCTGCCGGGCCTGCTCCGCCACTGGCTCCGTGCCTCCGAAGATGAACTTGCGATCTGTCAGGCCTTGCTGCCGAAGCTGCCGAGCGAGGTCGTCGAGCAGGGCTCGACCCACCTCCGGCGTCAGGCGGTAGCTGACGGCGACGAGCTGCGGCTGCAGGCGTTCGATTTCGCTGACCAGACGCTCGACCGGTACGGCTGTGCCCAGTGAGATTGTGTGATAGCCTTCCCGTGCCGCCAGGCGCATGAAATTGAGCAGGCCCGCCACGTGGACGCAGTTGCCGAGAGCGGCTCCCAGCGCCAGAGGCTTATGGCTCTCCCGGTGCACCTTCCATCACCAACCTTCGGATTTGCCTGACGGTCAGGCCGGCGACACCGAGGCTTTCCACGGTGCGGCCGACGCTCCAGAAGTCCTGTCCCAGCATGGCGGAACAGATATGGGCCACAGAGGACATGATCGGGGTGGGCACGCCAAGCTGCTGGCCGAGGGAGATCATCGGGATCAGGCTCATGGGAACGTCTTCGAGAATGTAGCGGTGGGTCAGATGCGGTGGGGCCATAATGCCCTCGTAGGCCGGGGTGGCCTGGACCGCGTGATAGAGGTCTACGCCGGCCGCATCATAGGCCAGGTAGAGCCACTGGCGCGTGCTGCGAATGGGTATGCCCAGAGCCTCTCCCAGCGCTACGCGCTCGCGGTCCATTGCTTCCAGGACCTCTGCGACCGAGGGCGTGATGCCGGCCAGGTAGTGCTGAAACTCGCCGTGGGTGTCCTCCACGCGGGCGGCGTTCATCATCAGCACGCCAGGATGGAAAATCAGGGCCACGTTGCTGAGGCTAGTCTGTAGCACGCTGCCGCCGGCCACGAACTGCCGGTACGCCACGCGTAGGGCCTTGACCACCTCGATGGTGCGATAGGCAGGTAGAGCCGCCACCGGCACGTTATTCTTCACCGCGAAGATACGCACCTCACCCGGCTGTGTCACGCGACTGGCGTAGATGAAGGTCTGCGTCTCGGCAAGGAGTAGATCGGCGGTGCAGCCACACTCGTGAAGCTGGTGGCGGAACTCCAAGGCCCCGCCGGTGCGCCCCGGGTTAAGCACCACGATGTGGTCATCGCGGAGGTGGGGCGCACATTTCTGCGCCAGGAAGGCGTGACCATACGCCGGCACCACGATCATCACCATGTCGGCGTCATGCAGGGCCTCTCCGGCATCGGTGGTAATCCGATCAATTCTGGCTTCGCCCGATTCGACGTTGTCCAGTCCGGGGCTTAGCAGCTCGATGACGCCCCGCTCGCGGACAAAAGCAAGGCGCTCTTCAGTGCGGTTGTAAAGCGTGACATTGAAGCCTTTGAGGGAGAGATGGGCAGCCATGGCCATGCCGCCATGCCCCGCACCCATCACACAAAAGCGTGGCTTGGACCCGGCATCTGATGTGCGATTCTGCGTCATTTATTGCCCTCACTTTCTGATGTGAAGTCGGAAGAGCTGGTGTCTTGTCGTTATTCTCACTCTTGGCTATCGGCACCAAAACTCCTGCCCGTGTGGTGAATCGCGGGCAATAGCACATGCGGCAGCGGTGGTGTCGGGCTGGAAGGCCTGAGCTACTGCGAAGGAATGGATGCCCTGGGCCTTGTTGCACGCAGTGTTTCAGATGAACGGGCTCTTGACGCCGCATGCGGACAAGATGGCCTGCTGGGTCGCCAGATCGTGCTGCGGGCCATACGATGGCTCCCGCTCGCCGCGAATACACGCGGCCAGCTCGGCCATGTCGCGGACGTAGCGCGGAATATCAGGGACCTCGACCGTCTGCCAACCGGCCTCGAAGCCGCCTTGAGAGGACTTGAGACACATGCGCATCGCAGGCGGCTCCAGCGGCTGGATGATAATGCTACCGCCTGTGCCGCAGACCTCCCAGCAGCGGCGCTCTGAGGCGTGTGCTTCCATAGCCGCCGTGTGAATGACCGCCACGGCCTCGTCAAACTCGAAGATGGCGGTGCAGTTGTCATCCAGCCCATCGTCCTGGTCGCCATCGTGGCGCAGGAAGGGTTGCACCGTCTGCGGCGCGCCCAGCGTTGCCACGAGCATGTCAATGAGATGGCACCCAAGCTCGAACATCATGCCGCCCGGGTATTCCGCCAACTGTGGCCGGGTTTCGTCGGGGATGTCAGAGTTGATCTCCCCATGCACGTAGAAGACCTCTCCCAGCCAGCCCTCCTGAACCGCCTGCAGACTCAGCTCGAAGGCGGCGTTGTAGCGGAACATGTAGCCCATCTGCACGACCAGGCGCTTGTCTGTGGCAAGGGCCAGGAGTGACTCGAACTCGCTCAGGCAGGAGCCGGCGGGCTTGTCAAGATGAATGTGCTTGCCGGCTGCGAGGGCTTCGCGTGCAAATCCAAGATTGTCGCGGACGCGGCCTTCAACCGCTATCATCGCTATTGTCTCATCAGCGAGAAGCTCCGCCTGGTCCAGCCACCTGACCTCAGCAAAGGCTTCACTGTCGCGGGCGGCTTTGAGAAGCTCGGCATCAGGCTCGCAAACACCCACCAGCTCGAAATCAGGCGACTGCTGCAGGACCACCAGCTTGCCGATTGCGTGGGCGTGGGCTGTTCCGAGCAGCGCGGCACCGATACGTTGGCTCATTCGTCAGTTCACTCTCCTTGGGGAAAATGGGATGCGTAAGCACTCGCCTTCTCGGCAACGCCATCGGGCTGGAAAGCCCGAGCTGCGCGGCAGAAAGATACTGCTTGTCCGGGTGATTCTTGCCGTAAAGACGGCCTATGTGAGCATGAGAATCCATCCATGCTAAGACTCTCTCAGATCAAGCCGAGATATCCCACAAGAGGTTCTGCTGGGCGTGCTCGTCTTTGCCGGCTGCTGCGATTCCTCGGAATGGCCTGTGTTTGCTCGCGAAGGGCTGTCACGCTCCCTTGTGCGCGGCTAGCCGACACCCCCCAGCGACCAACACGACACAACCCATGCAACAAGCAGTGCGGTGGCCACGGCTCCGCAAACGATGGACACAATGGCGGCAAGACACCCGCCCTTCTTGCGGAGGGAAAGAATACCCGATCCGACCGCGACCAGGCCACAGATGCTAAAGAACAGGAACACAAATAAAGTGACGAGAGTCTTAGGGCTTTCAGTGACGGCAGCCGATGTGTCGATGCTAGCAAAAGCAATCTTCTGGCTGTCAGGAGACCACGCAAAGCCGGATGGCACGGTTCGCGCGTTCGGCCACTCATATTCGCCAAGAACACGTACAGCAATGGTTGCCACCCGCGTGGCTGCGCTGCCATCTGCATTCATAACGACTATGTCGGCGTGATCGCACGCGTATTCTGTACCACGCGGGAAACGCCAGAACGCAAGCCTGCTGCCGTCGCGAGACCAGCACAGGTTACCTATCATATCGTCCTCGGTGTAGTCTGTGAGGGCATGCTCGTCGGTGCCATCCGCGTTTATGACGCACACCTGGGTGGCGGAGCCGCGCACGGCCGTAAAGGCAACCTTTTCACCATCTGGCGACCATGGCGGCTGATATCCTCCGCAGCTCTTCGCGAGGAGTCTCGGCTCGCTACCGTCGGAGTTCATGAGATGGATACCACACGCGTAATCCCGGTAGCTATGAAAAGCAAGTCGCTTACCATCAGGAGACCAGGCGGGGTGACTGTCATACCCGGGGCCTGTCGTGAGATTCACCTGCGCGCTTCCATCGCTGTTTACGACACAGATGTCGTGGTCGCCGTCGTGCCTGCAGGTGAATGCAAGTCGGCTGCCGTCGGGACTCCACGCGACGTCTTCAGCAAGTGTTGGTGCGTCTGCGAGTTTTGTTTTTTGCGTCCCGTCTTTACGGACTACGTAGAGCCTAGTCTTGGTTGGCTGCAGGTACCTGGTGAAGGCGATCTTGGTGCCGTCCGGAGACCACGTCGGATGCGAGTCCGAAGGTATATGGAACTCCGGGAACGGCCCGGTATGGCCTGAGGGGCCCGCTGCGTGGGCGTCGGCAACACTATCCACGATTACGCGCCAATCGGTGCCGTCGGGATTCATCATGTAGATTCCCGTGTACTCATTGCCGAAAACGGCGACGGCAATTCTGCTGCCATCAGGAGACCAGGTGGGTTTTCCGTACTGGATCTCGGTCTCTGTCAACCTCTGTCGGCCTGTCCCATCAGCGTTAACTGTGAAAATGGCCTGCTCGTCGTACGGGGGCATCTTCCAGAAGCAGACGCATACGGAGTCACCCACCGCTATCAACAACGCGATCGGAACGAAAGCGAGACCGGCCGCCGCCGCCCCTAGGGCCCAGCCGGGCGGTCCGGCCCGAATACCTCGCAGCACATACCAGACCAAGCCCCCTGCCATAAGTGCTAACGCTGCACTCACAATGACCTCTCTCATCTAGTCAGTGCCCAAGAGCGGCGAGCCGCCCAGATTTCATAATGAAGCCATCGTGTGTTCGTGATCTGGACAAAGCGCATGTTCGCTCACTCTTGCCTCCCATCTCCCCCGGTCCTTCTCTGTTATCAGTAGTCAGAAGCCGTATCTTCCCCGTGCGCCTGCCGGTGCCGTCAAGGAACTAGCAAGCGATATTAGTCCTCGGCCTGGAAGTAGATGACAGTGTTGATGCGGAAGGTGTTCGGGCCCTCGATGGTGTTGCCAGGATAATAAACAAACTGCGTAGTGCCGTCTTCGTTTATCTCGAAGCCCGGGTCGTCTGTCAAGTGGAGCACGTTGGCGTCCGCTCTGCGCTCTGAGCCGGCGATCTCGTAGCCGTGAGTTGTGCCATCGCCGTGGGTGACGATGACGAAACATCCCGCCAGGGCAGCTTCGGGCAGCAGCTCCTGGTCAACCACGAAGGCATACTTGTTGGCAGCATCATCACGCTCGACGCCGGTGATGACGCCCGCTATGGCTTTGCGGTCGCTCTCAATGACAAAATCGCCGTACTGCAGCAAGGTGCCGTCGGTGAGGTAGGCCGCAACCAGTGCGCCATCGCGGACGCGGACCAAACCCAGGCGGCCGTTGCAGGCCAGGGTCTTGCCATTGACATTTAGCGAAACCTGCTGGCCGCCTTCAAGGGGCGATGAGAGGATGTAATCGGTGCCGGCCTCATGGGTGATCGCCAGCGCAAGGGGGCTGTGGACATCGTCCGGACTGGGAGCCAGAAGCGATTTAACCGAGTGCACAAAGCGCTGCTCCATGTAAGGCTCGTGAACCGCCACATATACGGAGGTCAGAGCCTCGTCGGTGGTGGTGCGGCGAACGACAACGCCGGGCATCCAGTACTTGTCGAGCTCGGCATCGTTCTCGTCGGCGCGGCGGATTGATGGCGACATCACCTGATAGACGGTAGTGTCCGGCTGGCCCAGGACCGCCGTGCGCAGGTGCACGTCAGAATCTTCGGCGAAGTCAAATGTGACCGACCAGTCGTCAGAGCTTTCCGTTTTCTGCAAGTCGCGGATGAAAGCGTAGGCCGGGCTGCGGCCTTCAGGGAACTCGCCGCGGTCGCTCTCACTCTTCGGCAGTCGGAACTCTGCGTCGGGTCCCAGCAGCGTGGCCTCGACCGGTTCTACCGGCAGACTCAGAGCGGCGGTCTGGTCGTAGTTGGCGCTTCCGTGGAGTACCCAGTCGTGCTGCTTGCCGCCGGCGACGCGGAAGATGTCCAGGACATAAGCATCGGCGTCCGAGACGCCGACTATGACAAGCCGGCGACGATATTCGGTCGCGAGGTCCGGGTAGGCCACCAGCGCCTGCGCCTCCACAACCTGCAGGTCGTCTGATAGAGGCGAATAGAGTGTGAGGTTGCCGCCAACGCCGCCAGTATACTGGTCCTGCTCGTCGATTGTGACGGTGTTGTGGGCCGGGGTTCGTGTCGTCCACGCGCGCCACGCCGAATGGGTATAGCCAACGTCGCACAGCAGCTCTCTGCCCTTGGCCCAGAGAATGATATTGAGGTTATCGGCGTGCTGATGACCGTGGCCGCCGCTGAAATGCAAGTGCGCTTGGCTCGCATTGGGCAGCTCTTTGCGGGCCAGTCGGGCGTGACGCATGCCGGCCAGCAGCACGGGAACGTTCTTGTCGGTGGGTTTGCGGCTGCTCTTGGGCCAGGCGTCATGAGTCGGCACAATTCTGCGGTTGGGGAACACCAGCGCGCGCACGGAATTGATGGCTTTGTTGACAAACGGCAGGTCGCCCTCCATGTCGAGGTCATCAAAGCGTGTACCGTCTTCAGGCCAGGTGTAGCCGGGTGGGTCGGAATAGCCTTTGGCTACACGAAATACACTCCCCAGCCCGCCGGTAGTCATGTAATGGTAGCTGATGGAGCCTTCTTTCCACACGCCATCGAAGAAGAATTGATTTCGCAACAGGCCCAGAGCGCGGTTGATACCATCGTGTACGTAGTCGGGCTCATTGAGGATGCGGCCATAGACGATAAGGCTGCGGTATAGGCCAGGCGACATATTGCTGTAGTATTCCTTGTAGGTACGCAGGAATTCTATCGAGGCGTACAGCATGTCGCGCTCAATGGCCGCCTTGATGTCAATGCCCTGCTTCTCGCTCAGGCGCTCGAAGGCGCCGCTTTCGTAGAGCCGGTCGTAGGCGTATGCAACATGTTGCGGGGCATCGCCGTAGAACCAGCGGCTCCAGATCCCGCCCCAGTACTGGTACGGCGGCTTGGCGTCGGGCATGGGCCCGTCCTGGCCAACGGTCCGGTCTTTCACAAAGCACCAGCCGGCATATCGCTGCGATATGTGGTACAACAGCTCTGCGCCGGCGTCGGCGTACTTGTCTTCACCGGTGGCAAGGTAACAGTCCGCCATCTGCTGGGCGAGGCTACCGACATAGCTTTTTCTGTTAAAGCGGGCGCGGGCGGTAAAATAGTGTGGCCCGCCATCCGGGCCTTCCCAGTACCGCCACTCCATCTCTTCCCCACGCCGGTTCTTGAACTTCAGCACTTTGTCCATGGGATACTTCTCGGAGGGGTACTCATGCCCGCAGAACTTGCAGTGAACGCCATCAGGGTCTTCGATTCCGTTCCACACCAACTGGCCGGCCTGCACGCCCTCCTCGCAATTGGGACAATCGCAAAAGCGAACGCCGTTGCGGTCCGGCACCAGGTCCAGCACAAACTCCATCCCCCGCTCCAGCAGTGGATCTATCCTGGCCTTGAGAGGGGCCGCCGAGGCTTCAGGAGCCGGCATTGCGGGGTGCCTGATTTCGGCAGACTTCAACTCTGCCGCCGTGGCCGAAGTGCTCAGTGCGGCCAGCACGAGGACTAGCACGGTCAACTTTGCCCAATACACGATGAGAACACGTCCTTTCTGCGCGTGAACGCGATTTCTGAGTTAGTGAGTCGTATCTGGTGCATCCTGGGTGTAAGTTTCGCTCAGGAACTGCTCTCACCTGCGCAAGATGGGTAGTGGGAGGAGATTCTCAGCAGGAAGAAAAGGCTGCCACGTCGAACTTCAAATAGGCGTTCGGCAACGGAGTCGGGCAGCCCTTCGACAAGCTCAGGGCCTGCGGGATGCCCGACCCACGGGGTTTTTGGGGGATGCCCAAGCCGCGCGACAGAAGAATGAATGCTTTGGTGGAGGAACTGATGAGCGATCCAATGACTGTTGTCCGAGGCAAAGGCGAATACAATCACTCGAAGCTCGCAATCAGGGCTGGCCTCAAACTCCTGGCGGCGTGTGCGCTGGCTTGCGTGCTTGCCGGTTCAGGGTGCGGAGGTGGAGGTGCGCCTCTGCCGGCGCCGCCCACTCTCACGACTATCACGGTCACGCCTGATTCGTGCGTGCTGGATGTGGGCGAGACGCAGGTCTTCGTGGCGACGGGATATGACCAGTATGACGACGAGATTGATATATTGCCCGTGTGGACGGTCGAAGGCGGGATCGGGAACTTCGTCGCTGCACCGGCTGCTACGACGTCAATTAGACATTTCAGCGCCAATATCAGTGGCCAGGGAAAGGTACAGGCGATGCAGGGGGCTGTGGTAGGCGAGGCGAGTGTGACGGTGGTCACACCGGGTACGCGCGTGCTGACCACCATCACGATGGAGCCGGCCTCGGCTACACTGCAAGTAGGCGCAACCCAGGACATAACCGCCTCGGGCTTTGACCAGCACGGCGACCCGATTGACTTCGATGCGGTCTGGTCGGTGGAGGGCGACATCGGCAGCGTCGCCCCGGCAATGGCCCCGGCCGCGGTGACCTCGACGTATCGCTTCACAGCGACAGCGGTGGGCAGCGGAAGCGTGCGCGCCACCGATGGCGATGTTTTCGGCCAGACAGACATCCAGGTCACAGAGGCAACCGCCGGCCTTACCAACCTGTTCTTTCTGCATCATTCGACCGGGAACGGGATGATTGTACAAGGCAGTATGCGCGCGCACATCGCTGCGTACAACGCCGACAACGCCACGAGCTACACATTCTGGGATCACGGCTACAATGGCGAGGGCCTGAGAAATCCCGCAGGCGTCTGGACGAACACCAGCTACAGTATCCCCGACGATAACACCGATCCGGATGGGCTGCATGCCCTGTGGACCACGAACAACTCCGCACGCACCAGCATCATGGCGAACCACGAGGTGATTGCCTTCAAGTCGTGCTTTCCGGCCTCGGCGATTGGCGACAACGCAACACTCGAACAGTACAAGACATGGTACCGGGAGATGCGCAACTACTTCGACGCGCATCCTGAGCGCCTGTTCGTCGTGATGTCCACGCCGCCACTGCACCAACTGTCCACCGATACCACCGAGGCCGATAACGCGCGGGCTTTCGCCGACTGGCTGAAGAGCGCGGAGTATCTGGCTGGACACACCAACGTTATATGCTTTGACCTGTTCGATGCGCTGGCGCAGGCAGATGACGGCAGCCCGACACGGAACATGCTGCGATATGAGTACGAAATGTCGCACGGCGATGGCGATTCGCACCCCAACGCCCTGGCCAATCAGACAGTAGGGCCCGTGTTCGCCGACTTCCTGATTGATGCAGCACAGAGCTACTCGCCTTGATGCTCGGCGGGCGACAAGGCACGGGCCGAAAAACAACGGCCGCCTCACCGCTTCAATTCCACTGAGTCGGGCAGGATGCCCGACCTACGCGATAATTTTAGGGAAACTCAAGCCATGCGATGGGAGAGAATAATTATGCGCGTTTTCCTGATATTCGTATTGTTAGCGCTCATGGGGTCACTTTGCCTGGCGCAACTGCCTGAAGAGTCTGCGTACCTCAAGCCCGGCACGCCCGAGGTCGGGGGCGTCCACGACTTGTGCCTGATCTATCACGGAGGCAAGAGCCGCGTGCCATGGACGAAAGACGCACTCATGCCCTACGTGGCATACGTGGATGAAGAGGGCAAGCCGCAGGACTGGATGTTCGACAGCTTCCTGTTCATCGAGTACGCCACTGACAGCGGCGCATGGCTGCACGCGTACCGCGAGGATCAGCCGCAAGCGGGGGTCGAGGACTGGGTGTGGCTGGCCGATTGCTGGTTCCGTGAGGATACCGGATTGATCGGGATGGAGCAGGCAGTGGCGGAGGCGGGAGCAATTCTCGGCGATCCGGAGCGCAAGGCCAATGTTGTGATCACCATGCCCAAGGCAATGCCTCAGATCACCCAATTCGGACCGCTACCAGGTGAGGAGGAAGTTCTGGATTTCAGCCAGCCGGAGCACCAACAAAGAGCGATGGCGTGGTATGTCGAGCGGGTGTTGGCGCACTGGCAGCAGTACAATTACCAGCATCTTGAGCTGGTCGGGTTCTACTGGCTGGCTGAGAGCATTGGGGAAGCGGACCACGATTTGGTGGAGTGGACGGCTGACTACATTCACCAGCGCGCGTACAAGCTGTACTGGATACCGTATTTCACCGCAGGCGGCGTCCTCAGATGGCGGGAACGCGGAATTGACGCTACGATGCTGCAGCCCAACTACTTCTTCCAGAAGGAGCCGGAGCTGCGTCGGCTCCTGATGGCGGCAAGGAGAGCCAGAGTGGGACGGTGCGGCATCGAGATCGAGTTCGACGCCCGGGCACTGACCTTAGAGGACTTCCAGCAGCGCTTCTATGCCTACCTGGACGCGGGTGTGAAGTACGGGTGGATGAACGATGCTCTGCTGGGCTACTACGAGGGCGGCAGGGCCGTCAAGATGTTCGCCGAGACGCCGGGCTTGGGCAGAGAGCTTTACGATGCCGTGTATCGCTTCGTCAAGGGAACCTACGAGATGTCGGGCAAGGTTGACTTGTCGGAAATGGAATCACTGGTGCGCGACAACAGGGAGAACCTGGCGCTGGCCTCGAAGGGTGCGAAGATTCACGGCTGCGTGCGGCAGGAAGACCAGCCGGAGCTTGTGCCCGAAAAGGTCATTGACGGGGACATCTACTTCTACGGCGGCATGTACGGCTTCGGCTATTTCACGTGGCCGAACAGCTTCACTATCGAACTGCCGGAAAGCTCGACAGTCGCGCGCACGCAAACCATGCTGCATGACAACGCGAGCCAGCGTTTTCGCTACCGCATCGAGACATCGGTGGACAACGAGAATTGGCAATTGGCGGTGGACAAGAGCGAAGGCGAATGGGGCGGCTGGCAGGTGGACAGGTTCGAGCCCCGGCAGGCGAAATACATCCGCTTCACCGGGCTTCACAATTCTCTTAATGCCAACTTCCAGGTCGTGGAGTTCGAAGTCTATGCAGCCCACGAGTGAGCGAATGGCAGAGGCGAACGCGGCCGGATGCCATTTCAGGAAATGCCAAAACGCTCGTGCAGCTCCTGCCAGATATCTTCGGGAATCTGTTCTGAAACCGCGGCGATGGCGTTTTCGATCCGTGTCGGCCTGGACGCACCTATGAGCGTCGAGGCGATGCGCTGCTGGCGCATGCAGAACTGCAGATTCAAAGCAAGCAGGCTGACACCCCGCGCCTGAGCCCAATCCCATAGCTCGCAAGCGCGCTTTACTCTTTGTTCACTGGCAAATCCGCCTATTTTCGTCGCTGCCTCTCGGGGGTCGCCCCCGCCTAATAACCCCAGCATGATGGCGGTGCCGTTATAGATGCCAACATCGTGTTCGGCCGCCGGAGCTAAGACACCCTCGGCTGCGCTCTGATCAGTGAGATTGTAATCCGCAAACGTCAGCGAGACATCAAACTCGCCTGTTTCAATGCAGCGGCGGTGGAATTCGTGGCTGCGCACACCGAGGCCGATTGCGCGAATGGTCCCCTGCTGTTTGAGGCCTTTGAGCGCCTCCAACGCCCCGCCCGGCTCAAGTACGGGTGTCAGGTCATCCGGATCGTGCACCAGCAGAATGTCTATATAGTCAGTGCGCAGCAGTTGCAGGCTTTCTGCGACGGTTCGGAGCGTGGCCTCGGCGGAGTAGCCCTTGGTGCCATCGGCGTTGCGTCCGGTCTTGGTCGAGATGATGAGGTCCCGGCGGCTGCCGCCGCGCTCATACCAACTTTCCAGCGCCAGGCCGATGCGGCGGCGACTCTCGCCGTACATCGCGGCGGTGTCAATCACATTGACGCCGAGCTCCAGTGCCCGATGGACAGTGGCCACAGCCACTTCGTCGCTGAAGCCCTCGGGCGTCTTCCCGAGGTGCGCCCCGCCAAGCCCGATCGGAGTGACCTGGAAATCGGTGCGGCCCAGACGGCGTTTACTCAGTGCGCAACTAGTCATTATTGCGCCTCCTCAGCCGCGTATGGCGGACTGCTCAAGTCTATCTCGGCGCCGCCGTTCTTCGCCGATTCGACGGCTGCGAGGGCGGCTGCCAACGACTTCATGCCGTCGCTGTACGGCGAGCGAATGCGCTCCGGGTCATCTTCGATGATCGCCTCAAAGAAGGTCGAGAACTCGCCCTTGTAGTCGGCGCGGTCCGGTTCGTCCTCGGCAATCTCCTCGCCGTCAATTGTTAGCCTTCCGCCGTTGAGTTCGTAAAGCGAACCGTCTGCTATCAGCAGGAACTGCGAGTGCCCGCTAGCTTCGAGGGCGGTAGATGTCGTTATATTTGCCACGCCGCCGCCGGCCAGAGTGTAGGTGACGCAAATGGTCAACGGGATATCGAGGTCTTGTGTCTTGTCCCGTCGGTCCATCCCTCTGGCCGATACCGAAGTGTACTCGCCACCCAGGTAGCGCAGCAGGTCAACGGTGTGGATCGTGTTCTCGATGAAGGCCCCTCCGGAAAGCTCCTCAAGCATCCACCAGTACGCGGCTGCTCTGCTACCGTGCAGCCGGTGTATCAACGCCTGGATCATCGTCTTGCCCGCAAGGTGCAACCTGGCCTCCTCAGAGGTCTTGGCATATCGCCGGTTGAAGCCGACCGCGCTGATGACGCCCGCCTTCTGGATGGCAGCGTCTATTTCGTGGGCTTTGTCCATGCTGAGTGCAGGTGGCTTCTCGACGAAGACGTGAATTCCGTTTTGTGCGGCGATGATCTCGGCGTCGGTGTGCGCGAAGGGGGGCACAAATATGCAGACGGCATCGAGCCGCTCCTGGTCGAAAAGATCGTGATGGTCACTGTAGCGCTTGTCCACACCGTACTCGTCGCCACGTGCCGTCAGGTTGTCAGGGTCGCTGTCACAAAACGCGACCAGTTCCACTTGCGGCAGTTTAGCCAGTATCGGCAAGTGGCAGATCTCCGCCATTCTACCGACACCGATGAGGCCAACGCACAGCTTGGTCATGCCCGAACCTCCAGATAGTGCAATCGCCACTGTGGCGATGTGTTGATGTAAAGCGATGCGGCTTGGCGCTCAGTCGAGAGCGTCGTCGTCAAGCAGTTGCAGCACGCGGCTGGCTGCCTCGCCTTCTGTCTCCCGTTCGACTATGCCTTCAGCCCACCGGCGAAGCTGCGTGGCAAGGTCATCGGCTTCTTTCTCACGGCCAAGTGCCTTCACCGCACGAGCTTTGAACACGTCTGCCTCGCAGAGGTGCGCGTGTGTTTCCTGCGCCGCCGCCTGCAGATGCTGTTGGCGCTTTGGCTCATCACCGATTTCGCCAGCGGCACCAGCCAGAAGCCAGTGTACTCGCGCCTCCTGGGGATAGACTGCGCGTCCCACGCCGAGATTTCGCGGATAGGTGAGGGCGAGTTCATAGTCGGCGATGGCTTCAGCAATCTGGCCGCCACTACGGCGCTGCTCGGCGCGTCCCAGCAGAGCGCGTGTCCACTGCGCGTGCATGCCACGGGCACCCTCCCACGGGAGGAAGGTGTAGGCCTGCAGGAGATCCAGCGCCTCATCCCAGCGCTGCAACTTGAGCAGGCAGGTGATGCGTCGGGCGGCCATATCCCAGCGGTTGACGGCTTCTTCAGGCCCCACCTCGAGCGCCGACAGACGGGTCTGGACATCGGCACCGGCATGCTCAAGTACCTCGTCGCGTTCGATGTAGAGGTGATAATCGTCCGGGCGGCGTGCAATCGCCTTGTCGTACCATTCGACGGCGGCATCGTACTCGTCGCGCCACAAGCCGTAGGCCAGACCGAGATTGCGGCACAGGACGGCGTTTTCGTTGGAAATGTTGGCTGCGGCATGCCACGCTCCGAAGGCCTCCTCACGCCTGCCCAGAAATGCCAGCAGATTGCCCAGGTACATGCGGGCCTGCCAGTCACCAGGGTTGCGCGCGACGACGGCCTCAAGCACCTGGAGGTCCTCGAGGCGCGAGGGGAAGCAGTATTCGGGATCAGGAGCGCTTGCCAGAGGGATTTGCTCGTGGACCTCAGCGGGCGTCGGCAAGTCCGCAAGGTGGTAATGGATCATTGGCGATGCGGCCACGACTTCGCTGGCGGCAGCAGCGGTGCACAACAGCATGGCGGCTTCCATGAGCAAGCCATGCTGCTTGTACCTGAGGGCCAACTCGATCCATTCTTCCGGGTCGTCGCCGAGGATGCCGACAAGTTCGGCCAGCGGCTCGACCATACTCTCCGCATCGCCCCGCTGATGAGCCGTAAAGATGCGCTCGGCGACGAATTCGCCCGCAAGCGGATTGATGACAGCCGCCATCTCGAGCACCGTCTCCAGATCAAATTCCAGCAGCCGACCAACGAGGACTGTGATGAATGAGACATCCAGATTAGAGGGGGTATGTTGGGCAATCTCAAGGGCCTCATCAAGGGCGCCTCTGCGCAGCGCCAGCTTTGCCAGGGCTGTGTTGGCTTCCACTGTGCATTTGCTTCTGCCGGCGAGCCACCACAGAATTGCCTCTGCTTCTTCGGCCTGCCCGTGCTGCATCTTCGCAAGCGCCAGATAGTACCAGGCTTCGTCGTTTTGGCGATCCCGAGCCACGGCCTGCTCGAGATGCTCGACCGATTTCTCGATGAGGCCCGCTCGCAGGTTGATGAGCCCCAGGCCAAGATGAGCGGAGCTGAGGCCGGCGTCCTGTTGCAGGGCCTTGCCGTACATTTCTGCGGCTTTCTCATAGTCATCTGATAGCTCTTCCCGAACGCCCTGTGTCGCAAGTTCTTCGGCAGTGGCTTCGCTGCCCTCGGCAAGTGGCTCGGGCTTGATATCCACCGGGCGGGACAGGTTGCGGGTGACGCCCGGCGTGAAACGCAATATCTCATCACCCTCGAATAGCAGTACCACACTTAGATCGTGGTGCGAAGGCTTGCCTCGGATCGGGACCGTGACCGCGAAAGGTTGGTCGGGCGCAAGAGTGACTTGCTTGCTGAAGATGCGCTTGCCCTCGCGTTCCATCATGAGTCCGCCCCGGCCCATGTCCACGTTGGCCAGGCCGGTGATAACGGCCTGATCGCCATCGAGCTCGCAGTTCATGGCGGCAAGGTCATTGGCAAACTGGAAGCCGCCGATGCCGGACACCGGATACCATATCTCGGTCCATTCAACCTCCTGGTAAGGCGCCATGAATTCGACTACGCCCTGGTCAACGAAGCGGCCGGCCTGCAACTCGACGTACTGGCCGTCATCGTCGGTGAGCAGATCAACCCAGATCATGCCCTGATCCGCCGTGCCCCAGGTGAAGAACTTCTTGCCGAACTCGATCCTGCGGTCGGCCCAGTGAACCAGACCGGCATCTTGGTCCTCGTAATAGCAGCCGAAGAAGTCTTCGTCGGGGTCCATGCAGAAGATGTCATTGGACCGCTGGTGATTGCGGTAATAGCTCAAGTCGGTCCCGTCCAGCACAGGGTAGCCGTGGATTCCGTGTGAGGTGCGCACCTGTGTCGCCGGGAAGACCAGATGCAGGTCATCGGTGGCCGGGACGGCGGAATTGGCCCAGAAATAGCTCCGCTGGCGCAGCGCCGTGGGGTTATAAAGCACCACCCGCTGCGTGAGTCTGGCCTCGCCCGGGAGCAGACCAAGCTCAACGCTCCAGCGCATTCGGCTGACGCGGTCGGTGGCACCGACGACGATGCTTGCGCCCTGCGCGTCCGGGTCCTCCAGAATGCCCGACATCACCGGTGAGACGGTGACGTGTGTATGGCCGGGGTGGGGGAAGTTGAACTCGATGCCGCCTGAGATCCACGCCGCTCGTCGGGCCACGAAGCCATATTTGACGACGTTGTTGCGATAGAAGACCTCGCGCTGGGCCACCTTGTCATATAGCGAGTACAGACGCCCGCCCAGCTCGGGCAGTACGATCAGGTGTAGATACTCGTTCTCCAGGTGCAGCGCTCGATAGGCCAGCGTTTGCGGCACGTGGGTGAGGTCGTCGAGCATCGGATAGGGGTAAATACGTCGCGAACCTGTTTTTTGCAGTGGGGGGTTCGGGTCGGGTGGCCCCAGCATGTAGGTCTTCAGTTGGATCTCGTCTTCCCAGGCCGAAACGCTCATAGCACCATCCTCCAATACGCGGTCAGTGGGCTTGTCCAGCCGCCCACGGCTACCTTCACGACGCCGCTGTGGAGTTCCCCGGCGGACTTCGTTTCTCCTGCTAAGTATCCCTTCGCCAACGACCTCGGGCTGCCCTTCGACGTTGCTCAGGGCCGTGAGCCTGCCGAACGGGAAGCTGAGAATGCTGTCGCATTCTCACCTGAGCTTTGTCAACGACACAAAGCTCAGGCCGAGCCACGGATTGAGTAATGCAGGCCAGCCGCTTGGTGCTTACTGGCAGATAATGACAGAAATGCCGCCCATCGCCTGAGCGGCATTGATGTTGCCCTCGTCACTCGCCTGCAGTAGCTACGGCTAGAACTCTGGTGGAGGGGGTGGCGTACTGGGCTCAGCAACCGTGAAATCTCTGCTCACGGGATCGCTCGTGGCTCCGTCGTTATCCGTGGCTGTGACTGTGACAGTATATGCCTCTTCGTCAGGCCCGGGATTTCCGTCGGCCACATAGTCTCCAGTATATTGCTCGCCGTTAAGGGCAAGGGTCACGGTGTCTGTATCCCCCGAGCCGACGACTTTCGCAGATACCGTCGCCACCGTATCGTCGTCCGTTACTTCAGCCGTAATCGTTACGGTCCCACCGATGAAGGACAACTCGGCCGGCGCAACCGTCGCGGTGGTGACCGTCGGCGGCTGATTCGGAGCACCGCCACCGCCGCCACATCCAGCCATGAATACGGTGAGCGCTAGTAGTAGAAGAATTCTACGAAGCATTTGTTCATCCCCTCGCATATTGTGCGGGTGAATTCATCGGAGCATCTGCAGTGCGGCAATTCCGCTTGCCTGCTGACCGTCTTGGGCGCGTGCCGTCACTCGCATCAGATAGCGCCCCGCCGGCAGTCTCGTACCGCGATGACTCAGGCCATTCCAACTCAAGACAGTTATGCCGCCCTCGCACTGCTTGTCGCGACAAACTGTAGCCACGTGACGGCCCGCGATGTTCAACACCTCGATATCCACTGCAGCAGCCGCCGACAAGCTGACACGCACATCCACTGCACCGCCCGGTGCCGCAGTTGCAGCAACGTTCACCATCACCTGGCCATGCTCGCCACTCGGAACCATCTCAACTTTGAACCTGCGGGCGTTGCCGTCTTTGCTGGCAGTGTATGTATAGCTGCGCGTCGTACGCATATACCGACGCTGCCCACTGGCGAGGTCAACGAGCACGGGCCGATAGTGATTTGGTAGCTCACTCAGATCCCCCCAACTCAGCGTCATCTCTGCGCCGGCGACATTCGTCTCCGCCTCCAGCAACCAGACCGGTGTCGCGTCGCCACTTTTCAAGTCAACCCCGAGGCGACGGTCACCTGCCACAGCCTGCACCGCCACATAGTTGCCAAAAGACGGTGGAGTATCGATCTGCCATGCCTGCTTTGCCTGCCCCACGACGGCCTGCGACCTGAGCCCCGTGTGCGTCAATGCAGCAATCACCATACTCCAATCGCCCTCATCACGTTTCGCCTGCGGCCTGGTCAGCGCCGCCAAAGAGGCAGAGACAGGCGGTATCACCAATTGGCACGGCCCATGCGCCTGGAACCAATAACCTTCCCACGGCGCAAGTTCCGCGCGCGTCCCCGCCGGCGAGACGCTGGGATCACATACCAGCTCACGTCCGACCCCTGCCCTGTAACCCCAGGCGAAGTGTCCACACCAGCCGGCCGTCTGTGCCTCAGCAAGAGTCTTCTCCTGGCCATTCTTGCGCACTTTCAGAGCGCCGGCCCCACTGATGCGCCAGGGAATCTCTACGAGTCGCGGACAACCAATCTGCACCCAGCCAGTCCCCGAACCAGGATTTATGTCAATTACGTATTCCTGAGAATCCGGCGGCAAGGTCCCTAACACCGTCACACTCACCGGTCCACCAAAGCCTGCCCAGTAGCCTTTGCCCGGGACGGTATTTGGACTGTCAAACCACGTGAAATGTTCCGGGTCCGAACCATAGTACACGTACGCGCCGCTCTGTGGACGCCAGCGCGCCCACTTGTCTCCCTCGAACCCTAACTGGCGCGGATCCGCCTCGTAACATTGCACCGGCACTGAGACCATGCGGACACCAGCCCCGAATGTATGGCTCGAACAAGGCATGACCTCTTGGTCGTAAGACCCCGATGCGCTCATGCCTTCACCACACGTTACCGCGACACTGATCGTGTATGTGGTCGGCTGACCGTTAGCAAGCTGCGGCGCAGTCCAGATCGGGTTCTGCTTCGTCGCATCATCAAAGCTGCCCGCACTCTTGCCTGCGCCGTCTTCTGCCGTCCACGCATACGCCAAAGTATGCCCTTCCCGGCTGTCTTCTCCAGTCACGCTGCACTGCACCTGAACACCCCAACCACACGGGTTGGCATCACCACTGGGGCCATCCGCGATCGTTACCGTGTGCTCTACAGGATTGACCTGCTGGGTGTATTGTCCTGTAGCGCTGACAGTATCATCTTGCGCACACGTCACCGTCACACCGATGGTGTACTCGACTGTCGCGTCCGTCCGGTTCTCCGGCGCAGTCCAGATCGGGTTTTGCTTCGTCGCATCATTAAAGCTGCCCACACTATTGCCTGCGCTGTCTTCTACCGTCCACGCATACACCAGAGCATGCCCTTCCCGGCTGTCTTCAGCAGTCACACTGCACTGCACCTGAGCTGCCGAAGCACACGGGTTGGCATCACCACTCGGACCATCCGTGATCGTTACCGTGTGCTCTACAGGATTGACCTGCTGGGTGTATTGCCCTGTAGCGCTGACAGCATCATCTTCCGCACACGTCACCGTCACACTGATGGTGTAATCCGCAGTCTCATCAGTCAGATTCGCAGGCGCAGTCCAGATCGGATTTTGCTTCGTCGCGTCATCAAAGCTGCCGACATTACCTTCCGCACTCCACGCATAGGTCAGTTCATGGCCGTGTGTATCCTCGGCAGTCACGCTGCACTGCACCTGAGCTGCCGAAGCACACGGGTTGGCATCACCACTGGGGCCATCGGTGATCGTTACCGTGTGCTCTACAGGATTGACCTGCTGGGTGTATTGTCCTGTAGCGCTGACAGTAT
>JAUVVY010000050.1 GCA_030604405.1 bacterium | reverse complement strand
TGCATAGACATTGCGTGATCGCAGATGTCAGCGTCGTCTTGCCGTGGTCAACGTGGCCTATCGTCCCCACGTTAATATGCGGCTTGTCCCGTACAAATTTCTCTTTTGACATCTTGTCTTTACCTCCTACTATAGACCAAGTAACAGCTCAAGCCGTTTACTTCGCCCTTCGACGCAACGCGGGCCTATGGCCACGGTTGTGTCAGCTTGTGGCGACAAGCGTTTGCTGGAGCCCACGACCGGGATCGAACCGGTGACCTTGTCCTTACCAAGGACACGCTCTGCCGACTGAGCTACGTGGGCTTCCAAGAGTTGGTGGAGGGGCGAGGATTCGAACCTCGGAAGGCATCAGCCGGCAGATTTACAGTCTGCTCCCTTTGGCCACTCGGGCACCCCTCCGTATTCAGGCACCACTCAAGTGCCGCTTTGCGCTGCCCGATTCGCAAAACGCAGCGTTGCTGAAGTTGTGCTGTTGCTGTATGTGATAACGAACCGGGCCGCTGGCAGACTGCTGGAGCCGACGATCCGATTCGAACGGACGACCTGGGCATTACAAGTGCCCTGCTCTACCAACTGAGCTACGTCGGCTCTCACTTCCCGCTAGTTGTCGAAGGCAGAGCCCGCCTGCAAATTGCGCCCCATCTTGTTCTTGGCGCGCTGCAAAGCATTATCTATCTGCTTGACATTGCAGCCTAGCTGACGCGCAATCTGCTGGTATGACCTGCCGTTGACATACAACAGCAGAGCGCTCGCTTCCAGTTTCGAGAGATCGTGCCTGATGTGCTCGCGTATCTGTTTGCAAAACTGCCTGCCCCTGACAACCCGATGTGGATCGTCTGGGGCCGCTACTGTTATCGTGTCTCTTACGGTAGCCTCCCCATCGCTGTTATCTATCGGCATGTCCATGGATATGGAACAGTTCAATGGGGAATGTTTCTGGCGCGTCGCCGTCTTTATGGCAGTGATTATCTGGCGGGTTATGCACAGCTCTGCAAATGACTTGAAAGCAGAGAGATTCTCTTCCGAGAAGTCACGGATCGCCTTGAACAGGCCGATCATGCCCTCCTGGATCACATCTTCGTGCTCCGCTCCGATAAGGAAATATGATTTGGCTTTGCCTTCAACTAAGGCGCGATATTTGCTTAATAAGTGCTGCGTGGCAGACTTCGAACCTTGCTTCGCATGTAGGACGACCTGTTCGTCAGGCATTGCCTCGAAGGCAACTAGCCGCTGGTCGCCAAGTTCTGCCATCCGCTACCTCCTTCACAGTGAAGTTCAAGATAGCACCCGCTCACCAGTGCAGCGCAGCATGGCATAAATACGGCCCTGCCGTCCGCGTCAGCGCATCAACTCGCTTTCTCGTCTGTGCAACTCTCATGCCCCGCGTCGTTAAGCGGGACCAGAATATGCAAGCAGCATACAACTACAGTGTGCCTTGACAAGGTACACGGTTCGGTTCCATCAAAATTCTGGAGATATGTAGTATAAGCCAAGCAACGGGGCCAAGTCAAGAAAATGACGCCAAAAGGCGCAGCAGTATGCGCTGCGCCGGTCACGGCCCAACTGGTAACACTTATATGGTGGCAAAGCCCACGTGGTCACCCCGCGTCCAGGGGCAGGCCGACGAGCTGAGGCGGCGATTGCAGGAGATTCCGACGCTAGGCCACGGCGCTTGCCTGTGAGGAAGCGAGCTTCCTCGGCGGACGGGAAGCCCAGGACGCGACAAACGCGCCCTGGGGAAAGGGGGGTATACGTGTCCCCGGCACGGAAAGGCGCCACAGGCCCTAGAATTGCGAGCGGTGAGGTGTTGGGCATGACAGCCGAAGTGCGAATCCGCTGGCAGAAGTCTACCGGCCGGCCCGCCGTCCTGGAAGCGATGGGCGAACCGTTCGGTGACTAAAGATGGAGGAGACACCCAAGGACAACCAGATAACAGCAGATTGGAAGGCAGGCATTCCAAAGACCATCTGGCGTTGCTCTCACGGCGCCTGCTCTAAAGGGGCAGTTCTGCTAGTGTCCCTCTTGGCGCTGCAGGCGCGCCTGGATCTCGGAGATTGCCGTGGTTGCTGCCTGTCTCTGGCTTTCTGTTTCGGCTACGGCGGCAAACTGCCGTAAGGGCTCCAGCGCTTCTTCCCCAGCAAAGCGCCTCAGAGCATTTGCCCCGCTCGCGCCAACGAAGTTGTTCGGGTCGTGGAGGGCTTCTATGAGCGCGGGTATAGTGGACGGATCGCCGATCTGCCCCAATGAGCCGGCTGCTCGCCCGCGCATCGTGCGGTCACCATCGTTCCTCAGAATGCCAAGTAGCACAGTAACGATCTTGGCTCTGAGGTTCGCGTCTTGCGTTTGCCCCAGCAAGCCGAGCCCGTCTATGGCGGACCACCTGACCGTATCTTCCTCCTGCCTGGCTGCTGCGATGAGGGCGTCGGCGCCCTGCGCCAGCTTGCGTACGCCAATCTTGTACGCAGCATACCTACGCGACTCCCACGTCACCCCGGAGCGTACCGTCTCGATCAGCAGGCTCACTACTCGGTCGCCGGGCTGAAGGCTCTGCATAGTTTCCAGGACGATACGCTGGATTTCCCCCTGCTGGGTCGTGCGGTAGATGTCCTCAAGCTGCGGCACGATTGAGGTATCTTGTATGCGCGCGAGAGCGCTGGCCGCCGGGCGCACAAGTGCCCAGTTCTCGGTCTTCAGGGCTCTCAGAAGGGCTGGCACGGCGCGCGGGTCGCAGTTGGCGCCCACCATTTCGATAGCCCGCAGCGCAACCGCCGTATCTTCGGAGCCGATCTCGCGTATCGCTCTGTCCAGATTGCGTCTGGTGGGGACTGTAGTAGTGAAGCCTATATCGTTAGACCTTAGAGTGCCCGGCCAGATCGGTCCCACGCCCATACGCTCTGCAAGCTTTGCGACCTTCTCGTCGGCAGTAAGTTCAAGGGCTACCGTGAACCTGCCGGTCTGGATGATGTCGATATGGACATCCGTGAAGGCTATCACGATGCGTCGGGCGATAGAGGGGGAGCCCTGGGAAGCTCGTGCAAACTCATATTCAATGAACCCCTCGATGCTATCCTCATACGCTTCGCCGGGGGCGAGGCGGTGCAGCGCTGACTTCAATCCCGGAAATTTGTATACAGCCGTGATCCGCTTGTTCACTTTGACACCGCGCTCATTGGTGATTGTGAGAGTGAGGGCTTTGTAGACTGCCGGAAAGTAAAGCCAGAGCTCCTCGTCAGAGGCGTTCTCAACACGTACAGTTATCCGAAAAGGGTCACCGACGAGGAAATGGTCCGTGCTCGCCGAGATACTGCAGCGCAGCTTCCCGTCAGGTGTTGTTAGCGGCGGAACGGAGGCCGCGGCGGGTGATGCGGATGACGCAGCACTGGCAAACCGGCCGCATGAGGTCAGAGTGGACAGCGCCATCAGCGCCCCCAACCACAAACCAAGAGCAGAGCAGGAAAGCGGCCAGAGGCGCTCCATGAGGACTGATATCCGGTGCGATTCCCTGAAGCCGTTTGTCGAGGTCATCGGAATACCCCCTCGCTCCCAGGCTATATCTAGCGCGGCCGGTCTTGGCCAGCCTGCTTATTTCTCGACGTAGAAGCTCTGCGTCCACTCCGGTGCGGAGGGGGCTTTGTCAGATTGGAGCAGGAGCTTCCAGGCCTCGTCAGTCAGGCGGTCGGACATCGGGTGCTTGAACTCGTAGTACGACAGCACCGGTCCGGCTCCCAAGACGATATTGCCCTGCGGGAGCTTGTAGGCCACCACCATCACACGCAGGTAGCCGGTGCCCTCCTCCAGCGCCGCCTGGGTGTTGGAGTCGGTGTGCACGTCGGCGATTATCGTGGTCTCCAGTCCCTGGTCCTCGACGCCGCTGACCACGCCCTCGAGCCGCGCGCCGAAGTATTCGATGAACTTGTAGTCTTCTTCTGTCAGCGTTTCGTTGGCCAGCTCTTTCTGCGACATATCGAGCAGCCGCTGCAGGATCTCAGCCAGGCTGTCGAGGCGTCGTGTGGCCTCATCATCGAGCACTTCCAGTGCCGAGAGGCCGTCTTTGGTCATGCGGGTGAGGCTGAGCAGGCGGGCGTAGAAATCAGGCACCGGCTCCACATAACCGACCACCGGCTCCTTCTCCATCGGCGGTGCGGAAGTGGCGAACATCGTCTGGCTCTGCTTGGCATACAGGATCGTGTCATGCCGCAGTTGCGCCCACGATGCCAGTGCGGTGTTGAGGCTTTTGTCCTGCCAGGCCTGGGTGGTCATAAAGGTCGGCCAGCCGTCGCCACTAGTCGGTTCCAGGAGCGCTCTCAGGCTATCCAGCCACGACCAGTAGAGGTTCTTATGCCAGGCCACCGGCCCCATCTGGGCGAATTCCTCGCGCAGCTCGCCTATTATGTCGTCATACTTTCCATAGGCCGTGTCGCCGCTGTCTTGCAGTACCTCCGCCGCGCGCGTCGATCCCAGTACGCTCAGCACGTCCAGGCCTCTGGGGAAGCCACGGATCGGCCCGCCGGCGCTCTGTACCAGTGTGAACGGCTGGCCGCTGCCGGTGAATCTGCCGACACTGGGCATCACCAGCTTGCCCATCATGTACGAGTCAGGGACAAAGCGCTGGCCCATGAAGCGCAGCCCGACGGTAAGCCCGAGCGCGTCTTTCAGTTGCTCAGGGCTGAACGGCGGAGCCACCCTCAAAGCGCCGGTGCCGCCGTAGATGCGTGGCGTTCCGAAGGTCGCCAACTGCTCGCGCAGCTTGTCCAGGGTGCCCTCTTCGGTCAGCGCCTGCCACTGGAGGCTTGTGCCCAGCACCTTCTGCAGTCCCTTTGAATACTGCGTCGGGGTCAGATCATCGGCCAGGCCCACATAGAATGCAGTCACCTCATAGATGCGCTGCCAGATCTGCCGGGCCCTGGTGAGCTGCTCGTTGTCGGAAAACAGCGCCCCGGCCAGCAGCGCGGCCTGCAAGGTCTGGCGGTCGGCAACTTCTTGTTCCAGGATCGCGTTGGGGTTGAGGTCCTTACCCACCAGCAACATGGCGATGCGCCCGTACCACACCATCGCCTTGAAATAGCGCTTCAGCTCTTCGGTGCGGGTGTAATGCCCACGCGGGACGTACTGCGAATAATTCTCCTTGTAGAGGAAGAGCGGGCTTGCGCTGCCGCCGGAATGTGCCTCAATGAGCGCAAGCTCGGCCTCGACATCATCCCGCACCGCCCTGGGCACTGCCGCGTCCGGCTCCAGCAGCTTGCGGGCAACGGTGAAATATGCCCAGTTGTAGCGCGCCGCCTCGTGCAGATCGCCGGCCAGAGTGTCGTACTGGTCCTTGGCCGCCTGCTGCATCAGGTCGGTAAGCTCGATAAGCTGGGCGTAGAACTGCTTCTGCTCAATGTCCTTGAGGGTCTTACCGAACTGAATATGGTACAGGTGCAGCAGGCTGTCGGTAGTGATGAATATCGGCACCTCGCGGACCTTGAATGTCTCGTAGCAGCCGGAGACTTTGTCCCTAGAGCCGAAGTCCATCACCACAAAGCCGTTGCGTTCCAGGATCGCCGCGGCCTCGCCCTCAATGGCTATTTTGGATTTGAACTTTTCGTAGTTAGTCGCCTCGGATATCTTCACGGGCAACTCGTAGCCCGGCACCTGCGGTGATACGGTAACTCCCACGGGCTGGTAAAACTTCGTAAAGGCGTTCTCAGATAGCTCCTCGGCTTCTTTCATGCCTACCTTGTCTCCCAACGCAATCTCGCTAGTTTCCTTCTTGCCATCGTCGCCCTCGCAGCCATTGAACCCAACCAGGCTCAATGTCGCAAGCGCCATGACTATCAACCAACCGACTCTTCGCTTAAACATGCTGATGTCTCGCCTCCATGTCGTATGTCGCTACCACTTAGACGCCCGAGGTGGTCTTGGCGTTCCTGGCATAGCTGCGCGGGACCGCCCTGCTGGCACATTATACATCATACATTCCCCAGACGCGCCGCTCATCCTGCAACAGACTGGGATAAGTTTGGTGCAGGTGCAATCTGGGAAGACGCGAAATTAGGCATCAGAACAGATCGGGGTGAAAAAGCTGCAGGACGAGAGCTTCCGAGAAGACGAATTCTACGACTACGAGGTCGGGCCGAAGCTGCCAGGCCTGGATATCGAAATCCGCAATCCCGATATTCCTCGCGGTGTCATGAAGTTCGCGCTGTTCGACTTCGATGGCACGATCTCACTCATCCGCCAGGGCTGGCAGGATGTTATGATCCCAATGCTGGTCGAGAAGCTGACAGAGCTCGACAGCGGTGAGAGCGAGGGGGAACTGTACACACTCGTCGAGGACTTCGTGGTCACACTCACCGGCAAGCAGACGATCTACCAGATGATGCGGCTGGCCGAGGAGATACAAAAGCGCGGCGGGACACCTGAAGAGCCGGTCGAGTACAAGCGCGAGTACCTGCAGCGGCTGTGGGAGCGCATCGAAGACCGCATCCAGGGCGTGCAGGATGGCACATACACCCAGGAAGAGATGCGCATCCCGGGGTCACTGGAATTGGTGCAGGAGCTGGCGGCTCGCGGAGTGCAACTCTACCTCGCCTCCGGCACCGACATCGAGTACGTCAGACACGAGGCCGAACTGGTCGGCGCCGCCGAGTATTTCGCCCCGCATATCTATGGCGCTGTGGACGCGTACGCGGATTTCTCGAAAAAGATGGTCATCGAGCAGATAATCACTGAAAATAACCTGCACGGGCCGGAACTGGTCGCCTTCGGTGACGGCTACGTGGAGATTCTCAACGTCAAGGAGGTCGGCGGCGTGGCTGTCGGGGCCGCGACCGACGAATACAAGCGCGAGGGTATCAACCCGTGGAAGCGCAACCGGCTGGTGCAGGCCGGCGCTGATATAATCGTGGCGGAGTTCCGCGAGTATAGAGAATTAATCGAATACCTGATGGCGGAGGAGTGAATATGCCGTTTCCTGAGTTCGATAGAAGCAAGCTGCGAGTGCTGCCGCTGGGCGAGCGCGAACATGATATGACCATCGCCGAAGTCATGCAGCTTTCCGACCCCGTCAAGGAGCTGGATGATCCTGACATGGACAGGCTTGCCGAGTGCATCGTCGAGGCGCGCAAGCAGAGCCGCCAGCTCATCTGGATGATGGGCGCGCATGTCATCAAGCAGGGCCTGTCTCGCTTCGTAGCCGACCTCATCCGGCAGGGCATCATCACCCACCTGGGCATGAACGGGGCCTGCATCATCCATGATTACGAGTTGTCACTCATCGGCGCAACTACCGAGAGTGTTGCCAGGTACATTCAGGAAGGGCAGTTCGGGCTGTGGCAGGAGACCGGCAATCTCAACGAGGCCGCGAAAGCCGCCTGCCGCGATAACATCGGCCTGGGCGAGGCGGTCGGGAGGATGATTGTAGAGCAGCAATGCCCGCATATCGAGCAAAGCGTTGTGGCTGCGGCCTATGAGATGAAGATACCGGCGACGGTGCATCTCGGCATCGGCGCTGATATTACCCATGAACTGCCCAACTGCGACGGCGCGGCGTTGGGCGAGGCCTCGTATCGCGACTTTCTCATCTTCACACACACAATCGCGCAACTGCAAGGCGGCGTTTTTCTCAATTTCGGAAGCGCGGTGACCGGGCCGGAGGTCTATCTGAAGGCCCTCGCAATGGCGCGGAATGTGGCGTATCAGGAGGGCGAGGACCTACGGCACTTTACGACGGCGAATTTCGACCTGGTCGAGCTGGGCGCAGATTATCACCAGCAGCCGACCAAGGATAACCCGATGTACTACTACCGCCCCTGGAAGACGATCCTGGTGCGCACCGTCGCCGACGGCGGAGAAAGCCTGTACTTCAAGCTGGACCACCGCATCTCAATTCCCAACTTGCACCGGCGGGTGATGAAGCTGTGGTCAACTTGACGGCGGGCCGTTTTGCTGAGATCCTCGACAGCTTCGGCGACATCTCTCTGGCCGTAATCGGGGATTACTTCCTGGACAAATACCTGATTATTGACCCCGATTTGGCCGAGCCGTCCGTCGAAACCGGCCTGGACGCCCACCAGGTCGTCGCCAAACGTATCAGCCCGGGAGCCGCCGGCACAGTCGTGGCCAACCTCCATGCGCTTGGCGTCGGCTTGATTAAGGCCATCGGAGTCACCGGCTGCGACGGCGAGGGCTTCGAACTGCGGATGGGATTGCAACAATGGGGCGCGGACATCATCGGATTGATGGAAGACCCCGGCAGCTTCACTCCCACCTACACCAAGCCGATGCTCAAGCACTCTGACGGTACGGAGCAAGAGATAAACCGCATTGATATCCGCAACCGCAGGCCGCTGAGCAAGCGCACCGAGGACATACTGATCAAGCGGATACGGGCCTGCGTGGACGAAGTTGACGGCATAATTATTGCCGATCAGGTCGCAGAGCCTGATCTGGGGGTCATCAGCCCGCGTGTGAGGGAAGTTATCTGCCAGCTAGGCGCAAAGCGGCCGGCAACGCCGCTGCTTGTCGACTCACGGGCTAATATCGGGCAATTTGCCAACGTGATAATCAAGCCCAACGCCTCAGAAGGCGCGCGGGCGGCGGGGCAGGATGTCGGCGGCGAGATCAGCACTGACCAGGCGGCCGAGATCACCCGCCGTCTGGCCGAGCGCACCGGCCGCACTGTCTATCTGACGCTTGGCCACAACGGCATTGCGGTGCGCGACGGCGATGAATTCACACACCTCCCCGGCTACCAGGTGGCAGGGCCGATTGACATAGTCGGCGCCGGCGACAGCACCACGGCCGGGATCGTGCCGGCTTTGTGCGCCGGGGCATCGGCTGCGGATGCGGGACTTTTCGGGAACCTGGCCGCCTCCATAACTATCCAGCAGATCGGCACTACCGGCACCGCCGCACCTGAGCAGATGAAGGCAAGGTTCGCCCAGTACCAGGCACGCTATAACAAGCATTGAGAGACAATGCAGGCGGTGAAAACGAATGTCAAGCGAAGTACCGCGGTGGGGCCTCTATCTGGCCATAGGGTTCTTGCTGATCTCAGTCCCATTGTGGGTCATGGAGCTTCTCCCATGGACATGGGCGCCCAAGCTTGGGTATTCCTTATATATTGCCGGGGTCGTAATTATAACACTGCACTTCCTGAACAAGTGGCTAAAGAAATAGCGCTTTCGTGGAGTCGCTGGCGCAGCCCAGCGGGTTCATCCCTCACGTGGTCGGCCCTTCGCGGATTGCCGGCATTTCGGCCAGATAAATGTGGTGCGCAGGCAGGAATTGATGTGTTGAGCAAAGAATGTCACAACAAGTAGGAACGTACACGAGCGATCCGCAACGGCAGGCAACGCCCTCTCTGCGGGCACCACAGACTGCGGGTGGACGGAATAAGGTGGTCAGAGAACAAATGCCAAGAATTCTAGTGGTTGATGATGATCTTGAATTGCGGCAATTGATTGGCGCCGCCTTAGAGGAGCTGGGGCTTAGCTACGATGAGGCCATCAACGGGCGGGAAGCGCTGGAGAAGCTGGGCGAGGCGAGCGAGGAGCAGATGTACGACTGCATACTTCTCGATATAGTGATGCCCGAAGTGGACGGCTGGCAGGTGCTCGAAGCGGTCAAGAGCAACCCGCTGTGGGCTGACATCCCGGTGGTCGTGCTGACCGGCTATGCCACCAGCTCCAGTGATGTGGTACACGTCTCCAAGTACGACGGCGTCCACATGGAGAAGAAGGGCCGCTTCGTTCAGACCGTCGGAGTACTGATGAAGCGGCTGGTCAATATCGAGTAAGGCCGGTGCCGGCACGCAGATGTCCCTGTCATTCTCTCCGTAGCAACTTCCTTTCTTGCGAATTACTGCTGTTTTAAGGATGAGAGCACATGAAGCCGCGAGTTTTGCTTATAGGCGATTCTATTTCCATGGGCTATACCGAACCAACACAAGAGCTACTGAAGGATAAGGCCGAAGTTGACAGGGCTTTGGAAAACGGCGGCCCGACCATCAGAGGCCTGGAGATGCTGGGCCAGTGGCTGGGAGACGGGGCGTGGGATATCATTCATTTCAACTTTGGTCTGCACGACCTGGTGATCATGGAGGACGGCAAGCACCAGGTCCCGATCGAAGAATACGAGCAGAATCTGCGGGAACTGGTGAAGCGACTGCAGGCTACAGGCGCGCGGCTGATTTGGGCCAGTACGACGCCGGTGCCGGCGGGCGATGTCGCGCCGTTCCGGGGTGATCGGGATGCGATTGCATACAACGCAGTGGCGAAACAGATCATGGACGAGAATCGGATTACCATCAACGATCTGTATGCAAAAACACTGCCGCGCCTGGCCGAGTTGCAGCAGCCGGTGGATGTGCACTTCACCGAGCACGGCTCTGAGGTCCTGGGCGAATGGGTAGCCGCCAGCATCGAGGCTGAATTAGAAAAGCTGGCGAGTCACTAGAGACGTGGTCGAGCGGGCGGGATTTGAGTGCCGGTGTTCAGCAGGTAGAGCACGGTAATGGCCTGCTCATCTTGGTTTCTCCGCTTTTCGATGAGGTGCGCGAGCTGGATGTCTCGGTGCTATTCCACAGCTTCGACGGCTGTGCGGGCGTGGCCAATGCAGCCGCCAGGCACCCCGATGTGACAATGCTTGCCGGCCACATGGGCGGCTACAGGTGGGACAACGGATGCGTGGTGGGCGCGGCGCATCCCAACATCTATCTGGAACTGTGCTGCTCCTGGGCACCGGCTTCGCGATTCACTACCACGCCATCGCCTTGGCCAAGGTCTCGCACTCCGACCTGTCCAAAGGTACTGGGCGGCACTACCGCGAAGCTGCTGGCACTGGACGTTCAGGCTGCGTTTAATAGGCAGTGGCAGGGGGCTGCAGATGGGATTCATCGAGTTCACCGACAACTACGAAGACCTCAGCACCGACACAGGCTTCCAGTTCAAGTTCTACTGCGAGCGGTGTGGTAACGGCTACATGAGCGGGTTCAGGCCGTACGCGGCTGGTCGCGCGGCGGGGCTGCTCAGGGCTGCCGGCAATCTGTTCGGCGGGTTAACCCGCCGAATGGGCGATACTGCGTACGATATTCAGCGTGCTGTCGGCGGCCCGGCACATGATAAGGCCCTCAAAGACGCTGTGCAACAGGTGCGCGTGCGTTTTCACCAATGCTCACGCTGCGGCGAGTGGGTGTGCGACCAGTGCTGGAATGCCGAGCGCTCGCTGTGTGAGAACTGTGCGCCGGATGCACAGGAAGAGCTTGCCGCGATGCAGGCCGAGGCCACGGTCGAGCAGTTGCGTGAGCGGGTCGCCGAGACTGATTACGCATCCGACACAAATGTGGCTGACACGGCAGTGGCCCAATGCCCGCACTGTGGGGCGAAGGTTACGGGCGGCAAGTTCTGCAACGAATGTGGCAAGCCGCTGGCTCCCCAGGTTGTATGCCCCAAGTGCGGCGCAGAGAACCCGGCCGGTGCCGGGTTCTGCTCAGAGTGTGGCGAGAAGCTTGTCTAGCCCTGCCCGGTTCACAGGCGACGGTCGGAGAAATTGGGGACAGTCACCTATTTCTCCAGAGGAGTAGGAGTGGAACTCACAGAAATCGTGAGAAATAGGTGACTGTCCCCAGTTTCTGTTGGACAGCTCGCTCTGGGACCGCAACTGAGGGGCAAGTACTTCAGTGCGAACACGAAGCGTTCCCAGTGTGCACCTCCGGAGGCTCCATGATCTGGCTGGCGGGGTGCCACTCCGGTGCGGCGCGGGTGACTGTGAGTAGATAGACCTCCCCTGCACCGGCGGCCTTCAGTGCACGTGCGGCGTCGTTGCCCGTCGCCCCCGTCGTATAAACGTCGTCCACCAGTAGCAACCGCTTGCCCCGCACCAGGCCCTTATCAGGTATCACGAAGGCGTTCTTCACATTGTCGCGGCGCTGCTGGGGGGAAAGGCCGATCTGCGGCAGTGTCGCCTTGTGGCGCTGTATGCACTCCTCCCACGCCGGCTTTTCTACCGCAGGGGCCAGGTCCCGGACGATCAGCGCCGCCTGGTCGAAGCCGCGCCATCTTCGGCGTTGCGGATGCAGTGGCACCGGCACCACTGCGTCGACCTCCGCCAATGGCAGCGGCCAGCCAGGTTCGGCCTCAGCGACCATGCGCTCGGCAAGCAGCCCCGCCAGAAACGGGGCGACCGAGGTCCGCCCCTTGAACTTGCAGCTTATTATCACATTCCGCAGCGGCCCGGTGTGGAGGCCCACCGCCCGTGCCCCGTCAAAATGCGGTGCATCTGAGCGGCAGGAGGCGCAAAGCTGCGGCGGCCTGGCTACATTGGGGTCAAACGGCTGGCCGCACTGGGCGCAATACGGCTCCTCCACCAGCGTCACCTGCTGCATGCAAGCCGAGCAGAGTCCCAGCTCCCCGACAGCGCCACATGCCTCGCACGCCGGCGGGAAGATCAGATCCATTATTTCGCGGAACGCTTTGCCGATGTCCATCATTCGGTCTGTATCTTCAAAGTCGGGAAGGCGGAATCCTGCCCGCAGGTGTTTTGCATGTAAATATCGTCGGCATGGCGACTTCACTCGTAGTAGAAGTAGAAGTGCCGTCCTTGCCGTAAGGAGGGGCTGGCTGAGCCGGGTACCCGCTGCGAAGCAGTGGGTGCAACCGGCCCGTGTCCCGTTGCAAGTTGTGCGGTACGAGACTGGCCCCTCCGAACGACGACGCTAACAACAGACCTCTGCACGCAGCCCCACGGTGTTCTTGCATGTTGATAGATATGGCGTTAAGCCTTATTATAGGGTTCAAGTGAACAGCCAAACATGGGCCGGAGGTATAGACTGATGCGCAAACTATGGGCAGCCGCGTTTGCCACGCTTATCCTCATGAGTGTAGCCGCGACCTTCGCAGCGCAGGTCGAGGTGCTCCCTAACGGCGTTACTATCGCCGTAGAGGAGAACCACAGCGCACCCGTGGCGGCTGTCCGCTTCTATGTCAAAGTCGGCAGTGTCTATGAGGGCGAATACCTCGGCGCCGGCATCAGCCATTTTGTCGAGCACTGCGTCAGCGAGGGCACACCCACCCGTACCAAAGAGGCGATTGACGATCTGAAGGAGAGCCTGGGCAACGATTCCAATGCTTATACCAGCTCCGGCCAGACCTGCTACTACATCACCACCGCAGGCAAGTACGTCAAGCGGGCCGCGGAGCTGGTCGCCGACTATGTCTTTCATCCCAGCTTCCCGGTTGAAGCGGTTAAGACCCAGCGCGGCATCATCAAGCGCGAAATCGCCAGCGGAGATGATGAGCCGAGCAGGCGAATATGGAATATGTTCGCCCAGACGCTGTTCAGGGTGCACCCGGCCAGATGCCGCATTATCGGCTACGAGCCGCAGTTTGATACGCTGCAGCGTGCCGATTTGGTAGCCTTTCACAACGCCACCTACAAGCCGGAAAATGTCGTCGTAGTAGCCGTCGGCGACTTCGACGGCGAAGAGGTCATGACCTATCTCAAGGAACTGCTGGGCAAGCAGCCGAAGGCGGCGGCCAGGCGGGCTGCCTTGCCTGTTGAGCCGGAGCAGATCGCGCCCCGGCGGCAAGTACAGACTGACGAGGGCCTGAGCCGCGCTTATCTTTTCGTCGGCTGGCCCACCGTGGACCTGTTCAGTCCCGATCTCTGTCCTCTCGATGTAGCCGCCTTCGTACTCGGCCATGGGAAGAGCAGCCGGCTGGTATCGAAGCTGCGCGACGAGTTGGGTCTGGTGGACGGTATCTCGGCATTTTCTTACACGCCATCGTATGACGCTGGCCTCTTTGGCATCAGGGCCGTGCTTGATGCGGCAAATCTGCAGGCGGCTGAAGCGGCGATCGCCGAAGAGGTGGCGAGGCTGGTCGCCGAAGATGTGCCGGCAGATGAGCTGCAGAAAGTCATCACCCAGAAGGCCGCTGAGGTCATCTACGCTCAGGAGACGATCGAGGGCAGAGCCACGGTGCTGGGAAGCGACCTGGTGAGCGCCGGCGATGCCGATTTCAGCCGCATTTACGTTGACAGCATCCGCAAGGTCACCGCTGCCGAGGTCAGGCGCGTGGCTGCCGAGTACTTCCGGCCCCAGAAGCTGAACACCGCTGTTTTAGGGCCGCCGGCGGTCGCCGAGACGACAGCTACTGACACCGAAAAGCAGCTCGCCGGCTCCGGTCAGATCGTCAGCCACCGGCTTGACAACGGAATGCTGGTGCTGGTACAGGAGGCGCATCACAGCCCGACGGTTTCGATGCTGGCCGGCTTCAAGGGCGGCGTGCGCTATGAGACCGAGCAGACCAACGGCCTGAGTAATCTGATGGCCGCGATGCTCACCCGGGGCACGCAGAATAGAACATATCAGGAGATTTCGACATCTATAGATGAAATGGCCGCGCTGCTGGCGCCATTTTCCGGCCGCAACACCTTCGGCCTGCAGGCCCAATGCACCAGTGACAACTTCGCGGCGGTGCTGGAGATATTCGCCGACTGCATCATCCGCCCCAGCTTCCCGCCGGAGCAACTGGAGCGCCAGCGGCAGTTGACGCTAGCCGCTATAAGCGCTCGCGCCGATGATGTTGACGCCGTTGCTTTTGACCTGCTGGCCGCGAACCTGTACCAAGCGCACCCGTACCGGATGCCGCGACTGGGCCGCGCCGAGAGCGTCGCCGCACTGAGCCGCGAACAGCTTGTGGAGTTTCATAGCCGCTACGCCCGGCCCAACGGCATGGTCCTGGCCATTCTGGGCGATGTGACGGCCGCCGAGGCGACAAACCTGGTCGCGGCGCAGTTTGCTGACTTTGCTATCGGCGAGATCATGCCGCCGCCGATTGCGCAGGAGCCGCCTCCCCAGCAAGGCACCGTGAAGACCGTGGCCCGCGACCAGCAGCAGGCAATAGTCGTGTATGGCTTTCCGGGGCCGACTATTACCGCAGACGACCGCTACGCTCGGGATGTGATGACCGCGGTGCTGGCCGGCATGCCGCTGCCTGGCGGCCGCTTGCACGACGCCCTGCGCGGCGCCGAACTGGTGTATGCGACGTGGGCGTATGCGATGGCGGGCATCGAGGCGGGGCATTATGTCATCTACGCCGGCACCCAGCCGCAAAAGCTCGCCGAGACCCGGGCGACGAGCGAGCAAGTCATAACTCAACTGGCCGCCGAAGGCCCCAGCGCGGAGGAACTGGCCCGTGGCAAGAGCATGGCCATCGCCGCCAAGCAGCTTTCCATTCAGAGCAATCTCGACCGCGCGCAGACGATCGTCTTAGACGAGCTATACAAGCTCGGATTTGACAACTACCTGCAGTATGCCGAGAATATTGAAGCTGTGACCGCCGAACAGGTGCGGCAGGTGGCTGTCCAATTACTCGATATTGATACAGCGACTGTGATCGTTACCGAACCGAAGTAGTCCATAGTGGCGACGCCAGACTCGGGCTGGAACAGTAGTTGTGGAGATCTTGCGCAGTTTCGTTAGTCGTAGTGGAGGGGCCTGTCGCAGCAAGCTTCGCAATGCGAAGCTTGCAAGCCTGGCCCTGCCGTTGTCGTTGGCCGTTGGGGTGTGCAGAGCACGCCAGAATAGCGCTCTGCGCGGGCCGGGCTCACGTCGGACACACAACGTCCGACGTTCGACGCGGCCCCTCCAACGGCCAGCGAATTGGCAATGAAATCGTCTCAAAAACGCCTGCGTGCTTCTTGTAGCATCATAGGTGTGCACGACTACAGTCGAAGCCCAAGCCACGCGAACAATCACGAAACAGGAGGACGAGGCAAAATTGAACAACAATGTATCTGAGGGTGAATTCCTGCGCTCCGTGATACCCGGGCAGATCGCCACCCTGACTGCCCGCATCAGCACCGCCGAGGTCAATGCGCTACTTGAGGCCATCCTGGAAGCCGACACCGTATTCATCGCTGGAACCGGCCGCAGCCTGATGATGCTGAAGGCCTTCGCCATGCGCCTGGTGCATCTGGGCCTGAATGCGTACGTGGTCGGGGAAACCAGCACCCCGGCAATCGCTGCCGACGATCTGTTGATCGCCGGCAGTGGCTCTGGTGTGACCAAGACCACTCTGGCCATCGTCGAAGCCGCCAAGGAGCGGGGCGCGAAGACGTGCACCATTACGGCCAACCCAAGTGGGCCGATCCCGCAGGTCAGTGATCTGGTGGTCGAGATTCCATGGCCGCTGACCAAGATCAGCGACGGCGACCAGTTCTACCAGCCACCAGGGTCACTTTTCGAGCAGTGCCTGCTGGTACTGGGTGATGACATGATCATGCGGCTGATGAAGGTACTGGGCACCACTCCCGAAGAGATGCGTGCCCGCCACACCAAGCTGGAATAGGCGTTAACGCCGCGGAGGACGCTGCGCTTCCTCAAGCGAGACAAGCCGAGGTGATCGCTTTGCTACTGAAACAGATACGCGAGGACATCCAGGCGACCAGAGAACGCGACCCGGCCGCCCGCAGCATTCTGGAAATCGTCCTCTGCTACTCCGGGCTCCACGCCATCATCGCTCACCGCATCAACCACCGCCTCTGGCTCGCCGGCTTTCGGCTGTGGGCACGGTTCAACTCGCAGGTGGCGAAGTTCTTCACCGACATCGAGATACACCCGGGGGCCAAGATCGGCAGCGGCTTTTTCATAGACCATGGCACCGGCACCGTCATCGGTGAGACCAGCGAAATCGCCGACGGCTGCACGCTGTTTCAGGGCGTCACGCTTGGCGGCACTGGCAAGCAAGCCGGCAAGCGCCACCCCACACTGTGCCAGGATGTTACCATCGGTGCCCACGCCCAGGTGCTGGGCTCGATCACCATCGGCCGCGGCTCGGTCATCGGCGCGGGCGCTGTGGTCGTGGACCCGGTGCCGGAGTACACCACCGTCGTCGGTCACAAGGCTTTTGTGATACGCCGCAGGGGCGAGCCCGTGTATGATTTCCGGCACGACCGGATAGCGCGCGGCGCCGACCCCATCGAAGAGCGGCTTGAGCGGCTTGAAAAGCATCTGAAGCTGCCCAAGTACAAGCCGGAAGTTGAATGCGGAGTCCAGAACGAGACAGAACCTGCCGGGGAAGATACGGTACAGCCGGCGGCGGGCCGGGACACTCATGAATCGGACACATAGGTACTGATAGAACAATGGATGCGGCAAAGAAACAGAAGCTAATCAAAGCACTGCTGATCGCACTCGCGGTCTTGGTCGTTCTTGTCATCGCCGGCGGCATCACTATCGTCGTGGCGGCCAGGTCTTTTGTCAGGGGCGAGCAGATCGCCGAAGGCGTTTCCATCGCGGGCGTTGATGTCGGCCACCTGTCGCAGAGCCAGGCAGTAGAGAAGCTGCATACCAGGTGGGTCCCCACACTCCCCGAACAGGTCGAGCTCAAGTACGGGCCCGATACCACAGCCGGCGCGGATAGTGACAGCGGCGACAGTACCGCTAGCGCAGACAACGACAGCACAGACGGCACCTCCCTGTCTCCCGAAGAGCTTGGCGCCAGGCTGCAGTTGCAACGCGCTGCGGCTGAGGCCTACCGCATCGGCCGCGAAGGTAGCATCTGGCAGCAAGTGGTGGCTCAGTTGCGGCTGCGCAGGAAAGGCCTGGACGTGCCTGTGACCTGCGATATTGATGAGGTTGTGCTGCGCAGCGCGCTGGTCGCTCTTACCGAGACGATCAACCGCAAGCCGAAAGACGCGACTGTGGAAGTCGCGGGTGATGAGGTCCATATTGACCCCGGCGAGGTCGGAAGAAGTCTTGATGTTGACGCCAGTCAGGCGTATCTGGCCGAACAACTGAAGGACCCACGGCTGAGCGCGGTGGACCTCGTCATCAAGACCGAGGAGCCGGCGATCACTGACGATATGGTGGCGAACTTCGAGATCGTGCTCTCCAGCTACAGCACGCCCTTCAACCCCGGCCGCGGCCAGCGCACGCACAACCTGAAGCTGGCTATGGGCATCGTCAACAATACCATTGTGCAGCCCGGCGAGGAGTTTTCGGTTAACGAAATCGTCGGCCCCCGCCTCACCGAGCACGGCTACAAGAGTGCTCCAATCTTTCTGAGGGGCGAGGTCGTCCCCTCCATCGGTGGCGGCGTCTGCCAGGTGGCGACCACTCTCTATAACGTTGCGTTACTGGCCAATCTCAAAGTTACACAGCGCCATCACCACTCGCGCCCTGTTGACTACGCGCCCTCCGGTAGAGATGCTACGGTCTATTACGGCCAGATCGATCTGAAATTCACCAATACGCTCAAATACCCGATTCTGATTGTCGGCTATGCCGAAAACGCGCGGCTTCATGCCAAGATGATCGGCAAGAAGGCAGACCGATTCGACGTCGAGCTGGTCCGCAGCGGCATCTCGTCCATCGGCTTCGCTATCAAGGAGGTGCCCGACCCCGAGCTGGAGGAAGGCAAGCAGGAAGTCGAAAAGAAGGGCCGCAGCGGCGCACGTGTGACCCTGATCCGGGTAGTCAAGCAGGACGGTCAGGAAATTGCCCGCGAGGTCCTGCATACCGATGTGTACGGAGCTCAGACCAAGGTAGTTCGTGTCGGCGCCAAGCAGCCTGAAGAGGAACCGGAGCAGCCGGTGGAGGGGGAAGCACCGGCCACCGGCCCGGAGACACTGGAGCCGACGCCCTCACCGGATACGCCGGCGCCACCCGGGGCGGCTCCGGCCGCCGCAGATGAGAATGAGCACGAATGAAAGCAGCCAAGCTTTTCGGCCCGCGTGATACACGCGTTGTTGAAGTTGACCGACCAGAGCCCGGGCCGGGCGAGCTACTGGTCGCGGTCAAGGCCGTCGCGATATGTCCCTCCGACTTGCACCTGTGGGAAGCTGGCCATGCCGGCGGCACCTATCCCGACCACCCCTTCACCCAGGGCCATGAGTTCAGCGGCGTCGTAGCTGAACTCGGCCCCGGAGTGCAGGGACCTGCCCCGGGCACCCCCGTTGCGGTGACGCCCCTGTGGTCCTGTGGCGAGTGCGACCTGTGCCGTGAGGGCATGTCGAATATATGCCGCAACCTCGTCTTCCCCAGCTTCCCCCAGGCGGACGGCGCAATGGCCGAATACATGGCAGTGCCGGCCTGGTCGGTGGAGCCGCTGCCGGCGGGCCTGGGTTTCGCACAGGGCGCTTTGATCGAGCCGCTGCAGGCTGCGGTTCACGCTGTGAGCCTGGCCGCAATAGAGCCGGGCGCGACCGTCGCCGTAGTTGGTGCCGGCATCATCGGCCTGAGCGTTCTCCAGGTGGTTCGTCTCAGGGGGGCGGAGCGCGTTTACGTCGCCGACCCGCTCGACAACAACCGCCAACTCGCAGACAAGCTGGGCGCTACTGCGACGGCCAGGTTCGCGACCGACCTTCTCGAGAGCCTGGCCGACCTGTCACAACAGCCGCGGGTGGTTTTTGAGTGCGCCGGCCATCCCCAGGCCCTGCACCAGGCAATGGAACTGTGCCGCCCGGCCGGCCTCGTGGTGATCATCGGAGTACCGCACCCGGATGTCATTGATTTCGACACGCGGCCATCGAGGCGCAAGCAACTCCACTTCGTCGTATCGCGGCGATATACCAGGGAGACACTCAAGGAGGCAGTCCAGCTTGTCGCTGAGGGACGCGTGGACCTCAAGATCTATCCGGTCCGGACATTCCCGCTTCAGCAAGCGCCACAGGCCATGCAGGCGGCGATGGACAAAGCAGGCGAGATGCTTCGGGCGATCGTCACCCCGTAATTGCACTAACCCGAATTATTCATCAACGCGTGGCTCGGACTTTCCACTGCAGTTATGCAGATACTGGGCAAGTCAAGCTATAGGCCGATGGTGTGGCCTTGTTAGTCGTAATGGAGGGGCCTGCAAGGCTGGCCCAGCCGTTGTCGTTAGCCGTCTGGGTGTGCAGAACTCGCCAGGATAGCGTTTCGCGTGGGTCGGGCTTTCCCTCAACGCGTAGGTTGGACTTTCCCTCAACGCGTGGGTCGGGCTTTCCCTCAACGCGTGGGTCGGGCTTTCGCTCAACGCGTGGGTCGGGCTTTCCAGCCCGACAGCCGTTGAGACCCGAGCCACGCGGCCCAATAGCAAATCTGGCTAACAAGACCGTTGCCGCAGTGTGAGCGCCAGCTCTGTGGTTTGCGCAGCGAGGTCACTGATGGAGTTGACGTTATAGCCCTCCAGGGCGCTGTGCAGCGTGTCGTTCAGTGGGGCGGCCCATTCATCCGGTAGTTCTGTGGCTCCCAGCAGCGCGCCCATTACCGAGCCGGCTGTCGCCCCGTTGCAGTCCGTGTCCCAGCCGCCCATCACCGCAATGCAGATCGCCTGCCCGAAGTCGCCCTCACTGTGCAGCAGCCCCATCAGCACCAGCGCGGCGTTGTTGATTGTGTGTACCGGGTGGTAGTGGCCGTAGCTAGCGTTTATCCGCTCCCAGGTGTCTTCCCACGAAGCATCCTGTTTGCACCACTCCACGACATCGCGCGCCATTTCGGCGAAGCGAGATTCTCCGGGCACTACCTGCAGCGCACGCTCGATTACCGCCTCAATCCGCCCGTATTCGCTGACCAGGCTTTCGGCCAGCATCGCGGCAAAGAATATCTCGCCGTATATGCCGTTCTTTACATGTGACAGCGAGGCATCCTGGTAGGCCAGCCGTGCCGCCTGATACGGCCATCCCGGGCAGACGTAGCCGAAAGCATCGGCCCTGATCTGCGCCCCGATCCACTCGCGGTACGGGTTCCACATCAGTGCCGTCTGTCCTGGTGGGGCATCCATGACTAGATTCCGATACGCCGCCCGCTCGGCGGTATATGTCTTGTGGTACGGCAGCCGCAGCAGCCACTCTTTGCCAACGTCCGCGGGCGTGAGCTGTAGCCCGTAAGTCTCCACCAGATGCAGACCAAGCACCGTATAGTCTGTGTCATCATCGCGCGCCGAGCGCGTTATGTTCTGTCGCAGGCAAGGATCGGAGGGCAGTCTGTAGGCAATCCCGCCGGTATCTTCGATGACGGGGAAATAGTCCTGCAGCGGATACTCGCCGGCAATTTCGAGCAGTCGCGCGATCTCATCTCGCGAGCGGCCCTCTACCGGCTTGCCCACCATGCAGCCGGCGCAGCGGCCCAGCCACGCGCCGTAGATGCGGTCGTGTAGCGACGATTGCTCCGGCAGCAGGGCAGGTTGTGCGGGGAAGCCCGGACCGGCAGCCACTATCTCGTCCCATGCCGTAGGCTCGGTGTAGAGATAGTCAGGCCACTGCGGGGCCTCAGGTGCCAGCCGCCAGAACTCCGCCAGGGCCTCTTCGGCCGGCGCTTCATCGCCTGACTCAGCCTCCGCGTACAACGTCTGCAGAGCCTCGATTTGCCGGCCCTCCTGCGCCAGTTGATCCAGCTCCGCTGCTGCGAGGTTGCGCAAGGTCTCCAGGGAAAGTCCCGTCATCGCAGTTCCGCCTCGTTTCGAATACCAGGTGGCACGCCTCAGGCTCGCGGGTGTGATTCATCATAGACCTGCTTCTTGTGCAGGTCCGAAACGTGGGTGTAGGTCTCGGTCACGGACAGGCTGGAATGGCCTAGCATCTCCTGGATGGCACGCAAGTCCGCCCCGCCGTGCAGCAGGTGAGTGGCGAAGCTATGGCGCAGTGTGTGAGGAGAAACCGTCTTCGGCAGGCCGGCTGCGGCGGCGTGCTGTTTGAGCATCTTCCAGAACCCGGCCCTGGTAAAGGGCCGGCCAAGCCGGGTCAAAAATATCGCGCTGGTGTTGCCGTGTTTGTCGAATTCGGCCCGGGCCATGGTCATATACCGGCTTACCAGCTCCAGCGCGGCGGGCGCTACCGGCACCAGCCGCTCCTTGCCGCCCTTGCCCTTCACGCGCACAAGCTGCTCTTCGACGTTGAGGGCGTGGATGTCGAGGTTGACCAGCTCCGAGACGCGCAGGCCGGTGGCATAAAGCAGCGTGATCATCGCCGCATCGCGCAGACCTTTAGGGGTGCCGACGTCCGGGGCCTCCAGCAGCCGCATGCACTGCTCCTCGGAGAGCACGTCCGGCAGCCGCTTGGAGAGGCGCGGCCCGTCAATATTGGCCGTCGGGTCGGTGTCGGTGAGGTCCTCGCGCAGCAGGAACTTGTAGATCTGGCGTATCGCGGTGAGCTTGCGGGCCACGGTGCTGCGTTTCAGGCCCAGCTTGCGCAAATGGCCCAGGTAGTCAATCACCTGCTGGCGGGTGGCGGTGCGGACGCTGTCCTGGCCGGCGCCGCGCAGGAAGTTGGTATAATCGTGCAGGTCGCGCCGGTAAGCGGTCACTGTGTTTTCTGCCAGCCCGGCATCGGCGACCAGGTACCTCAAAAACGCCTCAATATCCTGCTGCAAGGCCCGGCTCCCCTAAGCGTTCAGAGCTTGCTGCAACGATGTCTCCTCATAATCCAACAGCGGGTGCTGCGGCTCGCCGGCCACGATGCCTCGGATGAACACGCGGGTGCCACGGTGGTCGGTCAGGGCGGTGATTATCATCCCGTGGTTGTGTACGTCGAGCAGCGTCAGCGCAAAGCTCAACTCCCCGCCGATTTCATCGCTGCTGTTGAACCGCGACAGCCCAACGCGCTGTATCGCCGTATCCAGCCGCCGGTTGATCTGCTGGGCGAATTCTTCGAGGCCGTCAACCTGGCCGTGCAGTTCGGTGAGGTCGGTCTCAATTCGGGTCAAAATCTCCGAGGGCGCCTGCTGGGTAATCAGCGCCTCCAACTGGTCAACCCGCTCGGGTGCGCTGAGCTGTTTTGCCTGCCAGGCCAACACCAGCGCAGCAGCGGCTGCGATCAGAGCAGCGCCTGCGATGGCGATCGCTAAGTAAGCCACCTAGCCTTCCTCCTCAGTCTGCTGTCTGCGCACCGCCCTGCGGTCCATGGTAAGAACGACACCGTCGGCGATCTTGAGTTGGACCGTCTGGTCCAGCACCCGCACGACAGTCCCGTAGATCCCCCCGGCAGTGATCACCTTATCGCCGTTTTCCAGCGACTCTACGAGCTTGTTGTGTCGGTCCTGGCGCTGCTTGGCAGGCCGCATGATCATGTACCAGAACAGCACCAGAAGGACCACCATGAATATCAACGGCGGCAACAGTTGCCGCATATCGAGATCTTCTAGCATATCCGTTCTCTCCCAGCCGCTCTGTGTGCATCGGACTCTGCAATTCTACCACATATCGAGGCGTTCTTGCACGAGCCGATATGCTGGGGTGTGAGTTTAGATTATCGGCAAACTCAGTACTCCTCTGGAATGGTTGCGACCCCGCCTCATTCACCGACGCGTGGGTCAGGTTTCCCAAATAGTATCCCGTGGGTCGGGCTTCCAGCCCGACTCCGTAAGTTCGTATAATATCATTCGCCGTCTTTTGTGGTTAGCTGGCGCTTGGAGCTTTCGTGCACCTCTTTGGTACACTGCCCATATACTATACCCTTTAGGGACGCGTGGGTCAGCCTTTCGAGCCCCGCGTGGCACAGGCTTTCGAGACGCTGCTGCTTTTTGAGATACGAAGCGATTATTACCTGAATAGGTTTGAGTGCGCTATTGCTGTTCCTCGAAAGTCTTGTCGTGTTTGTTAGAGAGTCTCAACAGTTCATTGAAAGCAGCCTGC
>JAUVVY010000016.1 GCA_030604405.1 bacterium | reverse complement strand
TTGCCTACACATGTTGTGGCGTGGCTTGTTTTTCCATTTTGGGTGGCATTGGTGTTTACGTTCGGGGGGGGTTCCCGGGGGGCGGCGCCGCAAGGTGTGCGCCCCTCTCCCGATTGGGGTGTGGGGCGGGGGGTGTGGGTGCCGTTGTCGTAGCTGTTGGAGGGGCCGCGTCGAACGAAGTGAGCCCGGCCCGCGCCCTCCCTCACCCCGTGGGTCGGGCATCCTGCCCGACTCCGTTGTCGTTGCCCCTCTCCCTGCGGGAGAGGGGCCGGGGGTGAGGGCTGCCGTAGCCTTTCGGAGGGGCCGAATGGGGGATGTTCGGGGCCCCATCCGGCCCAGCCGTTGCCGTTCTCCCCTCTCCCTGCGGCGGGTACCCACGCGGGCACCCACTCCGCAGGAGTGGGTCAAGTGGGTGAGGCCGGGGGTGAGGGTGCCGTTGTCTTCTCACCCCGTCCCGACATTCACATTCGCACCAAACGCCCTGCCACCTGCCTGAAGTAGCTAATTCACAAACGCTGCAGGGCAACCCGAGCCCCGACGCGAATTACTCAGCACGCACCCAGACCCGGATCACAGCGATTCGCTGCACCATCATGAGGGAGTGAAACACAATGGCACTCAAGGTTGGATTTGTAGGCACTGGCGGCATCGCCAGCCGCCATCTTCAACACACTGCCAGGCGCGACGACACTGAGATGGTGGGCTATGCTGACGTAGTCCTGGAGAGAGCGCAGGCGGCGGCCGACGAATACGGCGGCAACGCTTATGACAACTTCATGGACCTCTATGACAACGAGGAGCCCGACGCGATTGTTATCTGCACGCCGCCGTTCGCGCACGGTGACATCGAGGTTGAAGCCGCACAGCGCGGCATTCATTTCTTCGTCGAAAAGCCTGTCGCCATCAGCATGGACATGGCCAATGGCGTGCAGCGGGCGGTGGAGGCTGCTGGCATCGCCACACAGGTCGGCTACATGTTCCGCTTCTCCGAGGCGCTCATCAAGGTCCGCCAACTGCTTTCCGACCGGCCCATCGCTATGGTACAGGCCCATTACTACATGCCTGGACTGCCCAGCCCGACCTGGTGGCCGTACATGGCGAAGGGTGGCGGCCAGCTTGTCGAGCAGGCCACTCACATGCTCGATCTCGGCCGCTTCCTGGCCGGCGACGTGGCAACGGTCGCAGGCCAGACCGCCCGCGTTCGCAACTGGACGGATGTCCCGGATGGCTACGAGCCCGAGGGCCTCCTCGAGTACTCCGAGGACTTCGAGATTCCCGATGTCACCGGACTGGTGATGCGCTACGAATGTGGTGCCCTGGGCACGTTGAGCTGCTCGCTGGTGCCGCAGGCGACTTGGGACGTGGGCTTCAAGGTAGTTGCTGACGGGCTGCTGGTGACCATTGAGGGCCCGGACGCGAGCTGGGTCGGCGACGAAGAGGGCGCCATGAAGGCCGGGGAAGACTGGCCCGAGTACGTGCTCTACGAGCTGTATGATCAGGTGATCGCCGGCAGCACGCAGACCAGTGTCCCGTACCTCGAGGGCGTAAAGAGCCTGGCAATTTCCCTGGCCGGTTACGAGTCGGTAAACCGGGGCGGCGCTCCGGTAAATATTGCCGATCTGCTTGGTTAAGCAACGCTATCGCGAATGATTCATCATCGCGTAGTTCGGCCTTCCCGAATATCTTCGCGTGGCTCGGGCGTCTTAATAATTATCGCGTGGGTCAAGCTTTCCAGCCTGACAATGCCTGTTATTCATCCCGTGGGTCGGGCATCCTGCCCGACTCCGTTGCCCTTGTCGTAGCCTTGCGGAGGGGCCGGTCGAACGCAGTGAGCCCGGCCCGCGGCTTCACGCGTCGCGTGTCTCGACCATCCCGTAGGGCCTGAGCTTGCTGAAAGCCCTGCCGCGTGCGCCCTGAGCCTGTCGAAGAGAGCCTGCCGAAGGGTCGAAGGGCTGCCCGCCTCCGTTGCCGTTGCCGTTGCCGTTGTCCCCTCTTCCTGCGGGAGAGGGGAACAAAAGGGGTGAGGCCTGTCGTCCCGAGGGCCCAGCCCTTCTCTGCCCCAGCAGTTTCACAAAGAATTCGCGAAAATGTTAGAAAAAGTTTCCTCTTGAGCCTGGTAAAACGCCTCGCTCAGACACACTTTACTAGTGGAGGACATCATTTCCGGGTAACTACTCACCTAACCCCCTTCTTATTCCCCCTTCCCTGCAGGGAAGGGGGCTAGGGGGTTAGGAGGGCTAGGGGGTTAGGCCAAGCCACAACCTGAGTACTTACATCATTTCCGGTGCATTGCGATGAGCCGCCTGCCCCAAACCTATTGGCTTACCCAATAGAAAAAATTCCCGTTCTATTTTGCTACTTTGCCTGCTTGCATGCAAAGTAGATTTCCTCCCCCCCTAGTAACAAAGCCCGTAGTATCAGGGCCTCGTGGCGTTGGCGGCGATTTGACCCCCTGCAGCAAAACGCCATTTTGACCCCCCTCAGCAAGCCCTTGCTGAGGGGGGTCAAAATGCCATTCCAGGTGCTATCGCTGCCGCAGCTTTCGGCACAGCTCCAGGTAGTACAGGCCATTTTCGAGGGGCACGTTAGAGGGGATGTGGTTACCGACGGCCATGAAGAAGCCGGGATAGTTGCGGCCTATGGCGTAACTCGCCTCGACTTCGGCTTTGATTTGCTCTTTGCTGCCGAATGTGAGTGTTCGGCAGTCAACTTTGCCGCCGAAGATGGAGATGCGGTCGCCGTACTTTTCGCAGACCATTTCAAAATCCGTCATCGGCTCAAAGATAAGCCCATCCGCACCGCATTCGACAAAGTCGTCCACGAATTCGGTGAAATCGCCATCCGAGCACAACAGCAGCTTCTTGCCGGCGTCCTTCAGCGGCTCCCAGAGCTTCTTATACTTCGGGAAGATGTACTTGCGATACCAGTCGGGGTGAAAAATCGCGCCCTCGCTCCAGACCATGTCATCGTGGCAAATAAACACCGGCGCGGAGGTCTTCGCCTGCGCCCGGTATATCTGCAGGTTCAGTTCCAGGAAGCTTTCCAGCACCTTGTTGAAGCCGTCGGGGTCGGTCCCCACGGCTATCAGAAACATGTCCCAGCCGAACGCGGCGATACAGGCCGACACCATCGTCTCATAGAACCCGATCGGCGTGAAGTGATCGTCGGTCGCATTCCAGGTGGTCAGGTGGCGGTTTTCGTAGAATGCGACCAGTTCGTCCTCATCTTCGTAAAGCCCGTATTCCTCAACGGCGTCGAATTCCAGCACCTGCTCGGGCGTCTCGAAGGGCAGGCTGATGGTCTCGCGCTTGTCCGAGCCGTCTTCGAGGAATTCGGCATGTCCCATGTCGGAGGTGCGGCCGCGCTGGGGGCGGGGAGTTGGCTCGCCGGCGGTGGACCAGATAAATTCCAGACCGGCGGCGCGGTGAAACTCCGCGTAGGCGGTCGCGCCCCGCTGTGGGTCGTTGGGGTGGATGCCGGTGACGGCTTCGATCAGCGCCCAGTTACTGCAGTATTCGGTCTGTGGGATACGGTCTGTAGGTTCCAGGTTTATTGCCGCCAGGGCCCGTTCTTTACCCGTCAAGATGGTTTCACCCTCTGGTGTGAGGTCTTGGGTTCGATGTGGTCGGCTGGAAAGCCCCGCCGTCGCTACCTGATCCCTCCGCGTTGGTATGGCGAATGTGGGACTGGTAGAACGGCGGCTGCGGGTTAGCCTCCGCCGCCCGCGGCCTCAAGGTCGGCCAGCTTCTGGCGCGCGCTCTCGATCAGCGAAGCGACGCTGCGCTCTCGACCGATCTCCTCGGCCTTCGGCATCAGCCCTTCCAGCAGCGGCAGACTAATCCTGCACGCCTCCTCCACGGACATCTGCCGCGCCCATTCCGGGGGCGCCTTGAGGTACAAGATGCCGGGCTGGCCCGGGTAACCCATCGCGAACTCGAAGCCGCGGAGCGCTCGATAGCGAACCTCACGGTTGTCGATTCGCTGCCATACGTCGGCGCAGGCGGCCAGGGCGGCGGGAGTTCCGATGAGCGACAGCCCCTCGGTCGCTGCGCACTTCATGTCCAGGCTGCCTTCTCGTAGTCCCAGGGCCATCTCTACCAGGAACTCGATGGCCGCGTCATCTCCCAGGAAGCCAAGTGCTATCATTGCATCCTCGGCCGCCTGGCATTCGCCGTAATCACGTGTGAGCGCCATCACCACCTCGGCAGCATCAAGGTCTCCCGCCAGACGCATGGCGAGGCCTGCTCGCCGCGCTCGATGTTTGCCCATGTACCATATCCTGTAGCCTGGGATAGCTAGCAGCAGCTCTAGCGTCGCCGCTTCGGGGTCCAGTTGCGCCAGGGCCATCCCGCCGCCTCGGGCAATGGTCTCATACCCGCCGGACACGGCAATCTTCGCCAGCTCTGCCACCCGGTTCCCGTCCTCGGCGGACCGCATCCGCGAGACGAACCTCTCTACGTTCGCCAGCTCCGGCGCCTCGCCGGCGACATAGCCGAGCAGCCAGAGCAGGACGGCGGGGCTCTCAAGGGCTTGTCGGCCGACGATCTCCTCGCACAAGCACGTCAGCCCCTCCGGCCACCTGTTGGCCAGGGCGTGAAGGCACTTGAGGCGGTAGTCGGTGTTCTGATAGAGGAAGTAAGCGGTCGCCCGTGCTGAGGCCTCGCTGTCGGGCAAGGTGGTGATCTGGACTACGGCATCTCCGGCATCGTCGCGTGTTACTTCGATGCCGCCTCCGAACTCCCGGAACGCTGGCCGCGCATCCACGAACAGCTTAGGCCCCGAATCGTGTCCCACCGGCAACTCCCAGCCATCCAGACTTGCCGCCTGCTCCTCCTTCGTCAGCCGCGCGCTGGCGCGGCCGCACTCGTTCTTCTGCGCCAGCAGAAGGCCGCAGAGCAAGTCGGTCTCCACCAGCAGCACGCCGCGACGCCAGCGCACGCAGTCATGCCCGGCCGGCACCCACCCGCCGTCGTCGCGCTTGACTGACTTCGGCCCCAGCGCGGCGGTGAACCACAGCACCTCCGGGTCCCCGTCGTACTCGGCGGCCTGCCACACCAACGAGCTCCCGCGCTCTGACACCTCCAGTGGCTCCTCGTCTCCCCTCACTTCCATGTTGTGGAAGTTCTCGCGGTCGCTTGGCCTGACCTCAAGCTGCAGATCGTGCGCTGCGCCATGCCATGTCGTCCCGGTGGCGAGAATATACGGCACCCGCACCTCACGGTTATACATAGTCCGCCGCTCATCGTAGCGCACGCGGACTTCGCGCGTCTCGCCTGCCCCAAACGGAACGCTGAACAGGTACCACTCACATTCCGGCTCGCGGTCGCTGAGCCTGATCGTGTGGCTTTCCTCCGCCTCGGTGAACTCCAGTGGCTCGCCGTCCACCTCTATTGCGAAGTTCTTCACGACGTGATAGCCGGGCTGGTACTCGACCTCGTACTCGAGCATGGGGAAGCCCATCTGCGCTGTGCATGCGTCCCCGCGGTTTTGAAACTGCATGCGGACGGTAACCAGAGTCGTGGTCGCCTGTGGCTCCAGAAGCAGCTTCTCTGAGGTCAGGCTGATCGTCGGCTGGCCTGCCATCAGGCACGGGGTACCGCCGGCCCAGGTTATCATCGGCCCCATGGCCGTGGCCACGCCTGCGGCTGCGGTGGCTATCAGACACAGGCACACAGTTACGCGAGACATAACGACCCCTCCTTCGGACTTGTGCACAACGGTTCGCGCTCCTCGCTGAGGGAGTGCATCTTCCAGACATAACACGCGGCACGCCGGCAAGCTTCCATCAGGATAGCGGAACTCACGTCACCACACCTTGGCCGTCGCGCTGCCGCTGAAGCCGCGGAAGCATGCCCGAAAAGTCCTAGAATGCAGGAACAAGATACTTGCCGCCACGGCCGCCACCGTCTTTGGCCCTACCGGTGATAGAAATCAGCACGCACTTAACCCAAAGCACATAGGTCTCGTCTGGTTTCAGTTGATCCAGCGGCTCGTCGTCAGAGGGCTTATACGAGCGTTCCCATTCTTCCTGAACCCAGTTGCGGTACAGAAGCGGCAGGTCTGAAAAGCGCCACCCGATCCAATGCTGGCCCTCCGCCGTCGGTCCGCCTTCGTAAGCCGAAAGCAGCTCACGGCCGCCAGGTGAATCTGAAGCCGAGTAGTAGCCCAGTCCGGAAATCGGGACAAGCACATTGTGCTCACGATAGTGGGCTTCTGCGCGTTCCCCTCTTGGCCCTACAGCGATTATCGGCGGCTCTGAATCGGGCACAGTTCGCGCCGGCAGGCCGGTGGCGATCTCAATGGCCCACAGTAGTTCTTTGACACACACCTGGCTGGCGACCACAGTTAGTTTCGTCTCACTTGCCGGTGAGCGTGCGACAATGTCGACCTCGCTCACTGCTGACAAGCGCGCCAGCAGATCGTCCAAGGTATAGGTTCCCGCCTCAACACTAACCCGCTCGTTACCCCAACTGGCCTCAGCGTGAGGCCAGGCCCACCAAAGGACTGACCCAGACAGGGGAGAGCCGGCGACAACGGGCTCCGTTGGGGGACGAATCCCGAATTTAAGCTTCCGACAAATGCGGTCGCCGTTGCGGACTGTCACCACGTGTGGCTCCCATCTACACCAGATGCCCACACACAGGTGCGTGCCTTCCTCGGTCACACGCCCCTCTTCATCCACCAACCCGCGCCTGCGGCCTATGCGTTGCGCTGCCGCCTGCTGTGTTTCGGAAAGCTTCTCCACAGTTACGTATCCTTGGAACCGCGCGGCGAACTGCTCAGACGTTGTCCGCTCCAATATCCCCGCAGCCAGCACAATCGGTGACAGGTGTCCTGTTCGCAAGTCTTCATCGGTAATCAGCGGCGGCGCAGTAGCTGCGATACATCTTCCTGTGGGGTGAAGCGTCACCCTAAGCTGGGCATCCGTGAGGGCTTGCGCAATGCCGCCTGGGTCCGCGCGTAGGTCCTCAATACGGGGTAACTCTGCATCAGGCGCCCGTTCTGTGTTGATAACTACAGCCACGCCTTGGGAATCTGCCGAAGCGCCCAAACAGACGCGTTCTGCCACTGGCAGCAGGCCGATGCCCGCCGCCGTCATTGCGGCCGCCGCAGTGATAATCAGGCGTTTGCTCGAACGGGTCACGTTCTTGGCCTCCCGGCAGAAGCCGTGTCAAACTGAGTGGGCTTTGGAGTTCATTACGGCGTCAGGGGACAACGTCCCAAACCATGGGCTCTCGACGGGTCCGTTTCGCTCCCTTGCGCACCTCTTTGCCGACTCTGTCCTCTCGGGCAGCCAAGGCATCCAGGAGTTTTTCCGCCCGCTCCGTTCCTATGCGGCGTATGGCATCACAAGTATAAGGATTGGGCCATTGTCTGGCGATCCAATCGAGATACGGCAAAACTATGTCGTTGCGCACCGAGTAGAGTGCCTTTACCCGAGCGACCATTGGCACGTCCGTTCTCGACGACATGCCCTTACGTAGCGGTTGGAAGATCTCGTCACAGCGTGCTTCCAGTCGAGATCCATCAAAGGGCGTCACCCGAACTGAGGCTCTATCCTCAGATATGACAGGGAGACCCTCCTTCGCACGGTCCAGAAGTTGCACATGTACCGTGTACTCCCCCGCCTCTTGGAACTGGTACCACCCCGTTATTACCCAGACTTCTGACCTATTCTCTCCCGGCCTCCAGCTCATGCCGCCTAAGTACTCTTGCGGGCACATAATTTGAGGCAAGCATGTTGCTCGCGGCATAGCCGCCACGAGTTCACCATCGCCATCCCGCACCGTCAAGTACGTGATTTTCCCCCTAGAACTGCCAAGTAGTAAGTGGATGTGTTGCCCGCTCTGGTTGGTCCGCTGGATGCGACCCAGTAAAGGCTCACCCGCCGATATCGTACCGTCCCTGGTGAGTAGTTCGAGGTTCAACGTGATATCGCCAGCCCGAACCCACCGCCAGTCCGGCTCTTCGTCGGCATACGTCGCACGTAGGCCTATACACGCACTCGCCAATACCATGAAGCCAAGGGCCGCTGTCACGCGCATATCTAGTTTGTGTGTTCCCACGCCGGCCCCACCCTCATCACTCGTAGTGTGTGTACCGACATTACCCATATGCTGTCCCACTGCGCGTAATATTCTCCGCTTGACAGACCAATGCCTCTCGGTGCCGGCCATTTATGTGCAAGAAGCCCACATTTGAACCTCCTGACCGTCATTCACCGCGAATTAGCCAACGTTAGTGGCTGGTGAGCAGCGGGGAGGCGCACTGCTACGTGAGCCAAGCACTGACTATCAATCATTCGCGGCGCCAAGTGCTGCCATTATAGCATATCGGATCGGCGTATCTCCCAGCAGTCAGGCAACGCGATGCGACGATGCCAACAGCAACCGCCCCAGCGATTGGGGCTGGGGCGGCCTGCTTTGCGGTTGGCGGCAGGTGCGATCACACACGCCTATTCTGTCTGATCATTTGACGGCTCGGCGGTTTGCTCTTCGGCGTCTTCTGGCTCGACAGTTGGCGGTTCCTCGCCCGTCTCTGCGGGTTGCTCGTCCGGCTCAACAGATACTATGAGCTCGGCCCTTCTGCCGCCCAGCCAGGTTCCCGTCGGGTCGGTACCAAAGCCGGTCATCAGCGCACCGCCAAATCCGAATACCAGAGCCGCCACGAAAAACAGCCACGCCGCCAGGCCTACGACGGGGACTAACCTGATCAGGCCAACAGCGCAGAACAGGACGAAACCGATCAGCGCCAAACGGGGTATGGAGGTCGTCGCGAGGTTCAACTGATTTGACACGTGCCGGCCAATGAGGATGTACATCCCCGCCATGCCGACGACGCCGAGCGCGATGGCCCCCGCGACGTACAACGGGATCAATAGCCACGTGACCACCAGGACAACCAACACTCCCAGAATGGGCAGTGCCACCAGGATGCCTACAGAGCCGTAGGCCAGGGCGCGGCCGGGCTCCTCAGCGACCCTCACGGCTATGGCATCCATCTGCTTAGGCGCTGCGACCACCAGCACCAACAGGATCATCAGCCCGACTATGCCGTTGATGAACCAGCGAACAACTCCAGCAAGGATTGGGACCCTGCTGCCGAGCGGCAGCATGCCCAGTGAGCGGCCAAAGGAGACCTCGTCGCCCATGATGACGGCTCCGGCTTCCTTGTGAACGGCACCGCCCATAGTGACGACGTCGCCTTCGACACGCGCGTTGCCGCCCAGACGCACAGGGCCGCCAAATGCCACTATGTCGCCCTTTACGGTGCCTTTAACCACCACGGTCCCGCCGAAGCAAATGACATCGCCATTGACTTTGCCGAAGACCCTGACGGGGGCTCCGAAAACCACAATGTCGTCGTTGACGGTCTCGGAGGCCTTGACGCGCACCGACTTGCCGAAACGGACGAAGCCCTCCTCAAGACCCTTCGTTACCGCTTCTTCTAACTGCGCGGCCTGAGGCTCTTCAGCCTCTGGTTCCGGAGCTTCCTCTGCTGCCTCAGCCGCTGGCAGAGAGATGCCCTCGAGGATCTGCTCGGCCCACGGCGCACTGATTTGCAGCTTCGAGCCGCCGACCTCCACGTTGGCCTCACGCACGACCTCGCCGCCGATGGCCATGATGTCGCCCTTGATGTTGGCGCCTTCATAGAGATGGATCGAGCCGTCAAGCGCGACAACGTTGCCGTTCACCGTGCCCCTGATGTGAGCCGAGCCGCCGACGGCCACTACGTCACCTGCCACAGTCTGGTCGGCCTGGATCTCGACATCGCCCTGGAGGTTGATGACATTGCCGTTGTCCTGAACCTGCTGCCCCTCGGCGGCCGGGACTCTGTGCTTTTCGAGTGCCTCAACGGCCTCTTTGACCGCCTGGCTGGCTGCCTCCAGGGCCTCGGAGGCCTCTTGCTCGGGAGTGTCCTGAGCGGCGCAAGTGTTGGGTATGGCCGCCGCCAGGAGGCACAAAGCAATCACTAGTGCTGCCGGGAATAGTCCGAACTTTCTCATCTTCGATATCTCCTTATCGCAGGGCCACAGCCGGCCCCAGTGGTTTGAATGTCACATCGCCAGCATCGTACCGATCCGCAGCGCTCGGCGGCGCGCATTCCACAGTCGCAGCAACAGCAGCGTTACACCAAGCAGCAACAGATCCAGCGCGATCAGCACCAGCGCCGGGGTGGTGAAAACACGCAGGGCGGCCTCCACCAACAGCACAAGCGCCTTGCCCATGACGCTGATCGCCGCGGCAGCCTGGCCCGCATCCGACCCCCATGCAACCAGCGTAGAACCCAGAGCGCTGAAATCAACGGACACAGCCCAAAGCCCCACAAATGCCGCCAGCACCAGCCCACCCACGCCCATAGCAGCCGCCACCGGCCATAGTGGGAGCACGGATTCTCGCTGGCCTGCGGGCTCTGTTACTTGCCCGCTTCTTATCGTCGCCATTACCCGATCCGAGAAGTCGGGCGCTGCCTCCGCCTCGTCGAGGGCTTCGACCCATGCGACCGCCGTCCGCCCACGGGCCAGTTCGCCGCGGCAAGCCGGACACGCGCGCAAGTGCCCTTGTATCTGTGCCGCCTGCTGTGGCGACAGATCCCCGTCTTCGTAGCGCAGCAGTTGCCTGCGCACCTGCCAGCATCTCATAGCCCGTTTTCCTCCATGTGCGGCGCAAGAAGCCGCTTGAGCCGCGCCCGGCCACGGTGTGCATGGGATTTCACCGTGCCGACCGGCTGGCCCAGCACCTCGGCGGCTTGTTGGTAGGACATTCCGTGAATATGCACCAGGACGATGACCAGCCGCTGCATGTCCGGTAGCCGCCCGAGAGCATTGTGGGTAAGCTGCTGTGTTTCAGTGCGACCATAGGCGGCGTGCGGATCGGAAGCGGCACCCGCTACGGCCGTTGCAACGGCTTTTGGGTTGTCAATGGGCACTGCCGCAAACGGCTCCTGACGGAGTGAATCTATGCAATAATTGGCGGCGATTGCCAAGAGCCATGACGAGAAGCTGCCGGAGGGCCGGTACGAGCCGAGAGCAGTATAAGCGCGGATGAAAACCTCCTGAGCCGCCTCATCAGCCCGGTCGCGGTCGCCGAGCATACGGTATGCCAGATTGAACACCCGGCTGCGATAGCGGTCAACGATCACGCCGAAGGCATCAACATCCCCGTGCAGCGTCCTTCGTATCAGCAGATCATCGGACTCTTCGGCCAAAGAATTTCCTCCAGAGGCCTCCACCGTGTACTACGGTTGCGGAGGCAATGCGGTTGCATCTTTTTTCGCAAAACGTTGGAAGAATGCCTGCCTGGGTTCGGGGAAAGAGCGGAGGAAAAGGGGCGGTGCCTGTAACGGCAACGGCCCCCGGAGCCGGGCAGGACGCCCGATCCTCCTTCGCCCTTCGGGCTATGGCGGACAAGCCCACGGGATGAATGAAAAGCATTGTCAGGCTGGAAACTGTACTTATGCAGATTTTGAGCAATTCTTATTTTGAGGTGATTGTCCGCAGCCGTTAGTCGTAATGGAGGGGCCTGCCGCAGGCCACTTCGTGCAGCGAAGTGGCCAAGTCTGGCCCAGCCGTTGTCGCTGGCCGTTTCAGTGTCCAGAGCGCACCAGGATAGCGCCCTGCGCGGGCCGGGCTCACGTCGGACAAACAACGTCCGCCGTTCGACACGGCCCCTCCAACGGCAGCACAATCTGCAATGGGAGTCCCTGGCAGACCTCTAAGGATAGCACGATGCTACCCGCGGGGGTGATAATATTGCCTGAATTCGTCGTCGGTTACGGCAACAACGCCCTCTTTCATCACAAGCTGGATATTCTCTTCCTCGTAGAGAACAGAAATATCCTGCAGCAGGTCCTTGGCTACGATGAGAATATCAGCCACCTTGCCCGGCTCCAGGGTGCCAAGCTCATCCAGCTTGCCGTAGGCATTGGCGGTGTTGCGCGTGCCGGCGACAATCGCCTCCAGCGGCGAAAGGCCGCACGCCACAAGCTCCATCAACTCGAACATGGCATCACCCGGCCCGCCATCGGTGCCGACACCCATCTCGATGCCCATCTCGTGGGCCTTGCGGACGCCCTCGCGGTGGATTGGGTTCGCGTGTGACATCCGCTCCACCATGTGCGGCGGGAGGCCCTCACGGCTGTAACTGCGCTCGCTGGTGATATACAGCGTTGGCAGGTAGGCGATGCCCCTTGCCTTGATGCCATCGAGGGCCTCATCATCAATCAGTGCGCCGTGGTGGATCTGGTCAACGCCGACCTGGATGGCATGATTCAGGCCGGGCTGAGAATGGGCGTGGACCACAACCTGCTTGCTTCTGGCGTGAGCTTCATCCACCAGGGCCTGCAGCTCTTCGACCGTGTAATCTTCGGTCTCGACGCGCTCGTGCTCCCACTGGAAACCGCCCGAGGCAGCCGTCTTGATGAAATCGCAGCCGGCCATGCACATCTGGCGGACGCCCTTTCGGATTTCCCACGGCCCGTCGGCATCCACGCCGGCGACATTGCCGTCCTCGCGGTGCATGTGCCCGCCGGTAGCCCCGACCACGCAACCGACCCAGTAGCGCGAGGCATGACCGACCAGACCGGCTGCAATTGCCTTGCGCAGGGCGACGCCTTCCGGGCCGGAATTCGCGCCCGCAACAGTGGTCTGCCCGCGCGACAGATTCTCTCGCAGCCGGGCCAGCGGGTTAAGCCCGAAGCCGAGGTGCTGATGCCCGTCAATGATGCCGGGCATGACGGTCTTGCCAGTGGCGTCAATCTTTTCGGCATCGGCAGGGATTTCAACCTCATCGGCGCGGCCGATGGCCTGCACCTTGCCCTCCTCAATGACGATTACGCCCTCTTGGATCGGCTCCACGCCGGTGCCGTCAATGACGGTGCCGCCGAAGATGACCTTTTTCAGCATAGCGGAAGCTCCTTTTTGCAGGGCCAATCGTGTTCGCGAGAAAGCACCTATTACACGGGCGCCGTTCTGTAGGGCGGGGACTTGTGCCCCGCCGCCGCTCTGGCGCGGTACAAGCCCGCGCCCTACAAACAGCCGGTAGATTTGTCCATAAATGATTCGGCCTACCTGGCCGATTACGCAGAAAGGGGCCAAGTCGCGCCGGGAAGACGGAAGCGATCGTCACATGGCCGCGTAGGGCTATTGCTCCTCTTGCTCATCTTGCTCCTCTGCATCAGCACCCAGAGCTTGAGTGACTGCCGGGGCCATTGCCTCGAATAGCTCCAGGGGCAATGGGAACAGCACAGTGGAGGCTTTCTCGGCCGAGATCTCTACGACTGTCTGCAAGAAGCGCAACTGCAGGGCCGGGGGGTGCGCGCCGATGATATCAGCCGCGTCCGAGAGGCGCTGGGAGGCCTGGTACTCGCCGTCCGCAGCAATGATCTTGGCTCGCCGCTCCCGCTCTGCTTCTGCCTGCCGGGCAATAACGCGCCGCATCTCCTCAGGCAGCTCCACATCCTTGAGCTCCACCGCAGTGACTTTGATGCCCCAGGGGTCAGTGTGCTCGTCAATGATGCGCTGGAGTGTGCTGTTGATCTTCTCACGCTCGGCCAGCACCTCGTCGAGTTGGGCCTCACCGACCACAGCCCGCATTGTGGTCTGCGCAATCTGCCCGGTAGCCAGCAGGAAGTTCTGGATTTGGACGACCGCCGCTTCCGGATCCTGGACCCGGAAGTATAGGACGGCATTGACCCGAATGGTCACGTTATCTCGGGTGATGACCTCCTGCTGCGGTATGTCGAGCGTGATAATGCGCAGCTCTACCTTTACCATCTGCTCGATGATGGGGATTACGTAGAAGAGGCCCGGGCCCCGAGCTCCAACAAGTCGCCCCAGCCGGAATACCACACCCCGCTCATATTCCCGTAACACGCGAATGCCGCTTAAGAGCACCAGCAACACCATTATGCCTAAACTTGCGAAGAATGTCGCCACTAAAATCACTCCTTTCGATTGTCCATGTGAGTTGACGTAAGCGCATGTATCACTCCCAGCACAGCGCAGGCGGCAGCGACGGGCGGGTGGCGATCCGGATAGTTAGCCAGGCCCGGAAGCCGGATCGCTTGCCGGCTTTGAGTGCTCGACTTTCGTGACTTTCACCCGCATGTGCGCCAGTTCTTCCGCCACAACGATTTGCTCGCCTGCCTCGATTGGCCCTTCGTCGGTTGTTGCCGACCAGAGAGCGCCGTCAACGTGAACGAGGCCGTCGGGATCAAGGCGCTCGCGCGCGGTGCCAGTGCGCCCGGGCAGGGCGCCGCGGCCAATCGTGACAGGGCGTTTCTGGCTGCGCACGACGGCCCCGAGTGCAAATATGAAGAAGGCACCAGTTCCGGCGGCCACACCGGCAATCAGTGGCCGCGAGATCGGCATGGTGGGTGCGTTGACCAGCATCAGCGAGCCAACAACGAAGGCGATCAGGCCGCCCGCAGCCAGCACGCCGTGGGTCGGCGTATATAGCTCGGCGAACAGAAAGCCGACTCCCGCCAGAATAAGAGCCAGGCCGGCCCAACTGAACGTAAGGACCGATAAGCCGTACAGACCCAGGATCAGGCAGATGATTCCGGCCACACCGGCTCCGCCAAAACCCGGGGCTTTGAGTTCGAAAATGATTCCGTACAGGCCGATGATCAACAGAATGTAGGCAAGGTTGGGGTGGGCAATGGTACTCAATAGACTCTCTCGCCAGTTCATCGGTAAGGGTTCGATGCGCGCGCCTGAAGTCTTTGCAGTTGCTTTGCCGGACGGCAGTTGCACTTCGCGGCCGGCTGTCTTGTCCGCGAATTCCTCCGCAGTAGATGCCATAAAGTCCACTACGCCGAGCTTCACAGCTTCCTGAGCGGTGGCTGTGATACTTTCGCGAACGGCCTTCTCCGCCCATTCTACGTTGCGGCCACGTCGCTGCGCCAGTGCGCGAATTTGCGCCACCGCGTCATTGACCGCCTTCTGCTCGAGCGTCGCCATCTGCTGAGCCGTCGGCCCGCTATCTTTGTCAGCTCCGGTGTCCGGCATTGCTTGCAGGAATACCGGATGCGCCGCCCCAAGGTTGGTGGACGGCGCCATACCGGCCACGTGGGCAGCATATACGATGAACGTGCCTGCAGACGCGGCCCTGGCCCCTTCGGGCGCTACCCAAACACCAATCGGCACCGGCGAACAGAGTATCTCCTCTGTAATGAGGCGTGTTGAGATCATCTGCCCGCCGGGGGTATCGAGCTTGATCAGTACCAGAGCAGCGTCGCGGCGCTCAGCAGCGCGGAGGCCGCGGGTGAGGTAGCTGACCGTTCCAGGATTGATGTCACTGGCGACGGTCAGTTCGACAACCAATGGCTCACCACAGGCGATCGGACCGTAGCTGATCGCAATCGCCGCAATCAGAAGTGACAATGCCCAGGCTCTAACCATGATGGCACCTCTCCCGCTTGCTCCCTCGATATTTCACAGCGCAGTTGATGTGGTAAGTGTGAGGCGCCGTGTTGTTATCTTGTGCGTAGCGGCGCCGGCTACTGGATCGTGAAGAGCAGACGGGCGACGAGTTGGTCGTTCTGTTGTATCTCCACCGCGTAGTTGCCGGGCTGTAGGTACTCGGCGCGCGCCGGGAAGATGTAGGTAATCGCCTTCTGGTCGCCGGTCGCTATCAGCAGGTGGCGACGCACCACCTTGCCATCGCGCGACCATTCCAGCTTTATCTCGGTATTGGCAAGCGCGCCAGCAATCCGTAAGAGTAAGCCTACCTTTTCAGTGTTCGCCGGGAATGCGTTACTCACGCCTGTCGGGGTATTGTTTTCATCAACGCCCTGACAGATGATAGCCTCCTTCACCACGCTGGCGGGCGAGAGAGCAACCGGCGTCAATGCCGGCGTCGTAGGCGTCGTCGGTGTGGTTGGTGTGGCGGGGACCGTGGGTGTAGTCGGCTGCCCGGGTGTGACCGATGTCGCGAGCAGGCCGATGATCTGAGCGGCCTCCTGGACCGGCCCAGCCACCAGGTACATTGCTGCGTCGCGCAACAGGCCTTGCACCGGCGGGTTGGCCGACACCTGAACAGGTGTGCTGCTGCCGACTGCGACCGGCTGGCCGGTGATAGCAGCTAGTAGTGAAGCGGCATCAGCGGCGGTGGGGAGCGTCATCGCTACGACCGTCAGAGACTCGGCTCCCGCCTGCACGGTCTGGAAGGCGCTGGACTGGATCGGGAACTGCTGCACATTCACATTGGGAGCTGTGGCACTGAGCACGTCCGCAGGGTTGACGCTCTGCGGCGCGCCGACCTGCCAGCCGGCCGGCACCTGCGATTGGTCGAGCAGCCCAACTGACGGCGTCGTGGGTGTAGTCGGGGTGGTGGGAGTAGTGGGCGTCGTCGGTGTGGTCGGTGTGGTGGGGACGGTGGGTGTAGTCGGCTGCCCAGGTGTGACCGATCCGACGAGCAGGCCGATGATCTGAGCGGCCTCCTGGACGGGCCCAGCCACCAGGTACATTGCTGCGCCGCGCAACAGGCCTTGCACCGGCGGGTCGGCCGATACTTGCACGGGCGTGGTGCTGCCGGCTGCGACCGGCTGGCCGGTGATAGCAGCTAGTAGTGAAGCGCCATCAGCGGCGGTCGCGAGCGTCATCGCCACGACCGTGAAAGAGTTGGCTCCCTCCTGTATCATCTGGAAGGCGCTGGACTGGATCGGGAACTGCTGCACATTCACATTGGGAGCTATGGCACTGAGCACGTCCGCAGGGTTGACGCTCTGCGGCGCGCCGACCTGCCACCCGGCTGGCACCTGCGATTGGTCGAGCAGCCCGCTTGACGCTGTCTGCTGCGCCTGGGCCGGCACAAGCGACAACACGACGGCAAGGCAGACAAGACCAGACAGCAGACAACGGCTCATTCGCGGATGAACTCGGTTCATTCGAGATTGTTCGTTCAGCGACATCATTGACCACCGATCCGCTCGCTTTTTGTTGCGTTGAAAAGGCTTCCTAACCGTACATTATAGTAACACACAGCCACCACTCGCACAACGCCCGACATCGCCTCCGAGAACCAGTGAGATGCAATTCTCGCGCCAATACGTGAGCCTGAGCAGGAATCGGGTGCGGCTGTGGCGAAAGGCTGTGTGACATAGATTTGCACGGCGGGTAATGCCATCAAAGGAGGCATGGGCGCGCAGTTGCAGTTGCGCCCGGTGACCAGTGAAGATAGCATCCTATGTAATAGCGAGCCTGCTGGGCCTGGGCGGAGTGATATCCCTCGCCGCCGCAGCGCAGGGCAATACGCTCACGCGGATCATAACCGGCGTGGTGCTGATTGGGGCTGCGGTATTGCTGAGTTTCCTGGGGCGCATCAAGACGCCCGAGCCGACCGTGGTGCAGCAGATAGAGCTGCCCGGGGACCTTCACGCCGAGCAGCTTAAGTGCGACGCGTGCGGGGCCACTCTCGACCCCGAAAGCGTCTCAGTTAAGGCCGGCGGGATATTTGTCGAATGTCCGTACTGCGGCACCTCCTACCAGATCGAGGAAGAGCCGAAATGGTGAGATTCGCAGGCGGGCTGCTGAACCGGCTGGCTATCAGTATCCGACAAGACATCGGCCGCCTGAGCGACCACGTGCAGGCGATTCGTCGCGCCGATGACATCCGGCGCGGCCTGTACGCCTATCGCATACAAGATACGGGCTACACGCTCAGGCTGCACCTGCGGATTCACCCGGACCGCACCGGCCTGCTCTTCGTCAACGCCACCGAAGCGATCCAGCTCTCCCCCACACAGGCCGAAATGGCGAAGCTGGCTCTCGACACCATACCCCGGCAACAGGCGCTGGCGCGGCTGCGGGTGTACTACCCCAATGTCGCTGCTGCAGAACTGGCGCAGCAATTCGGGCGCATCTGTGCAATGATCGAGAAGCTCAAGGCTCCGGCCGAAGGCTGCCGGCTGTGCGAGCTTGACCTGCCGCAGCCGCCCCCGTTCTCGGTCAGGGCGCAGGCCCCGTACAAGGCCGACCTGGCGCTGCACTATGCCTGCAACAACAACTGCTCGCACTGCTACAACGAGCCGGGGCGCAAAGCCATGCCCTGCCTGCCACTGGCGCAGTGGCGAGCGGTGCTGAAGAGGCTTTTTGATATCGGCGTGCCGTACATCATCTTCACCGGCGGGGAGCCGACGCTACACCCCGGCATCGTCGAGCTGGTGGCGCACGCCGAACAACTGGGCCAGATTACCGGCATCAATACCAATGGCCGGCGTCTGGCGGATGCCGGTTTTGCCGAGGCGCTGCAGGCCGCCGGCCTCGACCACGTTCAGGTCACCCTCAACTCCCACCGCAGCGAGCTGCATAATCGCATCGTCAGCGCCAAGGCCTTTGATGAGACAGTCGCCGGCATCAGGGCTGCTCTGGACGCGGGGCTGCACGTGCTCACCAACACCACGCTCATCGAAGACAATGCCGACGAGGCGCTGGAGATTGTGGACTTCCTGCACGCTCTCGGGCTGCGAACCTTTGCCATGAACGGGATGATCTACTCCGGGTGCGGTGCGCGGCATCCGGCAGCCCTGGACGAAGAGCAGTTGCAGCCGGTTCTGCTCAAGGTCCGACAGCGCGCCGCCGAGTATGGGATGCGCTTCTTGTGGTACACGCCTACGCGCTACTGCCGGATGTCGCCGGTGGAGATGGGCCTGGGAATACGCTGCTGCAACGCGGCGGAGTATTCCATCTGCATCGAGCCGAACGGGGATGTGCTGCCGTGCCAGTCCTACTACGTGCCTGCAGGCAATATCCTGAGCGACGCGTGGGAGGCCGTCTGGGAAGGCGAGCTGTTCCGCAGCTTGCGGTGTCGCCGCGAAGATCCACAGCAAGGCGGCCTGCCGGAGGAATGCTGGGAATGTGAATTGCTGGATATATGTGGCGGCGGCTGCGCGCTGGAGCGGCAGGAGAAGGAGAGCGCAGAGACGGCGGCGGGGTGAGAGTGTGGTGACGAGCGTCGTGCAGTTGGAGGGGCCGGCCCACGCAGAACGTTATCCTGCGAGGTCTCCATACCCAAACGGCCAACGACAAAGGCTGCCCGACCCACAGGGCTTGTGATCTGTCGCGCGATGATGAATTACTCACGTTAGGAGGACGGCAATGACACAACACCAACAAGCACCGCAAATGTCAGTGCCGCCGGGCGTGTATCACTACGAACAACTCGTCGGCGAGTGGCCGACACGCTTTCACCTGCGAGTGGACCTCGACGGCGGCGGGCTGCTTCTGGCCAACGCCGCCGAGGCCGCGGCACTCTCGCCGGTTGGCGTGCAGATGGCCCATGGCGTCCTGGAAGGCCGTAGCGATGAGGCGATCGTTACCGACATAGAACGCGCTTTCCGGCGCACGCCGCGCGAGCAGATCGTCACTGATTTGATTAAGCTGCGCGCGTTGATCGTTGACTTGGCCGAGCCAGGCGACAACTATCCGGTCACCAACCTCGGCGGGGCGGGGATTTCCGCGTGGGAGCGCCAGCTTGCCGCGCCGCTGCGGGCCGATGTGGCCCAGGGCGAGCCGGACACGATGCGCAGCATAATGCACGCGCTGTGGAACGCCGGCGTTCCCCATATCACAGTTGCGGTGGAGCCTGAGGCCGATGCCGCGCAACTGCCCCGCATTGTCGAGGCGGCCGGGGACATCGGTATGATTACCGGGCTGCGCTCTGTGGCAAGCTGGCTGACGCCGGAGATCATCGAGCAGGCTGGGATGGCCGGCCTCGACCATCTCGACTTGCTTTATGTGACCGGCTCGGCGCAGGAGCATGATGCTATCGCCGGCGAGGGTGATTACGGAAAGGTTCTGGCCGGCTTCGAGCAGTGCCGCGCCGTGGAGCTTTGTCCCGCCGCACAGGTGCCCCTGATCGCGAGCAACGCCGATGAGGTGGACGAAATCGCCGCTGAGCTGGTTGAGATGGGTGTGACGAACCTGGTTTTCTTCGCGCTGGTCTGTCCCGATGATGACGAGCAGGCGCAGGCGGCCGGTGCCCTGCCGGCCCGGGCGCTGCCCCAGGTGGGGGTGTTGGTGGAAGAGACGGCGGAGGACAGCGAATGTCGCTACCTGTGGGCCCCGCCGGTGCGCTTCGACAATGCAAGATCGCTGGCCGAGCAGGTCCGGGCCGGACCGCGCACGGCCGGTGATGTCGCCATCCGTGTCGAGGCTGATGGCAGCGTATTCCCGGCCCGCGGCGCGGCAAATTGTGCCGGCAACCTGATTACCGACACCTGGGACCAGATCTGGAGCAATGAATGTTTCGCCCGATACCGCGAACGGCTGCAAGCGCCCACAGCCTGCAGCGATTGCCCGGGTCTGGAGATATGTACAGCCGACTGTCCCAAGGACCAACGCGGCTGGAGCGATGACACTCAAGGCGGTGAAATGCAGTGAAACTCAGATTCTTACTAATCGTCACCGTCGCTTGCCTGTTGTGCGGCTCCGCGCTGGCGCAGGATTATTCGTTCGAGGTGCCGGAGATGGAGCTGCACGTCACGGTCAACCCCGATGCCTCGGTGACGATGGAATACAAGATCACATTCCTGTGCAACGCTGGTGCCAAACCCACTGACATTGTGGACATCGGTATGCCGCACGAGGACTACGACATCGGGAATATGACCGCGCACCTGGACGGCGAAGAACTCGCGACAATTCGCCCGTCCGAATACATGCATCCTGGTGTCGAGGTGCCGCTCGACCCGGCCATCGCTCCTGGCGAAACCGGTGTATTTGAGTTCGAGTGCACGATGCCGAACCTGGTTTATCAGGACACCACGAACAAGGAAAATGCGTCCTTGCGCATAACGCCGACATGGTTTGACGGCGATTATATGACTGGCACCACCGACCTGGCCGTCATCATCTATCTGCCCGATTCCATCGAACTGGACGAGATCCTCTATCAGTTGAATCAGCCCTTCGACAACAAGCTGGACCTTGACGACAAGAAAGCCGTCGCGTGGGTTTTTGAGGGCGTCAGAGTGGACGGCCCGCACATGGTCGGGCTGTCGTTCCCCAAGCGCGAGATGGAACGTGTGGTCAGGCAGACGTTGCTGGGGCTTGTATGGAAATGGTGGACGGAAAACTCTGGCACCCGGGCCGGTGTAGGCGTGGTATTCCTGGTGCTGTTCGGTATCTTCTATTACCGCTTCAGCGGCGGAACCGGGACGTGTCTGTTCATACCGATGGTCATCGCTCTGGTGTGGGCGTGGGCTGTCAGCCCGGCGTTGCAGGCGATTTTCCTTCCGATACTGATTCCGCTCTGGTATGCGGCCGAGAAGTTCGCGGGCTTGAAACACCGCGACTATCTGCCGGCCATCGAATCGGTACCCGGCGGGGGCATCAAGCGGGGCCTGGCCGTGCCGGAGGCTGCTGTTATCCTCGAACAGCCGCTGGGCCGGGTGGTGACGATGGTCTTTTTTGGGATGCTGAAGAAGAGTCTGGTGCGGCTGGTGAGCGTGGACCCGCTGGATGTGGAACTGGTCGAAGACTACGATACGAGCCGCAAACTGCGGCGTAAGGTCGCCAAAGAGCGCGGCACCGTCGTCCGCGGCTACGAGCAGCGCTTCCTGGATGCGCTCGCCGAGAGGCCCGGCGTGCCGGTGGCAAGCCTCGACCTGCGCGAGGCGATGAAGCACATCGTCAACAATACGGCCAAGCGGTTGAAAGGCTTTGACCTGGAGCAAACGCGCGAATACTACCTCTCAATTGTCAATAAGGCCTGGCAGGAGGCCAAGGAGATCGGCGAGGTCGAGCAGCGCACCGAGTATGTTGACGATAACTTGCTGTGGCTGATGCTGGCCGACGACTATACAGATGGCTTCAACACCTGGCACCGCGGCGGCTATCACTACCGGCCCGCGTGGGGCGGTGGCGGCGGCACGAGCGCGCCCCAGGCACCGGCTGTTGGTGGCAGAACCACTTTCGGCGATGTGGCTGCCTCGTTTGCCGGCTGGTCGGAGAACATCAGCGGCAATCTGGCCGGCAGTCTGGACCCGGTCAGCATTGGTCTGGCGCGAGGTGGTGGGATTGACCTGTCCGGCGTGGACACAGTCAGCATGAGCGTACTGGAGTCGCTGGCGGAGAGCTCAGGCAGCAGCGGCGGCGGAGGCGGCGGAGGAGGCGGCTGCGCCTGTGCCTGTGCCGGGTGTGCCTGCGCCTGCGCGTGTGCCGGTGGCGGGCGGTGAGGCAACTGTCAGAGCCGGCCGGCGTCCCACGCCCGGATCTGCCTGCACGGGCACAGTCCGAGACATTGGCCGGATGGCTGGCCGGTCCGCGCTCGCGAGCCCTGCGGCGTGCGGCCATCGGCCTGCGCGACCGGGTCCTGGAAGCGGGTGCAGGGCACTGTGTAGTAACCTCCGAATTGCAGCGCCGCGCACGTGGTGAGGTGACCTGCCTCGACCTGGACCCCGGGGTGCTTGCCGCGACCCCCGAGGGCGCTGACTCCGTGTGCGCTGACTGCGCAAGCTTGCCATTTGCCCCGACTAGCTTCGATTTGGTCTTCTTTCAGAATGTGCTGATGTGGGTGCCGCAGCTTGAGCAGGCAGTCAGCGAGGCCGCACGCGTGCTGGTGGCCGGCGGGGCCCTGGTCGCGATCGAGCCGGACTACGGCGGCATGATGGAGCATCCGGATTTCGGCCTGCGGGAGTTGTGGATAGACGGCCTGTCCCGCGCCGAAGCCGACCCCTGCGTAGGCCGGAAACTGCCACGGGCCTGCGAGCTAGCGGGCCTGGACGTGTGGGTGGAACTTGCACACCTGCCGCAGACGGCCGATCCCGAAGCCGTGAGGCTGCTCGAAGACCTCCCCCTGACGCCACAGCAGCGCGAGCAGGCCGAGAGTGTCGCCGCCAGGCTACAGGGCGCGTCGAACCGATGGGCCTTCTTCATCCACGTCCCGTACTTCCTCATCGTGGCCGCAAAACGCTGAGCGATTCTCCTGATTCCATAGGGTAGCGGTGGAACAGTTGGCACTGCGGGGGCGTTTAATACAGTAAGAGGCAGCACACGCCGTCGCAGTCAAAGGTTAAGCCGAGGAGGAATTCAGATGCGCGCGGTCCGAATCGTAGCAATAGCCTTTATCTTCATGGGCGCTTCTCTGGCGTGGGTGATTCTTGGGGCGAGTGTCTCGAGCCGCACGGACGCGAGCCTGAGGGAATTGCACGAACAGGTGGCCGGCCTGTGGGGCAGCGAGCTTAACCAGTACGCGCCCACGCTGACGATCCAGGAGACTGAGACGTATTACGAGACCGATGATAAGGGCAAGCGGACGAGAAAAACGAGGCTGGTTTATACCCAAATGGTTCCGGATTCCAGCGAAGTGAAGGTGTCGCTGAAATCCGACATCCGCCGCAAAGGGTTGCTGTGGTACCGTACTTATGCCGTCGAGTTTGACGCCGACTATACCGTGACGCACGAGTGCACCCGGGAGCCGTATCTCGTCGCGACTTTTCGCTTTCCGTCCTCGCGGGCAATGTACGATGATTTTCAATTCGCAGTGAACGCCAAGGAATTTTCAGGCGGCAGCTACGATTACAACGAAATCAAGAATTCGATCGCCCTGCCGCCTGGCGAAACAGGCACGGTGCACGTGCACTACAAGTCGCGCGGCCTGGACGACTGGACATACAGATTCGGCGATGGTATCACTGAGGTCAAGAACTGCCACCTGGTGGTGGACACCGACTACGAACGCATCAACTTCCCGCCCGGCTCGATGTCACCCACAGAGAAGAAGGAAACCGCCGCCGGCTGGGAGCTTACCTGGGAGTTTAAGAAGCTGATATCCGGCTTCAATATCGGCGTCGAAATGCCCGAGCAGCCCAACGCCGGTACGATGGCCACACGCATCAGCTATTTCGCTCCGGTGGGATTGCTCTTCTACATCACCGTGCTGGTTATCATCGGCGCGATACGCGGGCAGAACCTGCACCCGATGCACTACTTCTTCATAGCCGGCGGCTTCTTCGCCTTCCACCTGCTGATGGCGTATCTGGCCGATCACATTGAGATCCGGCTGACCTTCGCCATCTGTGCGGTCGTGTCTGTGCTGCTGGTAGTCACCTATCTAATCCGCGTCATCGGAGCCGGCTTTACGTTGAAGGTCGCTGCGCCCGCCCAGCTCATCTTCCTGGTGCTGTTTTCCTACACGTTCTTCTTCAAGGGCTATACCGGACTGGCCATCACGGTGGCCTCGATTATCACCCTGGGCGTCCTGATGCACATCACGGCAAAGGTTGACTGGGAGAAGCTGACAGGCCCGCCAGAGACGGTATTGAAAGCGCCGCAGACCCCGCCTCAGCAGCCGGCTCAGCCACCGCAGGAGCCCGGCCCTCCGACCCAGCCGACGCAATCACGGTGAGGGGACAGTCCCTGAAGGGACAGTCCCCCAGGTCGAGTCTTGAATCAGTTGTGAGGGCTCGCCACCTCAATCTGCGTACTGCACCAGCCCCTCCTTGAACTCCAGGTACAGCGGCAGGTACTTGTCGTGTGCGTTCTGGTTCTCATACATGATGCCAAAGAACCAGTTGGTGTTTGATAAGTCATCCTTGATCTCAACATAGGCTCGTTCGTAGGCGTCGTCTGGCCCTGTCAGCGTGACATGGGTGGCGGTGCGGTCTCCATCTCTCTCGGTGGATCTTGCGCTCTCGCGCTCTCCCGGCTTTGGCTTGACCCAGTTGGATTCTCCCTGCCACTGGGGTGAGAAAACATAGAACTCGACCAGCCCGTCCGGCGATACGAAGCTTGCGCCGTCGTAGCCCTGGCCGGAACTGGATTGCTCGCGGCCTATCGGCCTGAAATGCACGGGATAGTCAATCTTGAACCACGCTCCCATGTAGGGCAACCAGCCGGCACGGTACGCGAACACCAGCAATGTTGCCTGCTTATCGGCGTAGATGACGGTCACATTGAGCTGCTGTGCGTTGTAATTGACCGTCGCGCCGAACGCCTCGGCGACGAACCGCAGCGGCACGAATGATTTGCCGCCTGTCACAAACGGCGCCACATCCAGCGAAATCGTGCGGCCGTTCTTGGTGGCAGCAGGTCGGCCAATGGCCAGCTTGACTATATCGTTGCCTCTCGTGGCCGTTATCTTTCCGTTCGCGTATAAGACCTCAGCGTCCAGCCATTCGAAGACCGCACGCAGTGGTACAAACGCCCGTCCCGACCTGAGCAATGCCACCTCCTCGCCGAGACCGTTATCTGCGCGCACGCACACCCCGCATATCACCAGGCAAGCGACGATCCCCGGCACGATCCACAATTGTTTCATCGGTTTTCTCACACACCTCACCGAATGATTTGGCACGTCCGTCGGACTATCGCTCCCCGATCCGTCACTCGCCCCTAATCCGGCAGTTCTATCTCGTAGCGGTAGGCGTGTGGCGGGACGGCGCAGTCAATCGAGCGCGCAGTATCTTTGACGTCGCCCGCCGCCCAGGTGCCGGTAGGGCCGGGTGATGGTGTCATAAACAGGATCATATTCTTGGTGTGCCGGTCCTCGTACCAGGCGAAGTTGGAAAAGCGGATGCTCTCCTGCTGGCCCTCCTGCCGCTCGTCAATGATGGTGACGCTGTCACGCATCACGCGCAGAGTGTCCATGTCAATTTCGGCGATCTGGAGCTTTGTGCGCGGGTCGCAGCCGTAGCACGGCACATCGTTGATGTTGGTTATCAGGTAGAGGCGGCTGCTCTTGGATGAGACGAACACGCGGCTGAATGAAGCCGGCGCATAGACTGCCCCGCGGTCGTCATAGCGCAATATCTGCCCGTCCGTCCAGGTCGCCCCGCCGTCTTCGGAAACCGCGTAGTGCTTGGCCCCTGGCATCACAACCTCGCTGTCCGGGAAATTCCGCGTGCGAATAATCATAAACATGCGGCCGTCAGGGAGCATACAGGCACCGGGCTCGCACGCACCGTCAGTCGAGTTGGTCTGCGGCACTCGGACATAGTTGCTGATCTGCCAGTCAATGCCGCTTCCGTCCTCGCGCCAGCGGCCGAGAATACACGCGTCCTGCCGCTCCCATGCCCCGTGTTCCTCGTCATGAGCGATCAGGTACCGATAATGGCCCTTGTAGCGCTGCTCGCCCTCGTCAGGTACCCGTAGCATGGTGAAAGGCATAACGATTGTGCCATCGGGCCGGGTGAAGGCCGAGTCGGACATGACGACCCCGCCATTCTTGCCGTACCAGATTTCCGGCGCCCAGTGGGTCTCATCGAATTCATCGCCGGTGATGACGAGCTGCTCCGGGTCAGACCAGGTACGCCCCTCGTCCTGGGAGCACTGAAAATACACTTTATGGGTGGCTGAAGCGGGAAACCAGGAGACCGAACCATCGGCCGTAGGCCTGGAATCATTTTCGAGGTATGCTCGCACCAGCCGGCCGCTTTGTGGATCGAGGTACATGGCGGGCAGCGACCTGGAGAGTGTGTTGCCGTTGTCCAGCGGGATGGAGCCGACCCAGTCCTCGATCCGCTCCCAGGTCTGCCCATTGTCCTCCGACCTGCGGATGTAAGCTTCGTCTCCCGCATACACGGATTGCAGAAAAATGTCTTTTTCGGTGGATGCATAACAGTTGGCGCCCACGGCGACTTCCTGGTCGGCGCGGTCCCACAAGATATACACGGTTCGGCGAACGGTAATCATGCGGAATTTCCTCCCACAGACAGATGTACTATGTTCAGTTGTGTTGACTTGCGCCCGGCAAGCTGCCAAGGCTTGGCGCTCAGTTGAAGGTGCAGATCTCGTTAATCAGGTCCATATAGTAGCGGAAGTTCCTAAACGGCACATCGGGCGGGACGGCATGATCCACCAACGGTGAGTAGCCGCCCTCCGCCACCAGGGGTTCGACCTTCGAGCGGACCTCATTCTCAATGTCCTGTTTGCTGCATCCATCCCGCAGCACGCGCTTGTCAATGCCGCCGATAAGCAGAAGCTGTTTTCCGTGCTGCTTGCGGTAGGCGACCGGGTCACAGCTTGCCGCGGCCTCCAGCGGGAAGACCAGATTGACGTTCGCCTCCAGCCACAGGGGGTTGAGCTCGTCCACGTTGCCGTCGCAGTCAACGGAGATGATGTCAATTCCGGCCTCGTTGACGACCTTTGTAACGCGCTTGAGCGGCTCCATCATGAACTCGCGGAACAGTCTAGGGCTGATCAGCGAGCCGGTCTTCATGGCCATGTCCTCCCAGACGTGGGCGCAATCAATCTCGGGGATCTCGCTCAGCGCGCGGTCAATGATGGTGAGGATGAAATCGGTGACGTACTGTGTCATCTCGTGAACCAGGTCCGGGCAGTCGTAATACCACAGCGCCAGGTGCTCCATGCCGACCCAGTTGCGGATCCAGCCATAGTACGAGCCGATGTTGAGTTGAAGCGGGTAATCGCGGTCGCGCACGCTGCGCTTGTAGTCGTCCCAGTATTCGGGATAGCGGACGGGGGCGTGTGGGTCGAGCCGCTGCTTGAACTGCTCCCAGGTGTCGCGGTCGCGCACCGGATAGGAAAGCCACTGCGGCATGCCCATGTGGCGGTCGGACCAGACGCGCTTGCGGGCACCCAGCTCATCCTCCACCACTTGCCAGTGTGCGGTCTGCTCGACGACCTTCTCCTCAAGCGGCGGCCACAGGCCAAAGTTGAGCGGGACCAGCGCCTGGCGGTCAAAGCCCCAATAGGTGCTGAAGTGCTGGTCGCGGGGCATGCCCTCCCGCAGCCAGCGCCGGTTGGTGTCCTCAAATGTCCACTGGCCCATCAGCCAGACCCTGTCGGGCTGGCCGTAACGAAACGTTGCATGAAAACGCTCGCGAGATGTCATCGCCATCTTTCCTGGCCTCCTTCAGTACGCGCAGGAGCTAGCCCGCAGCTTCTGCACGGTCTTGTGTCGCCGCATATCGAGGATATATTCCACTTCTGAGCTTGTGGGCCTTCAACACTGCCGGGCCTTTTCGCTGTCGTGAAGCGCCGCTAGCCAGGAATCATTCGGCGCACCCGTCTATTCTCCTGCAATATGTGTTCGCTTTCGGCGCAGGCGGTGCCCCGGCATCCTGCAGGTATCAACGCATTTGCTGCGAATATTCACAGGAGCCGTTTACAGGGAGGTGTAGATGGTGACGGAGGAAGCAGTGATCCATCTGGCAATAGCGTGCTTACTGTTGGCTTTGTGTTGCGCAGTGTGGGCTGACGATGATGTGGCGACACTGCCGCTGAATGATGCGGCCGACCTGGGTACGATCGAGGTGCCGTTTCATGAGAGTCGGCACGTGACCCTCCCGGCCCTGCCAGCAAAGCCGGGCAAGGTGATCGTCCTGCGTTTCGGCGCTGTCGCGTATTGTCCGGGGCCCGGCGGCTGCAACTACAACATCAACGTGACGATCAATGGGGCCACTGTGGGACGACGCACCAACGGAGGCGAAGACCGTCTCGTGGGCCGTGAGGCAAGCTTCCGCTTCACCACGGGTACAACGGGCGATTTCCAGGTCTTCAGCGGTCCGCGCGTCATGCTCATGTACGCACCCGACGTCGCGACCGGCAACACCATGAGCACCGACGGCCTGGGCGCCACTTTCGTGCTTGATGTCTCCGACCTCGTCAGCGGAGTTGATGGCAACACGCTGACCATCACCAATACCCGCCCCGTCGATACAGACAAGTATGATCCCGACGTCATTGTTGAGAACGTACAGGTGGGCTGGCTGGACAGAGAGCTTCTGCCCAAGCTCGAGGTCAACATCCCGCAACGCGGGGACATCGCCCGCAAGGTCACCGTCGAGGAACTGACGCTTGCGCAGGGGACGGCCGGCGGCTTCTCCGCTGATCTCGCCGAGGGCGTCGAGTTGCTCGTCGAAACCGCGGTGGGTACGGACCCGCAGACCCAGTCTCAACTCCAGGCGCAGGACGATCGGCCCGCTGTAAGTCAGGCCGATGTCGAGGTTGCGCCGTGGGGTGCCAACGGCTTCAAGCTCACTGCGACCTGGCCGACTTTGCACCTGATGCGCACCATCGAGATTCGGGATGGCCTCGTACACTGGAAGGAGCGGTGGACGAACACCTCTGACGCCATTGCCGCAGTCGCTTTCCGGCACCGCTTCTCTCTGCGCGATGAGGCCGCCAGATTCCGTGTCGGCGGCGACCCGGATGCCCCGGCAATGGCGGGCAGCCCGCAGAACCCAACTCTCTTCGTCGAATCGCACACAGTTCATGGCAATGGCGCAGGCATCACGGCCGAAAGCGACTGGCTGCGCCTGCTGATGGCACTGCGAACCGGCGGGGGTATCGGCGAGCTCTACTCCGAGAGTCTGGCCCTGCCGGCCGCTGGCAGCATAGATTTCGACCTGACCATCACACCGGTTGCGGATGGTGGCGGCTACTGGTCATTCATCAACGCGGTGCGCCGACGCTGGGGCGTCAATGGCGTGTGTCTGCAGGCTCCGATCTTCTGGAACTACGCCCGTGCGCCGGACTGCCCCACACCGGAGGAGACCTTGCGCCAATCGCTGGGTCATCTCGGCCCGATCGTGCTGGTTGCTGGAGGCTGGCTGCGGCTGACGCCCGATAGAACCACAGTCTGCAGCGGCAACTACCCGAAATTGCCGCAAGACGCCCCGCGCACACCCGGCAAGACTCCTGACCTGGATGTGGACGCCTTTGTCAGCTTCAAGCACCGCGATGCCTGGTGGCGACAGCTTGCCAGTACGACAAGGCTGATTCAGCAGACATGCCCACAGGTCAAGGTCATGCACATGACGCACCCGGCGATGGAGGTGGTCTATAAGCCGATGGCCGATCGCTTCCCCATCGCGGGCGAAGTAATCCAGACGGCCGCCGGCAATCCCTTTGAGGTTTACCACTACAGCCGTGCCCACCTTGGCGCATACGCGGATGAGGACTGGGCTGTCTATTACCATTCACCACGACCGGGCTCGACCTATCTCGCCCACATCTTGCGCAGTATCCAGCGCAGCATGGATGAGACAGGCAGTGACGGGATCTACTGCGACGAGTTCAGTTGGGGCGGTCGCAGGCGCGGGTACAGCCGCTATGACTACAGCCGCTGGGACGGCTACTCGGCGGACACTGACGAGAACGGAGAAGTCGTGCATCTCAAGTGCGATAATGCCTATGTCAGCGAGTCGTGCCAGTTGCGTATGACCCACGAGGTCTTGCGCCGTGGCAAGCTCTTTTTGGCCAATGGGGGCGCATCGCTGCGCAGTGTCAACTCGCTGCCTATCTTGCGCTTTGTCGAGGGCGGCAACGGGCATGGGATGATGGCAAACGGCCACCTGTCCAGCGTGCCCCTGGTGCTCGGGAACATGGGCGATCAGAAGACGCAAAGGGGTGTCTTTGAAAGCGTCAAACAGTGCCTGTCGATCGGCTGCATCTACTCCCCGACAGCCGTGAACCTGCTGCTGAAGGGCGATGACAACTTTGTGTGCAAGCTCTACCCGATAACGATTCGCGAGTTGGGTGGCGGTTGTGTAAAGGGCGAAGAGCGCCTGATCACGACTTCCTCAGGCAGCTATCGTTGGCCCGCCCGCGAGGCGACTGTCCGCTTCTACACCTATGACGCCAATGGTGATCTGCTCGATGGAGATAAGGTGGTGAAAGTCGGCGTTGACGACAGCCTGCAGGTTGATGTCCCGTCTGACGGGCTGACTATTGCGGAGGTGTCAGATGCTATTTGAAGACCAGCTTGTGGTAAAGGTGAAAAAGGGCAAGTACGGCCCGCGTGGGATGCCCGGTGATATCATCCAGCTCAAAAACGGCGATTTGCTGCTGGGCTATACGAAAAACGGCATCGGGGGGCGCAAGTCGAAGAACCTGGGTAAGACCTGGGGCGAGGAGTTCATCATTCTCCCCAATCCGAAGCAGCCGCAAAAGCAGGGCACCTACGCCCACCCGACATTTCTGCGACTGGCCGACGGCGACATCCTGATGTCCTACATCTACAACACGGGGGCGGTGCCATATCAAGGCCACAATTACTACCGGCGCTCATCAGACGAGGCCAAGACATGGTCCGAGCAATTCTGCATGACGCCCTACTGCGGCTACTGCCTGATGCACAATGCCAAGCTGCTGACGCTGCTCGATGGGCGCATCATCGCACCGGTCGAATTCAAGAAGCGCTGGCCCAGTTCGAATGACCATCGCGGCTATGTGGCCGCGGCATTCTACTCCGATGACCTCGGCTATTCGTGGTGGATGAGCGAAAATCATGTGGACGTGTTCCCCGACGAGGCCCAGGAGCCGCACGTAGCGCTGCTCGACGACGGGCGTCTGCTGATGATGTTCCGCACCTACAGCGGCTATATGGGCCGGGCCTATTCCGCCGACGATGGCGAGACCTGGTACGACGGCGAGGTCCTGCCCGAACTCAGCGCCCCGCCGAATGCCACGGCCCTGAGCTTGCACCGCATTCCGCGTGAGCGCTGCCGCGACCTGCTGCTGATTCGCAATACCATCGGTGACGGCAAGGGCCGCCGCAATCCGCTGGTGTCGGTGCTGTCTTTCGACAGCGGCGAGACCTGGGAAAACGAGCGCACTATCGCCAGCGACCGGACTGAGGACTACGGCTACCAGAGCGTGACCTTCATTGACGATGTGGCGATCATGAGCTACCACGCCCGCGATGGGCTGCACGTTGCCCGCATAGACATTGACTGGTTCTACGCCGAAGACTGAGCGAAATTGGGGACAGTCGCCCGTGTCTGCAGAGGAGTAGGAGTGGAGCTTACAGAAATGGCAAGAAATGGGTGACTGTCCCCAATTTCAAAAGGAGGCAGTGATAGTGTTATGTCCAAAATGTGGTACAGAGAATCCCGAGGAGGCCAGATTCTGCAAGCAGTGTGGCTCGGATATTTCCGCCACGGCCGCATCAACCCCGGAACCACAACTCCCGCCACCGCCACCACCTCCGCAGCCGCCAAAAGCCGAGCCGGCAATCGAGTACCCCTCGCGTATGAGTGGGCTGGCGATCGCCTCATTGATACTGGGCCTGCTGGGGCCACTTACGGGGCTGGTGGGGCTGGTGCTTGGCATTCTGGCGATTTCGCAGATTAGCTCAAGCGATGGGCGGCTTCGTGGCCGGGAGCTGGCGATCGCTGGCATTTGCCTATCAGGCTTGATGATTCTGTTTATTCCGATACTGGCGGCCATTCTATTCCCGGTCTTCGGCAGAGCCCGCGAAAAGGCCAGGCAAGCCTCGTGCCTGTCCAACACGAAGCAAATAGGTCTGGCCATGCACATGTATGCCAATGACTACTACGAGGTCTGGCCAATGCGGGAGAACTGGTGTGACGCAGTGTACCCGTACATTAAGAATAGAGAAGTTTTCAGATGCCCCAGCGCACCGCAACAAGACAATGGGTACGCGTACAATGGCAGCTTGAACATGCTGCCCATGGCAGTGATACCGAGTCCGCGTGAAACGCCGCTTGCCTTTGATGCAACCGGCGGCTGGAATGCTGCCGGCGGACGCGACTTGCTTGATTTCCGCCACCACAACGGGGCCAATATTGTGTTCGGTGACGGCCACGCCAAGTGGTGCGGTGAGTATTCGGTGCATGCGCTTTCGTGGCAGCCGCCGGAATGGCGACAAGAATAGGAAATTGGGGACAGTCACCCATTTCTTGCCATTTCTGTAAGTCCCACTCGTACGCCTCTGGAGAAATGGGTGACTGTCCCCAATTTCGGGTCAGGTTTCGACTGAATAGATCGTGCCGTCCTCGACCTCGATTCTCAAGCCTACCACATCGTAGCGGTAGTCTGCGCTTGTCCTGCCGCCCTCCCAGGTCAGCACGTGGCACGCCGAGTCGCCGGTGATCGGGACACAGCTATTGAGTTCATACCCGGGCAGCGGGCGGTCATAGGGATCGCGCAATTCCGCCTGCAGGCGGCCCCTTATATCGCCATTGACCGTGATACATTCGGCGCTCTGGTTGAAGCGCTTGAGAATGAGACTGCCGACCGTGCGCTCGCTCGGTTTCAGTCCGGCGAAGCGGCCCTTCGGCGCCTCGGCTGCCATGATCTCCTGACGGCGCTCCGTCACGCCCTCGGGCAGCTTGCGGTTGTGCTTGATGTTGCCGCCATTGTAGAGCACGAACCAGGTGTCGCCCCCGTCAATGAAGCGGCTGGTCGGATAGATTGACATGTAGTCTATTTCGTCAACGCCGCCGCGGGGTATCCAACCACCGCGCAGGGGCCGGACCCAGTGGTGGGTATCGCGGCTGAAGCACAACTCCAGGTCCATCGTCTGCTCCCAGCAGCGATAATTGCCCAGCAGCCCGATATTCCAGGCGCCTTCGCGGTGCACCGCCAGGTAATAGAACTGCTGGTGCATCGGATCGTGCTCATCGGCGAGAATCAACATCTCCGGGTCGGACCAGACGATGCCATCGGCGCTTTCGCGGCGTGCAATGGTGCGCAACACGCTCGGCGCGTTGTCGTGCGGGGTCATGCGCCCGGTAGCTGCATCAACCGGTATCAGCCACACCTGGTACATCTCAAATAGTCCGTCCGCTTCGTTGTAATACACGAAATTCGCATCATTGCTGCGCAGCCGCTTGGCCTTCATGAAGTCCATTGTGCGCTGGTCGCCGAACTCGTCCTCGGAACTGGCATCGGTCAGGCCGGCCACCAGGGCGTTCTGGCCCAGTTCGCAATCCGACGGGTGCATGATATGCGGCATCTGCAGGTCAATGCACCGCCACTTGATCCCGTCATCGCTTGCGGCGGCCACATACATGCAGCGGCCGAATTCGTGGCCATGCCACCAGAACCACATGCGCCAGGAGCCGTCCGGCAGCAGCATCACCTGCGGCTGGGTGAGATTGTGCTCGGCGGTCAGGCCCTCCGGCAGAATCCAGTTGGTCTCGCCGTCGTGATACTGGATCTGCCCGAGGTCCGGCTTGGTCCAGGTCACGCCGTCAGCCGACTCAGCTAAAGCAAGCTGGAAATTCTTCAGCCCCTCCAGCGCTATGGAGGAGTAGTACAGCCGGTAGCCACCTGGCGGCAGCGGCACCACACTTCCACAAAAGATATTGGGCCGGCCCTGGTCGCAGTCCCGGTACTCCATGTCCGCTACGCCTAACTTGCGCACCGAGCCGTACACCAGGTTGAGATTGTGCCTTGCGGCCAGGTCCTGATCGTCGTAGAAGAACACGCGTCGAGACATGGATAATTCTCTCCTTTGAGTGATTCAGAAACGCTCGTCAGCCGACATTTCTCGCCGAAATAGAGCTGGAGTTATAGCTACGGTTGCTTTCATCTTGTGTACGTGTTTGTCCTTGTAGATTGTGCTTAAAAGCTAACTTTTTTTTATCTTGACAATCGAACGGATGTTTGATAAAATGGCGCACGCAAAGGCGCATATATTTGTGCAAACAAGGGGGCAAAATCAAGATGCAAAGCCACGAATTTCAACTCAGGCACAAACTACCCTCCACTCCGGAGGCTTCATCTCGTAACACGCAAGCTTCGCCGAACGCAGCAGAGCTCTTTGCCGGATATGACCTCCCCCGACGCTTTACCTGGCGCGGCAAGCTGTACGAAATTCGACAGGTCGGCGGGCACTGGCGGCGGCGCGGGAAGTGGTGGGAAGGCAAAGGCGATCGCCGCTTTTTCCGCGTCATCACCACCTGTGGAGTGACGCTGGATTTGTGCCAGGACGAGAGCACCGGCAACTGGAGCGTCGCCACAGTACATGACTGACATGACTTTCATCCATTTACACGTTCATTCGAACTTTTCACTGTTGGATGGTGCGGCGCCGGTGGAGGCGCTTGCCGAGGCGGCCGCCAAGCTGGATATGGAGGCCCTTGCGCTTACCGACCACGATGCGCTTTATGGAGCCGTGCGTTTTTACCAGGCAGCCAAAAAGCATGGCATCAAGCCGATAATAGGTGCGGAACTGACCGTGGAGCCGGCCTCTGACGCCGGGCTGAAATATCCGGCGCATCTTGTGCTGCTGGCAGAGAACAACGAGGGCTACAGCAACCTGTGCCGGCTGGTGACCGCCGCGCATCTCGGGACGGCGCAGCGGGCCCGGCCCTTTTCGCAGCAGTACGCGCGCGTTGACCGGGACAACCCGGTGCTTTCGCAGGAGAATCTTGCGCGGCATTGTTCGCATCTGATTGTGCTTTCGGCATGTCGGCGCGGGGAAATTGCCCAACAGCTTCTGGCCGGCAATCGCCAGGACGCCGAGCGCGTCGCCCAATACTACAAGGGCCTGTTCGGGCCGGGGAATTTCTACATCGAGCTGCATAACCATCTGCTGCCACCGCCGGCGCAGAAGCTGCGCTACCGGCTCGCCGATTTGGCGCGTCGTGTCGGGCTGCGGGTGGTGGCCACCAATAACGTGCATTATGTATCCCGGGAATATTCGCGCCTGCAGGACATGCTCGTGTGCATCCACAACAACCAGTCGGTTGATGAGCCGCAGCCGGAGCGCAAGATCAACAGCGAGTATGACCTGAAGTCCCCCGCGCAGATGCAGGAGCTTTTCACCGATATGCCCGAGGCGCTGCAGGCCAGCTCTGAAATCGCCGGGCGCTGCAGTTGCAACCTTGATTTAGAGCATTTCCACTTCCCCCGCTTTGATCTGGCGGTTGTCAGGAAGCAGAATTGTGGTCGCTATCCGCCGCCACAGGAAGATGATGATGCGCGCAGCTACCTGCGGCGGCTTTGTTATGCCGGAGCCAAGTGGCGCTACGGCGAGATAAGAGCCGACGTGGGAAAAAGACTGGAGCACGAGCTCGGCATTATCGAAGACCAGGGGCTGTGCGACTATTTTTTGATTGTATGGGATATCGTGCGGTTCGCGCGCAGTCAGAAAATCCGCGCCACCGGCAGAGGCTCGGCGGGCGATTCGCTGGTCAGCTACGTGCTGGACATTACCCAGGCCGACCCGCTGGCACATGACCTGCTTTTCGAGCGTTTCCTGAGCGCCGAGCGGCGCGGCATGCCTGATATTGATATTGATTTCTGCGCCCGGCGGCGTGATGAGGTGACCGCCTATGTGTATGAGCGCTACGGTGCCGAGCATGTGGCAGCGGTCTGCACCATCAACACCTTCCGCGCGCGGTCGGCGATCCGCGAGATCGGCAAGGCCCTGGGCATCGCGGATGCGGAGATCGGGCCGCTGGCGGAGGTCTTCCCGCATATCCGCGCATCGGAGGTCCAGGACGCGCTGGAGAAATTGCCCGAGGCCAGGGAAACGCCGGTTGATCTTTCTGACAAGGGCTTGCTGTTTGAGCTGTGCGAGCAGATCAGTGGCTTTCCGCGCCACCTGAGCGTGCATGTCGGCGGCCTGGTCATCAGCGAGCAGCCGCTGACGAGCATCGCGCCGCTGGAATTGGCCGCCAAGGGGATCGTCATCGTCGGCTTCGACAAAGACGATGTCGAGGCTCTGGGGCTTTTGAAGATGGATATCCTGGGCCTGCGGATTCACAGCGCGATTGAAGACTGCCTGGAAGAGATAGAGCGCCATACCGGCAAGCGGCTGGATTTGGAGGCCATACCCCTGGACGATGAGGCGGCATTCCGCCTGTTGCGCTCGACCAGGACCGTAGGACTTTTTCAATTGGAAAGTCCCGGCCAGCGCAACCTGCTGGGCCGCGCTCAGCCGAATGAGTTCGAAGAAGTCATCGCCAACATTTCGCTTTTCCGCCCCGGCCCGGTCCAGTCCGACATGATCACACCATACCTGCGCCGCAAGCACGGCCACGAGCCGGTCACCTACCTGCACCCGGCCCTGGAGCCGATACTGCGCCGCACCTTCGGGGTCATCATCTACCAGGAGCAGGTGCTGCAGATCGCCCAGGCCATCGCCGGCTTTACCCTCGGACAGGGCGACATGCTGCGGCGGGCGATGACCCACAGCCGCTCAGCCGAAGACATGGAGAGCATGCGGTGCGAATTCGTCGAGGGGGCAATCAGTCGCGGGGTGGACCGCTTTGTCGCCGACCGCATCTTTGATGCCATCGCCGGATTTGCCGCCTACGGCTTCAACAAGGCTCATGCGGCATGCTTCGCCAGGATATCCTACCAGACGGCATATCTGAAGGCGCATTATCCGGCGGAGTTTCTGGCCGGCATCTTGTCAAATGAGCCGATGGGCTTTTATCCGTCGCGGACGGTGGCGGAGGAGGCAAAGCGGCTGGGCCTCAGCATTCTGCCGGTCTGCGTCAACCGCAGCAAGGAGCGTTTCAGCGTCGAGGACGGCAATATTCGCGTCGGGCTGCGGCTGTTTCGGGGGATGAGCCAGGCGGCCTTGCAGTCAGTTGTGCAGGCGCGCAAGCAGGGCCTATTTAAGTCGCTGCGGGATTTCTGCCAGCGCACCAGCGTGCCCAGGCCGGTGGTGGAGAACCTGATACTGGTCGGCGCCTTCGATTTCACCGGCCAGAGCGTGCCTGAGCTACTGTGGACCCTTGCAGCGATGCCCGGCAGCACAGTTGCCGACCGCTATGGCCGCCACAGCGCCCGCGAGTTGGACTTCACCGAAAGCAAGAAGCTCGGTCTGCTGCCACAGCTTGACCCGCAGACCGAATATGGCCGTATTGGCTTGGAACTGAAGCTGATGGGCGTCAGCACTGGCCGGCATCCATTTACCTTCTGGCGCGAGAAGCTCGATGGCACGGGGGTGCTCAACAGTACGCAGCTTTACAACCATCGCGACGGCGACCGGGTGAAGGTGGCCGGGATTGTAGTGGCCAGAGCGCGGCCACCCACACGCAGCGGGCGCACCGCCATATTCATCAGCCTGGAGGATGAAAAGGGCCTGGTGGATGCGGCCATATTCGAGCACACCTACCAGCGTTACGGGCGGGATTTGTATGCCAGCCCGGTGCTGCTGGTCGAGGGCAAACTCAGCCGCCAGGGGAAGCTGGACCTCTCAGTTATCGCCAGCAGGATTATCCCGCTGGCCTGAATCACTCACGAACGCGTAGCTCGGCCTTCCGCCAAAAACCCCGTCGGGTACCCGCGCTGGAGGCGTGGGTGAGGCATCCCGTAGGCCCTGCCGCGTGCGCCCTGAGCTTGCCGAAGGGAGCAACGTCGAAGGGCAGCCCGAGGCCTTTTCTGCGTACGGGATCCCCTCAGCGCGGGATCGGTACTGTGGACAGGATTTCGCTGATGATGTCCTCACTGGTCAGGCCGTCTATCTCCGCCTCCGGGCGCAGCAGCAAGCGGTGGCGCAGCGCCGCAGCAGCAATGTCCTTGACATCGTCCGGCGTCATGAAGCCGCGCCCGCGTATCGCAGCGACGACCTTCGCCACATTGAGAAGGTGCGCCGATGCCCGCGGGCTGCAGCCCAGCACCAGCGACGCGTGTTCTCGCGTCGAACGGGTTATGTCGGCCACATATTTCATCATCTCGTCAGTGACCTCGACGCCGAGGACCTGCTGCCGACATTCGGCAAGTTGCTGCGCAGTAACGATCGGCTCCAGGCCCGCCGCCGTCAAGTCCGCGTCATCAAAGCCGCGATGGTGCTGCTGCAAGATCTGGAGCTCCTCTGCCTCCGAGGGATAGTCAATGATTATCTTGAGGCTGAAGCGGTCAAGCTGGGCCTCGGGCAGCGGATACGTGCCCTCATACTCGATCGGATTCTGGGTGGCAAAGAGGATGAAATCGTCGCTGAGTTTCTGGGTGTTGCCCTCGATGGTCACCTGCCGCTCCTGCATCGCCTCGAGCAGAGCCGACTGGGTCTTGGCCGGCGCGCGGTTGATCTCGTCGGCCAGCAGAAAGTCCGTGAATATCGGCCCCCTGCGGAGATTGAAGGTCGAGCTTTCCATGTCGAAGACGTAAGTTCCCACAATGTCAGAGGGCATCAGGTCCGGGGTGAGCTGGATGCGGGCAAAGTCCCTGCCCAGACAGATGGCCAAGCCCTTGACCAGCATGGTCTTGGCAGTGCCCGGCACGCCCTCGATCAGCGCATGGCCGCGGGCCATGACGGCGACGATCATCTGCTCGATGACCGGCTGTTGGCCGGCGATGACCCGGGAAAGCATCTCATTTATCTGCAGCGCAACTTGTCTGGTAATGCTGTTAGTCTGTTCCACGTTTAGGAAGCTCCTTTTCCATAGCCGTCGCCGCCCGGCTGAGGCGGACGAACTCGCCGTTGCTAAGGCGGCGACCGGCCTGTGCAGCGGCATCGAGGCGGTCGAGAAGACTACTCAATGTCGCCGCGCTTACAGATGGGTTGAGGTCGGCACAACGCTGGGCCAGATGGTGGTTGTCTGCGTCGGGTCCGGTGCGGCTGAGAGAGACGCGGCCGCAAGCGGCCACCTGCCTTTTCAGCGCCCTGGCAATGATCTGTAGGGCAAAGGTCCTTGCGCCTGCCTGCATGTAAAGCTGGGCGAGGGCGCGGACGAATTCGCGGGCGGAGCGCCGCGCCTGGCGCTGCAATGGCACCGCCGCGCCAAAACGTACCATCTGCCCGATGAAGAAAAGCCCCACCGCCCCCAGCGCCATCAGCGCCACCCGCCACCCACCCGAGGCCAGCGCCTCCTGACCGGCAATGGAGACAAATGTCAGGCCGTGATGGTATTCGTCAAAATAGACGGTTTCGGCGCCGCTCAGGTAGGCGAAGTTGAGCGCCAGCACCGCGTTGTCCTGCTGATTTATCCAGTAATTGCCCAGCATATCCGCCTCGCCAAGAATCAGCACCCAGCCCTTCCCGTGTGATATCACGCCGACTGTGCAGGCGTCGTCGCGTGTGGCCAGGGCGGTAAAAGCCTCGGACTTCAGTTGCGGGCGCAGATATTGCTTGAGGTCATCGGACTTAGCCGCTTCCGGGTAAGCTTCGGCAAGGGCCTTTTGTCCGAGCGTCTGCAGCCGCAGATGCGAGGGGACATAGAGCGCCGCGACATCCCTGAGCAGGGGGCTGTCGGTCACGCCCACGGCCTTGCCTGCCAGGTCGCCGCCCCTGCGCACCATCAATCCCAGGGGGCCGAGTATCTGCTGGACGGGTGGGATGGTTTCGGTTTCGACCAGGAACGAGCCCAGCAAGGTATGACGGCTGGGTGCAACCAACAGCACGCCGCCGGCCTCAATCCATTTCAGCAGGTGTGCGATCTCGCGGCTCACAAAATGGCGCGATGGTGACAGTACCACCAGCGCCTGGTGCTGCGGGCCGAGGCCGCTCAGGCGCTGCCGCCAGCTTGCCACGCCGAAGCCGTGGCTCTCCAGCAGCTCGCCCAGAGCGCGTGTGCCCCAGCGGTTGTACGAATCGATGGCATGGTCTCTCCTGGTGTCAGGGCGCTGGGAATTGCGCTCAGACAGGTAGATACCAGTGCATATCATGACCAGCAGCACCAGGAGCCAGAAAACGATTCTGAAATCAGCCGCCCCGGATCTCATCGTGCCATTACCACCTCAGAGATCTGCTCGACGCGGGCAAACTCGGCGTCTGTAGGCACGTAGCTTGAGTAGCTTATCGCATCAACGGTGTTGGTAAGCGGCTCCATAGTGGCAACAAGCTTCACATCGCCGCTGAGCTGGCGCAGGATCTGACGGTTGGTATCGGCTCTGTTAAAGACGATGAGGCCCTGGCGGTCGAGATGGAGGAGAATGGCCAGGTAGAGATACACGATTGCCTGCCCGAGATCGTCGCGCTCAGCCGCCTGCCGTGCGCGGGCGCGCAAGTCGCCGGGCGAATGGCGAGGCGGCAGCTCAACACCGGCCGGGCCGCGACGCGAACGGCCGTTTCCGAAAGCGCCGGTCAGGGTCATATAGATGTGCGCGAGAATGCCGATCACGATAGCCGTCAGCAGCACGACAACCGTCCAGAACACCAGCGGGTAAGCCACATAGAGCACATCACGGGCCCGAAAGACGCGCTCGAGCAGCTTGCCAAGAAAGCGTATGGCCGCCACCATCGGCTTGAACCACCACGCCTCCGGCTGCTCCTCGGTCTGGTACTCATCCTGGGCGAGTATCTCATCGAGTTGCTGCCTGATGGCCTGCTTGGATGGGCGCCGGCTGAGCGCGGCATCATCGCTTGGGCTTGCAAGCACAGGCTCAACCAGCACAGCCAGCAGACACAAGCCGAGTGCGAGCATCAGCAACCGCGCGCATACCCGACGCGACAAAGGCGTCAGAGCAGCGATCGGTCTCGGTGTGATACAGTGCATGCAGTTGTTCTCCATTAGTAATACTGCCCGAATGTACTTTCGAAGCGCGGGCCGCCAGCACCTACCCCAAATACCCGCTCGTTAGAAGGAAACGCCTTGATCCCGACGTTGATCCTGAACTCGCTCAGCTCCTTATTATACGTCACCGATGCCAACATGCAGTGTAGATCGCGCAGCACCCGGACCTCGAATTGATCCAGCTTGTGCGTGTAGCCGCTATAGCCGGCCAGTACATCAATATGCCACAGCTTGTTAACCCGCCAGTTAATCTCTGAAGTCGCGCGCGTCAGCTTGTTGCTGTCTAGATCATAATACGAAGTTATCGCTGAGTACCAGTTGTCAGTTGCGCGCAGCCACCTGACATTAAGCGGCCGCCACTGGCCGCGGTCAAGGCTGTAGCTGGTCTGCAGCTCCAGGCGGCTGTCAGGGGCAAGCATGAACTGGCCGCGGAAGGTCGCGTCCCGATAATAGTAATTGATAAAATCGTAGCCGCTGCCCACGTCAATGCGCATCTTGTCCCGCACCGTGCGCACCGCCTGGAAGTTCAGATAACTGCTTCTTCCCGCATATCCCAGCCGCAGCGGAGAATACCCGTGAGAGGAGCCGAAGTTATAGCTCCAGCGGTGGTCCCAGGTGTGGCCCCACCTGCCGCGCAGCTCGGTGCGGAAATTAGTGTAATACTGTGCCGAGCCGTCGCTGAAAAATTGCTGGCGGAACCGCAGGCTGTTGTGCAGTGTCTTGCTGCCGCCGATGCTGCGGCTGTGACCGGGCAGCGATATGTCCATTGCGGCTCGCGATACGCCGACGTTCTCCGGCTGCTGCTTGAATCTGCCGAGGTTGAGGCTGGCCCGTACCCGCGCCCTGCCAAGTAGCCGATAGCCGCCAAGCCGCGAGGTGTCGGTGTTCATCTGCAGCTCCGGCAAATAATCGAGTGAATAGAAATTGTCGTCGCCGGTGTAGGCGCTACCGTCGAGATCATAACGCTTCCTGGTGATGGCCTCCCAATCGTAACTGCGCTCGCGACCGCGCAGACGAAACTCGCTGTTCAACTCCTCGTCGGGATGCTGATCGGCGCGGTAGTCGTTGCGACGCATTACATTGCGCACCTCCCAACTATAGTCCTCCGAGGCCTGCTGGCGGTGGGTCATGTTCACAGTCAGCCGCTTGTTGGTGCTGTACGCGCTCTTCATGGTCGAGTGCTGAAAGCCCACCAGCGATTGGCCGTCAGTCGAGCGGTTGCGGAAGGTAAGGTTGTTGGAAAGAGATGTGGAGCCGGTGCCGTAGCCGCTGTAGCGCTGGATGTTGCTGCTGAGGTCGGCGGTGAAGCCCTCCGAGAACTGGTGAGTATCGCTGAGCCTGCCGGACCAGCTTCCCTGCGACGGCTCGGCGAAGAAACGCAAATCGCCGTAGTTGGGTCCGAAGTCGAAGTCATGGTCGAAGCCGTAACCGGTCCCGCGCTTCTGGGTTAAGTGCAGACGCAGGACTCCGGAGTTCTGTTCATTGAGCAAGTACAGGTAGGCGAACTTGGCGAAGTAGCCTTCGACCTCGTTCTGGCCGACCTCCGGCAGGAAGCGATTGGTATGGCGCCGCAAAGACAGGCGCAAGTCCCAGGGGTACCTGAAGATGCGGTGGCCGAGCAGGTACAGCGTGGGCTTTCTGAACACCACATACTCCTCCGGCTCGAGTCTGATGTGTGAGCTCTGCAGCCAATAGTGCGGCTTGTGCGGCAGGTCACAGGAAGTGCACCGGCCGGAGTCGACCTCCATCTGCCCGGGGCGGCCATGAATGTGGCGGCCGTCAAGGTAAAGCGGCTCCACCACGCCGCTTTCAAAAAACGCCGGCTCCACCTTCGTCCGCGTGTCCAAGGCGTGCCAGTGCTCGGTGTCGAGATTAAGCTCCAGATTGTCGGCGGTGGTCAGCATGTCGGAGCTTGTCATGACCACATCGCCGCGCAGCTTGATCCACACCCGCGCCTTGTCAATGTCGAGGATCTCGCCAGAGGCCCGGTAATCCTGATACCCGACGGCCACATTGCCCGAGGCCTGCGTACCCTCGGAGGTGTAGTACAGCTCATCGGCCTGCAGCGAAATGACCTCGCTGTCAGGGGATGGCTCAGGCAGCGCGGATGGCTCGGGCGGTTCAGAGGGTGGCTGCTGCGGGCCCGCCTCCGGGGGCGTGGTCGGCTCGGGCTGCTCCGTTTCGGGGGGCGTTTCGGGCGGCGGCTGGGAAGGCGGCTGTTGCTTGGCGGGCGGTGCAAGCGGCTGCATCGCCTCGGAGAAGGCATCGGACTGGGAGTCGGCGGCAACAGTCACGGGGCAAGCTGAAAAATACAGCACGAGTGCCAGCAGCACCAGCGCAGCAGCAAGATGACTGCGCGCCAGCGATGCGCCAGCAGCCTCACGCTGTAACCTCACCTTTGCCGCCATAGTAACCCTAACGCGACAAGTGCAACCAGGATGTTGAGAAACCAAACGCCGAAAGTGGGCAAGATCGCCGCCTCCGCCAGCATCTGCAGCCACAACATCAGCACATAATAGACGAATACGACGAGCAGCGTCGCCAGCAGGCCCACCAGACTCTGGGTATGGCCGAAGGCGCCAACGATCGGCCCGGCCAACAGCGCAAAGAGCAGACAGGAAAAAGCCAGGGCCATCCGCTTGTCAAACTCGACAAGATATTGACGGTAGCCGGACATGCCTTGTTCCTGAATCCGGTCTGCTTCGGCCAGAAGCTGGTCGAAGGTCATCGCCTGTAGCTTACTGGACTTGGGCGACAGGGTCGCGCTGACTTCGGCGAGATTGACGAAGCCTTCCGAGGCGTCTCCGGTGGTAGGCTCGTCTTTGGGCGTGATCGCGTAGAACATCGGCCGGTCGAAATAGATGCTGGTGTCATCGAGCCGTCCGGACTTGGCGACAAACAGCACCGGAAAGCCGTCGGGCTGGTCGTGGTGAAAGACGCGCATGTATTTCAGTGCGCCAGTGTCGGGATCAGTGTCATCCACGAGGAAAACCCAGCCGTGGCCGGCATTGACGAACTGGCCGGGGCGGACCAGCAGCGCGCGGCGGCTGAAGGCGATTTCCCTGATAAGGACGTCGCCGCGCCCCTCAGCCCACGGCACGATACTGTGATAGAGCGCGATCGAGAGCCCGGTCGCCAGCAGGCCGAGGTAGAGGCCGGGCAGCACCAGCCGAAAGCGGCTGATGCCCGCCGCGCGCATCGCCAGCAGCTCGTTGTCGGCCGCCAGACGGTTGGTGCCGAGGCCCACGGCGAGCAGCGTTGAGACCGGCAGGGCCAGCACCGCCGCCGTCGGCACCTGGTACAGCAAATAGCGCAGTACATCGCGCAACTCCACGCGGTGCTCGACCATTACCTCAACGGCCTGGAAGAGCATGTGGCCGGTGACCATGACAATGAATGCCAGCAGGCCGCCGAAAAATGGCCACAGCATCTCTTTTAGCAGATAGCGGTCGGCGATTTTCATGATTGTGTATGTGGGCAGGTTTGCGCCCGCTGCGGGAATCTGTCCATCAGTGCATTATCATTCGTTCAATCAAGCGGCTGCACCTGCCGCACAGCCAGGGGGCCTATACATTACCCACAAGCGGAAGGAAGACCGCAGTGGTGCGAGTCAGAAAAAGCTTTGCCTCTGTCGCGTGGCACGAGCTTGCCCGCCGTACCTTTAGCGAAGGCGGGCCTCTCCAAAACAACTATCGCCTGGCACAGGCTTTCTACAGTAGTCATGCAAGTTTTGGGCAACTTAAGTTGTAGGCCGATGGTGTGGTGTCGTTAGTCGTAATGGAAGGGCCTGTCGCAGGCTGTTTTGCGAAGCGAAACAGCCAAGGCTGGCCCAGCCGTTGTCGTTGGCCGTTTGAGTGTGGCGACCTCGCCAGGATAGCGTTGTGCGTGGGCCGGCCTCCCATCGGACGACAGTGTCGTCCGATGCTCGACACGGCCCTTCCATTACGACTGACGACTACAGGCCATTGGCCCGAAACTATACTTACTTGAAATCTGCATAACTACAGTTTCCAGCCCGGGGCCGTTTGCAGTCGCTTCGCGAATAATCCGGGCTAACGGTTTCAAAAACGCGATACGGCGACAAGGAGCGTCACGCCAAAACGGCTGACCAGAATGCGGACAATGAAAAAGGACCACTTGGGGGGAAGTGGCCCTCTTTCCATTTGGCAGTCAGCTGACTGCCAAGAGCGGCGTCACAAGCGATCTCTTGCGAAAACAAGGCTTGCGCACGCCGAAAGCGGATAGTCTGATTGCGACAATTGCCACAATCGCCAACTCCGGGTGGTAAGCTTAGCCGCCCGCGAGCTGATTGTGGCCGTGCCTATATGATTCAGTATTCAGTCAAGTTTCGTCCAAACAACGGCATGTTACTTGCTTCGCGCCAAAGTGTCAATACTTTTCGGCCATAATGTAAGCGCAACGTGAAAATGTCCTATTGCTGCAAAGTAGAAATGTCCTATAGTGGTGTTTTTGCCGTTCGGCGGCGAACTCACCGGGATGCAACTACTAATGAACACCAAAGAACGCAACCGCCTCAGAATCATCGCCCAGTTAGTTGACCCAACAACCGGCATGACGCTAGTGCAGGCCCAGAAGTGAAGTGTCGCTGCGATGGACGAAGTCGGCAGCTTCGTCAAGGCTGATGGATATGCCCTCGCGCTGCAGGGCGAGTTGCTGGCCCTGCCTGAGGTCGGCGACGATAGTGTCCCCCTCGCGGCGCGTCTCGCAGCCCGTGATGGTGACCTCAGCTCCGGCAAATGGGTCTTTGAGGCAAAGGTGACGGTCAACCCCAGCGGTAATCTGCACCCAGACCGTCTCGCCGTCACGGCGGACGGCCGAGACCCTGAATGCGCCCTCGGTGACCAGGTCGCGGAAGGCCACATCACGCCAGTGCTGCGGCACGGCGGGGAATATGCGGATGAGATCGTTCCAACCGTGCACCAGCATGTCGCAAATGCCCTGGGTGACGCCGCAACACGATTCCATGGTGAAGGGAGCGAGGCCCTCTTCGTCTTCGGGGAGGCAGAAGCCGGTCGCGCCGGTGCGTTTGAAATCGCGGTTGAAGTAGAGAGCATTCGGTCCGATCCAGTGCTCGGCATACTGGAGCAAGCTGTCGTAGGCCCATCCTGAGCGGCCGAGTACGGCGGCGAAACTGATGAGTTGGGCGTAGGTGTGTCCCCCCCACAGGTACTGGCCGAGGCAGAAGAAGTGCGTGACACTGGCGTTGATGATCCGGCGGGTGCGCTCGTCGCCGTCTATGGTGAGGTCCATCGCGGGATGAATGGCCATGAGATGGCTGGGATGACGATGGGATTCATCCAGCGGATGATCCTGCCACAGGCACAGTACATCCTCGTCGGTCAGATGATACGGCATGACGCCGTCATGAACCGTCTGGGCAGCCGTGGTCAGTTCGTCGAGGCCGAGAGCCTGCTCGAACTCGATGAGCCAGTCACAGGTGCGGCGGATCAGGGCGATGTCAACGTTGGGGTCGCAGCACCAGGCAGCGGCGCTGTCGCTGCGGTATTCGGGGCTGTTGGAAAGCGGGATGTGGAGGCAGCCGTCATCGCCCGGTTCCAGATTCGCCTCGTAGAACCTCCAGAAATCCACCATCAGCGGGTAGCCGATCTCGCGCAGCCATGCGGTATCCATGCTGTAGCGCCAGCGGAGCCAGACGAGCCAGGCGAGCCATCCGGTGTGGCTCCAGCCGAACTTGACCGCGCCCCAGTGCAGCGAGACGTTGGTATGGTAGCCGGGATAGTTGGCACACGGCCAGAATGTGCCCTCGGTGCCGAAGAAGTCGCGGGTGAAATCGCGGGCCGCCGGCATCACATCGAACATGAAGTCGCACCAGGTGTCGAGCAGATCAATGTGGCCGGTTGTGCCGGCAGGCCAGAAGGTCTCCTGAACGTTCATGTCATTATGATAGTCGCCATGCCAGGGCGGAGCGACGCCGTCCATTGCCCAGACTCCCTGAAGCCCGGGTGGCAGATGGCCGCGGCGAGATGAGCAGGCGAGCAGGTAGAGGCCGTAGTACCACAGGAACTCGAAGCGCTGCTCGGGTAGATAGACGGCAGAGGCGGACCAGAACTCGCGCCATGAAGCGAGGTGTTCTTCGGCGAGCGCGTCGAAGCCTGTGTCAGCGGCCTGAGACCATAGATCGCGGGCCTGTGCGCTGGCTACATCTGCGCTGTCGGCGATGGCCACGGCGAAGAAGAAGTCGGGCCCATCGGTGTTGAACGCCACGGCGTAGCAGGGCCCTTCAGGGATCTCCTGGACCATCAGGCGGAGGTTTGCCTCTTCGCTGAAGCACGGGTCAGGATGGCCGAGCTGCTGCAACTCCTCGCACGTCTGAGTCATGGGGATAAGCCGGACGCCGGCACCGGCGGCCACATTGTCAACGCGGAGGCAGAAGACGTCGCGGTCATGGTGGACAAAGGCGCGAATCTCGTGCTCGGCATCGGCAGTGCGAAGGGAGCCGAAGACAGTGGCGGTGTCGAGGTCGAGGGAGCAGAGGTACTCCTGGGCCTGACCGAGGTCGAGTTCCACCCGGCCGATGTAGAGTTTGGTGGGAGCGTGAGGACTACCCGGATAGTCAGTCATCTCGACTGCCTCTTCGAGCTGCTTGAAGCGGCCCTCGGCGACGGCGCGGCGCAGGCCGGCGTAGTTGTATTCGGGATGGTCGGCGATCTCGGTGTTGTTGCGCAAATCCCAGAGGTCGGCATGGTCGAGGGTGAAAGCGAGAGGGTCGCCATCGCCCCAGACCATGACGCCGAGCGTGCCGTTGCCGAGAGGGAAGCCGTCGCACCACTGGGTGGGAGCCTTGTGATGGATGAGCTTGTGCCATGAGCTTGTATCATGGGTGGATGAGTCCGGTGTGGTGCGGGTCATGTTGTCTTGCCTCCTGCAGACAGTTCGAAAGCGATGGGAGCTAGTGCTAAGTTGTGCAAGTTCGCTTAAGACGCTTCGCTCTTTCTTGTAGTTAGCCGTCGCGTGGGTCAGGCTTTCCAGCCCGTCGTCGTTGTCGTTGAGTCGTCAGGCATTCTACGACCGCCGCGCCCTACAACGGCGCTTGCAGGCAATGCAGCATGAATCTTGAGAATCACCACTAGATTGCTACCGGCTCCCCGGTACGGCCTGATTCGAATATCGCGTCAGCGACCTGCAGGAGGACTACCCCGTCCTCGCCGGTGACTGACGGCTCGCGCTGTTGGCTGATGGCGTCGGCGAACTCGTGCATCTCGGCGGCCCACATCGGCAGATACCTGAAGGCAGCGAGGCTGCCGATAGCCGTGGCAGGCAGCGCCGGTATGTACGGCTGTAGCGGTACCTCCAGCTCGGTAGGCTGCTTGTAGGCCTCGATCTTTTGGCTGTGGATGTAGAGGCGGCGGCTCTGCCACTCGCAGCGCATGCGGCCCGCTGTGCCGATGATATCGAGCCAGCCGTAGGAGCAGCCGCTGCGATATGATGTACACGCATGCAGCGACAGTCCGCCCTCGAAGCTGATGACCGCATCGGCGCTGGCCTCGGCGTGGGCGTCGTCAGGCCGGTGGACATCGGCAAACACCCGCGTGGGCTTGCGGCCGATCATCCACAGTGCATTGTCAATGGCATGAGAGCCGATATAAAACAGCGGCCCGCCGCCGTGCTTAGGATCATTGAGCCAGTGGTCGCCGCTGAAGCCGATGCACTGGCCGGCGCTGACGTGCGTTATCTCGCCTATTGCCCCCTCGTCCAGCAGCCGCTTCATCAGGATCCGCTCCGGCATAAAGCGCAGCGTGTAGCCGACCATCAGCTTGACATCGGCCTGCTTTGCAGAATCCACAAGCGCCTGGCCGTCGCTCGCGTTCAGCGCCATCGGCTTTTCGACAAAGGTATGCTTGCCGGCTTTGACGGCGGCGAGTGCCATCGGCTGCAACTGGTCGTGGATTGTGGCAACGATGACGGCATCAATCGCGGCATCATCCAGCATCGCCTCCGCGCTGTCGTAGGCTTTCTGATAGCCGCACCGGGCTGTCGCCGTCTGCGCCGCCTCAGAGTTCGGATCAGCGCATGCGACCAGGTCCGCTTTGTCGGTCATCTTCAGCCCTTCGGACAAGAAGCGCCCCTGTGAACCACAGCCGATCAGGCCGAATTGTAGTTTATCTGCCACTGCTTCCTCATTCCTTCGCAGTCGAGATTTGAGTCAGTTGTCCGCCTGCGGCACCCGTGGCGCCCATTGCGGGTCCCCATCCAGGTTGCTATGCGTCAGCTTGATGAGATCGGTGCCGTCGGCGTTTATGATGTAGATGCTCTCGACATCGAGGAGCCCCTCTTTGGCGACATCGAAAGCAATTCTCTTGCTGTCGGGCGACCAGTCCACTGTCCAGATTTCCCGCTTATCAAGCAGCTTCACTAGATCCGTGCCATCCGGCCTGACGGTGTAGAGGCCATCGCTGGCGGAGAATGCTATTTTCGTTCCGTCAGAGGACCAGTCGAGTCCAGCGTTCGGCTTCAGTTCAGCGATGCACTCGGCTGGACCCGCGTCAGGGTCTATCACATAGATACCCGTGACGCCAGGTCGCCGCTTGATCAACGCGATGGTCGCGCCGTCCGGTGACCACGTCGGGTGAAGTACGCAGTCCAGATTGGTCAGCCGGCGCAGATTAGTCCCGTCTGCGTTGACCAGGTACAGGTCACTTTTCTTCTCGTTGTCCCGTGCCGCGAAGGCAATTCTGGTTCCGTCCGGTGACCAGGCGGGAGCATGACGTGGATCGGGATCTTCGACTACGGTGCTCAAGTCCGTCCCGTCAACATTAACTGTCTGCAACCTTCCGTAGTAGGTGAATGCAATCTTGGTCCCGTCCGGGGACCAACAGAGGAGTCCGCCCGGTGTCACTTCCGTTAGATTGCTCCCATCGGCGTCCATGACGTGGATTATGCAGATCGAAAAAGGTGGAGGCGGAGTAGGGGGATTCCCGGGAGTTACCTGGCCAGTGAAAGGATAGCCTCTCAGAAAGGCGATACGACGGCCATCAGGAGACCATACGCCTGCCAGGTCGGACGCCGCATCGTCGCTGATCTTGACATCCGCCGTGGCAGCGTCAACCTCTCTCAGGTACAGGCTGTACTCTCCGTCGCGCCAACTGCGGAAAAGAATCGTGTCGGATTGTGCCTCGCTGCTGTCCTGCGTATAGGCCGCTGCAGCAAGCCAGGTTGCTACCAATACTACCATCCAACAGTTGCGCAGGTTGTGCATTTCGCACCTCCGTCTCGTGGGAGGACGCTCTGATCTACGGGGCCTATTGATCAGGGCTGTCCACATCATCTGCTGCCCGTCGTCACCTTCTGGGAGTGACGAGCTTCATGCAACTGTGGTACCACCGGTGCCTAAAATTTTACCACGATCTCGCCCGCATCCGTGGTTGTGTGTGGGTCGGCAATGAATTGACAACGTCGGTACACATCAGCGCCGTCCGCGAGTTCATAAACCCAGAACACGTATTGCGCGCCGGGGATCAGGCCCTCGACATGCCACTTGCCGTCCGCATCAGTTTCGGAGTGCAGGAAGGGTAAGGGTCCTCGCTGCCCGAGCCGCTGGCGCAGGTCATTTTCCCAATCGCAGGGGTAACTGAACGCGCCCGACCCGCGCTCGCCCGTCCAGCTTATGGGGAACTCCGGATGGCCACGCAGCCTGGCGCCCTCTATCGGCCGGCCGTTTTCGTCCACAACGCGGCCGGTGGCGCTTACCGGAGGCCGTAATGTCAAACCGGGCTGGTACTCCCAATCGGGGTCAACATTCTCCGCCGCGAAAAGTGGCTCAGTCGCGTGCATGGCGACAAGCCAGACTTTGCCCAAAGCCGGCAGGCCGGTCAGCTCGAAATTGCCCTCATCATCAGTGCGGGCCGGTTCTTCCAACCCCGAGGCGAACACATAAGCGTCTTTCACCGGGCGGCGCCCCTCATCGCCGACCCAGCCTTCAATGCGACGGCCCTGCAGGTTCAGCACAATCGCCGCCAACTCGTGCTCGCCTCCGGCGGTGGCGAAGACGCTGTCTCTTCTGAACTCAACAGCCAAGGTGCTAAACTTGTCGCGGAGCCCCACGTGCGCGTATAGGCCGGGAGGCAATGGACCGACCCTGACGCGGCCCTGCTCGTCCGTGCGATCCCCCCACAGGTACCCGTGATGAATGCGGTCGTCAGACGATAGGCTGATGGTGACCGGCACATCCGGCACGGGGCGGCCCTCCGTATCCACCATACTGGCGACCAAGTATGCGCCGTCTTCTAAGCGCATCTGTATGGGTTCCTTAGCCACCCTATTGGCCGGCATGGCAAGCTGTGCGGCCAGACCGCGCTGGGGAGCCCATGCGATCAGCCACCAGCCGAAAGAGCCGCTAATGCGTTCGAACTGCAGTTCAAAGTAGCCCCGGTCATCAGTCTTGCCTCGGAATGCGGAGGCCTTGAACTCCAACGAGGGCACGCCAGTGTAGTCCTGCGGGTAGCGAATGCCGATGCCACCTACTCCCACACCTGCAGCGGGCTGCCCGTCGGGCAAAAGAACCTGGCCGCGCACTTGAAGCAGCGGGTGCAGGACTACGTCCACAGCGGTCACCGTCTGTCCATCTACGATCTCCACCCACTGTTGCTTTGGCTCAACCCGTGACCATGGATAGCCGGGCATCCCGTGGCTAAAGATCTTGTTGCGGCCCGGCGCCAGGCGCAGAGTGTAGCGGCCGGACTCGTCGGCGTGCGTGCCCTCGGCGCGGCCGCAGGGCTCCGGCCGGGACGGGCCGTAAGCGGAGACGGAAGCTCCGGGAAAGGGGCGTCCAGTATCGGCGGCTACCACCGTGCCCTGAACGAGCCCGCCAGCAATAAGCTCCGCGTCGCCCGAGGTGAAGTGATCTCCCGGCTTTAGCTCGACTCCCTCGAGCGCGCGAGCAACCAAGCCTTCGGGTGGGAAGAATATCGCGTCGTAAGTGGCTGGCGGCAGATGGGCCATTTCGTAAGTACCGTCTTCCGCCGAGACTGCCGAACCGTGACCAGGGGGACGGCCTCGCGAAAAACAGGATACCTTGACGCCGGCGACCGGCTCCCCGTCCTGAGTTATGCGCCCGGAGATGACGGCTTCTCGCCGCAGAACAATGCTGATGTCTCGACTGTCGGCGGGTATCGGGTCGAACATTATGATGAACTCCCGGCCCTCCGCGACTGCCTCAATGTTGACGGTGGTGCCGGGAGGCAGAGACGTGATTTCGTAGCGGCCCACTGCGTCTGTGGTGTCACGCAGAAATGACTCATCCCCGAGCCACAGCCGCTCTTCGCTTCCGACGAACAGCCGCCCTGGTCCTTCGTCAGTGCGGCCACGGCGCACCATTCGCACCCATACGTCCGCCCCGACAACGGGATTGCCCTCGGGATCGGTCACTGTGCCCGCGCAAGCGACCAGGTCAGCCCCGAGCTTAATCGTAACATCGTCTCCCGGCTCGGCCGCCTTCCACGCAACCGCCAGTCCATCCTTCACTGCCGCTACAGTGACAGGTTTGGTAGGATCCCCGACATCGAAAGAGACCGAGAAGTTTCCGGTCGCATCGGATGCGGCCTGTGCCGTTAGCAGCGAGTCGCCGGGATCTCGGTACTTGACCAGCACCTGCGCGTGCGGCACCGGTTGGTCGTCAGGGCCGAGGACGTGGCCGGTGATGGTGACCGGATCTCCCAGTACGGGAGCAGAAAGCCAGAGAAGCACAACAAGCAAAAGCGGCAGGCAAGCAGGCCTCCGATGGATCATAACTGTCACTCCCTGCGCTCAATCAGTGGACACCAGCGCGGCTGAGGCTGTGCCGTACGATTATATCATATTATGCTTGCTCGATCGGCATCGCCTCCGCGCTGTCGTAGGCTTTCTGATAGCCGCACCGGGCTAGCGCCGTCTGTGCAGCCTCAGAGTTCGGATCAGCGCATGCGACCAGGTCCGCTTTGTCGGTCATCCTGAGCCCTTCGGACAAAAAGCGCCCCTGTGACCCGCAGCCAATCAGGCCGAATTGCAGTTTATCTGCCACTGCTTCCTCATTCCTTCGTAGTCGAGATTCGAGTCAGTTATCCGCCTGCGGCGTCCGTGGTGCCCACACGGGCGCGTGACTCTGCCCGTCGTCTGTCAGCTTGCTCAGGCCCGTGCCGTCGGCGTTGATCGCGTAGACATCTACTGTCGTCCGCAGGTGGCCGCTGAAAGCGATCCTGCCACCATCAGGTGACCACGTTACATCGGATACCAGTAGGCTCTCACTACTGGTGAGCCACTGCAGGCCACTGCCATCGGCGTTTATGACATGAAGCCCTTTGCTTGCGGGCTTCGCCTCACCCGGCGTGTCCACGGAGAAAGCGGGCCTCAGTTGTTTATCCAGGCCAGCCAGCGCAATCCTTTTGCCATCGGGCGACCAGGCGATATTTCCACGCGTCGGACGGCGATCTGTCAGCCGTTTCAGGCCAGCCCCGTCGGAGTTGACTGTATAGAGGCCATCATCTAGACCTGTTCCACCGCTAAAAGCGATTCTCCCCCCATCCGGTGACCATGTTGGCGCATATGACCTGTGCAGTGACGTAAGGCGCTGGCAGCCGGTGCCGTCCGGATTGATGAGGTAAATGTTGCCGAGGAGCCGGCCCTGCTCAATACCTGTAAGCATGGCGAACGCGATTCTGGTGCCATCCGGCGACCAGACGGGCCCGTCAATCATATAAGGGCCGGCGATGGTGCTCGCGACCAGCCTGCTATACGCGCCGGAGCGTGTATCCAACACGCACAGTCCGGCATAATAGAAGGCCATCCGGTCACCTGTGGGCGACCATGCCGGGTGTGTCCCAGGCACAAGCCAGGTCTGATTGCCACCGTCGTCCCCCAGCGTGTAGATGTGGAAACCCGACGGACGCCGGCCACCGAACCTGACCACAGCAATTGTGCGGCCATCGGGCGAGAGGGCGAGCCGCCGTGTGCACGTCCAGGCATCATTGAGCGCCGCTTGTCCGCTGCCGTCGGCGTTCATTCGGTAGATATAGTGAAGGCCGAGGCCCTTGTAGAACAGAATGCTGTGGGCCTTCGATACGGCGCTCTGGTCTTCTGTGGGAGCCGCGCCTATCGCCATCAATACCGAAAACGCACCGCACCACACCCACATTCTGCGCATGTTCCGTCCCTCCTTGGCGGAGCGCAATAGCTGCTGTTACTTCCTACTCGCCAGGCAGGAGGAGACCTCCTGCAGCCAGATGTTGAACTCGGCGGCGTGGTCCAGGTAGATCAGAGGAATGTCTGGTTCGTCCTCGTCGCGCCAGCCACCCTCCGGGTACTGTGTCTCGACCAGGAAGTCGCAGAAAGTGCAGGCGGCTTCCCTGGCGCGCTCCTCGCCGGTAATCTGGTACAGAAGCGCCGCGCCGAGGCTGCTCTTGCCACTGCCGACGAAGCTGAACGCGTCCTCATAGCAGCGCTCTTTGAACTCGAAAAAGCGCCAGGCAAAGTCCAGATATTTCTTGATTCCGGTCGCCATGTATAGCCGGCACATGAGCTGCATCGGCAGACCGACTTCCCAATACCACTGCTTCGGCTTGGTGGTGTCAATGTGTACCGCGTCCGCCTGCGGGACGAGGTCGGGTGTGGCAAGCTTGCCGTAGCGCGTGGTGCGGAAGTAGAACTTGCTTTCGTCGGGCTGCTGCTCGAGCATGCTGATGGCCCACTCAGCGGCCCTCTGAGCAACGTCGAGCCGTCCGAAATAGATGGCCGATACGCCCGTCCAGCAGGTCGCCAGCGACTGCAGGTATTCGTCGGCGGGACGACACGGAAAGCCGCCGCAGGGAGCCTGGCAGGACAGCAAAAACGACATGACGGGGTACGACAGATCGAACCTGCCGATGCGGTGCGCACCCTGGAAAAACCAGGAATACTTGTAGATGTCCCCGTTGTAGGCTTTCAATTCGCCGTCCGGCAGCAGCGTGTTATCTCGGACCCAGTTCAGCAGCCTGTGGGCTTCGGCAAGATGGCCGGCGACGCTCCACGAATAGGCCTGCTTGTGATACGCGTCATCGGCATAGCCGTTCCAGATGTAGCCGCCGTCGGGCTGCTGGTAGCTCAACTGATACTCTACGGCCTTCAGTCCGGTCTCTTGATAAAGCTTGATCTTGTCTTTCATGCCTGGCCTCCTGCTTGCATAACTCCCAGTGCGCCAGCATGGATTATGCGTAAACCCAAGTATGGAGCAGTACTGCTGGAGCTTTCGTGGCTAGCTTTTCGCCGTCGCCAGGAACACACCTGCCGGCAGCCGTGCGAGCAATTTCTAACCGCTCTTCACCATTCTGCGTCCACAACGTGACCGCTGATGCGATCCAGGGAATGTAGGCCTGCTCAGAGACGTCCTTACAATAGTCGCGAGAAGCGAAAGAGAAAGGACTAGCTTATGATGAAGCTCAACACAACCGCGAAAGCGTTGCTCATAGGCGTTGTTGCTGTGGCGTTGGTCGCCGTGGCGTACGCGGCAGTCGGCAGAAGCCCGGCGGGCCCCGCACAAGACACCGAGATTACGGCTGAGGTGGCAACTGTCAATGCTGGCGGGGACTGTGCCAGTTGCCCATACGCCGGAACGGACAAGTGCCCTGCTGCTGCAGCCGCCAAGAAGCCTTATGTGGACGCCAGTAAGTGCATCGGCTGCGGCAAGTGCGTGAGGGTTGCGCCAGAAGCCTTCGAGATTGATAAGAAGACCGGCAAAGCCAAGATCAAGGTCGGCGCTTCCAAAGCGGCAGTTGCACGCGGCGCCAAGGTCTGCCCGGTGGACGCCGTTGTCCAATGAGGCAAGCCATGGCTTCCATATAGATAGGCGCCCGGTATCAGCCGGGCGCCTCTTCGTTCGTGAGAAATGCCTGCAGAAACGTGTCGCCGGAGGGCTTCAGGCCTCGTGCAACTTGACATAGCCGTACTTCTCGTAGCCCTTGAAGAAATCGAGCAGCTTGCAGCCAGCTTCGCCGGTTTCGCCAGCGACGAGCTCTTCAATCTCGGCGATGGTTCTGTGGCCATCGGCCCAGAACTCGCCGTACATTGCCACATTGCCGGTCACGCCGACCCGCTCGCAGATGGCGTGCCATTCTTCGCGGTCGGCCAGCGGGATACGGGTCTCTCGCGCCGGGCCGATGATGAGCCGCTCGGGAACTAGTCGGGCCGCTTGCTGCTTGTATTTGCTCCTCGACGGGGGAGGCTTGCGAGCGGGTACGCCGGCGATTTGCGCACCATGCCTGAAAGCAGCTTCCGCCGCCTTGGTGAGTTCTTGCTTAAACGCCTCCAGGTCCCGTGCCAGTGAGTCCTTTCCCTTGGCGACCAGACGCAGCACCGAGTCTATCGCCAGGCCATAACGTGCATGCTGGTAGCTGAGACGCCGCCACAGATTAGCCGCCTTCACCGGACCACGCGGCTTCGGATCTGCGTACAAGGCCGATACAAATTCATTAGCCTGCTCGACAAAGGCGTACTGCGCCTCGCTGAACACCTGCTCGGCAAGCCAGTGTGCCTCGGCTTCGCCCGCATTAGCGATGAAATAGGCATACGTAGCGGCGGCCTTGCCGATCCACGCAAGTCTCTTCGGATCCAGCTTGTCGGGCGTATCGCTGGAAGCGTGGTAATGGGTGTAGGGGCACTCGATCAGCGCGGGACAGGGCACGCCGATGGTGGGGTCGGCGATTATGTTGTCGGCGCCGCCGAACGGCTTTCGACGCCAGTTGACCAGCACTGTATCGTGGTCACTCAGATGCTGCATTATGCCGGCCAGAAGAACGTCTGTATAGCAGCCGGCTGCATAGGGATTGGACCATATATCGAGCGGGGCGTGGTTGAGCGACTCGCGGCCGCCGACGCAATCCATGGTCAGGCCGGCGACGGCATTCTCCCCAAAGATATCGGGGCGCTGCACGACCGCCGCCATGGTGCCCATGCACTCGTAGGAAAAGATCATGCGAATGCCGCGTTTGGGTTGCGGTAGCTTGCCGGCATCTATCAGTTGGCGCAGTGTGCGCAGAATCTCGATCGACAGGCCGGCGCCGCTGGCATTGTCTATAGCGCCGTACTCGTGCAGATAGCCGTTGAAGATGACGTGCTCGTCAGTCTCACCAGGTATCCACCCGGTCACCACCTCCAGCGTACCATCATATAGCCCGGCGTCAACTTCTGCATGAACGCGCACCGTGCCTTCGCGGGCGATGATCTCGCGCAGCCAATGGCCCTGCCTCGGCGAGAGCATAAAGCCCCAGCACTCGCTGTCACCCTTGCGCATGCCCCAGCCGCCGCCGCTGTGGTCCGACATGAAGCGCACCCAGGCCACCGTGTCGGGCAATTCCATCGGCGGGCGCATCGGATACTCAGGCAACTCGTCCGATATGATGCCGACCGCCTCGTGTTTTATTGCCTCGACCTTCACCTCGCGCGGCGATAGACGTGTGAAGATGACCTTCCCGGCCACGTCAACATTGTTGTAGTCCTCCGCCTTCGAGCCGCCATCCATCAGCACGATTTCAGCCGTGGTGCCACCGGGGGGCGTCGCTTTGCTGTGAACCACCAGCGAGCACGGCTCATGGGTGTACCTGCACAGCTCGACTTCGCCGCGCTCATCATTTCCAAGCAGTGTAAGCGTACCTTCTTTGGCGTCCCATGCGCGGGGCATGACGAAGTCGCCAAAGATGCTCTCCCCGTCGGCCGGTATCGGGAACAGCTCGGCCTCCAGGCCATATTGCTTCATCTTCTCACAGCAGTAGCGGCTGGCCTCACGGTGCCGGTCGAATGAGGACCAGCGGTCGAGGTCGTGAATGTGGGCCGCGATGTCGAGAGCGTTTTCGCCGGACAACAGCGGCTCTATGGCCTTAAGAGTCGGCTTGAACATACCAGGTCATCTCCCGCAGCGTAGCTTATCGGGCTATCGCCAAAACCGTCAGCGTCTCGCCTCATATACGTAGTTCGCAGATGTTTTCGCTGTGCAGGCGCACCGTCCGGCTGTCCACGAATTCTGCGCCTGCATCGAGGTAGCCCTGGATGCCGACGCCTTCCAGCACCCGTATCTCCTGAGTGTAGGGACCGGAGAAGAAATACGGTACGATCTGGCCGGTGCGCTCGCAGGCGACGCGGGCCTTCTCGCGTATCAGGTCGCAGGCGGCCTCGTGAGAGAGGTGGATAGCAAGCTCCCGCGCCAGCGCTACCTTGACCACAGCGCCCTCGATCTTCGGCACCAGCGCCTGCGCTTCTTCGAAGGTCACATCATCGCCGGTCACAAGGGTCGTCGGCACGCCCATAGTGCCGGCCATCAGCGCCCGGCAGCCGAACTCCCCCATCTCGATCCCATTCATCTTGTAATACTCAATGCTCTTGGAGGAGTAGGTGTGACACAGCACGCCGCGCTCGCCCATCTTCGCGTGCTGGCCGACGAACATCAGGGCGTCGAAGCTCTCGTCCAGATAGTAAGGCGCCCGGATCGGCCCGCGTGCGATGAGCTTGCCCTGCTTGTGGAAGCGCCGGTGGTCAATCCCGCCGCTGCCGTGCCCGTCCCAGACGATCACCTCCGCATCGGGGTCGAAGTCGAGTATGCCGTCAATGCACGCGTTGACCTCGCCTGTGAGGAAATATTCCGAACGTTTCTTCTCCTCGGGCGTGACATCGCGCGTCTGGGCGAAGGTGCTTATCATCGCGGGGCCTTCGAGGTCTGTGAGAACATAGACTTTCATCGTTCTTCCTCCTGGGTGAGTGTGTCCGCAAAACGCCAGTACTGTTCGCGCGCGCGGGCGTATCTTTCAAACAGCGCCCGGTAGCGGGCCCGCAGCTTTTCGCTCACGGTCACGGCTGTAGCCGGCGAGCGTAGAGCGTCCTGCAATGCCGCCGCCTGTTCCGGCTCCATCGCGCCTCTTGCGGCCAGCATCGCCGCACCGCGAATGGCCGTTTCAGCCTCCTGACACGCATACAGTGGCACGCCTACGACGGCGGCAATGATCTGCGTCCACAGCTTGCTGCGGGCGCCGCCGCCGAAGACATACAGTTGCTCTATGTGGCAGCCGGCCTGCTGCATGGCACCCAGGGCAGTTGCTATCTCGTACGCGCAACCCTCCAGCACTGCGCGGGCGAGGCTGGAGGCGGTCGTTGAGAGGTTAATGCCGGCAAAAGCCGCCGATGCATCAAAGCGCATGTGGGGCGTGCCTGCTCCGGCCGGGTATGGGAAAAAGACCACGCCGCCGCTGCCGGTGGGGGCCTCGCCGGCAAGCCGCATGAGGTCGGTGTATGACAGGTCTTCTTTGATCGGCCTCAAGGCATCGCGCAGCCAGTTGACCGCCCCGCCGGTGGTGGTCAGCGCCGCCTCCAATACCCATGTGCCCTTTTCCAGATACGGGAAGCACGGTATCGGGACGGCGGGGTCGAACTTGGGCCGCTCCCGCAGCGCCGAAATGGCAGTGGCGGTGCCCAGCGAGGCAGTGCCGATTCCGGGAGCCAGTCCTGCACCCAAAGCCGCGCATTTCTGGTCCTGCGCGCCGGTGACGGCCACGGTCTGAGGGCTCAGGCCCATCTGCGCGGCCGCTTCTCTGGTGAGAGGTCCGACGACGCTGCCCGCCGCAGCCACTTGCGGCAAACGCTCCGGATCCAGCTCATAGTGCTCCAGCAGCCTGGGGTCCCACCTGTTATGGGTAATGTCAAAAAACAGCGACGCGGCGGCAGTCGTGCAATCAGTGACCGGCTTGCCGGTGAGACGGGCGATGAGGAAGTCCTGGGCGAAAAGCAGATGCTGGGCGGCTTTGAGAATGTGCGGCTGATGCTCGCGCAGCCAGAGGATCTGTGGGAGCATGTGCCAGGGGCCAGGCGTCTTGCCGGCTAGCTTGCCCCAGTACTCCGCCCCCATCTCCTGCAGCAGTTCTTCTGCATATCCCGCTGAGCGGCGGTCAAGCCAGGTGAAGGCGGCCCGCAGGGGGCGGAAATCAGCGTCAGTGGGCACCCAGGAGTGCCCCTGGGTGCTGAAGCCGAGGGCGATAACATCCTCACCGCCGATCTCGGCCTGCTTGAGGGCCTGGCGCATACATTCGCAGGCCGCCGACCACCAGCCCAGTGCTTCCTGTTCGGCGGCGTCCGGCTCGTGGCTGACGATGCGGTACTCGACAGCATGGCGGCCCAGCGTTTCGCCCTCCAGGGAAAACAGCTCGGCCCTGCAGGAGGTGGTGCCCAGGTCTATCGCCGCAATCGCCTTCGGTGACACTTTCCGCCTCCCATCTTCTCTTGCGCGGGCCGGGCTCTCAGCGAAAGCCGCGCTTTCGCTGCTCGGCCGGCCCCTCCGAGCGACAACGGCCACCTCGCAGCGGCTTCTTGTCCGGCCTCAGGCCACACATCTTAGTCTCAACACGCCGCCTGAGTGTTGTAGAAGATTCGGCTAGAGCAGTGCCATTATGTGGTCGGCAATGCGGTGTCGGAAGCGGTGGAATGTGGCTTCCGAGTATCCGTCAGGGATACGGAGGTTCTCGCGGCCGTCGGGGACGATGCTGGCACGAAGTTCGTCCAGAGTCGCTTGGGCCGCGATCACCTTGTCGCGTTTGGTTGCCGGTGCCTCTCCGATGAGCCTCTCTAACATTCGCAGGTACCAGACGTCCTCGATGCCCTCGCGCTCGCACTCCCAACCCAGCGTCGGCAGCGGGCCGTCAGGTGTCGGGGCAGTCACGTACATATCCGAGCGGCCTGCATCCAGGTCATCGTACGGGTCGCCCACGAATGCATTGTAATGCCAGTAGAACATCCCAGTTGCGCCCAGACGCCACCGAAGCAAGCCGCTGCGAAACCTGGGCACGCTGGTCGCAGCTCCATAGTTGCTGGAGTAGTACCAGAAGACATTGCTGTGATCAAGGGTCATCTGGCGTGTGTCGGCATTCGCTGAAAGATGCTGCCAGCAGGCGTAGTCCATCAGGTGAATGAGCTTGGTTCCTGACGCGATGCTGTTGGGTGTGCAGTAGGTGAGGGCGCCGCGGACCTTTCTGATGAGGCCCAAGAGTTTCAATGCCTGCTCAGTACCGCCCTTGTGAGCCGGCTCATCCACCGGGTAGCACAGCAGCGGCGGCCAGTCCTTCTCTTTTCCATGGTCCGTTGTCGCCCGGATGATCTCCTGGTAGCGGCGATTCCACTCCTCATCCGACAGCCCTTGTGGAATGAGGCCGCGCACCTGCCGCACGCCGCCCCACGGCATCGGACCGGTTAGCCCGTAGCTTTGAGCCTCGGCGATGAACTCATCCATTGCCGAGAAATCCAGCTTCAGTTCACCATCATCCGGCCACCCGCCACTCGGCGCGTAGTTGGACAGGGTGATGGTGTCGATGAGGTGGTTGTGCAAGTCCTGGAAGTGCTTTGCGCGATTTTCCGGGTAGTACGCATAGTGGGTGCCATAGTACATTCCGAAGATCTCGCCCTCGGGGTGCGCCAGTTTGAACGGCAGCACCCGCATGCGGACCGGGCAGCGCCACGGCTGGGCGTTTTGTGGCGTAAACACGACTTCCCCGACGTAACGGCCGGCCGGCTGGTCATCAGGCACGCGAACAGTCAGCCACCACCAGCGCGTGTCGCCCTCGGGGATGTTAGCCTGGGCACCTGGGTAGAGGATCTTTGGGCCGCGGCGGTATTTCTTTTCGTTTCGACCGATCCGCTGTTTGATAATGCCCGCCAGACGAACATCCCATGAATCTGCCGGAATAATGGCATCTCCGCGGGCGAGATCAGTCACCTCGACCTTACACCGCCCGAGGTTCTTCAGCGGCACCACTGCGAAGCTCACCGGCTCGTACTCGCCCGGTGTGGCCCAGCAGGTGAGCTCCGTTGAACGCTCCCGCTCACTCGGCCGTGTATGTGGGTACACGATCTGCAGATAGTCACGCGCGAAGGCCACGTATCCCCTGGCTCGATCCTCGTCGGTGATGGAGCCCTCATCGGGCGCCGGTTCGGGGATTACCTCCTCATACTCTGCGTAACGTTCTGCTCGCATCTGGTCGAACAGCGCCTGCATCTGGCTTGCGGCGTCCTCGGGGGTGCAATTGGCGAAAACTATTAGCGCGTTGCAGAACCACCACGAATAGCGCTGGTCAGGAGACTGAGAAGATCGAAAGGTGATCCTCAAGGCCTCGTCCTTCACCTCTGCTGGCGCCACTTTGAACTCCCACCCACGGTTGCGCCAGTTTTCAATGACTGGCTGACCGTTGAGGAGTATATCGAAGGGCAAGCCGGTGCGATTGTACTGCATGTCACCGGCGAGAAAGGCCAGCGCGTACTTGCCTGGCTGCAGGTCGAGTAAGAAGTCATGCTTGAGGTCTCCGCTAGAGGCATAGCGGTAGATGAAATCGCGCTGAAGGTCATCGCCTGAGACCTTGTCGCTGTCCCTGAGCCCGTCGGTGGTCTCCCAACCGTATCCCTGCTCGGTGGCGTACTCGGTTGTCGCCGTCACCTGCGAGAAGCCGGCCTGCACCGGGGAGTCCGCAGTGCCGAAATCGAACCTGGCTACCGGTTCCTGCGCTTGGGCTGCCATCCCCACTGCAAGGATCAAAACCACTGCCCACGGAATTGCGCGCGGCCCTACGCTGATATTGCCTTGCCTTGTTTTCATCGCGTTCGGTCTCCTCCGTGCCAGCCAGCCCGGAAGCTGACGGCATTCAATCCCAGCACGTCGCCTCAGTGCTATGAAACTCCCTCAGAAAATCGCACAGGTTAGCCACTGCCGTCGTGAAAATCTTCTCGCCGAACTCGGCGCTGGCCACGGTCGGGTCGCCGTAGATGCCGGTCTCGCTGCGCTGAATTCCCCAGGTTGACCAGAAGGCGGCCTTGGAGCCGGCAAAGCCGTCGCCGGGGAAGTTGGACGAATGATAGGTGAAGACATCGTCGCTGTGAGCTTTGTCCATTTGCACGCGCGCGCCAAGATAAAGCAGCAGCGAGGTCTCAAACTCGCCGCCGTGGATGCAGCCGCCCGGCTCCGACTTGCGGCCTTCGATCACCGCCGGCGCGGCCATCTTCGCCGCCTCGACGCAGGCAATATACACACCGGTGGCATCGGCGATCTCACGCGCGACCAGCTCCAGTATCGCCGGGTGATGCCCATGCCCGTTTACGGTGGCGATCTTGCGAAAACCCATCTCCGTGAGGCTGTGAATAATGTCGAAGAAGTAATCGGCCATCACGCGGGTGCGCACGCGGATAGTGCCGGGCCATTTTGCGACCTCGACGCCCGAATAGCCGGCCCATATCGCGTCCATCACCAGCACCGGCAGCTCGTCTTCGAGTTGCTCAGCCGCCGCGCGGGTAATGCTTTGTGCGATAACGGTGTCGGCGTTGAGCGGCAGGTGGTTGCCATGCTCCTCGGTCTGGCCGATCGGCAGCAGCACCAGAGCATTTCTCTCCATGAATTGTGCAATTTCAGGACTCGTAAGTTCTCCGAAAAGAGGCATGTTTGTTCTCCTGCAGGGCATTATTCTTATGGCCACGGCGACTCGGGCTGCCCTTCGACAAGCTCAGGGCCTGCGGGAAGCCCGACCCACGCGCTCAAAGCTTTAGACGTTGCCTCTCGGAGGGGCCGTGTCGAGCGGCGGAATCGAAGATTCCGCAGGGAGCCCGGCCCGCGCAGAACGCTATCCTGGCGAGGTCTGCGCACCCAAACGGCCAACGACAACGGCTGGGCCAGGCTTGTCGGCTTCAAACAGCGAAGCCGCCTGCGACAGGCCCCTCCATTACGACTAACGACGCCACACCATCGACCTGCAACTCAACCGGCGGGGACAGTCCCTGAAGGGACAGTCCCCCAGATGAAGGTTGAGCTGCGCTATATTCGCACGGCTTCGATGCCCAGGAAGCGGCAGAGGTCCTCCAGGCTCTCGGTCACATCACCATAGCAGATGGCAAAATGCTGAGAGGCCATCGTCTCGATGAGCTTTTCGGGCGAGCCGTCGAGCTTGACCTCCAGGCCCGGGAAGCGCCCTTGCCGCAGCTCGGTATCCACACCGGTGCCCGTGCCATAATTGAGCCGGTAGTCGCCGTGGCTGCCCTCGACCAGGCGCGCGAAAGTAAGCGGCCCCCGCTTGAGCGTGAACGAGCAGATCAGGCCATCGAAGCCCCTGTGCCCGAATTCCTGAATGACGATGTCGTCGCCTTCGTTGGCGAGACTCAACGGCGCAAAACCGCACGAGGAAAGCAGCATCTGATCGCCTCGCAGGTCGAGGATGTCGCCGTAGTAGATGACCTGGTCGGATAGGAAGTGCAGTATCGCCATCGTTGTGGTGATGATGACATCGCCCTCGCACGCCGAGATGATGCCGGCGTCGGCGGTCATCGAGATCGGCAGGCAGGCGGTCATGCAGTACTGCTGCGAAAACTCGTACTGGCATTTCACGTTGAGAGCATTCAGGTGATGCTCCTCGCAAAGCTGCATCAGCGCCAGCCCGACATTGACGGACTTGCGCAGCCGGTCATCGGTCGCCTGAACCTCGGCCTGTCCGACGATGTCGGCGACGGCGGCGTCAGTTTCAGCCTCGCTGATTTCTCTGGCGCGCTCGATAACAGTGTAGCTATCGAAGTGTACGACTTCGGGGCCGATGTGCTTGCGCAACAGCACATGGTCGAAGGTGCCCGGATACATCGCCATCGCCGCATAACCGACCAGCCCCAGGCGCGTGCGCTTGAGACCCTGCACCGCCTGTGCGGCATGGCAGAAGGCGGCCGCGCTGTCAATAGTGTCGGTCTCCCCGGGCAGTCCGATGAGATTCTTCTGGCTATACTCCATGCGGTCGAGCGCGCCCTTGAGCACGCATACGGCCACGAACGAACCCGTGGAATTGCGCATGCCCTCCCACTCGAACATGTTGAAGCCCCAGATGGCGAAGGGCAGGTGCTCGAATTCCCTGATGGCTGCCAGGGCCGTGGAGCACTCGATCCAGGTGCCCAGGAAGGCAATAATGCCGTCGAGGTCCTGCTTGATGAGCTCGCGGGCGGCCTTGCCGGCTTCGACAGCGCCGGTATGGGAGACGGAGTCAAAGACGACCTCAATTCCCCGTGCCTGCAGCGCCTCTACTGCCTGTCTGGCAAAGTGTTCTCCGATGTCATTCTGGTAATCCGCGTGTCCGATGATGATAAGACCGATGCGCGGGGCCATTAGCAGTCTCCTTCAAAAGCTCAGACAAATACTTTCCAAATACATATTCCACAAAGCGCTGCCGTGCTCCTTCGGCACGGCAGGATAACGAACTCAAAGCGGCGAATAGTTAGACAGTGCAATGTGCACAATAATACGCAATACAAGGAGGCTGTCATGACACATCATAAATTCATAATGGGCATTTTGGTACTGGCCGTAATACTGCTTGTCAGCGGGAAGGTCCCGGCCGGGGCCGCGGAGGCGCACATCGTCTTGAAGTTCAGAGACGCCCGGGAGTTGGCCACAGCCTTTTGGCCAGGCGACGAAGAGCCCGCCGAGGAGACGCCTGAGAGTTTTCTGAAGCAGTTTGCCACAGACCTTGTGAGAGACGCGGTTGAGCGCATGCCGCAGACGGAGGGCCTCTGGGTGCCGGGCACAGCCACAAGAAGGTATCCCTCGTCAGCATCCAGTGCGACCCTGAACGCATTTCTTCCCGGCGACATTGAGGGCCTGGTCAAGGTAGTGCCCTCCGAGAACGCGATTGTCGTCGAGGGTGCGCAGGGGGGTATAGACAAGTTCGCAGAAATGATTGCCATGCTCGATGTGCCAACGTCTGTGGTGAATATTGAGGTGCGGTCCGTGTCGCTGCCCGCGGAAGAGATTGACGGCTGGCGCGTTGATTGGACGGATCTAGTAGGCCAGAAGGAAGAGGTGCGCGTAAGTCGGCTGGAGTCCGCCGCCGCTGTGAGGCTCATCGAGCTCTGCTCATGCGCGGCCGACGTCAAGGGGGCGGAACTCATTGCCGCGAACAATTCGCCATCCATCGTCGCGCTGGGTGAAGCCATGCCGTATTTTGCTACTACAGCGATCAACGACGTCTTTGACTACCCGGGCGGGCAAGAGGGCGCGATCAATGCCGTCTTCTCAGGCGTGGCGCTTTCGCTCGTGCCGCGCATGAACGCTGATGGCAGCGTAACCGTGGAGGTGCGCGCGAGCCTGGGGCAGTGGGCCGGCGAGGTGCCCCCGCCGGGACCAGCGGAAATCCCCCTGGAGCCATACTACAGCTCCCAAATGGTGGCCACCACCCCAGAGAACCAGAGCATCATCATCGTCGTTGGCGGCGGCAGCATTAACGGCCTGAGCTTGGATTTCGGCGCGCTGGCCAACCGCGTCCTCGACCGGCTGTCCTGCGAATCAGTGGTGGTGATAACCCCCAGATTGATCCCGCACACAAGACCCGGCCTGGCCCCGATCAGGCCAGCATGAACATAAGGTGGCGGCGCTATGTCTAATAGAGTGGCAAAAACGTTGTGACCTCTCCGGGAGCCTGCCCATGTCGCGTCTGACCAAATTGACCGCCGCCATCGCTGCTGCCGGGCTGATGCTGGCAAGTCTGGTGCCGGCCTCTGCCGACAGCTTCGCGGTGAAAAGAATAGTGCCCCGCTTTATGGATGCGGAGCAGTTGGTGACGATGCTGTGGGGGCCACAAGAGCGGGCAAGCGACGGCGCTGATTTCCTCCAGCAATTCGCCACTGACCTGATCTATGACGCCGCCGACAGGATGCCGCGCAATGAGGGCAGATGGGTGCAGGGGTCGGGCGCGAGGACCTATGCGTCCAAGAGCGGCGGTCTGAGCCGGATGCTGCCTGATGGCATTTACGGCCGGCCGCTGGTAATCGCCAGCCAGAACGCCATGGTCGTTAAGGGCACGCGCAGGGCCATTGACCAGCTTGAGGAGCTTATTTCCATGCTCGACCGGCCGGCGGATATGGTCAATGTTGATGTGCGGTCGGTGGACTTGCCCGAACAGGAGGTCGAGGGCTGGGGGCTGACCTGGTTCTGGACCCGTGGCGATCTGCGGGCCTCCGGTGGCGCCGATCAGGCTGCCGGTGGGGTGCAGGTGCGGCTTGCCTGTGAGGATACCTCTGTGGCCCTGAGCGCGATTGACACCAGTTCGCGGGGCAGGCACGTGCAGGGCGCCAATGTCACCACCTTCAACAACAGCCCGGCGATCGTAGTCTTCGGCGAGACCATGCCGTTTTTCACCACGGTCATCGAATATGATGCCTTTGGCAACCGGGCGGCCACCAGCCAGGAGATAAACGAGATATTCATGGGCATACAGCTCTGGGTGCTGCCGCGCATCAATGCCGATGACACGGTTACCATGCAGCTTGAGCCTGAGCTTGCCGAGTGGGTCGGCGAGGTGGCGATTCCGTTCTCCTCACCGATCCCGATAACCCGCCACCAGACCGCCAGGACAACCGTGACGGTGGCCGATGGCGAAAGCATGATCATCGGCGGCCTCTTGCGCGACACTGACCAGATTAACGAGAAATTCGGCGGCATGTTCAGCCGCCACTCCCGCCGGATGACATCTCACCCCGTCCTGGTTGTAACCCCGAAGATAATCAGGCACCAAGCCGCACGCTAGTGTGCTGCCACACTGTTGGTTTGGCGTCGCAGCTCTCCCGCCTGCTGTGAATATAGCAATACCTGGCATTTACAGTTGAAATCGCACCTTCTGTGTAGTAACATAAGCCGACTGTGCAAACAGGAGGAGTGCTATGAAAAGTGTAGTGGTAGTTGCGGTGGCCCTAGTGTTTTGCGCCGTGGTGATGGCGCAGGCCGCGGAGGCCCCGGTGTACGACGTGGAATGCTATACGCCGCAGCATTCGGACGCCGGCTATCTGGTTTCTCTGCTGTGGGGTCAGACGCGTCCCGAGATGGAGGTTCGCCACTTCTTCCCGCATTTTGCCGCCAACCTGGTCCGTGAAGCCGTTGACGGCTTGCCTGACACCGACCGGCGACGGGTCGAGGGGGTGTGCGCCTGGACATATACGCGGGAGCAATCTCCGCTCTCAACAGCTCCAGCCGCCGCGCTGGCGGCGCGGCCCAGTCCTGACCTCTGCGCAAACATGATCATGCTGACGGGCACAGCCAAGGCGCTTGGCGAGGCAGATGTTGCCCTGAAGGCTCATGACGTACCGCGGCTGGCGGTGTACTTGGAGGTGCTGCAGGTGGACGTGCCGGCCCCCGAGGTGACGGGCTGGGAACTTGAGTGGATGCCGCTGCAGCCGATGGTAGCCGACAAGAGTCTGGGCAAGAGCAGCGCAGAAGTGCCGACGTGTCGCTACAGCATCGATCCGGAGAATGTGGCGCTGAAGTACCTGGAAAGCAGAAGTCCAAAGCTGCACGTCCTCGGCAGCGAGGTCACGGTGGTCAACGATACACAGGCAATTGTGGCGCTGGGCGAGGTTGTGCCCATCCGCGCCACTTATCAATGCTACCAGTTTACTGGGGCCGCGTGCGTCGGGGTCGGTCCTTGCCTGGCCCGCTACCCTCCGGCTTGGTGCCACAAGGCCATTTTTCTGGGCATCGAGCTGTGGGTGCAGCCGACAATTGGGCAGGACGACTCGATAGCAATGGTGATGCGGCCGCGGCTGACCGAATGGGCCGGAGAACTGTGCTGCCCGGAGGAGTGCCGCGCGGTGCCGATAACCAGATACCAGTCGGCCAAGACCGCCATTGAGATACGCGAGGGCGAGAGCATTGTCATCACCGGCTTGCACCGCGACAATTATGTGCTCAACCAGTCCCTGAAGGGCTTTGACCGCTTATACCGTGAGAAGCTGTCGGCCAATCCGACCTTGATCATCACGCCGAAGATCGTCAAACCGCCGCAAGGATAGACTGCTGGCCGTGTGCCGCGGAAATAGCGGCTGTCGGCTCAGACACTTGAGAAGTCGGCTGAAATAGCTGTAAAATGCTGCAAAAGCAGGGGCACTGGCGGACGGTTTGATGGGTCCAACAGTGCCTCTAATTATCGTCACTACCGCGTCTTGTGGCTGGTGACTTTTCTTTGCGTCCGAATGAAATCGAGGTGAGCGACGATCGCACACGAGATAGTCTCGAAGGAAGAGCTGGCCCCGGATACACACCGTATCCGTGTCAAGGCCGAGGCGATTGCGAAGAAGCGGCAGGCGGGGCAGTTCGTCATCGTATTCTGTGGCGAAGGCTGCGAGCGCATACCGCTGACTATTGTTGATTCCGACCCCGAGGCGGGCACGATAACTCTCGTCTTCCAGGCGGTGGGTGAATCAACCATGAAGATAGCGGCTTTGCCGGTTGGGGATAGTATCGAACAGATCGCCGGCCCTTTGGGCAAGCCGACCCATATCGAGAATTACGGAACTTGCGTCGTATTGGGCGGCGGCTACGGCGTTGCGCCTGTCGTGCCTATCGCCAAAGCCCTGTCAGATGCCGGCAACGAAGTCATCGCGATCAACGGCGCGCGCACGAAGGCGGCCGTGATTCTGATAGATGAATTGGCAAAGGTCTGCTCGCGCGTCCAGATCTGCACTGACGACGGGACGCTCGGCCACCACGGCTTCGTCACTGAGGTGCTGCAACAGTTTCTCGACGAGGGTATGGCGATAGACTTTGTTCTGGCCGTGGGGCCGACGCCGATGATGAGGGCAGTGGCGGAAATGACTCGGCCTCATGGCATTGTGACCATGGTCAGCCTGAACCCGATCATGGTTGACGGCACCGGCATGTGCGGGGGCTGCCGGGTCGAGATCGGTGGGGAGACGAAGTTCGCCTGCGTGGACGGGCCCGAGTTCGACGGACACCTGGTCAACTTCGAGTTGCTGATGGCCCGGCAGAAAACCTATACCGATGCCGAGGTCGAAGCCCATGCTCAGTACGAGCAGACCTGCAAACTGGAGAGCAAAATCGAATGAGCAAAAAGAAGCCCAGACCCAAACGGCTGCCACGCCAGAGTATGCCTGAGCAGGACCCGCAAGAGCGGATTCGCAATTTTAATGAAGTAGCTCTCGGCTATACCCCACAGCTCGCGCAGGCCGAAGCCTCGCGCTGCCTGCAATGCAAGGATCCCAAGTGTGTGGAAGGCTGCCCCGTAGCCGTGGATATTTCCGGCTTTATCAAGCTCGTGCACGAGGGGGACTTCGTGGCCGCAGCCAGGAAAATAAAGGAGACCAATGCCCTGCCGGCCATATGCGGGCGCGTTTGCCCACAGGAGACCCAGTGCGAGATAGTGTGCGTGCTGGGCAAAGGCAAGCACGAGCCGGTGGCCGTCGGGCGCTTGGAGCGCTTTGCTGCCGACTATGAACGGGCGCAGGGCGAGGTGGCCGTTCCTGAGATAGAGCCGGCCTCGGGAAAGCGAGTGGCTATAGTCGGCTCCGGTCCGGCAGGCCTTTCAGCCGCCGCTGACCTGGCGAAGATGGGCCACGAGGTTGTGGTGTTCGAGGCCCTCCATGAACTGGGCGGCGTGCTGGTCTATGGCATCCCCGAGTTCCGCCTGCCTAAGGCTATCCTCGGCCAGGAAGTGGAGTATCTACGCAAGCTCGGTGTTGAGTTCCGCACCAGCCAGGTTATCGGCAGGGCTCAGACTGTCGAAGAATTGCTGCAGGAGTATGATGCGGTGTTCATCGGCACGGGCGCCGGCTTGCCCCGGTTCCTCGGCGTTGCTGGCGAGAATCTCGTCGGCGTCTTGTCTGCCAACGAGTATCTCACCCGCGCCAACCTGATGAAGGCTTACAACTGGCCGCAGTCGGACACGCCGACGATCCGTGGCCGCTGCGTAATCACAGTAGGCGGCGGCAATGTCGCCATGGATGCGGCGCGCGTGGCCAAACGCCTCGGCGCACAGCACTCATACATCGTCTATCGCCGCAGCTTCGAGGAAATGCCGGCGCGTCTCGAGGAGATTCATCACGCCGAGGAAGAGGGCATCGAATTCATGCTACTGACTGTGCCGGTGGAGTTTCTGGGCGACGAAGAGCAGCGCCTGCGTGGGGCGATCATCCAGAAGATGGAGCTTGGTGAGCCCGACGAAGACGGCCGCCGCCGGCCCGTACCGATCGAGGGTTCCGAGTTTGAGCTCCCCGTAGATGTGGCTGTCATCGCCATCGGCTCAGGCGCCAACCCGCTTATCTCCTCGACAACGCCGGAGTTGGCCGTCAACGACTGGGGTTATATCACCACGGACGAAAGCACCGGCGCAGGCAATATTCCGGGTGTTTATGCCGGCGGTGATATCGTCACCGGTGCCGCGACCGTAATCGAAGCGATGGGCGCGGGCCGTCGCGCTGCCGCCGCCATTGACGATTACCTGCGCGGCCAGGCGGCTGAAAGACAATAGAAGTACAGCGCCGCGCCGCTCGCCTTTTCGTCAGCCGTCGCTGGAAAGAATGACGGCCGCTTCGCCGAACTTGGCCACCTCACTGGGATCTACATACCTGACGGCAAGCTCGTCCAGGAGGTCGTTGATGGCAAACTTCCCGCTGAGCAGGGCCGAGTTGATGTGACTGAGGCAGGCGAGGGTGTAGATGGCGAAAAGCGGCTGGCACGTTTGCTGGTCTATCATGGGTACAACCGCGTCGTAGCCGGCTTTGACATACTCCAGATAGCGAGCAAGTTCGGCCGAAGGGGCAGCGAGTTCGGCGGAAATGAGTAGAACCGGCTCTCTCCGACTCCAGACCAGCGCTTGCTTGAGCGCGGTGAGTTCATCACTGGGCTCGATGTTACGGCGCGGTCGGCCGGCGGGGATTTGGACCTCGGCCGCGCACAGCACCACGTACTCTTCACATGCCGCTTCGAGCATGTTGGTCAGCGGGCCCCAGTCTTCAGGTACGGCGGCGGCATCGGCTACCAGCACTGCGGCTCTCATCTCTTGGGCCTCTTGCTTTTGGCATCTACTACATTCTATAATAGGAGCGCGGTATCAAGTTGCGACGTGGCTGTACCCAGCGTGACAGCGAAGCATTTCGCACTTCACACCATGCAGGCGCTACTGTATTATATATGCACGGCTATCGGCACACAAGCAGCCGGTGTCCTGCAGAAACCTCGGAGGCGAGTAATGAAACATGCATGTCTTGTCAGCGTCCTGATTGTGGCGCTACTGGCAGGGGCTGCGCTTGCGCAGGAGGCTCCAGTCAGGGAGTACGACCTGCGCTACAACCCGCAAGCAGAACTCGTTGTGCAGCAGCAACTGGGCGCAACCGTTGAAAACGTGTCTATGGAGAACAACCCGCTAGGTATCGAGGGCTGGATGAGAAGTAACCTGCAGTGCACGATCACGGCTCTGGACGCCGAGACGCAAACCTTCACAATGACGCTTGAGCTTACTGACATCCAGCAGGCGTTCAACGGGCAGATGATGGCGGGCAACACGGAGGCTTGCATGGCTCTCGAGGTCTCGCCACTGGGGGAGGCTGATGTCGAGCAGCTTGAGACCGCTGACCTGACCAAGCTCGACCAAGCTGGAATACCCAGCCAACTGTTGGCTGTGCTGTGTCACCTGGTCAGGTTCCCGGACCACCCCGTTGCCATCGGGGAGGAGTGGGAGGCTAGCCCGCTGCTGCAACTCGCCCCTAAGACAAAGCCGATCGCGCTGAATGTTACCACGAAGCTAGTTGAGGTCAAGGAGGAGCGGGAGGCGTCGCTGGTGTCGCAGATCACCATGTATGTGCCTACCTTCAAGGCGCCCAATCCCCTCGGCTACGGCGATCCGGTGCCCATAAACAACGGCGAACTTACCATAACCGACATGTGGCAGGTTCTTGATTTGGAAAGCGGCGTAGTCACCAAGGCCAAAGGTAATGCAATATTCAAGGCCCAGGTGGACATGGGGGGGTTTCCGCTGAATGTGCAAGTAGATTGGAGCTTGGCGATGGCCCCTCAGCCCGAGACGGAGGAGCCAACGACAGACCCCGCCGCCCAGGCGACGAATGTCGACTAGGACATATTCGGGCTGCTGACAGCTTGCAGAGCTTGAATGAAACGCGATACCGACCGCCAAGTCAGTGGCGGTCGGCTTTGTTATCATAGACTTGCCACCTGCAAATGGCGCAGGCGGCTACTTCTCTCTATTCGTCGCCTGTCTCTGTCTCTGAGGGTACGCCTTGCTCACTGGTATCAGGGGCGTTCTCCGCAGGCGTTTCAGCCGCTTCTGGTGGCTGCTCTTCGGCAGGAGCCTCCTCGGCGGCGGCCTCATCTGATGTCTCTGCCGCTTCCGCAGTGGCCCCCTCCTCGGTAGTGCCTGCTTCGGCCGCTGGCTGTTCAGCCTCTATGTCGGGAGGTAAGTCCGACGGCATTGGCAGTTCGGCGGCCCCTTCTTCCGATGGCGTTTCGGGGGCCTTTGCGATTATCCCATAGTAGAGGGCCAACAGTATTGCCGCCACAAGTACCAACACTACCACAACGACAGCCGGGCTCACACGCGTCTCCATATCATCCCTCCGGAGCATCCTGCGAAGCGGTCATCAGGTACGAAGATTACACACCAACAAGGGTTATTCTCTGTCTCTGCTGATACTCCTCCAAGCAGAAGATATTTTTTCGCTGCCTACGGGCGGCCTACAATGCCGGTTTGCTACATCTAGCCACCGCTTTGTGCCAGCCGCCTCCTGACCTCTTCGATATGGAAGCGGTCGCCCGGACACTCAGTTACCCCAAACTCGCTGTGAGCGTAGACATCCTCAGGCGAAAACCCGTGCCTTTGCATGAGCTCTTTCAGCAGCGAGTTGAGCGCTGCAAGTTGGGCGGCGGTGGGACGTGCCGGCTGCTGGGTACCGTCAGCGTTGGCCTGGGACGAGAAATTGCCGACCAGACAAATGCCGAGATAGTGGTTATTGCCTCTGGCGTGTGCACCGGGCAGCCATTCCGGCCGCCCGCGCTCGACCGTGCCGTCAGGCAGGATTACGAAATGGTAGCCGATGTGATAGGTATTGTGGCTGTCGCGTATCTCCCAGCCGCGTCGGCTGTGCGCCTCATCTAACAGGGCAGCATTGACGTTGCCGCCACCGGCCCTGGCGTCCGTGGCGCTGTGGTGAACGATCACGCCGGGCGCGCGGGGGTGCAGCAGCATGTAAGACCAGTGCGGGCCGTGACGATAGGCAAAGCCGCTGGCAGCTAACACACAGACCGCCAGTATCAGCAGTATCCCACCACAGCCAGCCCCGCCGCAGAAATAGCCTCGGTCAGGCACCTTTATCACCTGTACTCTGGTCAGATATTCGCGGTCAGGAGGGCATATTCCTGCGTATGGGGAATTAGCATCGGGTAGCTACAGTCACATGCAAACAATAGCGCAATCTCGGAGATGAATAGTGATGATGAAAGTCGGCATCGCCAATGCTACGATTACTCCCGACCGCCCGATCTGGATGACCGGATTTGCGGCGCGGACAGAGCCGTCCGAAGGAGCCTATAACGACCTCGAAGCATCCGTGGTGGTCTTTGATAACGGCGACGTGCGCGCGGGCGTCATGGCCCTGGACCTTGTTGGCGTTGACGAGTTTCTGCTGGCGCCGATACGCGAGGCCGCCGGTACACTCGGCATTGCCCCGGAACGAATGCTGGTCAACACCAGTCACACCCACTGCGCGCCGGCATGTCGCGTGGTCAGGGGTTCAATCCGCAAATTTGATGACGAATGGCTGACGGAGTTGAAAGAGAAGCTATCTGCTCTCTTGCAGGAAGCTGTGGCCGACTTGCAGGACAGCAAGCTGGACTATGCCGTCGGCTCCTGCACGCTGGGTATCAACCGCCGCCGCGCAAATCCGGACGGAACATGCGCCGGCATGTTACCCGCCCCGAGCAAGCCGACTGACATGGACGTGCCCGTTATGCGCGTGCTTACGCCCGACGGCGAAGTGCGTGCGGTGCTGTTTTCCTACGCGTGTCATCCGACCACGATGGGCGGGCAGCTCATCGGCACCGACTACCCGGGCCCGGCCAGAGGTCTGCTGCGCGAAGCGATCCCCGGTTGCCTGCCGATTTTCTTGCAGGGCTGCGGTGGCGATGTCAAGCCGCGCTCAGTTGACCCGGTCAGCAAAACCTTCGGCGCGGCTACGGTGGAGACGGTGTATGAGATCGGCCGCGAGCTGGGCCGTGCGGTCGCAGCCGCGCTGTGCGGCGAGCCAGAAGAGCTGGGCGATGAACTGGCGGGCAGCAGCGCCATCGCCGACCTGCCGACTCGGGGCACACCCACGGAGCAGCAGCTTTCCGAGCTTGAGGCGGGGCACGACTGGGAGCAAGCGTATGCGCAGGCGGCCCGCAAGGCCATCGCCGAGAAGGGCGGCCTTGCTGACACGCTGCCGGTGGAAGTCCAGGTGCTGAAGATCGGTGACCTGTACATCATCGGCATGGGCGGCGAGATAAGCTGTGAAATCGGCCTGGAACTCAAACAGAAGCTGTCCGACTTGAAACTGTGGACACTCGGCTACTCCAACCTTCTGCGCTCCTATGTGGCCTCTTTGGGCGCGCACTCCGAAGGCGGCTACGAGGTGGAAACAGCGTTCCTCTACTCGCTGACGCCCGAGCCAAGGCCGCTGGGCTACAAGCCCGAGTCGGTCGCGGTGCTGATCAACAAAGGCATAGAACATATCCGCTCGCTACAAGCTGCCGTTTGAGCAGTTCTGAACCCGGGGAGGTTGTTGACGAAAGCCATGCGCCAGCCACATCATCGCCGGTTTGTGATTTTGCTGTACGTCCTGGGCCTGTTGCTGGGCGGGATGATCGGTTCCGGCCATATCCGCTCGTATGATGTCTGGTGGCATCAGCAGCTCGGCCAGGACATCATCCGCACCGGCGACATAGGCCTATACGACGAATACTCCCACACCGCAGCCGGCAACTTCCGGCCCCCGCAGCAGTGGCTCTTTGAGGTGGTGCAGGCCGCAACATACAGGCTGGGCCAGGATCGCGCCTTAGTGTGGCTGCGCATGATTCTGGCGGCGTTTGCGTTGGGGTTGCTGGCGGTGCTGCTGGTTTGCCGGAAATCCTCCTATCTGCTCACAGTGGTGGTCCTGGTGTTGGTGGCGGCGGCGAGCATGCCTAACGTGACTTGCCGCCCGCACTTGATGATGCCGCTTCTGCTGCTGGCGCTGGTAAGCCTCCTTGAAGGCAGTACCAGCCGACCGTGGCTGAAGTGGCTGGTGCCGCTGCTGTTCGTACTGTGGGCCAACACCCATGCCAGCTTCACGCTGGGGCTGGCTATTGTGGGCTTCTGGCTGGTACACAGGGCGCTGGGCTCGCGGCAAAGGGTGAGTGATGGGCTCCGGCTCTCGGCACCGGGAGTTGTGGAGGGTGCCTCGCTGCTACTGGCCTGCATTGCAGCAAGTGTTCTTAACCCGGTCCGATTCAAGTTGCTGCTTTATTCGCTCAACTACCTCCCTGGCGGCGCTTATTCCTACCACGCGCAGCTGCTACAAGAATGGCAGGCTCCGACACTCGCCTCCCTTGAGATGGCGGCGACGACGGTAGTACTGATCGGCGGCGCGCTCGTAGTGCTGGTCAGGATGAGCCGGGTGTCGCTGTTTCAGTTGCTGCTGGCAGGGCTGATGGTGATGATGGGGTTACGCTGGGGCAGGGCCGCGATGCCGGCCGCCATCATAATGGCCTGGGTCCTGACCCCCGTGCTAAGCGAATGGTTGCGGGAGCTTTCACCCACTCTGTTGGGCTGGAGCGGCGATTCTAAGACAGCGCCAGAGCGTATCCTGCCGCTTGCTATGGTTGTCATCGCCCTCGTCGGCGTGATGTCTATCTATCGGCCGGTGACGGCAAAACGCGCGCTCAACGAGAATCTGTTTCCCGTCGCAGCAGTGGAGTGGATAGATACACATGATCTGCGGGGCAACATGTACAACCCTTACCACTGGGGCGGTTATCTTATCCACCGGCTCTACCCGCGTCACAAGGTCTTCATTGACGGGCGTGTGGATATGTATGGCAGAGAGGTATTCGCAGACTGGCTGACTATCCGCGAAACCAGGGAAGGCTGGGAAGAGGTGGCTGAGAGCTACAACGTGCAGTGGGGCATTGTCCAGCCCGGTGTGCCGCTCGCGGCGGCGGTACAGGATAAGGGCAACTGGGCGGCTGTGTACCGCGACCCGCAGGCAACAGTTTTTGTCAACCGCAACGGGCCTAATTCGCGGCTGGTCGAGGCATCACGCACCAAAGCGGCACCGGCTCAGGGGATGAAATAGAGTATGACGCCCACTGCAGCAGCGTAGAGCGCCACCGTCAACAGCAGCGGGCCGTCTGTAAGCAAGAGCTGGTCGGGATGGTCCCCCAGCTTTTTCTCGTGCATCAGATACAGGTAGCGGAATATCCCGTATATGACCAGTGGCACGGTATAGACGAGGTTGTGCGTGCCGACCACCTGGAGGGTGCGCGCATCTACCGTGTACAGGCAGTAGGCCACCACCGTGGAGGCCGTCACAACAGCTATCATCTGGTCCAGCAACTGCGGGCTGTACTCATCGAGGATTCTGCGATAATCGATAGCCCCTTCTTCAAGCTGCACAAGCTCACCGCGCCGCTTGGCAAGCGCCAAAAACAGCGTCAGCAGCAGCGTGCAGATGATCAGCCAAGGCGAAATCTCGACACTGATTGCCGCCGCGCCTGCCACCGCCCGCAGCACATATCCGAGCGACACCGCCAGCACATCTAAGATGACGATGTGCTTGAGCCACAACGAATAGGCCGTGGTCAGCACCAGGTACAAGACCGCAGTGATGAAAAAGCCCCAGGTGATGAAGTACGACATCACGAGGCCCAAGAGACCGAAGAAGACGGCCAGCAGAAGGCCCTCATAGACCGGGATGCGACCGGCGGCTATCGGGCGATCGCACTTTTCCGGATGCTGCCGGTCCTGCGCGGCGTCGAGCGAATCGTTGAGCAGATAGGTCGCCCCGGACAACAGACAGAAAGCCGCAAAGCCGACCAGGACCTCTCCTACCGCCTCCGCGTCGCCGGCTTTGCCCGCAAACAGTATCGCGGCGAATACCAGCAGGTTCTTGGTCCACTGCTGTGGTCGCATTGACTGCGCGATGTCCTGAACCAGGCCCATCCTCTAACTCTCCTCGGGGCGCAACTGCGGAAACAGGATTACCTCCCGCAGGTTAGTGCAGCCGGTCAGCAGCATAATCACCCGGTCAACGCCCATGCCCATGCCGCCGGTAGGTGGCAGGCCGTACTCCATGGCCATCAGGTAATCCTCATCCAACGGATGGGCCTCCGCATCGCCCGCCAGGCCCGCTCTGGCCTGCGCCTCAAAGCGCTCGCGCTGGTCAACGGGGTCATTCAGCTCGCTGAAGGCGTTGCCGATCTCTTCGCCGCCGATGAAGGGTTCAAAGCGGGCCACCAGATGCGGCCTGTCGGGCAGTCGTTTGGCCAGCGGAGAGACTCGAACGGGATAGTCGATCACAAAGGTGGGCTGAATCAGGTTCGGCGCTACATAGCGGTCGAAGCATTTGTCCAGCAGTGCCGCCCAGTTGTCCTGCGTCATATCGCCCAGTTCCAGGTCCCTGCAGGCCTCACGTGCCTCTTCGTCGGTGCTTAGCTGCGAGAAGTCCACGCCGCACGCCTCTTTGATCGCATCCAGTAGCGACTTCCGCTCCCAGCCGGGCTCCAGGTCTATATCATGGCCACGGTAGGTAAACTGCAAGCACCGGTTGACGGCAAGTGCGATGTCTCGCAGCAGCTCCTCGAACAGCGCCATCATGTCTGTATAATCGGCGTAGGCCTGGTAGCCTTCGAGGATGGTGAATTCGGGGTTGTGCAGAGCGTCAATGCCTTCGTTGCGAAAGACGCGGCCGATTTCATATACCCGCTCCATGCCTCCGACTACCAGCCGTTTCAGATAAAGCTCGGGGGCGATGCGCAGATACAGGTCCATATCCAGCGTGTTGTGGTGCGTGATGAATGGTCGGGCGTTGGCCCCGCCGTACAGCGGCTGCATCATCGGGGTGGAGACTTCCTGAAAATCGCGACCATCGAAGTAACTGCGGATCGCCTTGAGCGCCTCGGTGCGCTTGGCGAAAACCTCCCGCACCTGTGGGTTGGCGAGCAGGTCCAGATACCTGCGCCGGTAGCGTATTTCCACATCCTGCAGGCCGTGGAATTTCTCCGGCAGCGGCCGCAGCGACTTGGCCAGCAGTTGAAACTCCGAGAGCTGCACAGTCGGCTCACCGCGGCGAGTGCGGAAGGCATGACCTCTCACTCCGATTATGTCGCCGATATCGAGCTCCCTGAACTTCTCGAAGGCTGCTCCAGTCAACTCATTCTCCGTGACCCACAGTTGAATCTTGCCGCTGGCGTCGTGCAAGTCGGCCCATATTGACTTGCCCTGGTCGCGCACGGCCATCAGGCGACCGGCTACTGTAGTCTCGAAACCGGATGCCTGCCAGTCTATATCCTCATCGCCGGCGGCGGTTTCAGCCGCCTCGATCGCCGCCACTACCTGCGCCGAGGTGTGCGTGCGGTCGAAGGAGTGAATGTCGAAGGGGTCTTGCCCCTGCTCTTTCAACTCCTGCAGCTTCTGTTTGCGCTGCCGTACCTGATCCTCATCAGAAGGCATCTGAGTATCTCACCAAACCCGTCACAATGCTTCCGAACGATATGACAATAGATTGCGTGGCTCGGGCTTTCCAACATACTCCCGTGGGTCGGGCATCCTGCCCGACTCCGATTGCCAAAGCCGACATTTTCCCCGACCGCGTCAGTCGGCCTGCTGGTATGACTCAATTGCTTCGCCGGCCAGCTTGCGCACGCGGTCTATGGTATCCTGTTCCACGGCCCGCTCGAAGGATCTGAAGCCGGCCAGCTTGAAGCCGTGTGTTTCACCCAGCTCTTGAATTTCTCTTACCCGGTCAATGCCCAGATCGCCACCTAGCGAGTAGTCCTCGCCGCGCCCCTCCAGGGCCAGTATCATCGTCTCGGCCATACACGCGTACGCCATTTTGGGCGGGAAGCCGAAGTCAAAGTTGAAGTTGACATCACCGGGCACGGCGACGACGCCGCCCTCGATTACGAGCACGTCGGCCCGCTTCTCGGCCACTGCTTTGGCGACATCGCGCGGGCGGGCGACATCGCACACGACCGCGCCGGGCAGCAGATCGTGCGGCTCCACCACCGCCTCCACCGAAGAGGTCACCGCCACCACCAGTGGCGCTTTGGAAAGCGCCTCCGAAATATCGGTGCTGGTCTCCACGACAGCGGAGCCGGTAATCTCGCCGGCCAGTTCGTCGAGCGCATCTCGCCTACGGCCAACCAGAATAACGCGAGCCATATCATCGGCCAGCAGCTTCGCACAGACGCTGCCGATCGAGCCGGTGGCCCCCAGGATCGCCACCGTTGAGCGCCTCGGATCATGGCCGATCATCTGTGCCGCTTTCGCAAGCCCCTCAATGGCGGTCGCCACAGTGTAGCTGTTGCCGGTGGTCACACCGATGTCAAGCTGCTCGGCGATAGTAATCCCTTTATCGCCCACAACAGCCGTCAGCGCCCCCAACCCGACGATGTCAGCGCCCAGGTCGGCGGCCAACTTGCACGACTCGACGATCTTAGCGGTCGAGCGCTCGGGCGGGTCATTGAGCAGTTGTCGCGAGGTCAGCGTGCAACCTACGAACCATCCGCTGGTCTCTGCGCCGGTCGCTGACCTGATGCCGGTTATCTGACTGAGCGTACGCGCGGGTATATGCCGCAAAACCGGCTCCACAATCCAGTCGGGCAGGTACTTGGCTATTGCATATTTCCGGGCGACATCGCTGGTGTCGAGTGCGTGAAGTACAAAGGCAAATCTCGTCAAAGCGCTGTGTGTGTCGGGCTAGGCGGTCGAGATCTCTCTGATGACCGGTTCCCACTTGATCTCTTCGGCCAGCCGCAGGTAGTCATCAGCGCGCAACTCCTGCGGTGGCCGGCCCAGCAGCGACACGAACACTCCTTCCATAACATTAGTAGCAAAGGCGCGGCCCTCGATCTGCGGGCTGGTTGTGACCAGATATTTCACCCCGCGAGCCTGCAGCAACAGCACATCATCGGGTGTGATAGTGTTGGTCAGGATTATCTTGCCTGCAAGCTGGGCCGGCAAGTAGTGCCTGATGTAAGCGAAATCACCGGCAACCAAGTCCGCCCACTCATAGTAGTCTTCGAACTTGGGCACAATCCTGTCGCTGTGGACGCCCGTCGCAAACGCCCAGTTGTGCGGTAGCCTGGTAATTATCGGCAGCAGCACGCGTGCCCAGGAGCCCATCGCTTCCAGAGATCGCACCGCCCGCGGAATGCCCAGGCTGAAGATCAGATCCCCGTAGATCGCCTCATCACAGCATCCAGCAATCGCCTCGGCCAGCCAGTAGCGGTCAAAGGCGCTCATCACCAGAGCGCGAGTTCGGGCCGAATCTATGATCCCGCGCTCCTGCAGTATCTGCACAGTCCTCGGCTCAAGCGTCGCCTTCAGCCCTGCCCCGTCAACCACCGGCGTCTGTTTGACGTCCCTTAGTATGCGGCGGACCTGAGTGAACGGATAGTACCTGTCGCCCCACTGGACGCCGAGGTTGATGCCACCCACACACAGCACGTCGGCGATCCCGTCGTACTGCCGCAGAAAGCGGGCAAAGCGCCCTATATGCCCGTCTGTGCCCAAACGCTCCAGCATGAAGCGTCTGCCGAGAAGCTCAAGCTCCACGGTCTTGTCCCGGGACGAAGGCCCCAGACTTATACTGGCGATACGAGTTATTTCCGCCATGAGCGCTCTACAATGATCCTACGTATTCACAGATAAGCTGCTTCAGATCCTGCAGCGAACGGACGCTGTGTACCTGCCGCCGTAGTTGCAGGGCGTGAGGCAGACCCCTGGTATAGTGTGCCATCTGCCCGCGCATCTGGTGCATCGCCACTCGCTCGTCATAGTGCAGCGCCAGCATCTGCGCGTGGCACAACGCTATGGCCATGATGTCCGCCGCGCTCGGATCAGGTGGCACCACACAGCCATCCAGAGCCGCTGCGGCCTGGCCGAATAGCCACGGCTTGCCCAACGCCGCCCGGCCGTACATCACCCCGGCACAGCCGGTCTGCTCGATCATAGCCGCAGCATCGCCCCCACTGACGGCATCGCCATTGCCAATTACCGGGATGCTCACGACCTCCACCAGCTTGGCTATGTGTGACCAGTCAGCCTTTTCGCGCATTTTCTGCTCGGCGCTGCGGGCGTGCAGAGCTATGGCGCTGACCCCGATTTGCGCCAGCTTGACGGCGATATCAAGATAGCGCATATCGCCGCTGGCCAGGCCGGTGCGCATCTTGACTGTCACGGGCACCGACGCGGCATCTACCATTGCGGCGGCACATGCGATGCCGCGTTCGGAGTCGGCCATTAGCTCGATTCCGGCGTCTGCCGAGCGTACCTTGGGCACACAGCAGCCCATATTCAGGTCAATAATATCGGCGCCCGCCGCCTCCAACTCACGGACACTATTATACAACACCTCAGGAGTATCGCCAAACAGTTGCAGAGCCACGGGCCGCTCCTGAGGGCAGGTCTTCGTGAGCAGTTGAGTCTTCTTGTTACGATATTGCAGACCTTTGGCGGAAATCATCTCGCCGACCACAAGGCCGGCGCCGCCACGGTGGCACAGCAGGCGGAATGGCAGGTTGGTATGGTCTGCCATCGGCCCCAGCACCAGCGGCGGGTTGATCTCCAGGCTCCCGATGACCAGTCTGCCCGGCCCATGCCTGACTGCCGCGCCCTTAGTCGTCCCGGTCAAGGCTCTGCAGGCCCTTCAAGGTCAGAGTTTCGTCGAGGACATCGCCAAAGCCGGTCGCCGACCGCACCCATGCCGCGTCACCACCGGTCAGCAAGATCCGTACCTCGTTCAGGTCTGCGGCAAAGTTCTGGCACAGTTCGCGGGTGGTGGCGATCAGGCTGGTATAGAGGCCCAGGGAAATACATTCGGCTGTTGAGCGGCCCGGGCTGGCGAGACCAGCCGGCGGCGCAAGCCTATCGAGCGCGGACCGTAGGTGCGGCGTCTGGGCGATCAGGCCGACCTTCATTGCCGGCAGACCTGGTGCGATGGCGCCTCCCACCAGCACGCCGTCGGCGTCCACCAGGTCAACAGTGATGCAACTGCCCAGGTCGGCGACGATCGCGGGACATTCGTAGTGCGCACGCACCGCAGCGGCGTTGACCAGCCGGTCGGGGCCTATCTGCTCGCGGTTGTGATACAATGTCGGTACGCCGGCCAGCATTTCAGGGCTCACTTCGGGCAGGACAATGCTCAGCCGCTCCTTCAATCCTTCCAGAAACTCGCCGGTCAGGCGTGGGCTGGAGCTACAAAGCAGGCCCCCGCTGTAGCTATCCAGGCTCTCGCCGGTTTCCTCCAGCATACAGTTCAGCGATGCCGCACAGCGGTCGCTCAGGGCTTCGCTGCTGGAAACGCGGCTGAAGGCCAGCCATTGTCCATCTCGGAAAATGCCCCAGTGCAGCGTCATATTGCCCAGGTCGGCGTACAAGCGAAAACTCATTGCAGACCCACCAACTCCTGCTCCCAGTCGCCGTCAGGCTGTCGTCGCAGAATCGCGGCTTGTCGAGCATGGCAGGCGCAGCGGCTCACGGCAACATCGCCCACCTGCACAAGCGACCCTGCGGTCACGTGCCAGTGTGCGGCAAGCGCCAGGTCCAGCCCGGGTAGCTTTTCCACAAGCCGTGTCTGCTGCTCCATGTTTGTTCCCCAGTGCAGCAGGCCGATGACGATGTCACTTTCCGAGCGCAGATCGGCAATTGCCTGCCGGCCTGCTTCCTCGGCATCTATGAATCGGACATCCGAGGTGCGTTGAGCGATGCTGCCGCTGGGCGCCATATTCGGGCTCAGACCGAATACGCCTACGGTACATTCGCCCAGGCGCAGTGTAACATGGGGCTTCAGGATCTCGGAGCCGGCTCCGCCGCTGGCGATGTTGGCGCAGAGCACCGGGAACTCCAGTCCGGCCAGCTTCGCCGCCGTGGTTGATCGCCGCCACCCGTATTCCCGGTTACCCAGCACCATGGCGTCGTAGCCGGCGGCGTTCATCGCGGCGATCACTTCGGGCTTGCGGGGGAGCGGCAGGTAGTTGGGCAGATCCAGGCTGTCGCCGCAGTCGAACAACAGGGCGCTTTCGCCGCGCTTGAGTTCGGCCAGCCGGCTGGCGATCTCCAGCGTCAGCCGACCATGCATGTCGGCGGTTTGTATCACCGTAATCGGCGTCATAGCAGCCCGCGCGCCGCCTTCAGATGACCCGGAATTTCAGCAAGTCCTGAATATCAACAACTCCCACCGACTTCCCCGCTGCGTCCGCTACGGGCAGGTTGTCCACCTCTCTGACCTCCATGATACGGAGCGCCTCGGTAGCCAGGGTCGCCGGGGAAACCGTGATCGGCGCTGCGGTCATTACCTCGGCTACCGGCAGGTCCATCACCTCATCACGCTTCTGTTCGGTCTGCATCAGCCGGCGTAAGTCTCCGTCGGTGAAGATGCCCAGCAAGCGCCCGTCGTCGTCAACCACGCTCACCACTCCCCGCACCGCGGCCTGTGTCATGGCCAGCAGGCATTGCAGCACGGTGGCATCAGGAGTTACGGTCGGATTATCATCGCCGCCGTGCATCACGTCGGAGACGCGGTCGAGCAGGCGTCGGCCTATCGTCCCGCCCGGATGCGCGGCCGCAAATTCCTCGGCGGAGAACCCGCGCGCGTACATCACAGCCATCGCCAGCGCATCCCCCAGCGCCATCATGGTGGTCGTCGAGGCAGTGGGGGCCAACCCAAGTGGACAGGCCTCTCGCTCCACTGTCGAGTCAATGATCGCATCGGCTTCCGAGGCCAATGTGGAGTCTTCCGCGCCGCAGATGGCGATTATTCGCACACCCCGCCGTTTGAGCGCCGGCAGGATCTGCGACAGCTCATCGGTCTCGCCGCTGTTGGACAGCATGATGATGACATCCTCATCAACCACCATGCCCAGGTCTCCGTGGATGGCCTCGGTGGGGTGCATGAAGAAGGCCGGCGTGCCGCTGCTGGCGAAGGTGCCTGACAGCTTGCGCCCCACGGCTCCGGACTTGCCGATCCCGCACAGCACCGCGCGACCCTTCATATCCAGCAGTATCTGGCAGGCCCGCAGAAAGTCGTCGCCAAGGCGCTGCGCTGCCTGCTCGATGGCATGATGCTCGATATCTAACGTTTTCTTTGCCTGTGCAAGAATATCTTGTCGGTCCATATCGTGTCAGTCGGTCTCCTGTTCTTCGATAGCCTGCACGGCCTCGCGTATCGCCAGAAGCTCTTTCAGCAACCCGGCCACACTGTCCAGATGCAGCATATTGGGGCCATCGCAGGGCGCCGAGTCGGGGTCAGGATGCGCCTCGATGAATAGCGCGTCTATCCCAACGGCTACGGCCGCTCGTGCCAGCGCCGGTGCCAGGGCTCGTTGTCCGCCGGAGGCCCCGCCCGCCCCGCCGGGCAGTTGCACGCTGTGGGTGGCGTCGAACACCACCGGATGACCGAACTGTCGCATCATCACCAAGCCGCGCATATCAACCACCAGGTTGTGATAGCCGAAGCTCGTGCCCCGCTCGGTTACGCACACGGACCGGTTACCCGTGGCTGTGACCTTGGCGATGGCGTGGGCCATATCCTCCGGCGCCATGAACTGGCCTTTCTTGATATTGACCGGCACTCCTGCTTCACCGGCGGCCACCAGCAAGTCCGTCTGTCTGCAAAGAAACGCCGGGATTTGCAGCATGTCGAACACCTCGGACGCCGGCGAGACCTGAGCGACCTCGTGAACGTCCGAGGTCACCGGCACCTTTGCGCGCCGGGCCGCTTTGGCCAGAATCTGCAGGCCCACTCGCCACCCCGGGCCGCGCTCCGAGTCAATCGAAGTCCGGTTCGCTTTATCACACGATGCCTTGAAGATGAACGGCACACCCAGTTCGGCGGTGATGTCACGGAGCCGGGCGGCTATTTCGTAGGTTGTCTCCTCGTCCTCGACCAGACACGGGCCGGCGATCAAAGCCAGCCGCTCTCCGCCTATGGTACAATCGCCGGCGGTGATCTGCCGTACAGTATCACTCATTGGTAGCTTTCTCCTCCATTATCTTGCGCACCACTTCCAGGTCCTCCGCCGTATCAACCCCGATAGGGGAGTAATCTACCTCCACCACTCGGATGGGGCAGCCGTGTTCCAACGCCCGCAACTGCTCCAGGCCTTCGGTCTGCTCCAATTGCGTCGGAGGCAGGCTTGCGACCCACAACAGCGTCGCCTTGGTGTAGGCATACATGCCACAGTGTTTTAGAGGCCACAACCCGCACGGATGTTGCCGCGACGCATCTGGCGGGGCCTGTTGGCCGTCAATACGGAAGTAGGGAATCGGCGCCCGCGAGAAATACAGCGCAAAGCCGGCTCGGTCAACCACTACCTTCACCGCCGCCGAATTCAGATGTTCCTCCTGGTCGGTAATGCGCGTTGCGATGGTGCTCATGCGCAGGCCGGGCTCTTCGGAGAATGGCTGCACCACGGCTTGTATGGCTTGCGGGTCCATGAGCGGCTCATCGCCCTGGATATTGACTATTAGTTGATAATCGCTTTTGCCAGCCACCTCGGCGATGCGGTCGGTGCCAGAGGCGTGGTCTGCGCGCGTCATCTCGACCGTTCCGCCGAAATCCCTGACAGCCTCGGCGACCCGTTCGTCATCAGTTGCCACGATTACGGCCTCAAAGCAGCCGGCCTCTGTGGCCCGCTCATAGACGTGTTGCACCATCGGCTTGCCGGCAATGTCAGCCAGGACTTTGCCATCAAGCCGTGTGGAGCCATAACGCGCGGGTATCACTGCGGCCACACGCATCAGCAATCATTCCTCGTCATCTTCCCCGCCGAGAGCCTGTATCCGCCCAATCAATTCCGAAGTCGAGTGCCCCTCGGACAATTCGACCGTCACAACCCGTCCGCCCCACTGTCGCACAGGCACTGTCTCCGGCATCCGTTTCGGGTCATAGTCCTGGCCCTTGACGTGCACGTCAGGCCGCAGCAATGCCACCAGCTCGATGGGGTTCAGCCGGTCGAATATCGTCACATAGTCAACCGACTCCAGAGCCGCGACTACCGTCGCTCTTTCAGCTTCGGGCACAATCGGCCGGCCCGGGCCTTTGAGCTGCCGCACTGAGTTGTCGGAGTTGACACCCACGACCAGCACATCGCCGTGCTTGGATGCCTCTTCCAGGTAGCGCACATGGCCGACGTGCAGCAGGTCGAAGCAGCCGTTGGTAGTCACTATCGTACGACCTTCGCGGCGCAGGCCGGCGACGATGGCTTCCAACTCCTGCAGCGGCACCACCTTGTCCTCGATCATGGCACTGGCCCGGCCTTATCTGGCGCAAGTTCAGTCGAGCTGAGGCTAGTAATCATCTGTGTCTGTAGCGAATCTTCTGCCGACGGCCCGGAACAGGGCAAATACGGGAATGCTCCACACCGCCGTACTCAGCGCTGTCATCATCATCAAACGAAACCACGACAGTGGCTCCGCCGGCGGAGCGAGTATCAGGTTGATCAGCCAGGCCGCAATGCTGCCGACAAATGAGGCCACAACTGCTACCGTGATACGGGTCGAGAACAGTCCGCCGCGTAGCAGGCCGGCCAGCAGCCCAATTCCCATGAGAGTGATGAACTGCCCGCCCATTGGTAATGAACCGATGCTGGCGGATAGATATGCGGCAAAGAAACCCGCCACGCAGCCGGCTGTGGGCCCGCGCATCAGGCCGATGCTGAGTACTGCCACAAGCGCCAGTTCCGGGCGCGCCCCCCGGATATGCAGCCACGGCGGCCACGCATATACCGTCGCGACACTTAGCAGCAGCAGCAATCCGCTGATAGCGTAGAACAAGACACCCTCGCTCCCAACCAGCCGCGCCGGCTATTTCGCACTTCGGACAACTAGAACGTAGGTGATACTGGTAAGGTTGGCGGCAGGTTTGATGATGGCTCTTAGAGTGCGGCTGCTTGCCGGCGCGGTCTGAACCCGTATGACTGTGCCGATGCGCACACTGGCCGGATATATCTCGCTGAGACCGGCGGTGAGGATCACGTCGCCGACCCGCAGGTCCGCTTCACCCCGAACCTTCTCCATCTGCAGCAGCGGCTCACTGGCGTCGGTTGGACTCGCGGCGTAGATCATCCCCTGGTCGCGCGACCTCTGTGCCATCCCGGCCACCGCATGATCGGAGTGGGTGAGCAGCATGACTTCGCCTACCGATTTCTGCGCCACCACCACCCGGCCTACCAACCCCTTTTGGGTCATGACCATATTGCCGACTTCCAGCTCCCGCCCGTCGAGCGATTCGATGGTTACCTTCGGCCCACCGGGGGTGCTGGAGCGACTGATCGCCCTCGCCGGGACGCCCTTGGCTTCACCCGAAATGACGAAGCCGAGCTTTTCGCACAAGTCCTTATACTCCAGGTAATACTCGTGCAGTTGCAGCTTTTCGGCTGCCAGGCGGTCTATCTCTTCTTTCAGCTTGCGGTTCTCTTCGGCCAGCGAGCGTGCGTGGATCAGCGATACAAACACGTCATGTCCGCGGCCGAGCGCGGACGTCACCCCGGACTGCAGCGGCCACATGATTCGCTGGGCGGCCTTCTCCGGCGCGCTTTGCTGCCCGCTGCGGTGGGCGCGGTGTTGCCAGCAGGTCAGCGCGACGGCCAGCGTGCACAACACCGCAAGCCACTTGACTCTGAGTTGGGGAGACTGTGGTTTGCTCAACATCTCTTACAAGCTCGTTGGCCGCCGGACGTGAAGTTGTTCCAAGTAATGCGCCGCGCCCAAAACCACACATGTCAGCGGGTCGTCGGCGACATAAACCGGTATATCGGTCTCAGCGCTGATTAGTTGGTCCAGGCCCTGCAGCAGTGCCCCACCGCCGGCCAGCACGATCCCACGGTTCATCACATCTGCCGCCAGCTCCGGCGCTGTGGCGTCCAGCGTCTCCTTGACCAGGTCCACGATAGCTGAGATCGGCTCCGATGTCGCCTCGCGGATCTCGCCCGAATGGATGGTAATGCTCTTCGGCAGGCCCGAGACCAGATCCTTGCCCCGCACCAGCATGCTTTCCTCATCGGCCCTTGGAAACGCCGAGCCCAGGCGTATCTTGATTTGCTCGGCGGTGGTCTCGCCGATGAAGAGGTTGAATTCGCGGCGGATGTAGTTGCTGATGGCCTCGTCAATCTCTTCGCCGGCGGTGCGCATTGAGCGCTGCGTACAGATGCCGCCCAGCGATATGACCGCCGCCTCGGTGGTCCCGCCGCCGATGTCAACGATCATATTGCCGACCGGCTCGGCGACCGGCATACCCGCGCCGATCGCTGCCGCCATCGGCTCATCAATGATCTCGGTCTCCCACGCTCCCGCCTGCCGCCCGGCATCCACAACTGCTCGCTGCTCCACCTCCGTGATACCGGCTGGTACGCCGATGACGATATACGGATGGGCAAGCCACCGGCCCGAGTGCGCCTTCCTGATGAAGTAACGCAGCATCGCCTCGGTGACCTCAAAGTCAGCGATCACACCATCGCGCAGCGGCCGGATCGCCGAGATACTCGCAGGTGTCCGCCCCACCATCCGTTTCGCCTCTTCACCGACTGCGCACACCGCGTGGCGTTCGTGGTCTATGGCAACCACCGACGGCTCCCGCAGCAAGATGCCCTGGCCCTTGACATGCACCAGCGTGTTGGCGGTGCCCAGATCAATGCCCATGTCGCACGAAAACCGCGACAGCCAGTGTCTGACCGACCTGCTGGCTCCCTCGTACAGGTACGCTATCCAACCATCGCCTGAGTAGTCTTGCACCTCGGCCTGCTACACCTCACAAACGCCTTCAGTCTTCTGTGTGCTCTGCCGGCTGCCAGCCCACCTGCTCCAGCATTGACTGCAATCTGACAATCGGCAGACCGACCACATTCAGAAATGACCCTTCAACCTTCTCAACTAGCTCTCGCCCCAGGCCCTGCACTGCGTAGGCCCCGGCCTTGTCCATTGGCTCGCCGCTGCTGACATAATCTGCGATCTCTTGCTCGGTGAGTTCTTTGAAGACTACCTTCGATGTCTCGTAATCTTCGGCCACGACCACCGCGCCCTCGCCATTGTCATAAGCGATCGCCAGCGCGCTGCTGACCCGGTGGGCTCTGCCACTCAGGCCCCGCAGCATCCGGGCCGCATCGGCCGCGTCCTGTGGCTTGCCCAGCATCTGCTCACCCACCGCCACCACAGTATCGGCGCCGACTACCAGCCACCCGGGGTTGCGCCCCGCGACATCGAGCGCCTTCATCCGCGCAGCCCGCAGCGCAAAGCACGCAGCAGCGCCCGGGCCTTGCTGCGCATCTGCGCCCTGATAATCGCCGATGTCTTCCTCCTCCAACTCCGCCTCCGCGTCGCTGACTCGGACGATGAACGCCATTCCTGCTTCCCGCAGTATATTCTGACGCCTGGGCGAGGCAGAAGCAAGTATTAGTGGTGTCCGCAGCGCTTCTCTGAAATCAATCCGGCCGCTGGATGCCGCATCTGAGCGTGCCATTGTTGCTAAAACCGCCCCGTCCGCAGCACGCTGGCAAGCTCACTGGGTAATGTTGAGTTCGGCTCCACAGTTGGAGCACCTTCCCTCCGAAATCGCTGCCAGGCCTGCTGCAAAGCCGCCGCGTCTGACTGCAACCGACCCGCAACTGGGGCACCTCGTATCAGCAGTGCCGTCTATGTGCACATTGCCCACATACACGAAGCTGAGCTTCTCACTGGCTATTTCAAATGCCCTTTTCAACGTTTCCGGCGGCGTGCGCGGAGCGTCAAACTTGTGTGCCGGATGGTAAGCCGAAAAGTGCAGCGGCAAGTCCGCCGACAGCCCGGCGGCCCAGTCAACCAGCGCCCGTACCTGCTCTTCTGAATCGTTTTCCCCGGGAATCAGCAGATTGGTGATCTCTACATGGCAATCGGAGATGGCCCGCTCGACGGTGGCGCGTGTCGGCAGCGCTCGCCCGCCGCACAGACGCTTGTAGAAATCGTCATCCATGGACTTTATGTCCACATTCATCGCATCAACGTGCGGCAGCAGCTCCTCCAGCGGCTCCGCCTCGACGATGCCGTTTGTCACCAGCACGTTGACCATGCCTGCCTCGGAAACCAGCCGTGCGGCCTCGGTGACATATTCGAAGGACACCATCGGCTCGTTGTACGTGTATGCTACTCCGATGTTGCCTTGTCGGCGGCGCTCTGCGGCCAGCCTGGCCAGGTTCTGCGGGCTCATGTATTCGGTATGTGGTCGGCCCTGTGATATCTGCCAGTTCTGGCAGAACTTACAGCTCAGATTGCAGCCGAAGCTCCCCACCGAGATGATGCTGCTGCCCGGGTAAAAGTGATACAATGGCTTCTTCTCGATAGGATCCAGTGCTACCGAGGTCAGTTGGCCATAGTTTATCGAGTAGAGCGTACCGTCCTGGTTCTCTCGTGCCCCGCACCGGCCGCTATTACCCGGCTTGATGCGGCAGTGCCACGGGCACAGCAGACATTCTACGGCCTGCTCATCCAGTTCATGCCAGTAGCGTGCCTCGTGAAGCTCTTCATCGCCCATACGACAACGCTCCGCTTTCTATTCTCCGAACAACGGTTCGTTTTCCACCTCGGCGATTAACTCGTCAACGGCCGCGACCTGCTCCGCCGTGCCGCGTACTGCGATGCGTACTGAGCCTTCTGCGCCACAGACACCGCCGGCGCCGATCTGATACGGGTCCCATATTCCGGTCAATATATGCAGCGCCTCCAGCTCGGTGACGATGTCGCCTTCCATAATCCACAGTCCGGGCACGTGGGGCCGAAAGATTTCGGGCATACTGGCGAGGTCACGGGCGGTCTCGCGCAAGGGCTCGGCCACCTGCTTTTCTAGGCCGACGGGGATGATGGCATGCAGCCCGCGGCCATGTACCGGCCCGACTAAGCCTCCCCAGGTGCCGCCTCTGGGGTCTCCGACCAGCAGGCCCGCGCACCTGTTGGGATAGTCCAGCGCATTGGCGCCCTTGATGACCACATCTCCTGGCCTCATCTCCGGTGCGGCCTCTTTGACGCCCAGCCTCTCGACTATCTCGCCGTTATCGAACACTACCTCATCCATGTGGCCGCCGAATACTTCGCTGGCGCGGTCGAACCCGGGCGGCACCGTATTGCCCAGGCAGTACGCGCCTTTATCTATAGGGTGTCCCAGCAGCTCCTCGAGGACGTAGGCGTTGGTTGTGCCTTTTCCCACGGCCACCATGCCTCTTTCCATGGCAGCTTTTACGCAGTCCATATTTGCGACTGCCTTGCCGATGAGGCGCTTACCGGCTGCAACAGTAAGCACGTAGGATGTTGCTCGCTCTTCTGCCATAGCTGTCCACTCCTCGGGCGGTCTCAGGACATTTAATGAGCAGGCGGGTTCAGCAAGTATAGCAACAACGACGGCCAATTGGCAAGCTGCCGACGCCCTTCGTCTGACTTGACGGTATCGGCCTGCTCCGCTATACTATATGTTCATCCAGGTCAGATAGCGTCGGGGCGTGGCGCAGTTTGGCTAGCGCGTCGGCTTTGGGAGCCGAAGGTCGCCGGTTCAAGTCCGGCCGCCCCGACCATCAGGTGGCCGGTGACTCGATAGCCGGCTGGCCGCAAATTCGTAGTTCCTGACATTGCTGACCGTTTTGGCTGCGGGTGTAGCTCAGTTGGTAGAGCGTCAGCCTTCCAAGCTGAATGTCACGAGTTCGAGCCTCGTCGCCCGCTCCAATCTAGATCTTTTTTGAGCGCCCGTAGCTCAGGGGACAGAGCAGCGGCCTTCTAAGCCGCGGGTCGCCCGTTCGAATCGGGCCGGGCGTGCCAGAGCACATGGTGGGCGTAGCTCAAGGGTAGAGCACTTGACTGTGGCTCAAGTGGCTGGGGGTTCGAGTCCCCTCGCCCACCCCAATCCTTGCCGCCGCACATAGGCAATGCAATGTGTTGCAGCAGCGTGGTGAGCGCCTGTAGCTCAGTGGATTAGAGCAACGGACTTCGGATCCGTGGGTCGGGGGTTCGAATCCCTCCAGGCGCGCCATCAGCAACCAACAGCAACTGACAACAAAGTGGGCCGGTAGCTTAGCTGGCAGAGCAGGGGACTCTTAATCCCAAGGTCGAAGGTTCGAATCCTTCTCGGCCCACCACCAATGACTCAAGGCGGTGGTGGAGAGTCCTTTCGTTGCGTTGCGCAGAGGGCGGCTCTTGGTTGCACGGCTGGTTGGGTGGGCGCGTGATGGAATTGGCATACATGCATGATTTAGGATCATGTGGGGCAACCCATGCGAGTTCGAATCTCGCCGCGCCCACCAATCTTGTATCCGCCATATACAAGCACGAGTAGCTGTGGGGCGGATTGTCTCGCATCGGCAGCGTGCAAAAACATTCCCCCAATGACAGTTACACATACCCGACGTCGTCCGGGGCTCTGGGCGGCGCAAGTCTATCGAGGCCGCAGTTTGTCGCGCTACTCAGTGGCCACGACAGGAGCGATTTAGTTGCAGGTGCATAAGACACAACTCCCTGGCAGTCGCGTTGAACTGAAACTGCAGATATCGGCTGAAGATGTAGATGAAGCATACGGTCGGGTGTTCCAGGAATTGTCAGACCAGGGAGGGATACCGGGATTCCGCACTGGCAAGGCGCCGCCAGTGATTATCCGCCGCCGCTATGAAGAGGACATGCTGCGGGAGCTGGCGTGGGTGCGCCTTATCGAGGAGCATTATCCAACCATTGTAGAAGACGAAAAGTTGGAGCCGCTTGAAGACCCCATCTTTCCCGATCTGAAGAACCTGGATTTCGGTGAGAACAAGCCTGTGGACTTCAGCATCACCCTGACAGTGCGGCCACGCCCCACAATCGAGCAGTACAAGGGGCTGCATGTCTTCAAGCCATCGGCGGAAGTGACCGAAAAGGATATTGAGGAAGCCCTCGAAGACTTCCGCCAGGCGGAAGCCGAGGATGTCGAGGTTGACCGCGAGGAGGTGGCCGAAGGTGATGTGGTCACGGCCACGTTGACAGTGGTGCCCGATGGTGCCGAGGAGCCGCTGACCGAGGGCGAGCAGGACTTTGTCGTGGGCAGCGACCGCTATGACCCGGCTATAGACCGGGAAATGATCGGCAAGAAGATCGGCGATACTGTCAGCCGCGAATACGAGTACCCTGAAGACCACGAGGACGCCGAGTTGGCGGGCAAGAAGACGACTGTTTCAGCGACAATAGACCAGATTATGGAGCGGAAGCTGCCTGAACTTGATGACGAGTTCGCGGCGACGCAGGGCGACTTCGAGACGCTCGAAGAGCTGACAGAGGCTCTCACGGAGCAGTTGGCGCGTCAATTTGAACAGCAGGCCCGGCAGGAGGCCGAGAACAACGCTCTGGCCGCCATACTGGCAGGGACACGCATTGACCTGCCCGAAAGCCTGGTGGAAAGGGCTGCGGCCGAAGGCTTCGACAACTTCCAGGCCAACCTCGAGCGCGAAGGGCTTTCTCTGCAAGCCTTCACTGAGATCGCACAGGTTGAGGAAGACGAGCTCAGGGCCAACGAGACAGCGCGGGCCGAGGCATCTCTTAAGTTGCACTTTGTCCTCGACGAGATCAGGCGCCTCGAGGAACTCGAACTTGATGAGGAGGACTTCGAGGCTGAGATCGCCCGGTTCGCCGAGTCTGCCGGCGTGGATGCAGATTTCGTCCGACAGTCCCTACAAGTCCAGGAGGGGCTTGAAGAGCAGCTTCGCGAACGTGCGATGCGGAACCAGACAATCAACTTTGTCGTTGAAAACACTGAGATCGAAGAGGTGCCGCGCGAGGAGTACGAAGAGGTAAAGGAACGAGAACGCGAAAAGCTTGAACAACAAGCCGCGGCCGCCGACGAAGCTGTCGAGGCCGTCCCAGATGCCGCCCAGGACCAGGAAACAGTACCGGACGCCGCAGGCGACCAGGCGAAAGGTGAGGCCGACGAAGGGCCTGAGGCGGAGGTTGAGCAAGCCGCTGAGACCCAGGCCGACGAAGGGCCTGAGGCGGAGGCCGAGCGGGCCGCTGAGACCCAGGCCGACGAAGGGCCTGAGGCGGAGGCCGAGCGGGCCGCTGAGACCCAGGCCGACGAAGGGC